>CAKQQT010000009.1 GCA_934271235.1 uncultured Clostridia bacterium | reverse complement strand
GTTTTTATCAAAACACAAAAATTCTCTAAGTTTTGCCTTAGAGAATTTTTGCGTTGATTTGTGTTATCTATGCTCAAAATGTCAAATTAGCCCCACCAGTCCAGCTGCAATCGGAATCCAAATCGCAGAGAGTATTACCATTGCAATTTGGAGGAACAGTGTTGACTTGCACATATCTGTCATTTTGTAATATCCGGTTCCATATGTAAGAAGCGGTACATTGTCTAACGGGAACAGATAGCAGTTTGCAGCACATAAGCCTATGGTTAAGACCAAAAATGCAGGAGAATACCCTGTATTCATAGCAATCGTTACCATAGGGCCTGCTAAAACAGCTACAACTGCCGGTGCTACCGGTATAATTGCCAACATTACAAACGTGCAGATCGCGCATAATGCGATGATTCCGCATTCGCCTAATTGAAGTCCCTGCGGATAGAATGTCTCCACCAGCCACGTGCTGACGCCGTTCGCGTTGATCGCATCACCAATCGAAAGAACCGTTCCCGTAATAATGATAACGACCCATGTAACTTCGCTACAGAACTTGTCCCATGAAAGAACGCCGATTTTAGGCGCAATAAAAATAGCACATCCAAGTAATGCGATGGTATATACTTCTAACGTTTTTACCCATGAAGACAAAATCATTAAAATCAGCATTACAAGAATAACAAATAACACCCACTTCTCCTTTTTTTCCATTTTCTTTGGAATATCAATGTTATTTACAAAGTCCTGGATCTGTTCATGTGGAAGTTCTACCGGTTTATAAACCTTGCATACCAAAAACCACGCTAGTGGGATCATTACAATGCTAAGCGGGATACCGACTGCCATCCACTGTACAAACGTGACTGTAAATTCACCATTTGTCAAACTTTCAAGATATCCAAGTGCTAGCAGATTGATTGATGATCCTGCCGGGGTCATCATTCCGCCAATCATACCGCCAAGCGGGACTGCGATCATAATCGCTCTTCCAGTTTTCTTTTTAGCCTCCGGCATATCATTATACAATTCAAGAAATGATAATCCGATTGCCATAAAGATTGCTGTTGTCGGAATGTTAGATATCATAGAGGAAACCAGCGCAGCACATATCATGATTGCCAAAATTGATAATTTTACGTTTTTTCCGAATTTTTTTAATAGATTAACAAGGATTCTCTTGGAAAGCGGTACTGCTGTAAATGCTGCTGCAATTCCGAACGACGCCAGCGTAAATAACATGATCGGGTGGTCAAACCCGCTGATTGCTGCCGCAAAATTCGGCTGCACGCCTACTAACGGCATCAACCCAACAATAAACAAACAAGAAACTCCCGGTGGGAACACTTCTGTTATCAGCAGCAGCAATAATGCAATGGTAACGCCCAATGTTCGAATTCCTGCGGTACTTAATCCAGCACCTTCCGGAATGAACAGCATTGCGATCAGAACAACGAGTGCTGCTGCGAATCCAATTATTTTCGATTTTTTCACTTTTTACCCTCTCTTTTCTACGGTTATTTGTAATTGCATAATTTGTTTAATAACAAATCCACTTCGATTTTTTCAATGTCTTTATATTTTTTTGCCATGGAGCTTGCCATGCTTCGATAATTGTACTGATCGGTTTTTTCGCTTGGCAGGTGATATATTACAAGTTTTTTGCAAAATCCCTCTTTTATTAATTTCATTGTCTTCGGTCTACCAAGAATGACCGGGTTAAAAAATGCAATTTCAAATCCATCTGGATATTCCTTTTGGATTTTTTCTACATTGTCCGGATCAGAATCACCTGCAATAAAATATTTTTCGGATGCAAAACGTAATGCAATAGCATAGTGGGGACCCGCACTTGCTCCCGGAAACGGAAGATGTGTTGTTTGCATCATTTTCACCTCAACATCTTCGGCTATTTTTATTTTCTTTTCGATGCATTGTTTCGGCATGATGTAAATTTTTTTGTCTTCCATGGCCTGCTTTGTACACAGTTTTATGTTCTCATCATCCGGTATAACAACAAACTCTATATTCTTACATACAGCTTCTGCAGTTTTAGCATCACTAAAATGATCGTCGTGACAATGTGTGAATAAAAGAATGTTTTTGCCTGTTGAGGCAAAAACATTCTTTTTAATAAATTCTTTGACTTCTCTAGGAGGAGTGTCAAAGGTATTGACGTCTTCTTCCAAACCATCGATTAGAATTTTTACATTGCCGTAACGAAACAGCAAGCCGCTGTTATTTGTATAGGTTATCTTCACTTGATCACTTAACATTACGGTCTTCCTCTTTTCATTATGGCTTTTATTTAACATCCTTCCTAATGGTTTGCAGCGCACCGATCAGGATCGAATTGTACTTATTAACTGCAGTGTCCGATCTTGATGTCATAATAACCGGAACGGTTGTTCCGACTGCGACGCCGCAGGAAGGAGATCCATCACCAAAGTATATAATGCCTTTGCTGAACATATTTGCTGATGCCAGTTCAGGGAAAAGAATCAGATCCGGCTGTCCTGCCACAGGACTTATAATGCCCTTATGGCGGGCTGCTTCTGCTGAAACGGCGTTATCCAAACCTAACGGTCCGTCTACAATGCATCCTTTGATCTGTCCTCTTTCATTCGCTTTGCTAAGCATCGCTGCATCGATAGTTGACTGCATAGCCGGATTAATAACTTCCACCGGTGCCACTACTGCGACCTTCGGGCATTCGATGCCAAGCTGATGCGCAAGTTTAACAGAATTATTCAGGATCTTTACCTTTGCAGCATAATCAGGCTCAATGTTGATTGCGCAATCCGTTAATATCAGCAAGCGATCCTCTTTTGTGATCTGATAAATATTCGCAACACTGATCAATCCTTTGTCCGGAACAAAGCCCTGTTCTTTGTCAAGAATCCCTTTTAAGAAAACCGCCGTCGGCATCAAGCCTTTCATCGGCATATCTGCATCTTTTTGATTGACAAGCCGGACTGCTGTGTGTACGGCTGCCGCGTTATCTAATTCGTTAATAAATTGATAATCTTCTTCCGGCTCCTTCATTTCGCGCAGCAATTCCTTTGTTTTTTGCTCATCACCAATTAGGATCGCTTTTATAATGCCTTTTCTTTTTGCGGTAACTACAGAATTCAATGCGTCATCGTCATGAGAAGCTGCCAATGCAACTGTTGCCTTAAAACCGCTTTCTAAAACGAATTCCTCAATTTCAGCATAATTTCTAAACATCTTCGTCCTCTTATTTCACTTTTTTAGGTATAATATTGCCCATTAAAACTTCATATCCGTTTAAAGCCAGAGTTTCCATTTCAAATTCCCCCGGATAAGCAGTTACCGGCGCGATAAAGTCCGTACGTTCTTTAATATAGCCTACCAGAAGTTTCGAGTTCGCCATTCCGCCTGTCAGCAAGATTGCATCTACTTTTCCCTTCAATACGGTTGCTGCTGCTCCGATCGACTTTGCGACTTGGTAGCACATCGCTTCTAAAACCTCCGCACATACCGGATCATTTGCAGAGCGCTGTTCGATCAGCAAAACATCATTTTCACCAACATAGCTTACAAGACCGCCGACACCATTCACTTGTTTTTTCATTTCTGCATAGGTATATTTCCCCGAGAAACACATGTCGATCAACGATCCTACCGGCAAATCTCCGGTTCTGTTTGTTGAGAATGGACCATCTCCGTCTAAGGCATTGTTTCCGTCGACCATTCTGCCTTGTTTATGTGCAACAATGCTGATGCCGCCTCCCAGATGAACGATGATAAGATTTAAGTCTTCATATTTTTTATTTACATCAGCCGCATATTTTTTTCCGACTGCACGTTGGTTCAGTGCCTGAAAAGAACTTTTTCTGCTGATTGCAGCGTGTCCGCTGTATCTGGCAAGTGCTTCGAATTCGTCAGTCGTCGGTGGATCCACCGTCAGCGGCATAGCTCCGTATGTTTCACAGAATTTCTGCGCAATCTGTACTCCTAAATTTGACGCATGCTTTCCATATCTACAGGACTTTATTTGTTCGACCATCGGCGAGGTAATCTCATAAACTCCACCCTCTGCCGGTGCCATATTCCCGCATCTTGATACAAAAGCATCGATCGTTTTCGGATCTATTTTTTTTCTTTCCAGAAACTTGATGACTTCTTCGTAGCGATACTCATATTGGTCCATAATGTCCGGGAACGGTGACAAATCTGCTGCGCTGTGCTTGATATTTTCATTGTAGATGCAGTTTCGATCTTCATAGTACGCAACTTTTGTTGATGTTGAGCCTAAGTTTATAATGACTAATTTTTTCATAAATTTACCCATTAATATTTCATTAATTCCTTAACTTTTTCATAAATCTGATCCGGGTTCACATGCATCATGGCTTCTGTCGGTCCGCAAGGTCCCGGAGTATGTAACTGTCCAAGTCTTTCAATTGGAGCCTTCAGCTTTCCATGACATTCTTTTGCAAGCTGAGCTGCGATTTCTCCGCCGACTCCGCCTCTTACCGGGCCTTCCTGAACGATCAGAACTCTTCCGGTCTTTGCAGCAGAGGCTGCCAGTGCTTCTACATCCAGCGGTGCCAAAACTCTAGGATCGATAACCTCAACAGAGATACCTTCTCCTGCAAGCTTTTCTGCAGCGCTTTCGCAGAAAGGAAGAACACCTTGGATACCGATAATCGTTACATCCGTACCTTCTCTTCTGACTTTTGCCGCATGATTTAACGGAATGATAAAGTCTGCGTCCTGCTCAACTTCGCCCTGAACACCGACAGAACCTAACTGATAGAAAAATACTACCGGATCATCATCTCTAATCGAAGCTTTCAGTAATCCCTTGGCATCCTCAGGATAATATGGCGCTACTACCTTTAATCCAGGAATATTCATGAATAAAGCTTCCATACACTGGTCATGATTACAGCCGGATGACCATCCGCCGTAGGTTCCTCTGCTTCCGTTTCCTGCAACATATACGATCGGCATAATTTCCTCGCCTAACGTAACATATCTGTATTTTGCTGCAAAGTTTATAATACTGTCACTCGCAATTGCCATAAAGTCAGAAAACATTAAGTCAACAACCGGTCTATATCCGGCAGCTGCTGCTCCGCCTGCAAAATGGGAATATCCTAATTCCGCGATCGGCATTTCCAAGCATCTGTCAGGAAAATCTCCGGGTACACCTAAATATACGGACAGTCCTCCGTTAAGGTGCTTCATATCTTCGCCAAGCAAAATGACTTTGTCATCACGTTCCATTTCTTCATGAACCGCCTGAGCAATTGCTCTGTTTAAAAACATTTTCTTTTTCATTACAGATCTCCTCCTGTTTCCGGTGTTCCATAGATCATATCTTTTCCATAAATTTCATCAAAGCTTGCGAATTCCTGCGCACCTGCTTTTTCGATCACTTCATAGATTTCTTTGTCAACTCTTTCGTTTGTTTCCGTGATCCATGCTTCGTCAGTATAGCCGTTTACAAGCAGATAATTTGCAAATCTCTTTACCGGATCATCGTTTACCATTGCAGCCGCAAGCTTTTCAGCGTCCGGTCTTACGTACTCTCTCTGCCCGATCAGATGCGGTCCCCATCTTAAGGTTTTCAGCTCAACAACATTTGGAATATTCTGATGCGCAAGCGCGATGCCTTTTTCCACTGCTGCTTTTACGGCCAAAACGTCGTTTCCATCAACAATCTGTGTATGAAGTCCGATTCCTTTCGCTTTTTCGGAAATATCCGGATTCGGGGTTTCGTCCGGCTGGTAAACAGACATTGCCCACTGATTATTTACAACAACATAGCAAACCGGAACTTTATACAGCTGCGCCAAATTCCATGCTTCGTAAGTTGCACCTTCGGATGCGGCTCCATCACCCATTTCAATTACAACCGCTTCATCCTTGCCGCTGTGCTTTAATGCCCATGCAAAACCTGTATAAATAGGTCCCTGCGCGCCGATCAAAGCAACTTGAGTCAGAACTTTTTTCTTCATATCGTTAATATGCGCATCAAAAGTCACACCTTTTCTGACGCCTGTTTTTCTGCAGAAGATCTCACTGATAAACTCAAAATGATCAAAAATCTGCATGTAAGTGTTCTGGGATCTGTGTGTACCTGCATACCACTCTTTGTCTGTCATCGCAGCTGCAATTCCGACGCCAACGGCTTCTTCGCCCCAAGGGGTATGGAAAGCAATACGACAATAACCCTTATTAACCGCTTCTTTCATTTGTAAAGCGAAGCTTCTGCCTTTTGCCATGCGCTCATACAGGTCAAGCATTTCTTCCTTGTTGTAATCCATTACGTTTCTCCTTTGCTTTTACTTTAATTTCTCTTCAGCATTTTCTAAAATTTCTGCAAAATCCGTGCAGAACTTTCCTACTTCCGCGCCATACATTACACAGTGATTTGTGTTGCAGCTAAAGTTTGCGATGTTCTTGATTCCAATCGTATCATCGTCCAAGACAACGGGTTTCTTGTGCGTACTCCCTGCTCCTAACAATAGGGTAA
This sequence comes from uncultured Clostridia bacterium, assembly GCA_934271235.1. GTDB lineage: Bacteria > Bacillota > Clostridia > Peptostreptococcales > Anaerovoracaceae > CAG-238. Next base: position 93,603 of record CAKQQT010000009.1, on the reverse strand, counting down.
TATCGTCATTTACAATCGGAAGCACAATGTCGTTTCTTCCGTTTCCCAAGCTAGTAAGGGAGCATGTCCCGCCTTGCATATCTTCCGGCCCTAATTTGCCGGCATCTACTTTTTCTTTTAATGTCTTAATGTCTTGTGAAATCGCCACTAAATCTTTTGAATCTGCGTTTTTTATAACCGGAACAATTAAGCCATTTGGAACTGCCATTGCCATTGCAACATTTACTTCATCGTACATATGGATCTCTCCATTGATGAATCTCGAATTCATCTTTGGATTTTCTTTTACCGCAAGTGCGACTGCCTTTACCAAGAACGCTGCAACGGTTACATTCTTCCCCTCTGCTTTCAGTTTTTCTTTCAATGCCACTACAGGACCCATATCGACATCGAAGCAGGTGGTTGCCTGCGGACTGTTAACAACGGTTTCCTTCATTTTTTTAGCAATAAATCGCTGGGCCGGTGTCAGTTTTACAATCTTTTCTCCCATTTTTTCTCTCCGTCTTATTCTTCAATAATTTCAGCGATTTCTTCTCCGCATGTGATAAATTCATCCGGATCTGCTTCTCTATAGATTTTTAAAGTTCCGGTTGCAACTGACTCAATCTGATTTTCAAGTTTTTCTGTCATAATTTCAAAAAGCGGTTCACCCTTCTCGACCTTATCTCCGTCTGCTTTCAACCATTTGGTAATAGCACCTTCCTGCATTGTCATTCCGATCTGCGGCATAATAACTTTCATATTTTTCACTCCTTTTCTTGATTTGGTTTTATTATCTCTAGAAATATCAATCGGTCATAAACATACACTCGAGTACGTTATCCGTAGTAATATCTCCGAAAAACAGGTTTAATTTCTTTTGCTCTATCTTTTGTCTGACTTCGCTGACTTCATAGAGAGTATTTTGCAATATCTTTTCAATCTCATCTGTATCGTATATCCCGAGGAAATCCCCATAGAACTTTATGTTCTTGATGCTGCCATGATCAAGTTCGATCATGCACTCCAGTTCTCCACCGGGATATCGTGCTTTATTACGGATTCCCGCTATTCTGGATTCGCCAAAGATCCATTCTTTTGTCGCATATTTTTCCTTTCGAAGCTTTTGAATTTCGTATAGATCTTTTTCTGACAGGGTATATCGTTCAAAGCCTTCATTTTTTGCAAAGGCAGATGCAATCTTTTCTTTTAATTCTAAAATTCCAATTCCCTCCGGCAAATAGGGCTTGATATTTCCGATCCTGCTTTTTACGGACTTTACGCCCTTTGATTCAACCTTCTCCTTGCTGACAGACAGCACTTTTTGTGCCATATCTGAATTTAAATCGTAAAGTAATGTCCCATGAAACATAAAGCGGTTTCCGATACAAGCCTGTGCGTTTCCGGATATCTTCTTTCCATCAAGCAAGATGTCATTTCTTCCGGACAATTCAGCTTGAAGTCCATACGATGCAAGCGCATCGATCACCGGCTGTGCAAAAACTTTGAAATTAACGTTTTGAGGAGCCTCCAAGTTGAAATTTGTGATAAAGGTGTAGTTCAGATTCCCAAGATCATGATAGACCGCTCCGCCACCGGTCGTTCTTCTAGCAATCTTTACATGTTCTTGGTCTGCAACTTCCTGGTTAACTTCGTTTGCAGTGTTTTGATGTCTCCCGATAATCACGGAATTATCATTTTGCCAAAGGCAAACAAGATCTTCTCTTGTCTTCTGCCTCAAGAAATATTCTTCAAGCGCCAAGTTAAACCAAGGATCCACAGAATCATTTATAATGTATTTCATCTTCTTTTCCCCCTTTCTGTGTTTAATCTTATCCTTTTAGCGCGGAATCGTAAAACACATATAATCGGTGGTGCTTACAAGTAGAATTGGTATCCGATCTAACTGGACTTGAAGCCTTATCTATGATATAATTTTCACAGGATAATAAGCATTTGTTTTTGGATCAGCAGGAGGTTAAGATGGAAATCAGACAATTAAAATATTATCTGCAGGTTTGCAAAGATCTCAATCTTTCTAAGGCTGCAAACCATTTGTTTATAACGCAGCAGGCTTTAAGTCAGTCTATGAAAAATATGGAGGACGAGCTTGACGCAATTCTGTTCACACGTAACAATCATGGTATCGTCTTGACGGAACTGGGTGTTTTGGTTAAAAATGATGTTGAAAAATTTATTCATGAATATGAAAATCTTGTAAACCGAATTCAGCATAACACACAGTCTCTAAAAGGTTCCTTAAAGATCGCGGTACCACCGGGGATTGCCCCTTCCGTACTGCCTCCCATGCTAAACGGTTTCTCTGTTGCATACCCGGAAGTTCATTTATCTATTCTGGAAGTACCTGACCTGGATTGTGAAGAACTGCTCAAAACCGGACAGGTTGATTTAGCATTCAGTGTTCTCCCCGTTGACAAAAATGATTTTGATTTCATTCCGTTGTTCAGCTACTGTGCCTATGCATTTATCAATAAATGCAGTCCGTTATCCAGAAAAGCAACCATTTCTTTTCAAGATTTAAAAAACGAAAATATTCTGCTGATCTCAGATCGTTTCAAATGGCACTATACGATTCCGGACAAGTTCCGCTCCTACGGTATTGAGCCTAAAATCACACAATCTTCCGCACAGGTAGACCTGCTTGCACGACTGGTACGCTTCAACCAAGGCGTCACGATTTTCATTGAGCCGGTTGCCAAAACCTACGTTAGTGCTGAGACTGCGATCGTTCCCATCAGCAGCCTTGATGATTTTCGCTATGAGGCAGGTTTTATATTAAACAGTAAACAAAAAGTACAGAAATACACTATTGGTCTTTTAATTGATTTCTTAACTCGCCATATGGATGAATTTAAGAATTTGCCGCAATTCAGCATGCAATCGGAATAAGTTATTTCCATGCAAAAAGAAAATTGGTTCGATTATGGAACTATACCCTAATCGAACCGGTTTATTTTTATTTTATATGTATTGCTTTTCCGTAGGCTGCCAAGCAGGCTTCATGAATGATCTCAGAAACCGTCGGATGCGGGAAAACACTCGCAATAATATCCGTCGCTTTTAATCCGTTTGTCATTGCAATCGTTAAACCACTTATCATATCCGTACTGTGTACGCCAAAGATATGGACGCCAAGGATCTTATCGGTATCTTTATCGATGATCACTTTAATGACACCAGCCGGTTCGCCTTCGATCAAAGCCTTTCCGTTCGCAGAAAGCGGAAACTTTCCGATCCGCACATTTTTTCCTTGCTTTTGTGCCTCAATCTCAGTAATGCCGACACAGGCGATCTCCGGACTCAAGTAAATACACGATGGAATAAAACGATAATCCATTTCTTCTTTCTGTCCGCAAATATTATGCACTGCAACTTCTGCTTCTTTCGACGCTGTATGCGCAAGCATCGATTTACCGTTTACATCGCCGATTGCATAAATATGCGGAACATTCGTCCGTAAATATTCATCTGCTGCGACTGCACGTTTATTCATTTCAATACCAACAGCCTCCAAATTTAATCCTGCCGTTCTAGGAACCCTCCCGGCTGCCATAACCGTAAAGTCCGCGGCTACCGTCTTTTTTTCGTCCTTCTCGACATAAATCACGTGATCGCGCTCGATTCTTTTTACCGCTGCGTCCGTGATAACTTGAATGCCGTTTCGTTTCAATACGTTTCTTACTTGAGAGATCACTTCCGCATCGACCATCGGCAAGATTTCATTCATCAGTTCAAGAATAGTTACTTTCACGCCTGCTCCTGCAAGGAAAAACGCGAATTCAACACCGACAACTCCGCCGCCGATAATGGCCACCTGTTTGGGCAGGTAGTCAAGATCCAACAGCTCTCTGCTAGTAAATACTTTTGCGTCTTCTGCAATTTCAATCGGCAGTCGAAAAACCTTTGACCCGGACGCAATAATGATATTATCTGCAGATACTTCTCCTTTGTCATACTTTAATGTATGGCTGTCGGAAAAAGATGCACTGCTGTTAAATACTTCAACTTTGTTTGCTTTCAGTAAGAATTCCATTCCGCCAACCAGCTGGTTTATGACCGCATTTTTTCTATTTTGCACTGCGATCATATCAATTTGAATTTCATCTGACAAATTTGCGCAAACACCGAAGTTCTTTGCTTCTTTTATGGTTCTTAGCACCGCAGCGCTTTTAAGAAGCGCTTTCGTCGGAATGCAGCCCTCATTTAAGCATACTCCTCCAACTCGCCGTTCTTCAAACAGACAAGTCTTCTTACCTTCTTTTGCTGCCGCGATTGCCGCAACATAGCCGCCGGGGCCTCCGCCAATCACCGCGACATCGTAATCATAATTCATAATTCTTTACCTCCCCTGTCTGACTAACCTAAAAGGAACAAGGAAAGCTGCGGAATAAATGTCACGATCAGAAGATCCAATACCATTACTGCCAAGAAGATCGGCAGCCATTTAAACATTTTTTCTACCTTGATCCCCAAAATTCTGGATCCGACAAACAGGTTAATTCCAACCGGCGGAGTTACCTGTCCGATAACCATTGCGGTTACCATGATTAATCCGAAATGAATTTTGTCCACACCGAAAGTTGTTACAACATTCAAAAGGATCGGTGCCAGAATCAGGATTGCAGATAAGGTTTCAAAGAAACATCCTACGATCAGTAATAAAATATCGATCAGGATCAATGCTACAAGCTTGCTGGATGTGATTCCGGTCAAGAAATCCGCGATAATCTTCGGAATTCCCATGATCGTCATAACTTCACCAAATGCAACCGCGCAGCCTACCATGATAACGCAGGATCCCATTGTAAGTGCAACGCCGCCGAGAACTTCAGGAAGTTCTCTCCAACTCATCTCTCTTGTCACAAACAGGGAAATAATTAACCCGTAAGCGCATGCAACAACCGCCGCTTCTGTTGGGGTAAAGAACCCGCCGTAAATGCCGCCGAGGATGATAACCGGCATCAAAACAGCCCATTTTGCGTCCCAGAAGGATTTCGCAATGTTTGATAACGTTGGTTTTACTTTTTCTTCCTTTGGAACTACGCCATATCCATATTTTCTGGAAATGCAATAGGTAAGGATGCATAAAGAAAACATGATCAAGATTCCCGGAATAACGCCGGATAAGAACAGGTCAGTAATGGATACGGATGCTACTACACCATACATAATGAAGCAAACACTTGGCGGAATGATCGGACCAAGCGTTCCGCCTACCGCAGCAAGCGTAGACGCGTAACCTTCTTCATATCCATCTTTGACCATGTACGGAACCATAATGCCGCCGATCGCTGCAACGGTTGCCGGACCGGAGCCGGAAATTGCCGCAAAGATCGCGCAGCAAACGACCGTAACAATGCCTAAGGACCCCGTCGCACTTCCTACAATACTTTTCCCAAACCCTACAAGTTTTTCGGAAATCCCTCCTCTAGCCATGATCTCACCGGCAAGCATGAAGTACGGTATCGCAAGAAGCGGGAATGAGTCACCGGCTACAGTTAATTTCTGCGCCATCAGCGACAGTGGTACAATGTCATAAATTAAAAGAGTTGATAATGTTGCAATTCCAATAGAGAATGCGATAGGAATGCCTATCAGCAAGCATGCGAACAGAGCAATAAAAATATATAATGTAGCAGGCATTAGTTACATCCTCCTTCCGCTTTTTGGTGTCTTAAATTGATCAATTCTATAATCCAAAGCTGGATCTGTCTGATCGCGATCAATGCATATCCGATAGGACAAAGGGTATATACGATCGCCATAGGGATTTTCAACGCGGTGGACGTTTGTCCAAGGCTATATACATGCATTGCTGTTTGCGCACCGATGATCACAATAAAGATCGCAAAAATCACAAACATTAAATCACCCAAATGTTTAATGTACGGTCGGATCTTTTCCGGATAGATGTTTAAAACAGAATCAATTCGGATATGCTGGTCTTTTCTTGTCGCAAAGCCTGCGCCAAAATAAATAAGTCCGATGTGCAGATATCTCGCAAGTTCTTCAGACCACGAATTCGGATTATGAAATACGAATCGAAGTACCACTTGCTCCAAGATAATGACAAACATAATTGCAAGGATCAGCATGCAAATATATTTTTCCAAGTTATCCACAACATACAAAAGTTTCTTCTTCATAGGAACTATACCTTTCTTTCCAACAGGCAGCTGAAAATCTTCAGCTGCCTGTTGTCACAATATAACGTGTTCTATGCTTACATGGTTGCTAAACAATCTTTTGCTTTCTGAACAAAGTCTGCGTCAAGGGCTGCGGACATTTTTTCCGTTACCGCCGCTGCCGCATCTGCAAAGCCCTGTAATTCATCTGCTGTCAGTTCTACAAATTTGCAGCCGTCTGCTTCAAGATTCTTATATGCATCTTGTGTTGCCTGAAGCTGTGCCGGTCTGCATACTTCGTAAAAATATGCCATACCTTCATCAAATACAGTCTTCAGATCATCCGGAAGTGCATTGTACCATTCCTGATTGTAAATACCGATATGGTACGTGGAGAACGGATTGATATTAGTAACGGATGCAAGGATTTCTCCGTAGCCTTCCGAGTCGAATAACTGCTCTGCCGCTAAAGCGCCGTCAACAGTTCCCTGCTGTAAGGCCGTAAATAATTCGCCGATCGCCATCGGAGTCGGCGCTGCTCCCCAAGCCTCTAATGTGGATAACTGGCCTTCGGTCGTCATCGATCTGATTTTCATTCCCTTGATATCAGCTACAGATCTTACTTCGCCCTTCTTCATGCCAAGCGCAACCCAACCCGTAGAAAAGCTTCCGTTCGGAACTAATCCGGTCTGTGCTGTAAAGGCTGTGTTGATATCATCATATACACCCTGATCATAAAGGTAGTCTAACTGTGCATCGCTTGTACAAATATACGGGATCGTTGAAAGATTGTATTCTTTGATTCCGGAGAACTCTGCCATGGTCGCACACGGAATGGTGGTGAACTGACAAACATTTGTGGATACCTTTTCCGCATTTTCTCTGTCAGATCCACTAATCTGTCCAGTGTGATAGGTTTTCACCTGAATTCTGCCGTTCGAATCCTGTTCGATTTTTTCTGCAGCCTTATACCAAGACTGTACGATTGCAGTTGCTTCACCTGCGCACCAGGTTGCGCTCAGAGTATAGACTTCAGAGTCACCGGCATCGCCGTTGTCATCTGAATTTCCGCAAGCTGCCATAGTGAAAACTAACGTAAGTACTAAAATGACTGCGAAAAGTTTTTCAAGGTTCTTTTTCATTTTTCTTCTCCTCTTTCTTTATGATTGAAATAATTGCTTTCCTCAAATCCTTATCCCCTACACAGCAATATTCTTTTCCCCACCGTCAGAATAACATCTTCAAAATACGGTGTAAAACTGTTGGGTGTTGTATCCATTACAACAGAAACTTGTACTCTGATAAACGGAATCAAAAAATATCTGTGTCCAAAAATCTCTGCGGATTTTTAACAAGAATTTCATTCATTCCGGCCTCTGAGATGCCTGTTTCTTTTATTTGCGGAAGAATCTTTTCGAAAAGACAATCGCAAGGAAATTCCGCATGCATTTGTGTAATATGAGAATCCATGCTTTGTTCTCTCCCCAATTGGTGCATTACAAAATCCTGACTAAACAAGATTCTGTCCGCATATCCATGGTCGACTAATCTTTTCAACAAGTTGAATCGATCGGTATTTTCTTTCACGCCTAAGAATCCTTGCACGCTGAAGCGATCAAAACCAACATAAGCGCCTTTGTCCATAATATACCGATGATGTTGTATACATAAGTCATCACACATGTGCCCGATCAGCACTTTGTTCGCATCCGCGCCATTCTCCAGTAAAAAGTCTAATTGCTCACACCCCAGTTTGCCTTCTTCCGTATGGGTAATGATCGGTACATAGAATTCCTGCTGCACTTTTGCCGCTGCTTTAAAAAACATTTTTTCATAATCAGATATTTTATCCTTACCGCTAGCTAACTTTATAACTCCTGCTTTTATATCTGTTCGTCCGATTCCTGTCGTAGTTTCCCTTTTTAACAATTCATAAATTTCTCCCTCCGCATCATTGTGCAGGGCTCTCAATTTAAAATATGCCGAACCCCCAAATTCCTCATTGTAATATCCTGATGCGCAAATGATATTTATACCGGTCATCTTTGAAACTCGTTGATATAACTGCGGCCACCTTCCACAATCATTCGGTGTTGCATCTACAATGGTGCGTACACCGTATTGCATTAGTTTTTCAACGATCGGACAAAGTTTATCTAGGATCTTGACTTCTTCCGATTCTGCATATTGCACATCTCCCTGATATCCCGGATATCCGAATATAAAATGCTCGTGCATCATTGTTAGCCCTAATTCATCGCTCTTTATAGGTCCAAGAACTGTATTTACAACACCCATGTCGTTCTCCTCCTAAAGTTTCAAATCCGGTTTGGAATAAACAGAACTTTTAAAGCTTCTTTGGACTCCGCTTTTTGAATTGCCTCTCTCCACTGTTCTAATCGAAAGCGGTTTTCCATATAAATATCGAAATTAACTTGTTTTTCCTCCATCAAATTCAATACGATCTCCCAAGTGCTCCTATGACACCCAAAATTATTTGTCAACTGAATTTCATTATCCGTCATTTTGTTCATGTTGATTTTAGGCGGCTCTCGGTACAGTCCCATTTGTGCTATCGAGCCTCCTTTTCGAAGGAGATCAATACACATGTTTAAGCAAGCTTCTGCGCCGGTCACTTCAAAAGCAACATCTGCTCCGTATTCGGAACACCGAAAAACCTCTTTTTCCAGAGACGCTCTATCCGTAAATACCGCGTCAGCGCCTATATTCAAGGCTGTCTGCAGCCGTTCCCGGTCCCACTCCAATCCATACACAAACACGGTCGCTCCGCAGCGTTTTGCGATTTGAACCGCACTGAGCCCGAGCATCCCAGGTCCGCATACGATCACAAGATCATCCTTGCAAACATGGTTTCGCTCCATGGCTCCTCTTACGGCACAGCCGAATGGTTCCCCAACGGCTACTGCAATCTTGTCTTCTATTTTTTCAGAAATTAAAATCGCATTTTCTTCTGCTGCCAGTACATATTCCGCAATTGCCCCATTGACATGAAATCCTAGCCCTTTTCGCTCCTTGCAGAACATCACTTTCCCCTCTTTGCAATATCTGCATTGCCCACAGGAACGAAATGTGGTCAATGACGTGATCCAATCTCCCGGCTTAAACTTCGTAACCATCTCTCCAACTTCTTCTACAATTCCAACAAACTCGTGACCAATCGCAATCGGCATATTTACCTTGATCATGTCATGAATCACATGAAGATCAGATCCGCACAAGCCTGCTGCTGCAACCTTAACCTTTATTTCATGCTTCGTCGGAACAGGTTCCGGAATATCTCTAAGTTCAATGCCGTCTAAACCGGTCTTAAATTTTACCAATGCTTTCATAATATGGTTTCCTCTCTAAAAATAAAGTGAAAAATAGGTTGCCTCATCAGCCGTTTATTGCTGACAAAGCAACCTGCACATATTAAAGGACTCTACCACCATCAACAGGGAGAACCACGCCTGTAATTTGTTTTGCATCATCAGAAGCTAAGAAGACAACAGCCTTTCCGATGTCTTCCGGAGTTCCGAATTTTTTCATAGGGACATCTGCCAGAAATACAGGCACCAGTTCAGGTGCAATGTTGTTTCCCGCATCAGTCGGTCCAGGCGCAACGATATTGCATCTTACGCCTCGGGTTGCATATTCTCTTGCTGCGACCTGTGTTGCTAAAATGGCACCGGACTTGGATGCCGCGTAAGAGATCATACCATCTCTCGGCCTGATCCCGCCAGCGGAAGAAATCGTAATAATAGAGCCACCGGTTTCGTTATTGACCATAATTTTTCCAGCTTCTTTAATGCCCAAAAAGACTCCTTTGAGATTGACTGCCATGACTTTATCCCAAAAGGCTACCGACATTTCCTCGATTGGGATCTGCGGCACTAGAATACCTGCGTTATTAACCAGAATATCTAAGCGTCCGAATTTTTCTACCGTTTCCTCCATCAGATGAATCATCATTTCCTCTGATGAAACGTCGGTAGCAACAAAAGCTACAACTTCTTCACCTTTTTCCGTATTAAATTCAGCAGCGGTTTCAGACCCGCAGGATGTCGCTAAATCTGCGATGACAACCTTTGCCCCTTCATTGACTAGCTCTTTTACAATTCCTTTTCCAAGATTCTGAGAACCACCGGTTACAACTGCAACTTTTCCTTCAAGTTTCATATTTTTCCTCCGTTATTTCTTTTTGTCGCCCTGCAAGTGGCAGCATTGCAGCGGTTAAAATAAAGTGCATCGAATGCAAGGCAACAAATGATGTATTTAGATGTATAGATTTATTCGTGATGTGATTGGATATGTGTGAAAATTCATGCGCTGCCACTGTGCAATTCTTATTAGCTTAAAATAGGTTTGTAAATATTTCTTTAATTTCTTCTTCTGTCAAGAAAACATAATTGTTTCCTAACAGTCGCTGTTGATTTTCGATTGTTGATTTTGTAAATTCTTCAATTTGTTCTTCGCACATTCCAAACTCGTGAAGTGGTTTTTTGGTCAAAAAATTGCTTAAAAACTCATCCATCTTCTCATATACTATATCGAGATCACACCCAAGAGCAACTGCCAAAATTTGGTTAGCCTTTTTGATCTTCCCGTTCGGTTGTTTTTTCATGTACATTTTAAAAACCTCTGTGAAGAACTGAAAATTAGCTTCTCCATGTGGAACATGAAAAGCTGCTCCAATAGAATAAGACAATGCATGTACGGCTGCACAGCCTGCATTTCCAAAGGCAATCCCTGCATAATTCGATGCAAGAAGGAAATCTTTTAAATACGCCTCCCTGTTCGCTGCTGTATTTCCACCGGCCTCAAGAATTTTTTTATAGCCATGCATGATCATTTCGATTGCTTTCAAAGAATACATTTCGGTAAACGGTGACGCTTTTGGCGAAAGGTAGCTTTCCAACGCATGAATCAAAGCATCTACGGAGGATGTTGCAAATACATAGTCCGGAAGTCCTTGCAGTGATTCCGGAATCAAAACCGCCGCTTCTGCATAGGTTTCCTCGTCGGCAACACCTTTCTTCGTATGCAGCTTCTTTAATTCTGCAATTGCCACGTTCGTTACTTCCGATCCGGTTCCGCAGGTCGTCGGAACAACAATCAGCTTTTTCACTCTCTTTGCTTTGGTCTTTCCAGTATAGATGTCAATGACCTTATTGGGAATTTCTAAAGCCAAAATCTTACAAATATCTACGATCGTTCCACCGCCAAAAGCGATAATACGATCATATTCGTATTGGTCCATATCCGTTTTCATGGCATCCATCATTTCGTCGGATGGTTCCCCTTTTCCGTATTTTTCTTGAAAAATAACCGGAACATCAATTCCCAGCGGTTTTACGTACGGGTCATACATCCACTGATTTGTAACCAGAATATCGCCTTTGCCTAATTGGAAGTCCTGATTAAAGTCTTTAAAAGTGTCAAAATAGTATACTTTCGGCACAACTCTTAACGCTTGCATATCTTTTTTCCTTTCTTTTTCCATTTTCTATTGCTCAAAATTTTTCTTGGAAGATGCGTTCAAAGCTGTCTTGCAGTTCTGGTCTAAAGTGCGGATGCGCAATATTGATCAGCGCTCTCGCCCTGCTTTTTACGGTTTTTCCCTTCAGTTCTGCAATTCCGTATTCAGTCACAACATAATCCGTATCCTGTCTGGATGCAGTCACAACCGTCCCTTCGGATAAGAGCGGCGTGATCTTCGATATCTTTGTCCCATCCTTTTTCACGGCTACAGAAGGCATCACGATAATCGCTCTTCCGCCTTTACTCATCGCTGCGCCGCGGATAAAGTCAACTTGACCGCCTACGCCGGAGAATTGCCGATAGCCCATTGTGTCAGATGCTACTTGCCCGTAGAAATCGACTGCCAGACCGCCGTTAATGCTCACAACGTTCTCGTTTTGTGCGATAATAAACGGATGATTTACATAATCGACAGCTTTCAATAAACAGTCTGGGTTTTTGTCACAAAAATCATAAAGCTTCTGCGAACCCATTACGAAATTAAAGACAAATTTACCTTTATCAATCTGCTTTAAACTATTATCTACAGCTCCTTCTTCGTAGAGTTTCACAATGCCATCCCCAAGCATTTCGGAATGAATACCTAAATGCTTTTTATGGATTAACTCATGGCATACTGCATCCGGAATAGAGCCGATTCCAAGCTGCAAGCAGTCTCCATTGTGGATCAATTCCGCGCAGTGTTTTCCTATCAGACTCTCAGTCTCGCCGATAACTGCATCCGGTAGCGTCGGCAAGGAATGATTTGCTTCTACGAAAGCATCGATCTCTTGAACATCAAACACTGCATCGCCATAAGTAAACGGAACTTGATCATTCACCTGTGCGATCACGATTCTCGCTTTTTTCACAGCTTCCACGGTATAATCTCCTGAAACACCCGTGGAGACCTTTCCGTCCTCGTTCGGTGGTGTAACCATGATCATCGCTACATCGATTTTTATTCTTCCTTCACGAATAAAACGTGGCGTCTCATGAAAAAACATTGGCGTGTAATCACCATATCCATCATCGACGCACTTGCGTGTATTCGTGCTCAAGAACCACAAATTCATATGGAAGTTTTCTTTATATTCCGGATGAGAATACGCTCCACTTCCCAAAGAAAACATATGTGAAATTTCTACATTTCTATAGCTTGCTGCATTTTTCACCATTGCCTCTACGAGAATTTTCGGTTCACCGACATCATGCGCAAGAACCAGTTTATCTCCGGACTTGATCAGATTGACTGCTTCTTCTGCGCTCATTAAATGTTCTTGATAATATTTTTTCCAATCCATTTTTTTCTCCTAGAATGCTAATGTTATTTGATCCCGGCAATGGCTTTGGCAAGCTCTTTCTTTGCCTCGATATTTCCTTGGCGGCTGATCATGATTCTCTGTGCCTGCGGAGAACCTGCGCCATGCATAGATTCGGTTCTGTAACCGACTGCGGATGCACCCAGGCAGATATTCTCCAAGAATCTTAAGATCCTCATACGTTCTTCCGTTGTACAGGTTGGAGATGCTGCAAAATACTTGTTACAAATCTCACCAATTGTTTCACCGTTTCGTCCTACAACTTTATCGGACTTAAAGTCTTTTTCGCTCGGCATTGTTACCATTAATCCACCTGCGATATCCTCTGCAAGTCTCACAATCTCATAAGGGAATCTCGTTACATTCTGCTTGCAAACATTCGCTAAAAGCAGGTCGATTTGATAGTTTCCGGCTTTGGTCTCATAACCTTCTGTCGAGCAGGCAATGCCGCAGCAGTATAAGGTCTCGTTCAGATGTGTCATTTCAATCAGTTTATCTTTAATGTGTGATGCTCTATTTGCTCCGTTATAGTCAGCAGCAAGTGCAGCCGCACCAATAATAACGTCTCCTACGCCTACTTTGCATCCGCCGTAGCTTTGTCTGTGATACCCTGCGAATCTTTCTACCAACATACCCGCAAATTCAGTTTCTCCGTTTAAGAATACATATTCATTCGGAATAAACACATTATCAAAAACAACCAACGCCTCTTGTCCGCCAAATTGCTTATTTCCAAGATCCACATCTGCGCTTTCTTCAAGTTTTCTTGTATCACAGGACTGTCTTCCGTAAATCATATACAATCCTTCCGCGTCTGACGGACATGCAAAGGAAACAGCATAGTCTTTATCTTCAGGCTTCATTGCCTGCGTCGGCATAATAATATGCCAGTGAGAATTGATGGATCCTGTCTGATGGCACTTTGCGCCGCGAACAACGATTCCGTCTTCTCTTTTTTCAACAACATGGACAAACATATCCGGATCTTTTTGTGCTGACGGTGCAAGCGATCTATCTCCTTTCGGATCTGTCATCGCGCCGTCCACAACTAAGTCTTCGGTCTGTACCATCTTCAAGAAATTAATAAAACTCTGGTGATATTTTGTATGGTATTTTTCATCTACTTCAAAGGTCGTGGAATATACTGCATTGAAGGCATCCATACCCACGCAGCGCTGGAAGCAGCTTGCTGTTTTCTGACCGCAAAGTCTCTGCATTTTTACTTTCTTCTTTAAGTCTTCTGTGCTTTGATGTAAATGTCCAAATCGGTTGATCACTTCACCGGTTAAATTAGATTTTGCAGTCATGATATCTGCATATTGCGGGTCATTTGCCAAGTCATAAGTCATAGCAACACAATTAATGGATGGTCTGATGATCGGGTGGTCTACCCAATTTTCAATTTCTTCGCCAAACATGTATACTCTTGTTTTTAATTTTCTCAAGCTCTCAATATACTGCGCACCTGTCATTAACATTTCATTCACCTCTCCTTTTTTGATGATTCAGAAAGTGGGCGTGGCAAAGCTTTTATTAATCAGCTTGACCGCGGCGATTTTCTGAAAACTTTCTTAGTAGATTACTTTACTAAAAATCGTAATTCAAGACGTCTTTGTCAAAAAAAAAGGCATTTCATCGCTTAACAGGCTAAAAACCATCAAAAAAAAGCCTCCTTTAAAATTGCGGCTTTTGATGGTTAAAAGTATCATTTGTGACGATTTCGATTTTCTAGCATTTCCGTTACGTAACATGTCGCATATTTTTTCTAAAAGTCTTTTTTACTTTCTATCAGTATTTCTGTGTGGTAGAATTTGTTCAAAATTCAAAAGTTTTTTATATGTCCTCTAAGCGATGAAAGGAGAAAATTTATGTATGATCGCAATAAACCACTGATTGGAAAGACTGCACTCATTACCGGCGCTTCACGTGGGTTAGGCCGTGCATACGCAATCAGACTTGCCGAATTAGGAGCCAATGTTGCAGTCACAGCTCGAAACCTGCATTCCTACCTTGATTATGAAGCAGAAGCTGCTTTAATGACTGCGGATACGACCGTTGACGAATGTCTTGCCTTGGGTGTTCAGGCAATCGGTATCGAAGCAGATTTCACAAAAAAAGAAGCTGTTTTTTCTGCCATCGAGACGATAGAGAGAAAGTTTGGAAGTATCGATATTTGTATTTGCAACGCAGGCGGTGGAGTTGGCGCTCCGTCCGGAAACAAAGCCGGCAGTCTAAACTGGAATGATTTTTACGCTGTCATGGAAAAAAATCTTTATAGTACCGTATATACTTGTAATGCCGTGGTATCCGGCATGAAGGAACGATGTTACGGAAAAATCATTAATGTTATCTCCGTTGGCGGCTTGCTTGCGAACAGCGATGGGAGTTATTCACATTATGCAACGGCAAAAGCTGCAATTGCACACTATACACGCTCCCTGGCACAGGAATGCGGACCTTATAATATTACCGTAAACGCGCTCGCCCCCGGTTTTATCAAAACGGGGCGGCTCGAAAAAAACTTTAAGCAAGTTGGGGAAAAATCGTTCTTAAGAAATGTCGCCATGAAGCGCTTTGGTACATTAGAGGATTGTGCCAACGCAATAGAATTCCTGTCAACCGATCTGTCATCATACGTAACCGGAACGGTCTTAGATGTAACCGGCGGAATTGTCGGCAGAATGATAATGAATGAAGATTGAAGCTTCCCCTCCATTACTATCCCACTAAAAAAGACTCTCTATCCTATCAACAATATACTTGGTGAGAGTCTTTTCGGGTTTTCTTTTATTTGGTTCTTCCACTTAAAAAATCTAGCAAAGTCAGCAGTGCCTTTCTTTTAAGCTTTTCGGATCATGCATCCCTTCTTGAAGAAGCAGATGGCATATTTGAGGATCTCCTGATAGCCGTCATCTTCGAGCGGCTGCGCGTAGTTTTGCGCTTCGATCTGCGCGAGTCCTTCTTCGCACTTTTTCTCCATGCCGCGGAAAGTGTCGGAGATCTTGAGTTCCAAGATGATCGCGCGCCCCATGAATTTGAGTTCCTCCATCACGATATCCGGTCTGCCGTTTCCGCTCTCACGATTGGATCTCACACGGTAGCCGCCGATGTTCGTCAGGAGCCCTGCCATGAAGCCGTGATAGAAACTCTCGGCATGATCGAAATAGCTGATGGTATCCATGAGCTGCCGGTTGATAAAATCCTCGGCGGCTTTGCAGTCTCCGGCTTCCAAGGCATGTTTCAGCGGGCTGCGGTCGGTCTCTTTCATCCGCTGATCGAACCAGTAGGTGATAGAGTCTCGGTAGATTTTTTTCACTTCCAGATTTGGGATCGCCATTTCGATACTGATATCTCCGTCTTTCGTCTCCTGACGCTCGCTGATCTTTTTGAGATATCCGGTGAAAAACAGGAAATTCCAGAGATTTTCCTGTGACTGATGGATATCGCCATAGGTGATCTCCTCATGCACCGGCTTTTCGATCGTGCCGCCGTTGATCAAAATTTCCAGATCTTCTCGGTCTTTCTCATCAGCATCTCCTACCATTTCGCGGATGATGCTGTTCGATGAGGAATTCGACCAATACGGCAGCGCAAACTGCGTGATCCTGCGGTCGCGGTCATGGACATAATTGATGATGCTCCACGGATTATAGATCTCAATATCCGCGAACAAATAGCCATCATACCATTTTTTCACTTCCGGCAGTTCTGCCAAAAGATCATAATAGCGGAGCATTTCTTCTACTTCCGTCTCGGTAAAACCGAAGCTGTCACCATAGTCCGTATGCAGTACGCTGTCGATTGCCAGATTGTTCAGCCCGGTAAAAATGCTCTCCCTGCTGATCCGCAGGCACCCGGTGATCACGCTTTTCTCAAGATATGGGTTGGTCTTGAGCGCGGATTCAAAGAGTGAACGGATAAAGCTGATCATCTCATCGTAAAAGCCTCGGAAATAGGCATTCTCAAGCGGCACATCGTATTCGTCGATGAGAATGATGGTGTTGTGTCCATGATATCTGGCCAGACACGCGGAGAGAAAGCCAAGCGCTTTCGCATATTCCTCCTTGTTTCCTCTGCCAAGCAAAATCCGTTCAAAAATCTCACGATCACGCTGCGGCATTTCGCCCTGCAGTACATAACAATGCCTTTGGAACTCTTTGCAGATTTCATCGATCAAGCAGGCATAGGCAGTTTGGTAGTCATCCTGCTTCGCAGACTTCAGGCTCATAAAGATCACCGGATATTGCTGCTGATGTGCCAGGATCTCTTCCCCGCATTCTGTGATCGCCAGACCGTCAAAGAGATAGCCGTTGTCGATCTTTTCCCCTTTCTCTGTGATCTCATCCTCAAAAAAGCGGCGGATCATAAACTGGTTCAGCGTCTTGCCGAAGCGCCGCGGCCGGGTAAATAAGGTGACCTTTACGTTGCTCTTGACCAAGTTCTGTATCATCAAGGTCTTATCGACAAAATAGCCGTTTTTATCAATGATCTCTTTAAAATCCTCCACGCCGATGGAGATTTTTTTCCGTTCTTCGGTGTTACGCATGGATGCATACTCCTTTCTCGGTATTCTTCCTTCTTATCTACGCACTTCGTATGCCTATAGTATACTTGATTTTGCGGGAAGATACAAGCGAAAACCCATCGGCAGTGTGCCGATGGGCGGGTGGTGTTAAGTATGTGTGCCGTTCCGCAGGGCGCTTCCCCTGCCGGCGTTTTGTTTTTTAGCGAGCAGCAATTCCAAGCATTTCTCTGGCTTCCGCCGGTGTCGCAGGCTCAAAGCCGGCTGCCTCCACAATGCGAACGGCTCGTTCTACCAGTTGGCGATTTGATTCCGCCAGAACGCCGTGGGAATAATAGATATTGTCCTCAAGCCCCACGCGGATGTTGCCGCCCAGCGCAAGCGCCGTCAGCATCACCGGAATGTGGGATCTGCTTAATCCGCTTGCGGACCAGGTGGAATTTGCCGGAAGCTGTGAGTGGAGATATACCAGGTTTTCAATGCTGCCTGCCATGCCGCCCGGCGCTCCCATGATAAACTGGAAATGGCAAGGTTCTTTTAAAATTCCTTTCTTGATATAATACTTCGCCGTGTCAAGCATGCCGATATCAAAGATCTCGATCTCCGGCTTGGTGCCGACTTCCTGATAAAGCTTTCCCAATCCCTCCAAGAATTGCGGATTGTTCTCAAATACGGTCTGATGCAGCCAGTTCATCGTCCCGCAGTCATAGGATCCCATTTCCGGTTTCAGCACCCGAAACGGCTGCATTCTGGTTTCATCCGCAGCCATGCCGTCAAGCGAATGCCCGCCGGATGAGGTCATGTTGATGATCACATCGCATTTTTCCTGTATCAGTTTAATCGTTCTTTCAAAAAGATCCGTCCGCATAGTCGGATGTCCTTCTTCATCACGCATGTGAATATGCACGATTGCAGCGCCTGCTTGCCAACATGCATAGGCGTCAGCCGCCATTTCCTCCGGTGTCATCGGGATTGCCGGATTGGTGCTCTTATCGCCCCAATTGCCTGTAATTGCAACGGATATGATTCTTTTATCTCCCATTTTCGTACCTCCGAGATCCTAAGTTTTGTTCTTTTTTGAAAAGGCCTTTTCGCCTTTATATAAACCGCTGCAAAATATATAAGCATAATCCGTGCCAACTATTTAGGAAAGGAGCAATTTTCAAAAACGATGAGCGGGAGTCTGGCTTTGCCGCAGACTCCGCCGATCGTACCTTACGCTTTGGAATAGACCAGTTTTCCGCGCGCGTAGGTTTGTTCCACGCGGATATCGGACAAGGCTTCGACCGGAACGGCAAACGGATTCTGATCCAGTACGATAAAGTCCGCATCCATGCCGGGGCGGAGCATGCCCTTGCGGTCCTCCAAGAAGCCCAGCTTGGCCGCATTGCACGTATTCATCTCCAGACATTCCATCAGCGTGATCCGTTCTGATTCCGTCGGCTGCGTCATGCAGATCCTGGCGCCATGCAGCGGCCGCATCGGTGTTACCGGAAAATCGGTGCCTCCGCCTACCAGGATGCCTTGATCCAGGATGGATCGATAAGGACTGCATTTGCCGGCACGATCGCCGATGAAACATGCATAACCGGACAAGTCCATGCCCTCGCACACTTCGATCAGCAGCGGCTGCATTCCGAGAGCGATCCCGAGCTCCGCAGCCTTTTTGATCGACGGTTTTGTCGGCAATTCGAAGTGCTCAATGCGAAATCTGTGGTCTTCCTTTGGATTTTCCTTGAGTACCCTCTCATATACCCGGATGACCTGCTCAATGGCGTGGTCCCCGATGGCGTGCGTCGAAAACTGAAGATCATGCTCGCGCGCAGCCTTTGCGAATCCGTAGTGTTCCTCATCGGTATGGAGCAGCATGCCGAACTCTGTCGGTCTGCCTTCATAAGGCTCGATCATCGATGCCGACCATCCGTCAAAGGCACCATCCGCGAACGTGCAGATGCAGGTTTTTTCGCGCAGCGCCTCATCCTCTAAGATCTCCTGCAGACCTTCCCAGTCACCGGTATTATAGGTCATCCACATGGGTTTAAATTCCGCGTGGAACAGATCTTGGTTCTGTTCACGAAGCTTCAGGACCCGGATCGAATCCTTGCCAAAGACCGTTGTGACACCATTGGCCACGGCCATTTCATCCACGGCCTTACAGCCTCGGATGAGATCCTCATCCGAGAAGAACGAATAGATCCGTTCCAGAGAATCCATGCAGGCCGGGTCTACGACACATCCTGTCAGTTCTCCGTTCTCATCCGTGCAGATCCCGTCTAAGGCCGGATCAAACTGCAGCAGCTCGAGAGCTTTGGAGTTAAAAGAAAACGGATGCAGATCATTGTGACAGATAAAGATCGGATGTTTGGTCGATACGCTGTCGAGTTCGTATCGGTCCGGAAAACGCTTTTCCTTCACATGCTTATCCTGAAAGAATGCGCCGATCACCCATTTACCTTCCGGCGTTTCCGCTGCCTTGACCCGCAGGATCTCGAGGACTTCCGCCAGATCTTTTGCCTGCGAAAGGTCTGCTCCGGTCATAAACAGCCCGGATGGGATGACGTGCACATGGGTATCGATAAACCCGGGGAGTATGACTTTATCCGGGTATGCAAGAGTCTCGTCAACTTCGATCGCCTGTGCTTCCTCTCTTGTGCCCGTAAAGAATATGCGATCTTCTTCGATCCCCATGGCTTCCGCGGTGGGGTGATCCCGATCCATCGTATAAATGGTCGCGTATATCATTTTTTTCATTTGAAAGACCTCCGATATGCTTTCCGTAAATTGTACTACTGCGCGGCGTTTTCTTTTGCTTTGAGGATTTCCTGCAGCTCGGTATATTTCGCCTTGGTCAGCGGATAGGCAGCCGCCGCGAGCAACCCGATCAAAATGACGATCGAAGGAGCGATGCCAAACAGCAGCTTGATGCCGTGCACCGTTGCTTCCGTTTGCGCTTCCGATTCCGAAGAAAATCCGATCAGCTGAAGACCAAAGCCCATGATCAGAGTTCCGAGCGCGTTTCCGAATTTCATAAACAAGCCGATCAGCGACGTGTAAAGACCGTCCGGTTTTTCTCCCGTCTCGATCTGTTCCACGATCGCGCTGTCATAGGACATCGCGTAGATCATCGTCCAGAATCCGGAATTGCCGAGCGCGTAAATGACCACATAGGTATAAAGCAGCACGCTTGTGGACGGAAGGAATCCGATGATCAGACAAGCTAGGATCGTCAGGAGCATACTGCCTTCCATAACGATCTTTTTATCGGTTTTATTCGCTGCGTACCCGGCGATGATCGCGGTCAGGATCACCAGGATCCCCTGCACCAGATAGACCGTAGAGGTCTGCGCCTCATCATATGCAAATACATAGGAGAGCACATAGACCAGCAGCCCGGAGGACAGCGTAACAAAGACATTATAGGAGAAGTTTACAACGATCAGCATCCTGAGCGCTTTGTTTTTGAAAGCTCTTTTGGCGTTGTGCAGAAATGCCGTCAAAGTTTCCTTTAATTGCTTCTTCGGTTGTTCCACGGTCAGGTTCGGATTTGCCGGTTCCAGCTTTTTTACTACGATACAGCACAGGTTATATACGAGCGCAACGATGACCCCGAACGTGATCCCGGTTGCTGCCCATCCTGCGGATTCCGAGCCGAAAACACCTGTATAGAATTTTACCAGCAGCAAGGTCGAACTCGTTGCGATCAGCGTACCGATGCCCATAAGGGTCACGGCGCAGCTGCGGAGCTTTGTCCTTTCATTGAAGTCATCGGTCAGCTCAGACCCCAGAGAAATGTGCGGGATCACACAGGCTGTCAGCGCTACCCAATAAAATCCATTGGCCAGGACAAAGTAGAATGTTTTGAATCCGACCGAAATATCAAAATTAAAAAATACCAGCGCGATAGAAACGCCGAACAAGATGGAGCCGACCATGATGAAAGGACGTCTTCTGCCCTTTGGGTTTCTGGTCGTATCCGACCAGTTGCCGATGATCGGGTCTGTGACCGCATCCCATAATACGGCTACGCTGGAGATCACACCGGCGATGGCAGGAGGTATCCCTGCTACGGTCGTGAGGAAAAAACTGAAGAACGAGAAGAATACATTGTAGCCGATGCCTTCCCCGACAGCACCGATGCCGTATCCGATCGTGCAGCCCATACTCAGAGCTTTTGGTTCATAACGTTTTGACATTTTAAAGCCTCCTTTTCTAGTAACGTTTTTCTGCTGCTTTGGCATGTCCCATAAGACCTTCGCCCTTTGCCATACGATCTACCAAAGGCGCGATCTTTTGGGATGCCTCCGTTGTCATCCACTGGAAGGTACAGACTTTCAGGAAAGTTCCGGCCCACACGCCGCCGGTATAACGCGCGGCTTTGACCGTCGGGAGCGTATGGTTCGTTCCTGACGCGTAGTCTCCGAATACCTCTGCTGTATTTCCTCCCAAGAATAAAGATCCATAATTGACCAGCTTATCCAGGATCGTATCCGGATCTTTGATATTGACTTCCAGATGCTCCGGTGCCGTTTCATTGCAGAGCGCGATCGCTTCGGATAGATCTGACAGCACGATCACTTCGCCGTAATCATCCCAGGATTTTCTGGCGATCGCTGCCGTTTCCAAGGTCTTAAGTTCTTCCTCCACGGCTTCGATCGTCTGCTCTGCTAAGGTTTCGCTGGTCGTCAGCAAGATGCCTTTGGCATTTGGATCATGCTCGCATTGCGCAAGCAGGTCCGCCGCAATGACATCCGGCTTCGCGCATTCATCCGCGATCACCAGTACTTCGCTCGGCCCGGCGATAAAGTCGATCCCGATCTGCCCATAGCATTGCCGCTTTGCCTCCGCCACGAATCGGTTTCCCGGGCCGACGATCATATCGACCGGCTTGATCTCTTCGGTCCCGTACGCGAATGCCGCGATCGCCTGCGCTCCGCCTACGGTGTAGATCTCATCCGCTCCGGCAAGATCCATGGCAACTAATGTTTTGTAGTGGATGCTTTCGGTCCCGTGAACGACCGGCGCTGTCGCGCAGACTCTGGGTACGCCGGCTACTTTCGCGGGTGTGATCAGCATCAACGCAGTCGAAAACAAAGGATAGCTGCCTCCCGGCACGTAACAGCAGCAGGACGCCGTCGGAATGACACGATGGCCAAGATGGATGCCCGGCCGCGGGCAGAAATCTTCTATGGGAGCTAAGGCGGCTTTCTGCGCTTTGGCAAAAGCCTCGATATTCGCTTTCGCCTCTTTTAAGTCCGCAAGTTCTTGTTCTGTCATCTTTTTGTATGCCTCTCGGATCTCCTTCTGGCTGACGCGGAAGGTTTTCCGGTCCGACGCGTCGAAACGGCGGCTGTATTCATGGAGCGCCGCGTCTCCGTTCGCGCATACGTTTTCTATGATCTCCGCTACGGTCTGCCGCAGCTGGCGATGATCTTCAGCGGTTCGTTCTTTTGCCTTTTTTATATACTTCATCATGATATCGTTTGTCCTCTTTCATCGTTTTGTTGCTTTATTGCTTTATCGCTTTATCGCATTATTGTATTGCACCCACTAATTTTAATAAATGGGGTAGACTCCATGTCAACCCTAAAAAATCGTCCGTTTTAACAAAAACATTGAGTTAACTCCACGTTTTTGCTATAATAGCACCGAGGAGGTGCAGAAACATGAAAATCGGTGAAGTATCCCGTAAGTACGGCATATCCAAAGATAAGCTCTACTTTTATATCAATTCCGGTCTATTAGTACCGCCGAAACAGAACACGCAATATGTTTTCAACGCGGAAACCCTTTCCGACCTGGAAACGATCCTCTCGTTGAAAACCATGGACTATTCCCTGAAAGAGATCCATCGGATCCTTTCTCTTCATCGGATATCCGGAGTCGGAAACCCACAGGATCGGATCGAATTGCTCCGTATCTATCAGGCAAAACGAGCCGAGATCATGGGGAAACTGCGGACCTACGGAAAGATCATAAGGGATCTCGATATGCAGATCGATGCCCTGTCAAAAGAAGATGACCGTCATGTCAAAAGGAGCGGACTGCCTCTTTCCATGCTCGGCCTGCTCTGCTGCCCACATTGCGGGAAAAGTCTTCAAATTGCGGACGTGAACATGGATATGGAGTTCCTTTATACCGGTCAGCTGTCTTGTGACTGCGGATATCAAGCGCAGATCGATGACGGCGTTCTGATCACGCCCAATGGGTATCGCGGCGAAAAGGATGTCCCCGATGTGGAACGCAAGGTCTACAAGGATCTGCCGGATTCGTTGATCTCCCTGTTCCAGCGGGCCTATAATTTTATGGGCGACGCACTGGCTCGGATGGATCTTTCCGGGAAGGTGGTCATGGAAACCTATGTCAACGCATGGTTTTATCTGCACAATCATCATCGGAATCTGAGCCCGGACGCAAAATACATCGTCGTCGACAAATTTCCGGAAACTCTGCATATGTTTAAAGATCTGCTCGAGCGAGACGGCTGCAGGCTTCCGATCCTTTATTTATGCGACAGTTCAAAAAATTACCCGCTGCGGAAAGGCATTGTCGATCTGAATCTGGATTTTTTCGCGATCAATGAGCACCAGTTCTATCAGGACGATTTTCTCATGCCGCACTTAGCTCCTTATCTTACGCAGGACGCGAAATGCGTCGGAACCTACTTTTGGTTTGAAAATGGGAACCGATCCATGAAAAAGTTACTGTCGGAGTATCCTGAATGCTCTCCGCGGAATTTTTCTCTTCCGTTTTTCCTTGCGCAGATGAAAGCCTCCGGCTTCACGATCGTCAAGCGTCAAGACTGTGGATTTACGACCTCATCCGGAAACAATATCGGTTTTAGCTTTCATTGTGAAAAGGAAAAAATGCATCTGGAAAGCTATGTAGCCGTGAGGGAACCGGCAAACAAATAGAAAAAAAGAGGGCTGTCGCATTAACGGAAAATAGCCGTTAGGGCGCAGCCCTCTTGATGTTCACTTTCTTATCGTCAGGCTCCCTATTTGATCCCGGCGATCGCCTTAGCAAGTTCTTTCTTGCCTTCGATGTTGCCCTGTCTCTGGATCATGATCCGCTGTGCCTGCGGAGAGCCAGCTCCGTGCATGGATTCTGTCCGGTATCCGACTGCCGCCGCGCCCAGACAGATGTTCTCCAGGAATCTTAAGACTCTCATTCGGTCTTCTGTTGTGCACTTGTCGGTGTTCGCCGCGAAGAACTTGCTGCAGATCTCGCCGATCGTCTCACCGTTCCTGCCGACCGCAAGATCCGACTTGAAATCTTTTTCGCTCGGCATCGTTACCATCAGGCCGCCTGCGATGTCTTCCGCCAGTCTGACGATCTCATACGGGAATCTCGTTACGTTCTGCTTGCACACGTTTGCCAGCAGCAGATCGATGATATAGCCGCCGGATTTGGTCGCGTGACCCTCCGAAGAGCAAGCGATACCGCAGCAATATAACGTCTCGTTCAGATGCGTCATTTCGATCAGCTTATCCTTGATGTGGGACGCCTTGTCCGCGCCGTTGTATTCGGCTGCCAGCGCTGCCGCGCCGATGACCACATCGCCCACGCCGACCTTGCAGCCGCCGTAGCTCTGCCGATGGAAGCCCGCGAACCGTTCGACCAGCATACCCGCAAAGTCATATTCGCCTGCCATGAAAATGTATTCGTTCGGAATAAACACATCGTCAAAGACAACTAAAGCTTCCTGTCCGCCGTACTGCTTGTTTCCGAGATCCACATCCGCGCCCTCTTCCAGCTTACGGGTATCGCAGGACTGTCTGCCGTAGATCATGTAAAGTCCTTCTGCGTCAGACGGACATGCGAAGCAGACTGCGTAGTCCTTGTCTTCTTCCCGCATAGCCTGTGTCGGCATCACGATATGCCAGTGGGAGTTGATGGAGCCGGTCTGATGCACTTTCGCGCCGCGTACCACGATACCGTCTTCTCTTCTTTCCTTGATGCGGACAAACATATCCGGGTCTTTCTGTGCGTGAGGTGCCAATGCACGGTTGCCCTTCGGGTCGGTCATCGCGCCGTCTACGATCAGGTCGTTATCCTGGATGTAGGTGAGGAATTTCTTGAAGTTTTCGTGGTAATGCGTCCCGTATTTCTCATCGATCTCATAGGTCGTGGAGTAGGTCGCGTTGAACGCGTCCATGCCGACGCACCGCTGGAAGCAGGATGCGGTCTTCTGGCCGAGCAGTCTCTGCATCTTGACTTTTTTCTTGAGGTCTTCGGTGCTCTGGTGGATGTTCGCGAAGCGGTTAATCTTATGTCCGGTCAGATGGGAGGTCGCGGTCATCAGGTCTTCATACTGCGGATCGTGAGCCAGGTCATAGGTGACTGCCACGCAGTTGATGGATGGGCGGATGATCGGATGATCGACCCAGTTGTCGATCTTTTCGCCGAACATGTAGACCCTTGTGTTCAATTTTCTTAAGCTCTCGATATATTGAGCTCCTGTCATGAATGCCATAGTGGTTCTCCTTGTCTATTCAAAATCCTTTAATAAACGTTCCAGCAAAAAAGCTGCAAAAACTCCCGTGATCATTCCATTTGACAAAATGCAGGAAACTGCAGTCGGCAAATAGTCAAACGTATCGGAGGGCAAAAACATGATCCCCACGCCGATCATCATCGAGATCCCGGTTACATATTCCTCTTTCTTTCCAAATCCGCTCAGCATGATCTCACGCCATCCCTGTGTCAGGCACATTGCAAAAATAGACAACAAAGCTCCGTTTCCGACACAGCTTGGAAGTCCTGAAAAAAAGATCCCTATCACAGGGAAGATTCCCATGAGCAGCATACAGCCCGATACAAGATAGAACGGTTTTTTTGCTGCGACTTTCGTCATTTCCAGAACACCGATGGATGATACATAAGGCATAAAGGCAATCGTCGCATAAATCCCCGTCAGACACTCGGACAGACCGTGAAAGAAGATGCCTCTTCGCATCTTCTGTCTTGTCGTTTCTTCGCCCAAAGTTTTTCCCATACCGTCAATGCTGGCAAAGCACATGGATAAAAGCACTGTTGCGCCGATCAGACAGGTGATGGTGATTCCAAGATCAAAACTCGGTTTGCCCCAGGCAAAGATTGCCGGTAATTCCATGGCCCTTTCTGCAGTAAGCAAGGTTTCATTCTCTACTCCCAAGATAACCGCCAATATCCATCCGGCAGCAACACCAATAAACGTCGCGATGCTCCGTAAAAATCCGTGGGCACACTTAAGTACCAGCAAAATAGTCAGCAGCGTAAAGATACCGATCAAAACACTTTTTGTTTTAAACGCCGAATCATCACTTTCGCTTCCGGTAAATCCTTTCATAATACTGGCGCTGATCTGCAGCGACATCAGAATGATCACGATACCGTTGATCGTATGCGTAAAATATCTTCCGATTCTATCGATCAATCCCGTACATACCAACAGCATGACGTAGATACCGCAGATGAGCAATGCACATTCCAGATTTCTTCGTAAAACGGTAAGCTCTCCTCCTGATGCGCTTGTTATCCCTGCAAGAGAAAGGAACATACCGGACCACAGCCCTGCGGGCCCTTCCTGTATCGGAAAACCATGCCCCCATTTTATCTGCAGCAGTGTCATAATGCCGCAGAGGAAGAAAGTCCTCTGCAGCATTTGTGCAACATCTATCTGACTGAGGCCAACGGCATAGCCTACAACGATCGGCATAACTACGGCAGAAGCCATAAAAATGATCAGGTTTTGAAAAGCATATATTACGCTTTGACAGGTTGTAATGTCCTTGTCATATTGAAAGCCTGTATTTTTTGTATCCATTACAGCACTTCAATGATCACGGTCGTTCCCATGCCGCCGCCTGCGCACAGGGACGCCAGTCCGTACTTGCCTCCGCGTCTCTTCAGCTCATGCAGCAGGGTGACGACCAATCTTGATCCCGTTGCCCCGACCGGATGACCTAAGGAAATGCCGCTGCCGTTGACGTTTAACTTCTCTTCGTCAATGCCTAAGGTCTTCGCACATGCGATGCACTGCGACGCAAAGGCTTCATTGATCTCAAACAGATCGATATCCTCAATGGTCAGACCTGCTTTTTTCAGTGCTTTCTGGGAGGCGCTGATCGGTCCGATCCCCATCACTTCCGGTCTGACGCCGGTCGTTGCCACCGATACGATCCTTGCCAGGATCGGCGCGCCGACCTCTTTTGCCTTTTCTTCGCTCATCAGGATCACGCCGGAAGCCGCATCGTTCATGCCGGATGCGTTGCCTGCAGTGACTCTTCCGTCTTCTTTGAACGTTGGTTTCAGTTTCGCCAGCTTCTCCAGACTTGCGTCTCTTCTCGGATATTCATCTGTATCATAGGTGACATCCCCCTTTTTGCCGTGAACGGTGACCGGGATGATCTCGTCTTTGAACTTTCCGGCATCGATGGCCGCAACCGCTCTCTGCTGGGACCGCAAAGAATACGCATCCATTTCTTCTCTGGTCACGTTATATTCGTCTGCTACGTTCTCGGCGGTGATACCCATTGCCGGTCCGACTCCGAGGTTGGTGAGGGAATCCCACATGGAATCCCGCATTTCCATATGGCCGTATTTCTTGCCGTATCTTGCGTCAAATACCATATGCGGTGCGGTGCTCATGCTGTCTGCGCCGCCGGCCATGATACAGTCTGCTTCGCCGACCATGATCTGGTAGAAGCCAAACTGGATGGAAGACATGGAAGAAGTGCAGTTTCTGTGAATGGTGATGCCCGGTACGGTGACCGGCAGGCCCGCCTTTACCAGAGCAACTCTGGCCAAATTGTTTTCTTTATAGGTTCTTTGGTAGTTGCATCCCCAGATGACATCGTCGATGATCTCCGGGTTAATGCCGGCTCTTTCGACTAAGCCCTGCATAACCGGAATGGATAGATCTAAGGATGTAATGGTTTTAAATTGTCCGCCGATGGTTCCGATCGGAGTTCTGGCGGCGGCTGCGATAACTACGTTTCTCATCTTCTGTTTTCATTCCTTTCGATTCTTTCTTTCTATAATGAAGGACTCGCTTGCATACAAACAAGCGAGTTCCTGCAGCGATATTTACAGTCTGTCAAGCGCTTTTTCGACCTTGATCAAACCTTCAATCAAATTCTGTTGAGATTGATGGATCGCATTCGGACTCCACTTTTGGAATCCCTCTCCTGTCTTAAATCCAAGTTCTCCTTCATCCAGTAATTTTTTCAGTAATGGTGACGGTGTTGTCGAGTTTTCAATGTTCGGGAACAAGTATTTATGGATGCTGTATGTTAAGTCAATTCCGCCCGAATCGATCACTTCCATCGGTGCCATAACGCCAAGTCTCATGCCAAAACCGTATTTGATAGCAGTGTCAACATCTGCAGGCGATGCAATGCCTTTCTCGACAATCGAAATCGCTTCTCTGAACAATGCATGCTGCATTCTGTTTGCCAAAAAGCCCGGCACATCTTTTTGAACAATCACCGGCTTTTTTCCTGCCTCTTTCAGCAACTCAAAAGTTTCGTCTACCACTTTCTGAGACACATGTTCGGTTTTCACAACTTCAACCAGCGGAATGATATAGGCCGGTTTCCAGAAGTGTGTTCCGATAATCCGTTCTTTATGAATTGACTTCTCTGCAATTTCTGTTACACTGATAACGGAGGTGTTCGTTGCCAGAATCGTTTCCGGAGCACACAACTCGTCAAGTTTTTTAAAGTACTCCTGTTTCGTGTCTAAGTCTTCTACAATGCATTCGAAGATAATATCTGCAGATTTGGCAGCTGCCTCCATATCTTCGGTACACGTTACATTTTCTAAAATCGAAGGGATTTCTTCTTCCTTGATCACACCGTTGTCGCAAAGAACCTTTAGGTTTTCTTTCATGGTTTCAATCGGTTTCACTCTGACAATATCATCATACACGTAAATGATCGTTACCGGATATCCCTTGGTCGCAAAAAGCTGGGCAATGCCTGTCCCCATAACTCCCGCGCCAAGGATCGCAATATTCTTTTTCTTATTCATAGTAGCCTCTTTAAAAAAGGGACCTGACATCGCCTGCAGCCTGCACTGCTTCTGTCCAGAGCCACGATTTCACTTTCACTGCCCTGAACAGTTCGCACTTTTTGATGTCTGGCCCCTTATTTATTCCTTTATTTTCCTATCCTTTTAAAAATTTTAGTATACGCCGTACGGATATTCTTTATCCGGAACGCTTCTGTCGATTCTGTCGGACGGAACGAATGCAACCGCACGAACGATCGTACCGTCACCCATGTACCAACGAAGCGGGAATGCGCAGAATAAGAATCTCTGGTTCGTAACCTTATCCAGATCTCCGCCAAGGTTTTCAATACCCATAACGTTGTTTGCCATTAAGATATCGTGGCAAGGTTCCCATTCCGGGAAATCTTCCAGCGCCGGATGTCCGAACTGTTCTTCATATTCTTCTACGATACGAGGAACGTATGGACCAGGTCCGTGATCTGCAGCATAAGTGTAAAGGATATGGTCGATTGCTTGCATATCAAAGCCGACGCCTCTTACGTGATGTTCTACGAACCATTTTGCACCATCGATAGAAAGTCCAGGGCTGTATGCGAAGTAGTCATCGTTTTCTCCCCAACGTCTGTGTGTACCGGTGTTCAGCAGCACCCAGTCGCCTTCCTTGATGCCGCCCGGAACTTTCTTTGCAGCTTCTTCGATATCTTCAACGGTGATGAGCTCCCATTTCTTTTTCGGGATATCCAGACAAACGGCTTCACCGAAATAGTTCTGAATCGGCAGTTCATGCGTGAACGGGCTTTCTGGGATAACGTGAGCCGGCGAATCTGCGTGTGTGGAGTTATGCATATGGAAATCATTGAATGTCTGCAGCAGTCTGTAGTGCATCGGCATATGCTGCACTCTGTCAATATGGAAATCTCCGTTGGACGGCCAAAGCGGATTTCCTCTGCCAAACGGGTTAGAAAGGTCGATCAGTTCGAACGAACCACCTTTGAACATATCAAAGATACTTCCGTCATAAGGTTTCTTCCAATCATTTGTGTGTGCAAAGCACTCTTCACGTGTGTGTCTTACAGCGATTTCTGACATGATAATCTCTCCTTTTTATAGTTTTATAGTTTTTGAAAATAGTTAACTTTTTCTTTAAAATTTATATAGTAGCAAAGAGTATGCCAAGATTGAAAACATGGTTTTTCAACAATTTTCATTTTTACTTTCAAATTTTTGTTGCAAATTCAACTTATTGTTGCAAACAAGCAACGCCATTTTGTAAATCAGAGCACTGCTATCTCTGCTTTTGAAGCCCTAAAATCATCCTGGCCTCATCTGGTGTCGCGATTTCTCTGCCTAATTCTTTCACAATCCGCTTCACTCTTTCGACAAACTGTTCATTAGATTCCGCTTTCTGGCCTGCATTAATATATACATTATCCTCCAGGCCTACGCGAATATTGCCACCCAAAGCCAAGGTTGCCAACATGATCTCATTTGCACCTTTTCCAATTCCAAAAGCACTCCAGGTACACTTTTCTGGAAGATGATTAACCAAATATACCAGATTTTCGGTTGTAGCTTCCATTCCTCCCGGCGCTCCTAGGCACAGCTGAAAATGTGCCGGTTCTTGTAAAACGCCTTTGCTAAGATAGTACTTCGCGGTGTTCAACATTCCGATATCAAAAACTTCTATCTCAGGTTTTACGCCTGCTTCAATCATTTCTTTTCCACAACGCTCCAAAAATTCTGGTTCATTCATAAAAACCACTTTATTTAGCCAGTTCATCGTTCCAGCATCAAAGGATGCCAATTCTGGTTTTAGTTCTTGAAACGGTCGGATTCTTTCATCCCAATTGAATCCCTGTCCACCTGAAGATGTTAGGTTCAGAATGATCGGACAACCAGAATTTCTAATCAAATGAACAACCTCTTCAAATTTATCAAATCGCATGCTCGCACTATCGTCGTCATCCCGCACATGGATATGAACTGCAGATGCACCAGCCTGATAGCATGCAAGTGCTGATGCAGCAATTTCTTCAGGCTGTGTAGGCAGATGCTCATTATCTGCTTTCGTCGTTACAGCGCCGGTCAACGCTACAGTTACAATAACTTTTTTCTTGTCATTAAGTCTTCTTGTCTCGTACATACCAATCTCCTCTTCTCTTTCTCACAATTCAATCTTGTTATCTTCACATTATGACATTCTAATAGCATCATTACATAAAAGCAGACATAATGGGGGAAGGCCTGTTATACGTTTGCCGATTCCATAGCCTGCTTGTAAAAAATTTTGTTTCAGCGCTGCCGCAGATACACTTAGTTTCTGTTTGGTAAAGCAACTTGTGATTCCTGCTAAAATTGCAGCCCCAGTGGGTGTCAGAAGTTCCTGTTTGATATCAGAGCGATAATGCGGAAGTTTTGTTTCTTTTAAAATTTGTTTTACCGCAGGTGCCGGAACCGGTAATTCACCACATGCACACAATACAGAACCATAGCCCGTAGGCACTTCGGTTGAAGTAATCGTTTCAATGCCAAAGTAATCGATTCCCAATGTTGCTCCCACGATGTCTACAATAGAATCTACTGCGCCTGCTTCATGGAACTGTACTTTCTCCAGAGGAACCCCATGTACAGATGCTTCTGCCGTTGCCTTAATCGCAAAAATCTTACGACTTAAATCTTTTACCTTATCATTTAGGCTACTTTTTTCTAATAAATCAAGGATGTCTCGATAATTCCGATAACGTCCACTATATGGATGTATCTGCATAACAGCCTCATTTTCTAAGTTCACATCTAAACTTGTTACTTTTTTCCCTTGATAAAAGTTATGCTTTGCAGAAAATTGAAACTCTTTTGAAATTCCAAGTTTTTCAAACTCTTTCTGCATATACGCAATTGGCATTCCCATATTGACAAAAGCTGCTAGCATCATGTCTCCACTCATGCCCGATGCACAATCAATGTATAATGTTTTCATAATGATCACCTAAAGCTTTCTTGTGTTTATTTTCTGTTTACTATGTTTTATATTGCAAATATCATACCATTCTTTTAGGGTTCTTTTTTCAAAAAAAACGTTCTTTTTTTTTCGTTTCCGTTGCAATTTCTACGAGTTTGTTGCAACTTGACAACAAATTATCAAGTTGATACTTTTCATTCTTCAGCATTTCTGATATACTATATTTGAAAATTAGCGGAAAGGAATGGAGGGATTCTTATGGATCAAGTACTGGCAATCTATGATATAAAAGAGAAAATTTCCTCTGCATTAAAAAAAGGTGATTATCAAGATGCAGAAACTGCCATGCACCTTCTAGAAGATATTGATCACGATCTCAATGCCTTTTTAACGCTTGGCATTGACTTTAAGCACGTAGTAGAGGCTCTTGATGACAGTATTTTTATTTCGGATAAAGATGGAGTCTGTATCTATGTTAATCCTGCACATCAGCGAAACACCGAGATTTTGCCAGAAGAGGTCCTCGGGAAAAATATCCATGATATTGTCGCAGATGGATCCCTTTTTACTGGCGGCGCAACAATTGATGTCATAAAGACTGGGAAAAAGACTTTTCGTTTAGCAACTGTAAATAAAACAAATCCCCCAAGCGTTGGTTATACAATCGGAGTTCCGCTATTTGACGCGGATGGTTCGTTGCACCAAGTCGTCGTGAGTAGTCGTCCGGTTCTTTCCTTACAGGCACTTCAGGAGGATTACGAAAAGTTTCTAAGGGAGATTAATTCCTCTGGTAAAGAAAGCATCCGTATTTTTTCGAAAGATAATTATCCTTCAAAACGCCTTTCCGGTTCTTCAGAGTCTTTAAAAAAAATGGAAGCAACCATTCATATGGCTGCACCGACAGATGCAACCATTCTCATTACGGGTGAATCTGGCGTTGGAAAAGAAGTTGTGGCGGATGAAATTCACCGTTTAAGTAACCGTAGTCGCAAACCATTTATTAAAGTCAACTGTGCTTCTATCCCTGCAAATCTTCTAGAATCAGAGCTTTTTGGTTATGAACAAGGAGCATTTTCCGGCGCAGTCAAGAATGGGAAACCAGGTCTTTTTGAAATTGCAAATGGTGGGACAATCCTGTTGGATGAAATCGGAGAAATGTCGATGGATTTGCAGGCAAAACTTCTACGTGCCATTCAGAACAAAGAAATCATGCGTGTTGGCGGCACTCATCCAATAAAACTAGATATTCGTTTTCTTGCTGCAACCAACGCTGATTTAAAGAGAAAAGTCTTAGATGGAACTTTTAGGCAAGATCTCTATTATAGGCTAAACGTTATTCCGATTAAAGTGCCTCCACTACGTGAGCGAATTGACGACCTTGATCATTTAATTCAGTATTTCATGGATTACTTTGCTGCAAAGCATCATCGCACTTTTTCTTTTACAGAGAATCAGCTCTCTATGATGCGGCAATATAGCTGGCCAGGGAATATTCGTGAACTTGAAAATGTCATTGAATATCTGACGATCTGTGCTTCTGGTGCCAGCAATGTCAACGACAAAATATTGCAAGGATTATTTGACGTTTCTCAAACTGACGAAATGGATATGACTTTTTCTAATCTTCCGCTTTCTGCCTCACTGGAAAACTATGAAAAACACCTGATTGAAAATGCTCTGCGTACTTCTGAAAATTTACGTGATGCTGGTGCAAAGCTAGGGGTAAATGCCTCGACAATTTCCAGAAAAATCAAACAGTACGGCATCCCATATTCTAAAAGTAGAGATTTCTAATAAACATGCAGCAAAAAAGAAAGTATATGTAGTGTTTATCAAGCACCGCATATACTTTCATTATGCATATATCTCGTATGGTTCTCTTGCACATTACAGTACAAGTTTTTTAAATGATTTTCTTAACACCAAAGCTGCCTGCGCGTTTTATTTCACATCACTTAAGAGTTCTTCTTCTTTCTGATAGTCCAGATTATATCTTCTTACATCCAAAATGGAGATAAAGACAATATTCACAAGAAGCAATGCGATAAATACCAGATACGCGCCTCTTAAACTGCCTGTCATGGAAAGCGCAATTGAGTTAATCTTATAATTTAACATCAATACGATTTCCATAATCGGGAAATAAATTGAATATACTAAATCAAAGTTGTGTCGCCCGAAAACAGATGCTGGCAGCGATACCATAAAGTTTGCAGATGCACCAATCGCAACGCCAACCATCATAACACAAATGTAGCCGCCAATCATATTATTCATGAAATAATTTACCGCAAGTGCAACTGCATACCAGATCAGAAACCCTCGAATTGCTGTCTTGACACCAAGTTTTTGATCGATAAAGCCAAATCCGTAAGATCCTGCAAGTCCGATCAACGCACACACAGTCATCAAAAATACTGCTCTTTCCTGTGTAAACCCAAGTTCCATGTTTCTTGGTACCATCTGACTCATAACGCCAGTCGTGACTAACTGATTGATGCCAATAATCAAAGAGACTATCCACATTTCCTTTGTTTTTAATAGTTTTGAAACAGTCCAACGGCTTGTATTCTCTGAACTAAGATCTGCATATTCTTTTTTATAAACTTCTTCCGTTACATTATCTGGGAAGACGCCTCGTTCCTGTGGAGTGTCTCGAATGATGATGAATGCGATGATTGCAATAACGATTGCAGCAACACCAGTTACTGTCATTCCTTTTGCCATACCATACGCACCTATCAATGCTGAAATTAAAGGCACGTACAATGCAGAGCCAAGATTGTGCCCCATCGTTGTAAATCCATTTGCCAAACCCTTTTTCTTAGGCATCCATTGTGTTACAAGATTTCCACCACCTATATAAGCTGCACCATTAATAAAAATCGTTACCAACGTTAATCCGATAAAATAGCTTGTCGTATCGGTTGCATGTCCGTAATAGATATAAGATGCACCTGCAAGTGCAAGGCACACGGCAGAAAGTGTCCTGCCTCCAAGCTTAACACAAAGTCTTCCAATTGCAAAATATGCAACTACACCGATCAGACCTGCCCACATCGCCAGATCAAGTAATTTCGCATGTAACGCAGTTTGATCCGCAAAGCCTAAGGCTTCCCAATTTTGTCCTGCAAAGACATCAATAACGATGTTTTGCCCATCAATAGAAAAGCCAATTAAGAACCAGAACATAATCATGCAGTAAAAGATAATAAGCCACCCTTTTCCGAAATTTGCCTTGGTGTTTTCGGACTGAAGCTGTTGTTTTTTCTCCGTCATTTTTTCTCTCCTTTGTAATATTTTACATTATGATACAATATGGTTAAGCAAACCTTAAATCAGCAGCTTTCATAACCATTTCTTCCCAACTTTGAAACGATGTACTTTCAACAATAAAATGATTGAAAACTTCCTTTTGATAGATCATTTCACTGCCGCCCCAATTCACCATAACAGCACTTGAATAGCGAAAATACTCAAAATTATCAAAATTTGTGTATGTTTTCATAAAAGTATCGGTAAAAATCAAATCAAGCATTTTCCAAAATTCGCTTCCTGCGGTGACATGCACATATCCGTCATTGAATACTGCAGCTTCTTTAGAATCCATCTTTCAAATTGCCTTTCTTATATTCTTCGTATTTCGCAAATACATAATCATGCCACACTTCTGAGTCTCTTGCCATACACGGACGAATAATCTCATCTTCTTGATCTCCAGTTCCATCAATCGTTTCATGTCTTTGAATCGTCAGATAGAGTGCCGGTTCATTCGGAGGGCATCCTAAAATATGATATGCATTCGGGTGCTGCTTGAGATATTTCTTAGTACAATTTCCGTGTAGAACTATTTTTTCGTCCGGAATATCTGCCGGAATTTCATTTAGGCCTCCAATAACAACTGTCATCCCTGCATTTTCTGCGTATGCATTTACCGCCTTGAGCTCTTCCATATTTATTGCGAGTAAAGCTTGACAACTGGAACATCCTCCTGCACATCTAATATCGTATTCTGGCCACCTCTTGCTCATATCTCCGATATATGGGATCCACATTTGGTAAAAACAGTCTTCAATCCTGTCACCAACAACTTCGATCTGATCCATTGAATAACACCCTAAACCAGCTTCTTCTGCTACCGTGAAATAGGACACTCCCGAAGTATCGATTCCAGTTACTTCACATGCCACACGATCAATTGCCACAGGGTCTTTAGAGCCGAGAATCATATGTGTTTCAATTGGCACTGGCATATGTGGACTGTAACCAGATGCTGCGCGATGCGCATCCATAATATTCAAATCAGCCCTACATACAGACCATACGTCCATCATTGCCATTGTAAGATCCTGCTTATGCATATCCATGTGTACTTTGTCCTGAACAACGCCTTTAATATTTTTCAACGCTCCTGAAAATACCATAGATGCATGCGCTTTAAGAATCGGAAGATTGATCAGATGATCTGCTTCAATCAGTCTACGTGGCAGTTTTACTTTTTCGATATTTGATCTATGCCCCCGAACTGCTACAGTGATCAAATCTTTATCACGCTTAATATCATAGCATTCAATGCCTTCTTCATCAGCCATTGCTTGAATGCCGCTTACTTTAAAGCATTCTATTGTGTCACAACCAATTGCTGCTGCCTCACAAATCACAATTTCCTTTGGCTTAGCTTTTCTGACTTCTTTAATAACCGCCCTGACTACTTCCGGATTTGTACAAACGGAAGTTTCTGGTGGCTCTGCATGACCCGCATTTGGTTTTAACATCACAACGCTTCCTGGCTTTATTAGGTTTTCAACGCCACCTAGCAATTCAAAAACTTTCGTCACATTTGCTTGAATGTCATCACTTTTTACAAGTGCAACTTGAGATTTTTTTTTCATTTTCTCCTCCTTCGCAATGTCCATAAATACATTTATAATTTCAAAATATCTTACAGCAAGAAACATGCCAATGGGGAAAATTGCGTTTTTATCACCTTCTTTGTCAAAAAAGAAACATTCCCGTTGCAAGCCTGCAACGGGAACTCCTCAACATTGCAACAGAAAGTATATCAGTCCTTAAGTCAAATAATCCTGCTGAATGATGTCTTTAGTCTTTCCCTTCTTTGACAAAAAGCCGACAAGAGCCTGCATCCATCTGCAGGCTCTGTCTTATTATGGGGCTATAAGCCCCCGTCGAGAACGCAAGGCGTTCGAGACAAATAAACCACCCGCTATGCGGGTGCGCGTCGAAGGTTATACCAAAAAAGGCATCCCTCTGCTACAATAGAGTTGTTCAAGCCTTATTGTAACTAAGAAAGGAGGCCTTTTATGGCAAATGTAAATCATAGTTTATCGCATACAAAGTGGTTATGCAAATATCATGTTGTATTCACACCTAAGTATAGACGAAAAATCATCTATAATCAATATAGAGAAAGTTTAAAGGAAATCATAAAAGCCTTATGTAGGTATAAAGGAGTGGAAATATTAGAAGGACACTTGATGCCGGACCACGTTCATTTACTGCTGAGTATACCACCAAATCAAAGCATTTCGAGCTTCATGGGATACCTCAAGGGAAAAAGTGCGCTGATGATGTTCGACCGACATGCCAATTTGAAATACAAATTTGGAAACCGACGCTTTTGGGCGGAAGGGTATTATGTCAGCACGGTAGGACTCAATGAAGAAACGATAAGAAAATATATACGAGAACAGGAAAAGCATGACATTGCCTTGGATAAGTTAAGTGTAAAGGAATACGAAGATCCTTTTGCAAAGTAAAGTAGCCCCTTGGAGGGGCCGGCAACAGAGGTAAGACAATAAGGCTTGAACAAAGTGAAAGCCCGCGCCTTTAGACGCGGGTCGGTAACAAGGGCTTATAGCCCTGAGCGAACCACCCGTTTGACGGGTGGAAGCGATTTCTCTTATTTCATGAAACATTACGTTTCACTTTCCAGTATTTTTTCCAAATCACTTTTTTTATGATCACTTCATCCCTATGCTGCATAAAGTTCAACCTCTTTATGGATCTCTAATAGGTCTTCTTCTCGTAAAGGTCCATGTACAATGTCCACGCTGAGCTGCAACAATTCTTCCAGTCTAAGCTTGATCCTTGAAATCGTCAGCAAAGTTACAGGCTCTGTAAACTCCATCATCAAATCCACATCGCTGTCTTCACGAAAATTTCCATCGGCCCTAGAGCCAAATAGAACAACCCTTTTGATCGGGTAATCCGATGCAATTTCGCAAATATACTTTTTCATTGTTTCTAAATTCATCGCATTCCCTCCTCATATTCTATTATAAACAGTTTTCGCCCATCTTACAAGGAATTTCATTCCATCTTATTCAGTTCATCGAAGATCTTCTGCATCCTGCGGTCGAGGGTCGCGCTGACTTCGGCGCAGGCTTTGAGTTCCAGGTCGATCTTGGACGAGATGTCCTTGTTCTGCTTGTAGCGCAGCTGGTGCTCGAGACTGGCCCAGAAGTCCATGGCTACCGTGCGGATCTGCACCTCCACGATGACCTCTTCACAGCCGTCCAAAAAATACACCGGGATGGCGATCACCAGATGCAGACTGCGATAACCGTTCGGCTTCGGGTTTTTTATGTAATCCTTTTCGGTCAGCAGCTTGACATCGCTCTGCGAAGTGAGCATGTCCGCGACCGTGTACACATCGTCGATAAAGTTGCAGACCACACGGATCCCTGCGATATCAAAAATATTTTTCTTGGCGGACGCGATCGTGATTTCCTTGCCCAACCGCGTGAGCTTCTCCTCGATACTGTCCGG
Source organism: uncultured Clostridia bacterium (assembly GCA_934271235.1). Classification (GTDB taxonomy): domain Bacteria; phylum Bacillota; class Clostridia; order Peptostreptococcales; family Anaerovoracaceae; genus CAG-238. The sequence goes on along the minus strand of CAKQQT010000009.1, from coordinate 54,372 downwards.
AGTCTTGAGCCTGCGCTCCATATGATGGATCGGATTATAGTCGTGGCAGACTGCAAAGTCCTCGCTCAAAATCTCGATTTTCGTTCTGACTTCCTTAATTGCGGCCCGATAAGCATGTCGAAATGCTTCGAAGCCCTCTTGCTCCTGCAGATGCAAATTCATGGCGAATAGCCCTCCTCTTCAAAACCTGCAAAAATACTGATATTTTATTGACATACTTTATTATACCCTACTATAATCGAAAAAGAAAGGATTTCAGGTGAAGAAATCATGAAGAAGTGTTTTTTAACAGAAGATAGACCCCAGATGCGCACACTCGGACAAACCGGTCTTATTGTCAGCTGCGTCGGTATCGGCGCGCTCCCGATGGGTCCCGGACAGTTGGATCTGCCGCCGGACGAAGGCGCGGCGGTCATCTGCGGCGCACTGCGGCGCGGCATCAACTTCATCGATACGGCGCAGTATTACCGGACCTATCCGTATATCCGGCGGGCACTGGAGGTCATGGGCTTCGTGACGGGAGAAAATCCGTGCGGCGCGGGGCATTCTGCCGCACAACCTTACGAAGCGGACGCGCAAGCCAACTTATCGCGCTGCGCTGCTCCCGGCGACTGCCCGCGCACTCCGCGCCCGGTCATCAGTTCCAAATCGCTGGCATCGTCTTACGACGATATGATGGCCGCGATCGAGGAATGCCGGACTGCGCTGGGGCTGGAAACGATCGATATCTTCCTGCTGCACGAGGTGCGGACCGGGCAATTCGCGGCGCGCGCCGGTGCGTGGCAGGCCCTGCGGGACGCCAAGGCCGCAGGGCTGGTACACGCCATCGGCATCTCCACGCATCACGCCGATGTGGCGCGCGCGATGGCAGACGTGTCTGCCTGCGATGTAGTCTTTGCGCTGCTCAATTACCGGAGTATGGGGATCCGCAGTGGTCAGGAGGCCGGGACCAAGGAAGAGATGGCGGCCGCCCTCACGGCCTGCAAGGCGGCCGGCAAGGGGGTCTATCTGATGAAAGCCCTCGGCGGCGGCAATCTGACCGGCGACTATCAAAAAGCTTTGGATTACGTTTTTGCACAGGACTTTGTGGACGCGGTCATGGTCGGTTTTACGAACATATCGGAAATTGACGATATGATGTGCTACCTGTCGGGAAACATGGAATCCTCGTACAATCCGGATGTTTCCCGTAAAAAGATGTACGTCAACCAGGAAGACTGCGAGGGCTGCGGCACCTGTCTCAAGATCTGTGCCGCCGGTGCGGTTCATTACAACAAAAATGGACTGGCCGAAATCGACCAATCCAAATGCTTGACCTGCGGATACTGCGCGCAGGGATGCCCTGTACGCGCGATCATCATGTACTAGCGACATGATCGCGCACATAGTTCCCGCGCCGCCCAGTATCCCTGCTGCGGCGCTCCGGCATCTTCTTCTCAGCGCTGCACCTTGACATGCATGCTCTCCATGACTTTGAGCGCGGCTTCGCCCAGCGCGTCATCGTTGCTTGCCACGCAGGCCGCGTCGACCAGGATCGGCACTTCCGGCATGGCTGCCTTGGCGATGACCATGTTGGAGATCACGCAGATATTGGTAACGACCCCGGCGAGTTCCACGCTTTCATACTCGCCGCCGCGGTTCCGGAGATAATCTGCCAGCTCCAGTGAGCCGAAGGTCGGCTTGGAGAATACCAGATCTTCTTCCTGCTTCAGCGCGCGGATCTTGCCGTACAGCGGCCAGCCATCCGTCTCCCGGATGCAGTGCGCGACCGGCAGATTCCGGCCCTCCTGCGTTTCCAGATAATTTTTGTCATGGGTGTCCATAGTGAATACCACCTGACCGCCATCACCTAACGCGCGGTATGCCGCGATCTTCGCCGCGAGCGCGTCCTCGATGGCTGCCGCCTGCGGACAGCCCAGGCTGCCCGAAACAAAATCATTCTGATAATCCACCACGATCAAAAGTTTCTTTTTCATCTTTCCGTTCCTCACTTTTCTCAGCACGTTCCGCGCCGTATTTGCCGCGTCTCCTCAACGCTTCCAAAAGCTCTTTTTCGGCGCTGCCTCACGCATCTCACGAAATTCCTCCGGCACGACGCCGCTCTGCACGGCCTCGATGAGGGGCAGTGTGCGCGCACGGTCGATCAGATCACAGCCGGTTTCAAAATAACGGAGTACTTTTGCGTCTTCCGCGGCGGCCTGCGCCTCCGGCTTGTCCTGAAACATCTTGGTCGCAACTTTGATGATCATCTTATCGACGCCCGCCAGTTTCGCCGGATCAAACGCGCCCGGCAAGAAAAAGCAGGGCAGATCTCTGAGCCAATCCTTGTCGAAATTGATATCACGCAGCTGCAGGCGGTTTGCTTCGCTGTCCAGGCTGATGCCGACCGCAAAAATATAATATCGCTTATCAAAAGCGCCGGTGCCTTCCGCGTCTTCCCGGCTGATCGTGCCTCGCTGTGCCATCTTCCGCAGCTTCAGGTCGCCTTTGATCCATTTGATGAACTGTTCCAGCCCGCGGATCCCGCCGGCCTGTACGCCGCCGCCGTAAATGACCGTATCATAGCCCTGCAGTTCTTTTTTGGAAAACTTGTCCAGCGCCGCCGCGCGGCAGCCGAGCGTTTCGGCGATCCAGCCCGCATAGGTTTCCGCCGCGCCGTATTTGCTCGTATAGAGCACAATGGTGCGCTGTGCCGTTTTGGCGCAGCTTGTTTCTTGCATTTGATTCTTTTCCATAATTCTGTCGTTTTGTACTTTTCGATTCTTCTATCTTCGGCTGACAAGGGCGCACACGCCCGAACTGCATAAGATCGCAGCGTGTGCTGCTTTTTCGGCCGCTATTCTTTTTTTATTTCCGCTTTGACGTTGCCGTCTCCGAGGATGGCCTGCATCTGCCGCAGCAGAGAGGCGGAGGCATCCGTACGCATGCCGTTTCGTGGGCGCATGGCTTTGCCGCCCGGCGGATAGATCAAAACATCATAGTTACCCGGGTGTCTGCCCAGATTGACCATCAGCTGATCCAGCGTGCGCTGCGGATTTCCTTCCTGCGGGATCCGCAGCTTGATCATGCCGTCCGCCGGCGTCTGCGGCATAGCTGCTTGCCTGCCGCCTGCATTTTGCGCGGTGCGATCACCCGTTTGCGCGCCGCCCGCATAACTGCCTTGTCCGCGGCCGCCGTAACCGCCTGCGCCGCCTCGCCTGCCATAGCTGCGGCGCTCCGGAAACCCGTTTTCACAGGCCTCATCCAGATCCAGCACATCATCGGCCAAGATCTTCGGCGCTTCCTCTTCCTTAAAGTTCAGCGTACCGCGGATCGCCACCACATTGCCCTCGTGGATCGCGCCCAGACAACGCTCGTACACATTCGGGAACACCACGACTTCGGTCAATCCGAACAGGTCCTCCAGGTCCAGGAACGCCATCATCTTGCTGCTCTTGGTGATCAGCGTCTTTTTGCCCGCGATCATGCCGCTCATGATACACTTCATACCGTCATGGATCTCGCCGGCCTGATCATGCGCGAAACTGTGTTCCATCGCGCCGGCAACCTCATCGCCGCCGTCTGCCAAGCCGGTCTCCCCGGCGGCAAGATGCGCGATGTCATCCCCGGTCAGCGTACTGATCTGTTCCATCTTTTCTTTATAGCTGTTGAGCGGGTGATCGGTCAGATACACGCCCAGCATTTCCTTTTCCATTTCCAGCTCGATGTTCTTGTCGAACGGCGCCACGTCCGGCAGCCTGCCGCCCGTCAGTTCCGGCTGCATGCTTTCTCCCGCCAGATCAAAGAGCGACATCTGCCCCTCGATATTCTTCTTGGCCATATTCTGCGCCGACTCGACGAGGCTTTCATGTACTGCCAGCATGGCCGCCCGGTTCGGCGAAAGGCAATCGCAGGCCCCCGCTTTGATCAAACTTTCCACAGCCTTCTTATTGACCTGTGAAATCTCCAGATTGTTGATAAAGCTGAAGATATCCTTCGGCTCGCCTTTTTCGGTACGCGCGCGGATGATCGCGTCGATCGCGCCCTCACCGACGTTCTTGACCCCCAAAAGGCCGAAATGGATCTTACCGTTTTCCACGCTGAATTTTTTCATGCTCTTGTTGACACAAGGCGGCAGGACTTCGATGCCCATGTCGCTGCAGTTGCGGATATAACGCGCGATCTGCGCGGTATCACCCATGACGCTCGTCATCAACGCTGCCATGAACTCGACCGGATAGTGTTTTTTGAGATAACCGGTCTCGTAGGCCACCACGCCGTAAGCCGCCGCGTGCGACTTGTTGAACGCATACTGCGCGAAACTGACCATGTCATCGAAGATGGCCTCGGCAGCCGCGCGGCTGATGCCGTTGCGGATACAGCCCGGGATCTCCACCTCGCCGTTTTCGTCCAGCTTGCCGTTGATGAAATACTCCTTTTCCTCCAGCATGACGGACATTTTCTTCTTGGACATCGCGCGGCGCACCAAGTCCGAACGGCCGTAGCTGTAGCCTGCGAGATCACGCACGATCTGCATGACCTGCTCCTGATAGATCAGGCAGCCGTAGGTGACGTCAAGGATCGGCGCCAGTTCCGGGCAGGCATAGCGGATATGCGACGGATTCTTCTTATTGTCGATATATTTCGGGATCGAGTCCATAGGACCCGGCCGATAAAGCGCGATCCCTGCGACGATATCTTCGAAGCAGGTCGGCTTCAGATTTTTCATAAACTGCGTCATGCCGCCGCTTTCCAGCTGGAACACCCCACCGGTGTTGCCTGCGGCGATCATTTCGTAAACGCCCGGATCGTCGTAATCCATTTTCGCGAAATCGATCTTGACGCCGTGATTTTTCTCGATCATCTCCAGCGCGTCGCGAATGACCGTCAGGTTGCGCAAGCCCAAAAAGTCCATTTTGAGCAGGCCCAGTTCCTCGATCGTCGTCATCGTAAACTGCGTCGCCGGGCCTTTATCCGACAGGTACAGCGGCACATATTCATCGATCGGCGCCTTGGAGATCACCACGCCCGCCGCGTGGGTCGACGCATGGCGCGGCATGCCCTCGATCGCCTTGGCCATATCGATGACCTCGCGCGTTTCCACATCGGACTCGTACATCTCGGCGAGCTCCGGGCTGGTCGCAAGCGCCTTGTCGATCGTCATGCCCAGCTCAAAGGGGATTGCCTTGGCGATCTGGTCAGTCTTGGCGTAGCTGACGCTGAGCGCCCGGCCGACGTCGCGCACCGCCTGTTTGGCCTTCATCGTACCAAAGGTAATGATCTGCGAAACGCGGTCTTCACCGTATTTACGCGTCACATAGTCGATGACCTCCGGCCTGCGCTCATAACAGAAGTCGATATCAATATCCGGCATGCTGACACGTTCCGGATTGAGGAAACGTTCAAAGATCAGATTATATTTGATCGGGTCGATGTCCGTGATCGCCAGACAATAGGCGACGATCGAACCTGCCGCCGAGCCACGGCCCGGACCGACCATGATGTTGTTTCGCTTCGCGTAGTTGATAAAATCCCAGACGATGAGAAAATATTCCACATAGCCCATGGACTCGATCGTGCCCAGCTCATACTCCAAACGGTCGACCAGATTCTGCGCCGGATTTTCTCCGTAGCGTTCGATCAGGCCGTCACGGCAGAGCTTGCGCAGATAGTCGCGGTTCGTCATGCCCTCCGGCGGTACGAATTCCGGCAGGTGATACTCGCCGAAACGGAAATCAAAATTGCAGGCCTCAGCGATCACGTTAGTGTTCTCGATCGCTTCCGGGATCGCTGCAAAGATTTCCCGCATCTCAGCCTCACTCTTAAGGTAAAATTCGTCGTTTGGGAAGCGCATGCGGTTCTCGTCATCGAGCGTTGTCGCGGTCTGGATCGCCAGCAATACATCATGCGCCTTGGCATCTTCCCGCCGCACATAATGCACGTCGTTGGTCGCCACCAGTGGGATCGAAAGCTCCCGCGAGAGCTTCAGCATGTTGTCATAGATCGCGCGCTCCTCATCGAGGCCCTGGTCCTGCAGCTCCAGATAGAAATTGCCCGGACCGAAGATTTCCAGCAGCGCCTCAGCCTCTGCCTTGGCGCCCGCATAATCGCCTGCCAGCAGCCGATGCTGTACATTACCTGCCAGACAACCTGACAGTGAGATAATGCCCTCACTGTGCGCCCGCAGGACGTCCTTGTCGATCCGCGGTTTATAGTAGAATCCGCGGATAAATCCCTCGGATACGATCTTGATCAGATTCTTGTAACCGGTCTCATTCTTAGCGAGCAGGATCAGATGCCCCTGCCCTTTGTCTTTGTCGGCCTCTTTATCAGTCAGCTTGCGCGCCGCCGTATAGACCTCGCAGCCGATGATCGGCTTGATCCCCTGCTTCTTGCACGCTTTATAGAAATCGACCGCGCCGAACATCACCCCATGATCGGTGATTGCCAGGCTGTCCATGCCCAGCTCTTTCGCCCGCGTGACCACATCCTGAATGCGCGCCGCCCCGTCCAGCAGACTGTATTCGGTATGTACATGTAAATGCGTAAATGCCATTGTGGCTCCTTTGCTGTGAATTTTCTGTCTCGCCTCCGCCCTGCGCGGCTGCTCTTTTTTTAGTATAACACAAATCATTCTTGGATAAAAGTCCGGATTATGGTAGAATAAAAGGTACACACAAGGTGCACACCTTTTGAATTTTCGGAGGGTTTCTTATGAAAAAACCATTAAAAATATTGTTATTTGTACTATTGGCGCTGGTGCTGATCGTCGGCGGCTATGTGATCTACGTCTTCGCCAGCTATGACCGCATCGAGGACAATCAGGTGCTGGACGTCAACCGTCCGGAACAGTCCGCGGCCGAGGCAGCACAGGTACCGATCGGAGAGACGCTTTCGCTCACTTCGTGGAACATCGGCTTCGGCGCTTACACTGATGACTATAGTTTCTTTATGGACGGGGGAAAATATTCACGCGCGTTCAGCAAGTCGGCCGTCGTGGAGAATCTCACAGCCATCGGGCAGGAACTGGCTGATTTTGATACTGATTTTTCGCTGATCCAAGAAGTCGACATCGCTGCGACTCGTTCCTATCAGGTTGACGAGAGTAAAATGCTGGTTGACAGTCTGGACGCAAAGCATTCCAAATACTGGACGTTCGCGATAAACTATGATTCCCCTTACTTGTTTTACCCGATCTTGGAACCGCACGGCGCGTCCAAGGCCGGTCTGCAAACGTTCAGCGACTATACGATCACTTCGGCCCTGCGCCGCAGCCTGCCGATCCAGACCGATATCGCCAAAGTGCTCGATCTGGATCGCTGTTATGCGATCAATCGTCTCCCGGCTGCAAACGGCAAGGAGCTGATACTCATCAACTTGCACCTGTCCGCTTACACGACAGACCCCACCATCGCCGACCGACAGCTGCAAATGCTCTATGACGACATGGTCAAAGAATATGAAGCCGGCAATTACGTGATCTGCGGCGGTGACTTCAACAAAGACCTTTTGGGAAACAGCCCCGAGATCTTCGGCGTCAGCGGCGCGGAATACTCCTGGGCCCAGCCCCTGCCGAAAGACGACATTCCGGAGGACTTCCGGCTGATCGCACCGTTTGATGCGGACAAACCGGTACCGAGCTGCCGCAATGCGGACGCTCCATGGGACCCGCAGACGAACTTCCAGGTCACCCTCGACGGCTTCATCGTTTCGGACAACGTCACCGTACTGACAAGCCGCGTCGTCGATACGCAGTTCGCGTACTCCGACCACAACCCGGTACAGGTGGAATTTCGCCTTTCGTAATTCCCTGCGCAGTGTCCGTAGAGCCGGTGCTTGCAATGCTTGCATTCATTCACTGCGCAGTGTCCCAGGAAGGTGCCGCGCGTTAGGTCCTCGCACTGCGGGATCACTTGCGGCACCTTCCTGCGGCGGCGCTGCTTAAGTAAAAAGATACAAAGATACACAAAAGAAAGCAAAGGAATCATTTATGCGTATACTTGTGATCAGCGATACCCACGGTGTTTGCGACCGTGTCTATGAAGTGTATCGCAGACTGACAAAACAAAACCCGATCGACTACATCGTCCACTGCGGCGACTACTGCAAGGATGCCGACGAGATCCGCATGCGCCTGGGCGTACCGGTCGCTTCGGTCCGCGGCAACTGCGACGGCGGCTTTGAGGAAAACGACTTTTCGATCCTCGAAACGGAGGCCGGCAATTTTCTCATCACCCACGGTCATCTGGAAAATGTCGGTTTCAGCATGCAGAATCTTTATTACAAAGCTTGTGAAAACGGCTGTATCGGCGCGCTGTTCGGCCACACGCACCGTGCGGTCTACACGCAGGCCGGCGAGATCTATCTGATGAACCCCGGCAGCCTTTCCCGCCCGCGCGACGGTTCCGGCGGCACCTTCGGTCTTCTGATCACCGATGAAGAAGGTGTCTGGGGTAAGATCTATCAGTATGAAGACTTCATGTCAGAGATCGGCGAGAGCCGCGCAGCTGCTTTGCCCGGCGCGGCAGGCACGTCAGAGGCCGATCCGGCAGCGGCAGGCACGTCCGCCCCGCCAACCGGCCGCAAGCCCAAAGTCAAGGGCGGCCATCTGCGCGACCTGCTCAACTACAGCGACCGCTTCTAGGCGATCGCTCCCTCCCCACACATATAAGAAATTTGAAAGGAGACTTCTCATGGATATCAATCAAATCATGGAAAACAAACCGCTCGTTCGCGACATGGCGGACTGCAAGGAGATCTTTTGGATCAACCCGCAAAGTGACCGGCCGGCAGAGCTGCCGTTCACCATGGCAGACATCGAAGACGCCGAAGCCAGACTGGCACGCTTCGCGCCGTACATCGCGGCTGCTTTCCCGGAAACCGCAAGATCCGGCGGCATCATCGAATCGGAACTGACGGAGATCCCGCAGATGAAAGAACGCCTCGCCGCCATGACCGACAACTTTGACGGACGGCTTTTCCTCAAGCGTGACAGCGATCTGCCGGTCTCCGGCTCGATCAAAGCGCGCGGCGGTATTTATGAAGTTCTTAAATTTGCGGAAAAGATCGCGCTCGAAAAGGGCATGCTAAGTTTGGATGACGATTACGCGATACTTACCGAAGACCGCTTCCGCGATCTTTTCTCGCAGTATTCGGTAGCGGTCGGCTCCACCGGCAACCTCGGGCTTTCGATCGGCATCATCAGCGCGAAACTTGGTTTTCAGGTCACGGTGCACATGTCCGCGGACGCGCGTCAGTGGAAAAAAGATCTTCTGCGTTCCAAAGGCGTGACCGTTGTCGAATATCCAAGCGACTATCAGGTCGCGGTCGCGCAGGGCCGTCAGGAAGCGGCCGGCAATCCGCTCTGTCACTTTGTGGACGACGAAAACTCCGCGGATCTGTTCCTCGGTTACGCGGTCAGCGTCAAGCGCCTCATCGGTCAGTTTGAAAAGGCGGGCATTCATCCGGATGCGGAACATCCGGTCTTTGTCTATATTCCTTGCGGCGTCGGCGGCGCGCCGGGCGGCGTGACCTTCGGCCTCAAAGAAGTTTTTGGGCCGCATGTGCACGTCTTTTTCGCGGAGCCGACCCATGCGCCTTGCATGACCCTCGGCCTGATCACCGGTCTGCATAACCGGATCAGCTGCGCGGACATCGGCGTGGACGGTATCACAGATGCCGACGGACTTGCGGTCGGCAGAGCTTCCGGTCTGGTCGGCAGCATCATGGAGGCCTTGCTGGACGGCTGCTATACGGTAGACGACGCCAGACTGTATCCGTACCTTGCCGCACTGGCGGACAGCGAAAACCTGTATATCGAACCATCCTCCTGCGCATCGTTCCCGGGTCCTGCCCTCGTACAGCACGCGGCGGATTATCTCGCGGCCAAAGGCTTGACAGACAGTATGGCAAACGCCGTGCACATTCTCTGGGCGACCGGCGGCAGCATGGTGCCGAAGGAGGAAATGCAGCAGTATTACGACCGTGGAAAATCCGCGCAGGTATAGGGCGTTTCTTGTCGAAACGTATCGAAAAGGAAAAAGGACACTCGAAAGGATCATCATTTTATGAGCAATTCCGCTTTACTCACCGACCGGGCGGATGTTGAAAAAACGTTCCGTATGCTGGAAAGTGAAAATTTAAAAAACCCGCAGATCGTCAACGGCATGATGGCGCCGACCTATCTTTCCTGCGATATGGAAGAACAGTCGGTCACGATCGAATATCAGATCAAAGAATGGGAACTGAACCGGGTCGGCATCCTGCACGGCGGCATCTTCGCGACCATGCTGGATCACACAGCCGGCACCGCCGCCGCGGCTTTTCTGGGCGGCTGGGCGCCGACGGTCGATCTGCAGGTACACTTTTTAAGGCCCGGCCAGCCGGGCGACACCATTGTGGCTGTCGGTAAGATCATTTCCGCCGGTAAAACGCTGGTACACGCAGAAGCCGCTCTGACTTCCAAAACGACCGGCAAAAAGCTGGCGGTCTGCACCGCCACTTTCCTGAACATGGCATCCAAGCAGACCGCACGGTAGTTTTTTCTTCGGCACCCACTTCATCATCAAAGAGGAGCAACTATGTCACATATCTCAAAAGAACTCATTGCCAAGGCCGCGGAATTTTTCCGCGTCGTCGGGGATGAGACCCGTATGAAAATCCTATGTACCATCGCAGGCGGCGAGCTTTGTGTCAACGACATCGCCGCCGAGGTCGAAATGACAAAATCGGCGGTCTCCCACCAGCTTCGCCTCTTAAAAAGCGAAGGTCTGGTCAAAAGCCGCCGAGATGGTAAAAATATGTTTTATTCGCTGGATGACCAGCATGTCGTCGATATCATCGACATCGCTTTCGTCCACATCGAGCACAAGATGCACGGGGAAGGCTGCGGCTGCGCACACTGCCACGCCGCGCACGATCCGCACTGCAGTCACGAGCATTGAACATGCCGCATGTGCTGCCCTAGCTATGTGCGCATGTGCATACCGTGCGCATTTCCCGCGCTGTCACTACTCCAGGTTCAGCTTCAAACTGAGGATCCGTTCGCTGGTCACATGGAAGATCGCGATCTGTACCGCGAAGTACAGGAACGCAGAGCCTAAAAGTGTCTGGACCACCTGCCGATAAGAAAGATCCGAGAAAATGTGATCTGTGATCGTTACGAACGGCTGTCCGAATACGGTCAGCAGGATCGATCCGAGCAGGGTAAAGGCAATGCCGATGCCGATATACGCTGCGACACTCCAAAGGACTCGATGTTTAGCCATCAGCTGACCGATGGAAAGCGACGCGTAGATCTTGTAAACCTCCGTCATGATACCGGCCAGCGCTACGATCAATCCCTCAACGCTATAAAGAAGCGCCTCCGGATATTCCCGAACGGCTTCCCCCGCAGCCCGGAAAAAATCCGCGACGCCGGACACATTGCCGACCAGGTTCAGCAGAACGATGGACACCGCCGCCAAGATCATGCTGACTAACACCGTGACCGTCGCTGTGATGCCTTTGGATGTGATCAGCTGCCACTCCTTGACCGGCAGCGTATGCATCAGATACCCTTCCTCTTTGAGCAGTCCTTTATAGAAGCGCAGCACGACGACGAACAGCGTCGCCACCACCAGGGCGATGAACAGCCCTACATATAGGAACATCGGTATTCTCGACAGCAGCGCCCCAAGGATCTGATCATTTTCCTGCGCCAGCGCCGATCTTGCGTAGATCCAACCGGTAAAGCTTGTCAAGATCGCCACGGTCGGCAGCGCTGCCCAGATCACTCCGATTTGCTTCAAGACCGAACGAAACTCATATTTCATTAATTTTCCTGTCATCTTACTTCCCCCATTCTGAATTCCTCACGAAATACCTCATCCACGGATTTTCCTTCTTTTGCTTTCAGTTCATCCACCGTCTCGTGTCTGACGATCTTGCCGTCTTTTAAGAAGATCACCTCATCCAGCACTCTCTCGATGTCTGCGATCAGATGCGTCGAAATGATGACGGTCGCATCGTCGGCGTAATTGTTGATGATCGTTCCCATGATATAATCTCTCGCTGCCGGATCGACCCCCGCGATCGGCTCATCCAAAAGATAGAGCTGGGCATTGCGGCTCATCACCAAGATCAGCTGGACCTTTTCCTTCGTGCCCTTGGACATGCTCTTGATGCGGTCGCCCTCACCGATGCCCAGCGACGCGCACATCTGCAGCGCCTTCTTCCGGTCGAAGTCCTGATAAAAATCCGCGAACAGATCGAAGATATCCTTGACGGTCATCCAGTCGGCAAAGTAGTTTTTGTCCGGCAGGTAGCTGACCTGCGACTTGGTGTATGTCCCGATCGGCGTACCATCGATCTTCGCGCTCCCGAAGTTCGGCTGCAGCAATCCGTTCAGGATCTTGATCAACGTCGTTTTACCGGATCCGTTCGGGCCCAAAAGTCCGATCACCTTGCCTCTGCCGATCTCCAGATTCACATCGTCCAACGCCTTCTTCCCCGGAAAGATCTTGGTCAGATGCTCACATTGTACTAAAATTTCTGTTTTCATATGTTAAATCCCCCTTCTTTTATTCGTCTTTATCCTCGGCGGTATCCGCATCGCCTGCTGGATCCGCAGTGTCTGCACGGCCTGCGTCTTTTGCATCCGCTGCACTGCCGCTGTTTTCACCGCTGCCTGCGTGCTCCGCGGCCCGGATCTTCGCTGCGACCTCTGCCAAAGCCCCTTGCAGGGTATATCCCAGCGAAGCCATCTCCTGCAGAAACGTGTCGACCTGCTTCGCGGCCAGTTCCCGACGCATGCTTTCGATCAGCGCCAGATCTGTCGTCACGGTGCGCCCGGCCGTTCGATTCGTGATCAAGAGCCCCTCACTCTCCAGTTCCGCCATCGCGCGCTGCATCGTATTGCGGTTGACTCCCGCGTCCTGCGCCAACTCTCGTACCGTCGGGAACGCACTCCCCGGCACGTATTCTCCGGTGATGATCCCTCGCTTGATCAATTCTTTCAGCTGCGGATAAATCGACCTGCTGTCATCCAGATCCCAATCCATTCCGGCCCCTCCTTTCCGTTCGTTTCATTTTCATTGTCCTAAGCACCTAAGACAATATCACTTTTAGGACCGTTTGTCAACCCATTTATGAAAAAAAGTTAAAAACTCATGGGATAAAACCCTGTTGAAAACGCTGAATTCGATAAAAAGGTCCCTTTTCAAGTTACTTATCCACCTTTCTTCGGATCGGCACAAAAGTCCCGTGTCGAACTTTTTTTAATCCTGTCGAATTTTATTGAAAGCGGCCGAACAAAGGATATGCGTTTCCCCTGCGCCGCTCCTCAGTTTTGGACACAAAAAAAGAAACGACATTTTTCGTGCCGTTTCGACTTTTTTCATGCGTCTTCGCAGTGCGATTTCCTACTTTTTCGCTTCGTCGCTTCGGTAAAGGTGGATAAGTAACTTGTTTTCTGACCTTTTTATCCATTTCGCCGTTTTTCGGATGCCGCAGGGCTGCCCATCCTATAGACGCTGCGAACGCCGCGGGGCTGCTCGCCCTATAGACGCTGCGAACGCCGCGGAACTGCTCACCCTGCAGGCTGCGATCAGATCTCCACCTCGATTTCCATTGGTTCGCTCAGCTGTACGGTCCCCTCTATAAAGACCTTTTCGATGCGGCCGTTCTGCTTGACCACAGTAGAGGCGATCGTTCCGGCCGGCTGCGAGAATGTATAGGTATAGGTACCATCCGGCCGCCCCAGACTGAAAGCTGCCGCGCAGGCCGTCGAGCCGCTGCCGCAGGAACCCTCAAAATAGGTCGTATCTACATCCTTGACATAGACGACCGGCGTCAAGGTACGTGCATGACTGTCGCAGAACATCACGCCCATGGCCGGCGGATCAAACTGCGCATAAAGAGTCCGCCGCAGTACCGCAAAGTTTGTTTCGGTCGCGGGGATGTCCTTAAGGATGACGTGCAGGATGCCGCCGAAATCCACCGCGCGCACAGCCGACAGATCTTCGCGGCAAACGGATCTTCCCGGGTCAAAGTCTGCATCGTCAAAGAGAGCGCGCAGATCCAAAAGTTTGATCTCTCGCGGACTCGGCATCTTCACTTTTGTATCATTGCTTTCCGTATCCACTTCAATGGTCAGGATCTCGCTGCAGCCGCTGATATCCACAAAGACCTGCCCTTTACCGCGCAGACCGCTGCGCTTCGCGAGCAAAAGCCCGAAAGAGCGCGACGCGTTGCCGCAGAATTCCAAGCCGCACATTTCCATTTTTCCGTCCGCCCTGCCGCAGACCGGAGCCTCTTGAATAAACCCCACCTGTTCCCCGCGCAGCTCCGGCATCGCTAAGAGCTGCGAAGCAACCTTTTGATATTCGCTGCGCGGAAACGGTTCGTCGACAAAGATCGTGATATTGCCGGCCGGATCCGCCACGATGATCCGGATCTTCTTTTTCATGGATGGAACTCCTTTCTTCTTGCTCTCTTACGGGTATGCGTCCCTCGCGAGTATGTTCCTCTCGCGGGTACCGACTCCCCGCAAAAGCCAAAACCGCAAAATTCTTTGACACTTGCCGAAAAATTCTTTGAGCGCGTACTTGAATCTTACGTAAAGTTATGGTATGATGGATAAGGATTTTCGCCAGTCGTGAAAATCCATCCGATCCGATTCGGAAGCGTATCGAAGTGGTCATAACGAGCCGCACTCGAAATGCGGTTGTCCGCAAGGGCACGTGGGTTCGAATCCCACCGCTTCCGCCAGCAGACCCCAAAGCACAGAGTTTTGGGGTTTTTCTTTACTCTGACATTTTCTTGATCCTGATGTTTTTTGCCCTGATCTTTAGGAAAAAGCTGCCGCACAAGGCCGGAACGGGATCTTTCGATCTTTCCTCAGCCCGCCGCGCGGCAGTCTCCATATTTCAGCATCCGTTTTCTGGCTTTATCTGTTTTCTTACTTCGATGAATGCTCCTGCAAAAGTGTGTTCTTCATATCCCACAGTTTCTGAGAAAGGTCTACATAGTAAGTCTGCGGATTTTCGAAACGCAGCGTCTCGTCCCAGAGAGTATCCAGCTGCTCCTGACAATACTTTTTGATCGTTTCAATGTCCGGGCTTTCGTAAACACACTTGCCTTGATCGAAGATCTGCACGTGCAGGTTGCGGACTTCATAATTGTGGATCCGTGTCTTTTTCCAGACTGCGTTCGGGTCGAAGATCTCATAAGATTCCTGCTGCGGGATCGTTTCTTCCGCCAGCGTGATCACATCGCCGCGCGCCTTGCCGGTATCTTTGCTGTACAAACGATACAGACCCTTGAAGCCCGGATTGGTGATCTTCTCAACGTTTTCGGAGATCTTGATCTTTGGCGTCAACACGCCGTCTTTTTCAAGCGCCGCCAGCTTATAAACGCCGCCGAAGACCGGCTCGGATTTGGCCGTGATCAAACGCTCGCCGACGCCGAACGAGTCGATCTGCGCGCCCTCGAGGATGACGTCGCGGATAATATATTCATCCAGAGAATTGGATACGACGATGGTGCAGTCCGGAAGTCCCGCGTCGTCCAGCATCTTACGTGCCTTTTTGGTCAGATAAGATACGTCACCGGAGTCGATACGAATGCCCATCTTGGCCGGTTTCATTTCCTTGAATACCTTGATTGCTGCCGGTACACCGGATTTCAGCACATTATAGGTATCCACCAGCAGCACGCAGTTGTCCGGGTAGATCTCCGCGTATTTTTTGAACGCCGAATACTCGTCCGGATACATCTGTACCCAGCTGTGTGCCATGGTCCCCAGCGCTACAATGCCGTAATCGCGGTCCGCGATCGCACAGGCGGTACCTGCGCAGCCCCCGATATAAGCAGCTCTGGCACCCATGATAGCAGCGTCCGCGCCGTGCGCTCTGCGGGAACCGAATTCCATGACCGGTCTTCCCTTCGCGGCACGCACGATACGGCTTGCCTTGGTCGCGATCATACTCTGATGGTTGATGCACAAAAGCACCATCGTTTCCACAAACTGCGCCTGCATCACCGGTCCTCTGACGGTCACGATCGGTTCATGCGGGAAGATCGGTGTTCCCTCCGGAACGGCCCAGACGTCACACTTAAACTCAAAATTGCGCAGATACGCAAGAAAATCTTCGCAGAAAATGTTTTTCCCGCGCAGATATTCGATGTCCTCGTCCGTAAATTTGAGGTTTTTCAGGTAATCGATCAGCTGCTCCAGACCTGCCATGATGGCATAGCCGCCGCCGTCCGGCACTCTGCGGAAAAACATATCGAAATAGGCGATATCGTCCGCCATACCGGATTCAAAGTACCCGTTTGCCATGGTGATCTCATAAAAATCCGTGAGCATCGTCAGATTCATTCTCTTGTCCATTGGATTCTCCTCTGTACGTTTCTGTGTCATAGGGACCCGGCAGCAAAGCCGCGTCCGCTCTCGCAGGATACCTCTGCTGTATACATAAGCTGATACGCATAGAATCTCTGCCTATTTTTGCAATAGCTTTTTTAAGAACTGTCCTGTATAAGACTGCGGGCACGCAGCCACTTCTTCCGGCGTGCCGGTCGTCACGATAGTGCCGCCGCGGTTCCCGCCGTCAGGTCCCAAGTCAATGATGTGGTCCGCCCGCTTGATGACATCGAGATTATGCTCGATGACCACCACCGTATTGCCTGCATCCACAAGCTTGTCCAATACCGCCAGCAGCTTGTCCACGTCCGCGAAGTGCAGCCCCGTCGTCGGCTCATCGAGGATATACAGAGTCTTGCCCGTACTCCGCTTCGCGAGCTCCGACGCCAGCTTGACACGCTGCGCCTCGCCGCCCGAAAGCTGTGTCGACGGCTGGCCCAGTTTGATATAGCCCAGGCCGACTTCTTCCAGCGTCTTGAGATGCCTGCTGATGGAAGGAATGTTCTGAAAGAATTCTACCCCCTCACTGACACTCATGTCAAGTACATCGAAGATACTTTTTCCTTTATATTTGACTTCCAGCGTCTCGCGGTTGTACCGTTTGCCCTTGCAGACCTCGCAAGGCACATATACATCCGGCAGGAAGTGCATTTCGATCTGAATGATGCCGTCGCCGCCGCAGGCCTCGCAGCGGCCGCCCTTGACATTAAAACTAAACCGCCCTTTTTCATAGCCGCGCAATTTTGCCTCCGGCAGGCTCGCGAACAGATCGCGGATATAATTGAACATGCCCGTATACGTCGCCGGATTGGAACGCGGCGTTCTGCCGATCGGCGACTGGTCGATGTCGATCACCTTGTCGATATGCTCCAGTCCGAGGATCTCATCGTGCTCACCCGGTTCTTCCTGCAGGCGGTTCGTGATCTTCGCCGCCCCCTTATACAAGATCTCGTTGATCAGGCTGCTCTTGCCTGAACCGGAAACCCCGGTCACGCAGACAAACTTACCCAGCGGAAATTCCACGTCGATATTCTTGAGATTGTGTTCTCTGGCACCCTTGACAATAATACTGTTCCCGTTGCCCTGCCGCCGCTGGTCCGGTACATAGATCTTCTTCGCTCCTGACAGATACTGCCCGGTCAGGGATTCCTTGCAGTTCATGATGTCCTGCACGGTACCCTGTGCGACCAGCTCCCCGCCGTAAATGCCCGCGCCCGGTCCGATGTCCACGATATGATCTGCCGCGTACATGGTATCCTCATCGTGCTCGACCACCACCAGCGTATTGCCGATATCCGTCAGATGCCGCAAGGTCTGCAGCAGTTTTTCATTATCCTTTTGATGCAGGCCGATGCTGGGTTCGTCGAGGATATAGAGCACACCGACCAAGCCGGAACCGATCTGTGTCGCCAGGCGAATCCGCTGCGACTCGCCGCCCGAGAGCGTTCCCGCGCTGCGGCTCAGTGTCAGATAGTCCAGTCCCACATCGACCAGGAACTGCAGTCTTGCTTTAATTTCCTTGATGATCTGATGTGCGATCATCGCATCTTTTTCACTGAATTCGATGCGCTCGATGAAATCCAGCGCCTCACGGATCGACATGTCCGAAAGCTCCGCGATGTTCTTGCCGCCGACCGTCACGGCCAGGATCTCCGGCTTAAGACGCTTGCCGCTGCAGTCCGGACAGGTCTTGATGGTCATGTATTTTTCCATCTTGTCCTTAAAATACTGCGAAGTCGACTCGCGGTAACGGCGTTCGATATTGTTCAGCGCTCCCTCAAACGGCCGGTCCTGATGCGACACGGTCCCGCTGGTGCGGCTGACATAGTCATAGACCAGATGCCGGTCTCCAGTGCCGTAATACAGCTCCTTGCGGAATTTTTCCGGCAGTTCCTGCAGCGGCAGCGACGGATCTACATCGTGGTCGCGGATCAGCGCGTCCACCATCTGCCGATAAAAGCCGCTGAACTCCATGGTGCCGAAGATCGGCTGCAGCGCCCCCTCATCGATGCTCTTTGTTTCGTCGATCAACAGCTTCGGATCGAGCTTTTGGGTAAATCCCAGACCGTTGCAGGTCGGGCACGCGCCGAACGGCGCGTTGAACGAAAACATGCGCGGCTCCAGTTCTTCGATGCTGATCCCGTGGTCCGGACATGCCAGCTTGGTGCTGAACATCTTTTCGTAATGCTGATCATAAAAATCGCCGATCACCGATACGAGTCCGTCCCCCTGAGCCACCGCCAGCTCGCAGGCCTCCGCGATACGGCTCTCCTGCCCCGGTTTGACCACGATACGGTCCACAACGATCTCGATCGTATGCTTATACGTTTTTTCCAGTTTGATCTCGTCCTCTTCCAGCAGCTTGACCTCACCATCCACCCGCACGCGCGTAAAGCCTTCGCGGCGAATACGATCAAGGATCTTCTCGTGCGTACCCTTGCGCCCGCGCACCACCGGTGCCAGCACCAAAAGTTTCGTACCCTCTTCAAATCCCATGATCGTGTCCACCATCTGGTCGACCGACTGGCTGCTGATCAGCCTGCCGCAGACCGGACAGTGCGGTTTGCCGACTCTGGCGTAAAGCAGACGCAGATAGTCGTGGATCTCCGTCACGGTACCGACCGTCGACCGCGGATTGCGGTTGGTCGTTTTCTGGTCGATGGAGATCGCCGGAGAAAGCCCCTCGATATATTCCACGTCCGGTTTTTCCATCTGGCCGAGGAACTGTCTCGCGTAGGAAGAAAGACTCTCCATGTAGCGCCGCTGTCCCTCCGCGTAGATGGTATCAAATGCCAGCGAGGACTTGCCCGACCCGGAAAGCCCCGTCAGCACGACCATCTTGTCGCGCGGGATCGTGACGTCCAAATGCTTGAGATTATTTTCGTTTGCCCCTTTGATCACAATGTCTTTTGACATCTTCTCACTCCTTTTGTTTTGCTCTTGGCGCTGTGCAGCCGCATGCGAGATGCGTGACCGCGCATCCCTGCACTGCTGCCGCGCCTATAATCGTACTTTATACTCGAAGATCTGGTCTCTGAGCTGTGCCGCCCGCTCAAACTGCAAGTCGACGGCTGCCTGTTTCATTTCCTTTTCGAGCTTCTTCACATAATCGGCAAGTTCCTTCTTGGTCAGTTCCAGCGGACTCTTGCCCTTGTAATCTTCCATACCCGGTTCTGCCGCGCGCGTTGCCTCTATGACTGCGCGCACCGACTTCTTGACCGTAGTCGGCGTGATCCCATGTGCCTTGTTGTAAGCGTCCTGGATCCCGCGGCGTCGCTCCGTCTCCTTAATGGCAACATCCATCGCGCCGCTGATCTTGTCCGCGTACATGATGACCCTGCCGTCCGCGTTTCGTGCCGCGCGTCCGATGGTCTGAATCAGCGAAGTTTCGGTTCTGAGGAAGCCCTCTTTGTCGGCGTCCAGGATCGCCACCAGTGAAACCTCCGGAATATCAAGGCCCTCCCGCAGCAGATTGATACCGACCAGCACATCAAACACACCTAGCCGCAGGTCGCGAATGATTTCCATACGCTCCAGGGTATCAACCTCCGAATGCAGATATCTGACCTTTATATTTACCCCTTTCAGGTAGTCCGTTAAACTCTCCGCCATTTTTTTTGTCAGCGTCGTGACGAGCACCCGCTCGCCCTTCTCCGTCGTCTTGCGGATTTCTCCGATCAGATGGTCGATCTGCCCCTCGGACGGCACGACAGTGATCGGCGGGTCCAAAAGTCCGGTCGGCCTGATGATCTGCTCGGCGTTCACACCGCCGGACACTTCCTTTTCGTAAGCGGCCGGGGTCGCGCTGACAAAGACCGCCTGATTGACCAGCTGACTGAACTCGTCGAACTGCAGCGGACGGTTGTCCAGTGCAGAAGGCAGGCGGAAGCCGTATTCCACCAGTGAAGATTTGCGCGAACGGTCTCCCGCATACATCGCCCGAAGCTGCGGCAGCATGGCGTGCGACTCGTCGATGATGATCAAAAAGTCCTTCGGGAAGTAGTCGATCAGCGTATACGGTCTTGTCCCCGCGGGTAATCCGTTGAGATGCCGCGAGTAGTTCTCAATGCCCTTGCAGCTGCCGATTTCCCGCAGCATTTCGAGGTCGTATCTGGTACGCTGCTCGATGCGCTGGGCCTCCAGCAGCTTGCCGCGATCTTTGAACCACTGCACACGTTCAACCAGCTCCTGATCGATCGTTGTCAGCGCGTGCTCCATTTTTTCCGGAGAGGTCACATAATGCGACGCCGGATAGATCGCGATATGATTGCGGATACCGAGGATCTCCCCGGTCAGCGGGTTCATTTCTTTGATGCTCTCGATTTCATCACCGAACAGCTCGACCCGGACCGCCGACTCCGCGCCCGCCGGATAGATGTCGATGACATCGCCGCGCACGCGGAAGGTACCGCGCTCAAACGCCAGATCATTGCGGACATACTGGATATCCACCAGCTTGCGCAGGATGTCCTTGCGCGGCTTCTCCATGCCCGGACGCAGCGAAAGCATCTGGTTCTCGTAGTCGAACGGGCTGCCCAAGCCGTAGATGCACGAAACCGATGCGACGATAATGACATCCCTGCGCTCCGCCAGCGCTGCCGTCGCCGAGTGTCGCAGCTTTTCGATTTCATCATTGATATCCGAGTCTTTTTCGATATAGGTATCTGTCGAAGGCACATAAGCCTCCGGCTGGTAATAATCATAGTAGCTGACAAAATACTCCACCGCGTTCTCCGGGAAGAACTCCTTAAACTCGCCGTGAAGCTGCGCCGCCAGCGTCTTATTATGGGAAATCACCAGCGTCGGCTTCTGCACCTGCTGGATCAGATTCGCCATCGTAAAGGTCTTGCCGGACCCCGTCACGCCCATCAAAGTCTGATATTTCCTGCCTTCCGCGATTCCCGCGGCAAGCCGCGCCACCGCCTCCGGCTGGTCTCCCATCATGGTATAGTCTGAATGTAGTTTGAACTCCATCTGCCGTTTTTCCCCCTGCATCACGCAAAAACTACTCCAATTGGCCCAGACGCTGAGCGGCTCCGTCTTCGCCTTCCGGCTCGCCGATCACCTTCGCTCGGGCACCTGTCTTGCATCTGCTCTGCCTGCACCGTTGGTGCGCCAATCGCAGTGCCAAGAACATTGTAGCATATACATTATAAAAAGTATACCAAAAAAAGAACATAAGTTTTCCAATTTGCGGTTATGGCTATACTTTTATAATGTTTTCAAAAATTCGAAGATCTTATCCGTTTTTGTATTTTTCTCAATAATCTTTAGTTGATATGCATGCTCTCCATGGTACATTTTTTCTTCTTTTCCGAAAATCCGGCATTCATACGTTCTCGTTTGTTTTAGTATACTTGATTTTCGGTAAAAGCACAATCGGTTTCCCGTTCTCAAGTTGTTTCAGACCGCCTCCGCCTCCCAATTTCGCGAAAAAAGTCCAAAAAGATGTAATCGCTGCACTGCAAAATCTAATGCTTTGAGGAAATCGCAGAAATATTCTGTTCAGTAAGGCATGCATTTGTTTTCAGCAACAATGAATTATAAATCATTTTATTTTTTTAAACAATTTTTAAGTATAAAATAGCCTATCCCACCAAGACCGCAGCCTCCGCATGCAAATGCATTACATCTTTTTGAGAAAAAAATCCGAAAATGGGAGTCGTAAAAACACAATGTAAAAATATGGCTGCATTTACCTCACACATCGCAGATCCCGCCTACGATCACAAAACGCGGCTGTAAATCGCGGCTGTAAATCGCGGCCGCTGCCTCGACTTCCTTGCGGCTAGGGCGCTGTATCTCATTCTGCTTCCCCGAGCGCTTTTTCCCCGAGCGCTTTTTGTTTTTCCCGGTATTCCCGCGGAGTGTAGCCCATCTGCGCGCGAAAGCATTTGGTGTAGTAGCTTTGGGAGGAAAATCCAACCTCCGCGGCGATCTGCGCTGCGGTCAGATCGGTGTTTTCGAGGAGCGCAAGGCTTTTGCCGATCCGGTAGCCGATCAGATAAGAAAATAAGCTCTGTCCGGTCTGCCTGCGAAAGAAGCGGCAGCACTCGCTGCGGCTCAAGTAAACGCTTTCCGCGATCTCGTCCAATGTCAGCTTCTCCTTGTAATGCCTCTGCAAAAACAGAAACAGTGTCTTGAGCCGCTCCGTTTTACCGTCAGCTTTGGACTGCTCGACTTTGCGAGCGGCTCCATGCTCATGCCTGCGGTCATCCGTGCGGCAGAGCAAATATTCCCCGGATGAACCGAGCGCGATGAAAAGATGTTTCCAAAGGACATATACGCTGCCCATAAGTTCCAGTTCGAAGCCGACTGGCTGCTCCCGAAAGGTCTGATCCAGATGCCGCAGCTGCTCAAGCACTGCGGCATCTTCCGCGATATCCGCGGAAAGGCTCAGACAGGCTAATCCGGTCTCCGCCAGCACCGGCGCCGCGTATTTCTCATAGAGTCCGCCGCCTGCTCCGCCGAAATCTCCGAAAAGATCCGGACGAATGTCCAGGCAAAAGAAAGCCGCGTCGTTCTCTCCTGCCGGTCTTGCCGTATGGATCTGCTGGGAATTGATAAAAATGCCGTTTCCACGGGATATCGTCACTCGCTTTTCGCCTACGCTCCAAGTCACACATCCCTCCGTCACAAGACAAAGCTGGAATTCCACGTGCCAGTGCCAGTCAATATACTGATAGGTCTGTGGAGAAAAGCGATTTTGATAGCAGGTCACAGCGGACCCGGAAAGCGGTTCCATGATCTCCTGCCGCATGGCATCGGTCCGGATCTGTTTTGGCTTCATGGCTTCTCCTTTCTGCGCAATATTTTACTAAAAATACGCTTCTATTTTAGTAGATTCAAGTCTATTTCGTCAATATAATAATAGCATGTTCTTTTAAAAATGATCGATCGACAAATTTCAACAAATTTCGCAAAACAAAATCAAAGAAAGGAACCGCTATTCCCATGAAGTATTCTCCGACACAGGGCCATGCAGCCACGCATTCTCAGATTCCTGCAAAGGATCCTGCAGCCGCGCGCTCTCAAGCAAAATCGCAGGCAAAAGGCATCCTCTGCGTAGCTGCAGGGGCCGTCGGCTGGGGACTCTCCGGCGTATGCAGCCAGTTTCTGTTCGGTCGCTATGCGCTGGATCCGATCTGGCTGACCGCAGTACGGATGATCCTCTCCGGGATCCTGCTGCTGGCAATCTCCAAACTGCAGCAAAACAGTCTGACTGCCGTCTTCCGCGATAAAAAGGATGCCTGCATGCTCGTGCTCTTTGCCGTGCTGGGGCTTTTGCTGTGTCAGTATTCGTTTCTGGCGGCGATACAAGCCTCCAACTCCGGCACCGCTGCTGTTCTGCAGAGTCTCAACGTGGTCATCATGGCCGTATTCGTGGCGCTGCGCACGCGCACAAAACTAAGACCGGTTCAGATACTCTCGGTTTTGCTGGCGGTGCTCGGTACCTATTTCATCGCCACCGGCGGGCGCCTGTCCCAGCTGATCATCTCGACCGGCGCGCTGTTTTGGGGTATCGTATCAGCTGTCGGAGTCGTCAGCTACACACTTCTGGCACAAGGCATCATCAAAAAATGGGGAAATATCACTGTCACCGGCTGGGGCATGCTGATCGGCGGCAGTGTGCTGGCACTGTGCACCGGCTTCGGCAGTATCCCGGAAAATCTCAATCTTCCGGTGTTCCTCGCGATCGCGGTCATTGTGGTCATCGGTACAGCCGGGAGCTTTTCGCTGTTCCTCAAGGGCGCGGTCCTGGTCGGTCCGGTCAAGGCGACCCTGCTGGCTTGTCTGGAACCGTTCAGCGCCACGCTGCTTTCCGCGCTGCTGCTCCGGACCGTCTTCGGCCCCGCGGAGTTGCTCGGCTTTGCCTGCATCCTCGCGACCGTGATGCTTTCCGTAAAAAAAGATAGCTGAGGCAGATCTCAATCATAGAAAGAGGGCTGCGCCTGACGGTTTGTTCCGTTCGCAGGCAGCAGCCCTTCATCTTTTTATCGTTTTTTCAGCGGGACACCGCCATTTCATTATTCCATACCGGACGTATGCTTTCTTGCCTCTTCCATATTTTCCGGACGAGTCAGATCCATATCCTCATATTTTACCCATACAGTTCCTCTCTTCTTCTTGTATATGAAGAACATGATGATGGAGATCGGAATGATCGCATAGCAGGTTAGGAAGTCGAACCAGTTGAACTCCGTGAATACCCACCAGTTGGCGCCGAAGCAGACAACCACGCACACGATAATGCAGAGCCAGGAACCCCACGGATAGAACGGCGATTTATATTCCAATTCCTCCAAGCTATGCCCCTGTGCAAGCCAGCCTTTGCGGAAGCGGTAATGCGCGACGCTGATAGTCAGCCAGTTGTATACGCCGGCAATACCACAGAGGTAATAAGCTGCGGTGTAGGCAACACCATCACCGATCATGGAAGCCACGAAAGCAGTTGCCGCAATGGCTGCCGTCAGCAGGACGGATCTTACCGGAACACCGTTTTTGCTGATCTTCGCGAAGAATTTCGGTGCATCACCGCTCTCTGCCATGTGCTGCATGGTTCTGGATGCCGCATACATGGAGGAATTGCCGCAGGATAATACGGATGTCAGGATGACAGCATTCATCAGAGATGCCGCCGCGGCAAAGCCTGCGTTTCAAAAATAATCGTGAACGGAGATGCTGCAACGTTATCTTCACTTGCGTCCAGCAAAGAAGGTTCTGTGAACGGGATTAAGGTTGCAACTACAAAGATCGTTCCCAGATAGAAGATCATCAGTCTCCAGAATACACTGTGGATCGCACGCGGAACGTCTTCCTTCGGATTCTCGGATTCAGCTGCGGACAGTCCGACCAACTCGGTATTCGAGAAAGACCATAATAGTTTCTCCTCCTACAGATTTTTCTATACTTTTCCTTGGATCTCTGCCGTCATATCGGCTTCTTGCTCAAAATACTTTTTTATCTTATCCACATATCCATCATCCGGCTGTCGGAACGTTTCCTGTTCCCCGCCGACATGCTTTTTTTTGGATACGCCCAAACTGTGATAAGGCAGCAGACTGACTTTCCGCAGACCGTTTGCCTTATAGAACGCCGCCGTTTTCTCAATGATCTCCCAGCTGTCATTGATACCGCCGACGAGCGGCATCCGCATCTGGATCTTCGGCAGAATCGCTATGTCGGCT
Source organism: uncultured Clostridia bacterium (assembly GCA_934271235.1). Lineage (GTDB taxonomy): Bacteria > Bacillota > Clostridia > Peptostreptococcales > Anaerovoracaceae > CAG-238. The sequence continues at coordinate 28,800 of CAKQQT010000009.1, read as the reverse complement.
GCCAGCCGCTGCAGGTTCTGCAAGATCAGTCGGTTGCTCCGTCCGGTATACTGCCGATGTACCGCATCGTCGATCGCTTTCATGTCAAAAAGGATGTCGGTAACGTTGTCCATGGATGCTAACCTTTGCAAGGCCTCGCCGTTACCGAACCCTGATGTGTCCAAGCATACGTTGATCTCTCTGCGCGCGGCCTCTTCAATCAGCGCGGTGACAAAGGCCGGCCGCGAAAGCATCTCGCCGCCGCTGATCGTCATACCGCCTCCGGTGTTGTCATAAAAGCCCTTATCCTGCTCTACCTGCCGCATGATCTCCTCAACCGTCATTTCTGTCGCTACCGGCTGGAGCGCACCTGCAACGCAGACGCGGGTGCACTCCATGCACTTGCTGCATCGTTTCCGGTCGATGTCGATCTGGTTCCCATCATTGACAAAGATTGCCTTTTGCGGGCAATACTGTAAACAGTAACCGCAATGAATGCAGCTGTTGGGCATACGGATGATCTGCTGTTCGAAATCGATCAGCTCCGGATTGTGGCACCAGCCGCAGTGCAGCGGACAGCCTTTTAAGAATACCGTCGTTCGAATACCGGGTCCGTCCTCCGTGCTGAATTTTTGGATCGCGCCCACCAGCGCCGTTTCCGCATGCTCCGTTCCCTCTGCCCATTCTGTCCATTCCCTTAATTCTGTCATGATCAAGTTCTCCTGTCGGCCGCGTCTACTCTGCCTGCTCAAAATGCGCGGTCCGGTAAATGATCGTATCCTGCGCGCTCTTGTCAAGTTCGGTAAAGTATGCCATATATCCTGCGACACGGACCATCAGTCCTTTGTATTTTTCCGGATTGATCTGTGCGTCTTTCAGTGTTTTGGTATCGACGACATTGATCTGAATATGTTCGCCGCCGTGTTGAAAATAGGTCTTGATGATACCTTCAATACTTTGCAGCCCCTTCTCACCCTCGACGCCCTTCGGGTCGAAACGCAGATTAAACAAGGCTCCGTCATGGAATGCGTCCTGTCCCATTGAGGCTACCGACTTGACCGTAGCGGTCGGTCCGCTGATATCGCGTCCCATCATCGGGGATGCGTTGTCACAGAATGGTTCACCGGCACGCCGGCCATCCGGAGTCGCGCCGCAGACCGCGCCGTGCGAAACATTTACAGTCTGAGAGTGGACGTTGAAGGAGTAATAGCCTCCTCTGGCATCACGCCAAGCCTGTACATGATCCGCGATAAAGTGCATCATCTCACGGTAGATCCCATCAACATGCGCTTTGTCATTTCCGAATTTCTCCGGCTTGTTGAGCAGAAGCTGCCGCATTCGTTCTTCCCCCTCAAAATTATGATCCAGTGCATGGATCAGCTGTTCCATGGTGATGTCCTTATCTTCGAACACGCACTTTTCGATAGCCGCGATGGAATCGGCCATATTTGCCGCACCGGTGATGTACAAGCCGGCCGTACTGTATTTTGCGCCGCCTTGCTGTACAGATTTGCCGCTTTCTACACAGCCTTTTGTCAGCATGGAAGCGAAGATTACCGGATAGCGAAGCATATGGATGCCTTGCATGATGTTGTAGCCGGTCACAACGAGTTTATAATGATGCAGGATCTGTTTTTTCAGCGCATCTTTAAATTCTTCGATGTTCTTGAATTTAAGCGGATCACCTGTCTCAAGCCCCATCAGCTTGCCGGTCCGAGGATCGACACCGTTGTGCAGAACAAACTCGATCATCTTGCCCATATTGACATATCCGGCATCTGGGGATCCATCCGTTGAGCCGCCTCCCGGACCCGGCTGGATGCATCCGACGATCGTCCAGTCTCTGGCTTCTTCGATCGTACAGCCTTTGCCGAGCGTCATCTTCATTGCTGCTTCATCATTGAAGAATCCTGGATTTGCCTGCCCTTCCTGTATCATTTTACAGCCCTTGCGGAACAGTTCTTCCGGAGTTCCGGCCCAAGTTCTTACGGCCATTACCGGCTGTGTGGTCTTAAGCTGATTCGCTGCCTCCAGACAAAGATAGGAAAGATCGTTTGTCGCGTCTTTTCCATCCGGAGTCTGTCCACCTACTACAAGGATTTCCCACATCGGATAGCCTGCAAAAGAGGTTGCATACCATTTATCTCGCACTTCATAGACTTCGCAGGCCTTCAGATAGAAACATTCCAACATTTCAAGCGCTTCGTCCTGCGTGATGTTTTTCTCATCGATGACATCTTTTTTGTAATACGGCCACATATACTGGTCAAATCTGCCGAAACCGCAGGCGGTCGTGCAGACCTCGATCTGGAAATAAACATGCGCAAACCAGATCATCTGCAGTGCCTGCTGGAATGTCCGCGGTGGATTTTCCGGAACAACTCTGCAGTTTTCCGCGATCGTCAGCAGTTCTTTTTTCCTTTTTTCATCGCTGCAGGCAGCCGCCTGCCGTTCCGCTTCTTCTGCCATGCGGTGCGCATAGGTGATCAGGCCTTCGCACTGGATGATGCAGGCAGTCCAGTAATCGATCTTTTCCTGATCCTCCTTGCCGGTGCTGATGGTACTGCGGATGTGTTCACGGCATTCCTCCATATAACCTTTGATGCCAACCTTCAAAAGTTTTTCGTGGTCGCAGGTCGTTTCACCGGAAACACCGTTCCGAAGGCCGACCGTGATGATATCGTCCTGGATACATTCTTCGATATGCGCCGGAAGTGCAGTCTTTGACAGATCCTCCATTGCCTTTCCCTTCCAGTATGGCAAAATGCTGAGGATTTTTTCACGGTCCTCCGGTGAAATATCGTAAGGGTCTTTGCTTCTTACCGGGAAATCATCAATATCGCTGATATACCAGGAACTGGACTGAAATTCCGGATGCAGGTTCGCACCACGGTAATGATTCGTTGCCGTGCCGACGATCAGTTCATCTTCCATGATCAAGGTCGTCATCCGTTCCATGATGTACTTTACGACCTTTGCCCGGAAGATCGGGATCGCATCCCCCGCAAATTCCTTATAAGCTTCGGTCTGCAATTCCAGACGTTCTGCCGTGATGCACGGTCTGGAATCCCACAGCTTGTTTCTCATTCGCTGCATTCTCTCGTTTAACATCTTCCTCCTCCTTCACATTTCTGTTTCCTGCCTTTTTTCGCATCTTCAAGACACCCCAGGTTTGATCGTGTTTTTATCGTATCCGTCTGTGAAAACAATAACAATAATTTCTTTGTTCTAAAATTGAATTTCTTTGCGTTTTTTAACATGCTGCCTCAATACTTTTCCATGGAGATTTTTTCTTTCGGAGCCGGGAAAGAACGGGAAAGCTGTTCCAGATCCTCCTCATTCAGTTTGATGTCCATCGCAGCGATATTCTGGTCGATATGATCTTCCCCGACCGCCTTCGGGATTGCCGTGAAGTCTGCTTCCCGCAGCACGAAAGCCAACAGCAGCTGCACAACGGAGATTCCTTTTCTTTGTGCGACTTCCCGTACATTTTCGTCCGTCATCAATGCCTGTTTGGAAACGCCATCCTGTGTCGTCAAGGCGCCGGCCTGTCCCACCGGGCTGTAAGCCATAAACGGCACGTTGTGCGCTCTCTGCCATGGGATCAGATCATATTCGATCCCCCGGCACCCCAGGTTGTACAAGATCTGATTCGTACAGCAGTTCCTGCCATCCGGGACCTTCCACAGATCCTCCATGTCTTGTACATCGAAGTTTGAAACGCCCCAACGGCGGATCTTCCCCTGCCGTTTCAGATCTTCCATACAATATACGACCTCAGCCAGGTCCGCATCCTCGCGCCAATGCAGCAGATACAAATCGAGATATTCGGTTCCCAAAAGCTTCAGCGAACGTTCCAGGCTGCTGTAGATCCGATGACGGTTGGCATTCTGCGGATAGACCTTGCTGACCAGATACAGCGGCTCCCGCCCAAACACGCGGATCGCGTTCCCGGTAATATTCTCCGCTTTGCCGTTCGCATACATCTCGGCGGTATCGATCAGGCGCAGACCTTGGCGGATACCGTACTGCAATCCGCGGATCTCTCTTTCGCTCTGTTCGTCGTCCTCTCCCATTTGCCAGGTTCCTTGACCCAGCCGCGGCATGCTGCTGCCATCCGGCAGCAGCAGCTCCGGCAAGTTTTTTCTATTTTTTTCTTTCTTCGTTTCTTGCATTGTCTGCGCTCCTTTTTCCGGCAAAAGCCGTCGTTTGTTAAATCTTTTTCTATCTTTAAGTGTAGAAATTTTGTATACGGCAAGCAATCATTTGTTTGCTGTAAATATGGATTTCTTTGCGAAAAAACAAAAAGACCGCTTTTCATGCGGTCAGTTTTTCGTTATAATATTCTTATCGTTCGACACAAAATCATGCAGGAGGCATTTCTTATGCTCTTTGAAAAAAAAATTTACGAAGATGATTTTCCGATCCATATCCGCATTGCGCATATCATCGAGTATCCTTTCCATTACCATCAGGATCACGAACTGGTCTATGTGCTGCAAGGCGAAGTGCTTCTCAAAAATGGCTCCGGCAGCTACCTTCTGAAGGAAGGCGATGTTTTTACAAACAGCGGCCATGAAGTCCACGGGCTGAAAGCAACCGACCGCAGCAACATTGTCGCGATCATTCAGATCGGCAATCATTTCTTTTCGCAATATTTTCCGACTCTGAACAAAGCGTGCTTCCGTACCTATGTCAACGATGACAAATATCGTCAGCTTGATATGCTCCGCAAAATGCTGCTGAATATCCTTATAAACTACACCAAGCGCAGCTTCAACTACAAAAGTACCTGCACGGAGCAGATGATCGATGTCATCAAGTATCTGAACCGTTATTTCAATCTGTTCGCCTTTGAGGATCAAGTCGTGGTCAATTTTAAAAACGACAATCCGGTCATCATCGAGCGGATCAGCAGCATCATCAATTATATCTACGAAAATCACAGCGACAAGATCACATTGGAAACGCTGGCCGAACGAGAACACCTGAGCACATTCTACCTTTCGCATCTGGTGCGTGACCATATGGGCATCAGTTTTCAGGAGCTGCTTTGCTTTGCCAGAGCCGAAATGTCTGAGATCCCGCTTTTAGAAACAGACCGCAAGATCAGCGCGATCGCACGTGATGCCGGATTTTCTGCGACATCCTACTACAACAAATATTTTATCAAATGGTTCGGACATACCCCGCTGGTGCATCGTCAGCTGCACGCTGCCCATATCCTCGGTCCCGATGCCCCTGCCCGTTTCGAACCGCTTTCCGAAAACGATGCGGTCAGCTTGCTGCGCACTCGTCTTTCCGCGCTCAAGGACCAGGAAAACAGTGATTCCAAGGTCCGCCAGCTGATGTATCGGGTAGAGCTTTCTGAGGATATGACACCGATCCGGAAAAATCATCCTATGCCGGAAGTGCTGATCACACACGAGGACTATTTTGTTCTCGGGGAGCGGCTCTTCCCTTTGCTGTACGATCTGCATACTGCCAAAGTGGCACTCGCGGTTTCTGCCGATGATGATAAAACAACGACTGCGCTGATCCGAAACCGGCTGCGGTTCCTGGGCTATGAGGTCTCGATCCTTTATGAAAACAGTCTGCAGAGCGCCTCCTCCTACGGGTATGATTCCATTGCCTATGCCGTAAGTATTCTGCGCAGCTGCTTCCTGACCGGACAGGAGCAGATCTCCTGCCGGCTTCGTGACCAAGGCAGCAGTTCTGTTATTCTCAAAGGCGCGCCCTCGTGCATCACCTCGGGATTGATCCCCAAGCCGGCATTCTACGCTTACCGGCTCCTGCAGGATCTCGGCGGAGACCTGCTTTACTGGGATCCGCACTGTTATGTCATCAAAGCAGACACACAGCCCGAAACCTGGGTACTTGCTTTGATCCACTACAATCAGGATATCCTGAACCTTTGCTCCCGCAATGCCGGTATCCACGAAACAAAAGATGTGATCAACGCTTTTCGTGATGAGCTGCAGATCGACTTCCGTCTTGTGCTCTCCCCCGGACGTTACACCGTCATCCAGACGGCATTTTCCAATGCGAATTCCGTTTTTTCCCATATGGCGCAGCTCGGTTTTCCGGACCGCTTCCCGCTTATCAGCTCCGGCACCCGGCTCTTCAGTACGGAACCGCAGTCACAGATGCGCATAGAAAATATCACCGGGATCATGGACATCAGTTCCTCCATATCCGGTGCCGGTGTACATATCACCATGATCCAAAAAATCGACGAAGGAAGTTCGGATCGCGTGCCGCTTTGAAACCCATTTTTCTGATGAAGCAAGATCCGGCTGCTGCGGCAGTAACCATCAGGACTTCCGGGTTCGCGTATGAACGAGTATTCTCTCCAAGTTAAAAGCTCCCGCAAAACACGGGAGCTTTTCTTATGATTCGTTAAAATTCTTTTCTTCTCCTGTCAGCAAAAGTCTCAAAAGACTCTGCCTGATTATGCGCCGAAGCCGATGGCAACGGCAACAACAAGTTCGATAGCCTGAACTACAACCAAAATTCCGAAGAGTTTGAATGCGAACTTCCACCACTTGTCAAGAGGAACACCTGCAAGACCTGCTACAACTGCTGCGAATGCAGTCGGCCAGATGATGTTGGATAAACCGTCACCCATCTGGTAAGCAAGAACCGCGGTATCTCTGGTCAGACCAAGCAGGTCTGCCATCGGTGCCATGATCGGCATGGAAACAGCTGCCTGACCGGAACCGGACGGAATAAAGAAGTTGAGGATGGTCTGCATGATCAGCATTGCGATCGCGCACAGCCATGCCGGTAAGTGGGACAGCGGAAGGGATAATCCGTATACAACGGTATCGATGATGCCGCCTTCTACGAGGACCAGCTTAACGCCACGCGCGATACCGATCATCATAGCTGCGGTCGTTGCATCACAGAAACCGGATACGAACGTATCGCCGATCATCTTAAGATCCCATCTCATGATGATGGAGCAAACGATCGCCATGATCAGGAATACTGCACAGATCTGTGAGAAATACCAGCCGGCTTTGATAACGCCGATAACAACGATCACGATCGCCGCAACGAGGTCGAGCAGAACGAGCTTCTGCTTCAGGCCGAATTCCAGCTTATCGATATCAACGCCGCCTTCTACCATGCCGACGAGTTCATCGTCAACAACGCCATATAAGTAAGAGTTCTTTGGATCGTCTTTTACCTTGGATGCGTAACGCATTACGAATGCAGATGCAACTGCAACCATGACGACGTGGCATCCCAGACGGAACATGGAACCGGACATGTACGGAACTTCCGCGATGCCCTGCGCTACGCCGACAGTGAACGGGTTCATCATCGCGCCGGAGTAACCAACGCCGGCACCGAATGCGATAACGGCAAGACCTACCAGCGCGTCATATCCCATGCCGACATAAATAGCCGCAAATACCGGGATGAACGGCAGCCATTCTTCGAACATACCGATGGTAGAAGAACCTAGACCGATCAGCATCATGAAGATCGGAATGGTGATCAGGGAAGTCTTACCCTTGAAAACTTTCAGTAAGGATGCAACCGCGCCGTTAAACGCGCCGGATTTGATGATGAATACCACGGACGCATAGGTGATGAATACCAGGAACGCGATATCCGCGGCATTTACCATACCTTCGTAGATCAGTTCGAACATTCTGAACGGTCCTACCGGTGATACATCATCAACTTCATGCCATGTACCTGCGACTGCGATCGATCTTCCGTCTTCATTTTCCATATAATCGAAAGAACCCGCCGGAATGATCCAAGTCAGAAGTGTACAAATAACAATAATAGCAAATAAAATAATGAATACGTGAGGAAGATTAAATTTCTTCTTTTCCCCAATCTTAGGGCCTTTACTCATAAATTTACCTCCTTAAATGTGTTAGAGTTACGATAACGAATCATAAAATCATAAATATTTAGAACCGGGATGGCTTTTAAAAAAGCTTCATCTCCGAAAATCTAACAAAAGTCGGCTTTCATCTGCCGGATCCTTTCCTCATCCGAAAAAATCTTCGCGATCGTGAAAGCGATCAATTTCGCGCCGTTCGCGATCGCCAAGTGCGCTCTTTCACTTTTGATCGCCTGTTGGAATCCTCTGGTATGTACGAGTGTTCCCTTATCCGCGATCTGCAGCGTCGGATGAAACGCCGGACACTCAAAGCTGACATTGCCGATATCCGATGACCCGAACAGCTTATCCGGATCCCCGTTGATCTCAATGCCTAGCTCCGCGAAGACTTCTCGGATTGCGCGCTCACCGGCCGCATTCCGCTTCATGCTCTTGTAGTCGATCGCTGCCATATATTTTTCCCAAGTGCATTCTGCCATCAGCGCCGCACCCTTTGCACAGTTATCCACACGTCGGTACAAAACCTGCTCCAAATAGTTGCTGTCCGGGCAGCGTATCCAAGTCTCCACCTCTGCTTCCTCCGGAATGCTGCCGGCGGCTGCTCCGCCTTTGAGCATGACCGAATTGATGCGGGTATCCGGTGTACAGCATCCGCGTATGCAGTCCAGGCCATGCAGCATCAGGGCTGCCGCATTGAGCGCGTTTCTTCCGTCCCACGGCGCTGCACCCGCATGCGATGCTTTGCCATGAAACGTGTACTGCATGGAAGCCAACCCGTTCAGCGTACAATACGGAAGATTCTGATCATACAAATGTACCATCATCGCCATATCATATGGTTTGAAAATCCCCTTGGCCGCCATCACGCACTTGGCTCCCTCCGTTTCTTCCTGCGGTGTCCCGATCACATGGATATCACAATCCAGTTCATCCTGCAGCTGCGCGCAGGCGATCGCCGCCAAAAGCGTGATCGTGCCGCTGACGCTATGTCCGCAAGCATGCCCGATGTCAGGCAGCGCGTCATATTCAGCCAGCAAGGCAGCCTTATATCTGTGACTGTCAGATCCTTTGACTGCTTTGAATGCGGTATCATATCCTGCAAAAGGATATTCCGCACGGAATCCATGACTGCGGAGCAGATTTACCATCTTCGCGGACGTTTCATACTCCTCGCCCGAAAGCTCCGGATGGTCCGAAACGTAATCGCTGTGCGCGATCATTTCCTGCAGGCATTCCCGAACGGTTTGTTCCACCTTTTCTTTTAATCTCTGATAGTTTGCCATTGTCGGTTCTACTCTCCGCAGAGCATCTGGATCATCTCCGCGTAGATCTCCGCAGTCCTCTCAAGAGATGCCACAGAAACGTGTTCGTTCGCTTCATGCGCGGTCATCGGTCCCGGCCCTAAGATCACGCGGTCGCCCTCAAAGAACGAGGCTTCGGTGATGCCGAAGAACGGCTGCCCTTTCTTGCCGGTCTTTTCCTCATAGACGCCGACCAACGGGCTTTGGTTCTGGAAAGAAGCGATGTCATTGATGATCTCATAGCTGCCGTCCAGACCCTCCATCGCCTGATCGACCGCTTCGCGGATCCGCGCGTATTCCCTTTCGGAGTTGCAGATGCGAAAGTCCAGATAGATCGTGGTCTTATCCGGCACCTTATTGATGGATGTGCCGCCCTCGATGATGCCGATGTTCATGGTCGGATACGGAACACCGAAGAACGGACTCGGCGTCTTGCGCAGTTCCTCTTCAAAATCCATCATCCGGTTCAGGAAGCGGACCGCGTTCTTATTGGAACTCTTGCCGTCGATCGGAGTACTGGAATGTGTTGTCACACCGGTAAAGGTAAAGATATATTCCAGCAGACCCTTAGAGCCGATCATCGGGATCAGATCCGTCGGTTCCGCAACGATCACATGCGGCGGGAACTTGGTCCCGGCATCGACAAAATCTTTCACGCCGTTGAACATGATCTCCTCATCGTAAGTCCAGTAAACGGCCAGACCTTTTTTAAGCTTTGACAGGTCGGTGCGGTCGATGGCGTCCATCGCCGCCGCAATGCCGCCTTTCATATCACAGGCCCCCAGACCGTAGAGGTTGCCGTCCGCTTCAGTCAATGTATGCGGATCCGTCGTCCAGCCCTCGGTAATGTCGACCGTATCGGTATGACCCAGGAATCCCATCGCCGGTTCGCCTCCGTACTGCGCGCGGAAAACTTCTTTTCCCGTCGTCTCATTTTTGAGGCGCGCGGTCGCGAAACCTTTCGCTTTGAAAAAGTTCTCCAGATAATCCATGATCTGGTGGTTGTCCTTATCCGCGATCGTATTGATGGCGACCAGATCCTTCAAGAATTCCTTTGCTGTCATAGTTCTGTCTCCTTCCCATTTTTTCTTTCCCTATTATATTCCTTTTTTTTTCGTTAGTAAAGAAAAATTTACAAAAAATCGACGCGTTTTCTTCACACTTTCTTCACATTCTTTCTATTTCGTCGGCGTCCGGTAAAAGCGTCCGTTGACCTGTTCGGTGTTGATGACATTGATAAACGCCTTTTCATCGATCTTGCGGATCGCGTTGATCACCGCGTTGACCTGCTCCCGACCGATCACCGAATACAAAATGTGGCGTTCCGTTCCCTCGTAGCATCCGGTCCCCTCGATCAGCGTCGCGTCGTGATGCGTCAGTTCGCGGATCTTTTCATAAACTGCCGTCGGATGCGCGGTGATGATCAGCAGAGTGTCCTTCTGATAGCGTTTGAATAGGATCTGGATCATCTGGGTGCTGGTGTACTGATAGATGATCGAGTACAAGGCCTTGTCAAAACCGAACAGCACGCCCGCCGTACCCAGGATCACCACATTAGCCAGCAGGATGTAGTTCCATGCGTCGATACCCTTTTTCTCGGAATAGTAGATTGAGATAAAATCTGTCCCGCCGCCGCTGGCGCCGTTCAACAGGCAGAGACTGATGGCCGCGCCGTTGATCAGACCGCCGAAGACTGCGATCAGCAGCGTATCGTAGGTGATCGTGATATCCGGGAACAAGTCCGTCAGGATGCCCGATAAAAATACCACGTAGAAAGAATACATGGTAAATTTCTTGCCGATATACTTGAACCCGATAAAGGCCGGGATCAGATTCAGCGGCAGATACAGTACCGAGTATGGGATCTTCAGGGAAAAGAACGTTTCCGCGATCTGCTGGATGAGGATCGTCAGTCCGCTGAAGCCGCCCGGAAACAGGCCGCCGGTCCGCACGAAGCTCTTGAGGTTGAACGCTATGATTGCGGAGGCCAGCGTTAGATTCAAAAACATGACGGCCTCGCTTTTGAAACGTTTTTTTCGGTTCGGATCTTTCGGAGCCGTCTGCTCCTGCTGATTCTGCTGATTCTGTGTAATTTCCATGCTCATTCCCCCCCTGGATCCTGTATTTATTTCTGATCTTCTTTCTTCTTTTTTATTTTGGTTCTGTTTCGGCTAGGCTTCCTGCGGCTGCGGAAGTTTGCAGACGTCGATCCAGCCGATCGCCTTGGAATATTGATAAAGTTCGTCACAGGTCAGTTCGATGGCGCTGTTGTCACTGCCGCAAGCCGGGAAAACCGTTTCGAAGCGTTTCATGGACTCGTCGCAGTAGATCTTTACATTCGGGTTTTCGATGCCGAACGCGCAGACACCGCCGACCGCATGGCCGGTAAACGCGATCACTTCGTCGGGCGTCAGCATTTTTGCCTTAAACCCAAAGGTATCCTTGAATTTTCGATTGTCGATCTTGGTATCACCGGCCGTTTGGATCAAAATACAGCCGTCCTCGCCGTCCTTAAACGACAGCGTCTTGCAGATCCTTGCCCCTTCTACGCCGACGGCGATCGCCGCCAGATCCACGGTCGCGCTGGAGACATCGAATTCCATGATCTTATCTTCCATACCGAACTGTCTGAAATAATCTCTTACCTTTTCAATTGCCATTTTTATGCCCTCCTGTTACGTATGCTGAACTTAAATTATACGCCGGAATGCGGCGCGCGTCAAGAAATCGGCCCGGAAAAAGCGGGAAAAAGCGTCGAAACAGGAAAAAAAAGAGAAACCGTTTCCCGCGCCAAGGCAGTCAAGGGTTTCTCTCTTATTTTCCACTCTGTTTCTTCTATTTGCGTTTCATTGCTCGGTCTTCCCGCAAGGACAGGAACAGGCAGATGATCAGGTAAGAGACCGCCAGAGGAACGGTCAATGCCAACAGAATTCCATACCAGGTCGCATTGTTCTTCATCATGAACATGGCGATCACCATCGCAATGGCTGCGGACAGGAAGAACGCGGTCTTATCAAACCCCTTCTTCAGTGCATAGAGTAAAATGATGATCGATGCGACGATCGGTAAAAGCATAAAAAACAGCTGCATGGTTTCTCCTTTGACTTTTCTCTTTCCTTACTTTACTGCAATCCGATGCCCTGCGCGACCATAACAAAGATCAAGCCAAGCAGATACTGCAGTCCGATGAGCGGCAGGATCCATTTTGCCCACTTGGACCAAGGCACTTTTGCCAGTGCCAGGCCGGCCATGAAGTAACCGGAGGTCGGCGTGAAGATGTTGGAAATACCGTCGCCTAACTGGAAGGCGATACAAGCGGTCTGTCTGGTCACGTCTACCAGGTCAGCCAGCGGAGCCATGATCGGCATGGAAACCGCTGCCTGTCCGGAACCGGACGGAACGATGAAGTTGAGCAGGCACTGGAAGATGTACATGCCGACCGCGGATACCATAGCCGGAAGTCCCTGCAGTAAGCCTGCCGCGCCGTGCAGGATCGTGTGCAGGATATTCGCATCGTTCATGACGACCAGGATACCTCTTGCAAAACCTACAACCAATGCGCCGCCGGCGATGTCCGCCATACCTTTGGCCAAAGCGTTCGCGTAGCCGTTGATGCCGAGTCTGCCGATCGCGGCTACGATCATGGACATACCCAGGAATAACGCCGCGATCTCATCCATATACCAGCCGTTTTGGATAACGCCGTAGATCAGCAGGATAATCGCTGCCAGGAAAACGATCAGGATCGCTTTTTCTCTGCCGCCAAAAGCCGGAAGAGAATCCAGATTCGCGACGTCTTCTCTGGTCTTATCGAATTCATACATCGGGGAAAGATGCGGATTTTTCTTTACTTTTGCCGCATACCGCATGACCATGATCACGGTGAGAAGTACCAAGCAAGCGTACATCACGATACGGAATGTCATGCCGGACAACAGCGGCAGCTGGGAAATGCCCTGTGCGACCTGGATCGTGAACGGGTTGATGAAAGCGCCTGCAAAGCCCGAAGCTGCGCCGCAGAGTACGACTGCCACGCCGGTGATGCTGTCATATCCGGCCGCGATCATCAACGATACAAAGATCGGGATGAACGGAATGGTTTCCTCTGCCATGCCGAATACAGAACCGCAGAGGGAGAACAGGAACATTACGATCGGGATCAGGAACAAGGTCTTGCTCTTCATTGCCTTGATCATTCTGCCCATACCGGCTTCGATCGCTCTCGTCTCCTGCAGGACCGCCATAGCGCCGCCCACGATGAAGATGAAGAAAATGATCTGTGCGGATTCCTGCATGCCGCGCGGCACTGCTGTCAGGAACTGCATCAGGCTGACCGGCGTCGGGTCTACTGCATGATAGGTTTCCGGGTCAACAACGCTTCTGGTCTGCCCGGTTTCCGGATTGACGATCACATCATGATAATCGTATACGTTTGCCGGAATAACATAGCTCAAAATACTAAAAATCAAAATAAGTGCGAGTAAAAGGATGTACACGTGCGGTACAACAAATTTTTTCTTTTCCATAAAATATGCCTCCTTATTATATTATATGGATGTGGAAATCTGTGCCGGAGTCCGAGTGGAAGAAGGAACCGGCAAATTTCGCACGGACATATCTTAACATATTCTTAGCGATTTGTGAACAGTTTCTGAATATTTTTCAGCAGGAAATTTTTTACCGGTCTATTAAAAACCCTGAAATTCCGCCAAAAAGCCGGAGTTTCTTGTCGTTGTCGCCGAAATTCGGTTCTTTTCCTGCTCATTTTTTGTTGCTTTGCACAAATTTTATATATTCATTTTATTCTGATTGACAAAATTCTCACAATTTGTTAGAATTAACCCTGTTATTTGTTTTATTTACTTAATTTTGGGAGGAAAACTTTATTATGGAAAACAATCGTAGTTCCTGGGGAAGCAATCTCGGCTTCCTGATGGCTGCTATCGGTTCCGCGGTAGGTTTGGGAAACATTTGGGGGTTTCCCTACAAGATGGGACGTTCCGGCGGCTTCGCATTTTTGATCGTTTATCTGCTTCTGGCAGTTTTCGTAGGCTTTGTGATCATGGCTTCCGAACTGGCGCTCGGCCGTAAGACCCGGCTGGGCGCAGTCGGCGCTTATCACGCGATCTCGAAAAAATTTAAGTGGATCGGTTGGCTGGCTGTACTTGCTCCGTTCCTGATCATGAGTTTCTACACGGTACTCGGCGGCTACTGCATGCAGTATCTGTCCCTGAACCTGGCGGAACTCAGTTTCGGTCTGCAGAACCTGTTCGAGATCAATCTGGAGGGCGGCGCGACATTCGGCGCAATGCTCACCAATCCGTTCGGCTGTGCGATCTTTACCTTATTATTCCTGCTCATCTGCTACCTGATCAACAAGGGTGATGTTTCCGACGGTATCGAACAGTTCAACAAGATCGGTATGCCGGCCCTGTTCGTGATGCTGGTGATCGTCATCATCCGCGCTCTGACGCTTCCGTGCGCCGAAGAGGGTCTGAAGTTCATGTTCAAACCGGGCTACGCCGTGGAAGCCGGCTTCATTGAAGAGGCTCCGTCCCTGCTGAACGTCGTGGCGACGGCCGGCGGTCAGATGTTCTTCTCGCTTTCTCTGGCGATGGGCGCGATGATCACTTACGGCTCTTATCTCGGCAAGCAGGAAAATCTCAAGAAAAATTCTCTGGTGATCGTAGTCGCCGATACGACCATCGCGCTGATGGCCGGTCTTGCCGTTATTCCGGCAGCTGTTGCCAACGGGATCGCCAACGGGACTCCTTATGATCAGATCTCTCTGAGCGGTCCGAAGCTGTTATTCGTAACCTTACAGGATGTTTTCGCGGAAATGGGCAACATCGGTCCGCTGTTCGGCATCATCTTCTATCTGCTGGTGCTGATCGCTGCGATCTCTTCCGCGATCTCGCTGATCGAAGTTATCACGGCGTTCTTTACGGACAATGCCGCAAGAAAAGGCAAAACGGCAGATCGTCCGCGGATCGTCCGCTGGATCTGTGCTGCCATCGCTGTGGAAGCGCTTCTGGTGGCTGTTGACGGTCTGGGTGCTTCCGGTGTCTTCAAATTCTGGGGGACCGACGGATGGAACGACTGCTTCCTGGACTTCATGGACTGCTGGTCTGAGGGCATCGCGATGCCGCTCGGCGCAATGCTGATGGCACTGATGGTCGGCTGGGAACTGCGCGTGCACCCGATCCTGGACGAGATCGATACCGGCAGCAAGAAGAGCGCCGCTTTTGACGCGTTCTATACGATCTGTGTCCGCTTCATCACGCCGATCGCCATGGCTCTGATCTTCGCGGGTTCCATCTCCGAGTTCTTCAAACAGGCCACGATCGGTACCCTGACTTCCGAGTGGATCGGCTACATCATCGCAGCCGTTCTCCTTCTCCTCTTCTGGATCGTCGCGGCCTTCGGAGGCATCGCAAACAAAGCAGATCAGAAGTAGACCGAAGATCATACCAAAACATACCAAAAGAAACAAGGGCTGCCAAGCAGCCCCCTCACACAGCGAGGGCGCCGATACGGCGCCCTCTTCTTATTATGTAGGAAATATCGCTCTATGCGATATTTCCGGAATAACGACAAAATCACCTTGCGGAGCATCGCTCATGCGTGAGCGGCATGTGTGCATGGAAATCTGTATTTCGTTATGCACACTTTTGTCCTTCATAAGTTATGTTTTTCGCCGTGCAGCCACATTCTTTCTTCAAGCAAAAAGTCATGAAAAAACTTTTGCTGCATAAGACTGCTATCTTTTTGCGATTTCGGTCAAAAAAAGCATGCCGAAGTCCTCTCGACCTCGGCTTTGTCCTATCAGTGACTTTGTTTGTCTGCTTTATTCCTCTTTTTTCTACAAACTTCGACATTCTTCGTGCGTTTTCGATTTTTTTCGCGCAGTCATCTTCGACCTTGCCAACTGACTTCTCTCTGTTTTTCGGCTGCTTGATGCTTTTTTTCGACTCAAACCGCGATTTGGATCTAATGTTATGCAGCAAGACTTTTCCTGCATCCCAGCAGTTCCGTCAAGCTTCACAGGCAGAGCAGGATCAGCAGCAGCACGGCCCCCGGCAGCCCCAGGACGCCGACGATCACCGCGTTCAAAAAATTCAGCGGGATCATCAGCCCAAAGGCTGCCCCGACTGCGTTGATCAGCAGGATCACCAGACCGCCCGCAAGGCTGTTCAACACGAGTTTTAAGATCATTTTCAGCGGCCACAGAAAAATCTTGCCGATCAGAAAGATCAAAACGACCGCGCCTGCATACGTCAAAAAAACACTTAATTGTACTCCCATATTTTTTCCCCTTTCTTCTCATTCATTCTCTGCAGCTTCCTTGCTTATCCCCGCGCACACCTGCTAAAGTCCGGACCGCGCGGATTTTCTCCCGTATAAATTATGCGTACTTGGAATAAAATAGAATAAATCATCCCATAATACTGTTAAACAACCCTGAAAGGTGTGAAACATGATGAAATTTAAGCAAATGCCCCCTGCATGCTCGGAAGATGAAATGCTTTACAAATCAATAAAAACCGCCCGCTCCGAACTGGATCAGGCAGTTTCTGTCTTCAATGAGCTGACGGACAACGCCGCCATCGACTACGCTTCCTATTATGTGCTGGCTGCGCGTACCAAGTACTCGTATCTTTTAAAGCTCGCCAAGGAGCGCAATCTTTCCATCTGATCCGGCGCAGGTTCCTGCGGGCTAAAGTTCCCGCCGGCCCTCCATGGCCTTGAGCAGCGTCACTTCGTCCGCATATTCCAGATCGCCGCCGACCGGGATGCCGTGCGCGATGCGGCTGACCTTGATGCCGGCCGGTTTGATCAGTCTGGCGATATACATGGCCGTCGCTTCGCCCTCGATGTTCGGATTGGTGGCGATGATCAGTTCCTTGACATCGCTGCTCTGCAGCCGGACGATCAAGGACTGCAGATTGATATCGGCCGGTCCGATACCCTCCATCGGCGAAATGACGCCGTGCAGGACATGGTAAAGTCCGTGGTACTCCCGGATGCGTTCCATGGCCATGACGTCACGCGGGCTTTCGACCACGCAGATGGTATCGGTCCTGCGAGCGGGATCGCTGCAGATCGCGCAAGGGTCTTCATCGGTCAGATTGCCGCAGACCGAACAGTATTTTAATTCTTGTTTGGCTGTCGTGATCGCGTCCGCCAGCTGCCGAGCTTCTTTTTCTTCTAAGGAAAGAATATGAAACGCCAGCCGCTGCGCGGTTTTGGAGCCGATACCCGGCAGTTTTGACAGCTCGTTGATCAGCCGGGCAAGTGGTTTCGGATACTGCTGCATCGTTTTACAGGCCCGGAATGCCCAGTCCGCCTGTCAATTTGCTCATTTCGCTGTTGGAGATCTCATCGATCTGACGCAGGCCTTCGTTGACTGCGACCAGGATCAGATCCTGCAGCATTTCGACATCGTCCGGATCTACCACTTCCGGCTTGATCTCCAATTTGACGATCTCCTTCTTGCCGTTGACCGTTACGCTGACAGCGCCGCCGCCTGCGGTAGTCTGTACTTCTTTTTCCTCAATCTCAGCCTGCAGAGCTTCCATCTGTCTCTGCATCGCCTGCATCTGCTGCAACTGTTTCTGCATGCTGCCGCCGCCCATGCCGGACGCTTTCGATGGCTTTTTACCTGCTCTCATTCCTTTTCCCATTCTGGTTTCCTCCTTGTATTCTTTCGTATATTCGTACGGTTTATTCGATTTCAATGTCGATGCCGAGGGCCTCGCGCGCCATCTGTGCCAGCTGTTCCTTCTGCGGATCACTCGCGCCGCCTGCTGCGTCCTGTGAGCCGTTCTGTGCTTTCAAGCGCTGATATTCTTTTTCCTCTACGCATAGCATGCGCATGCTGCGTCCGAGCTTATGCTCCATGATCGCTTCCAGCTGCTGCCGCTTCTGCTCCGCAAAGCGTTTCGCAAATGCGGTCCGCGCGACCACTTCAAACTCCGATTCGCCCACTCTGGCCAAAAAGGTGCCGTTGCGGATCAGATTAAAGCTGCCGGCCCCGTCCTCACCCTCTTCAAATACCGCATGCCAGAGCGCTTCATTCTCGACAGTCGGTTCAAAAGAAAGCGTTTCCGCCGCTTCCGGCTCTGTCCCCGCAGGGCTGCGCGGTTCTTCTTGCTGTACAGGCCCGGTGCCTTGTGTCATTGTCGTTTCGGCATTGCCGCCTGCGGACGGTGCCGTTCCCGCTCTGTTCCCGTTCGCCGCGGCTCCTGCGCCGTCGTTTCCGGCAGTCCGAAAAGTCCCGCTGCCGACGGATGATCTGCGGGTGGTCTGCGGCTGCGCAGTCTCCGCCGCCATGCCGGAAGAGATCGATATGATCGCCAGTTCCAATAGGATGCGCGGCTGTGTGGACCATCTTGCCTCGTTGATCGTCCGGGAAAGCTGCAAGACGGCATCTCGGATCTCATCCATCGTGATATGCCGGCTCTGCTCCTCGATCCTCGCGAGGTTCTCCGCCGCCATGTTGAGCATGTCTTCCGGATTGCGGATGAATTTGGTGATCATCAGGTTGCGGTAATGCGCCATCCAGTCCTTCATCAGGCCGCGCACATCCTTGCCGTCCGCTAACGCCTGATCGAGCAGCAGCAAAGCCTCCGGCACCTTATGCAGGGATACCAGATCGGTCAGCTCGAGGAAAAAATCTTCGCCTGCCGCGCCGATGTATTCCAGCACATCGCTGCGGTCGATCTGTTTCTGTCCGGACGCCAGCACCTGATCGAGCACGCTCAGGCCGTCCCGCACGGAACCGTCCGCGCAGTTTGCCAGCAGTTTCAGCGCGCTGTCGGTCAGCGTTACGCCTTTATCCTCGCAGATCCGCCGCATGCCGTCCATCAGCAGCTTTTGCGGTACACGTTTGAAGTCAAGCCGCAGGCACCGGGAAAGAATGGTCGCCGGGAGTTTCTGCGGTTCAGTGGTCGCCAGAATGAACATCACATTTTCCGGCGGTTCTTCCAATGTCTTGAGCAGTGCGTTAAACGCCCCGGTCGAAAGCATATGCACTTCGTCGATGATATAGACTTTTTTCCTGCCGACTGCCGGAGGATACTTGACGCTCTCCCGCAGCTCGCGGATATTCTCGACGCCGTTGTTGGAAGCCGCGTCGATCTCGATCACGTCCATAAAGGTCCCCTCGCTGATCGCGCGGCAGTTTGCGCACTTGCCGCACGGCCGTCCCTGTGGGTCTTCGTCCAGACAGTTGACGCCCTTAGCAAGGATGCGCGCGGTCGTCGTCTTACCCGTCCCGCGTGTGCCGCAGAACAGATATGCGTGGCTGACCTCGCCGCTTGCGATCTGATGTTTGAGGATTCTGACGATGTGTTCCTGCCCGAGGATCTCGTCGAACACCTCCGGACGTTCGGAACGATATAAGGCTGTATACATACCGGTTCCTTTCTGTTATCATTGCGTAGGGATATCGCAGCGCGATATTGCCCAGATCAGGATAAAAACGCCCTGCAAAATACCGGCACCGTCCCTGCATGGCGAACAGCCGCGCGGAAACATTTTGCGCTCGCTGCATGTACGCTTTTATCACAAAAAATTGCCCTTAGAGAGCTGCGCTTGGCGTTGGAGAAGGCTGCTCTGCGGCACATAAGAACTTCCGCTTATTGCTGCTTCCTTCCGGACCTGACAAGGTTCACGGCATCCCATTGCGCAGGACCCAAACCATGCCAGGCGAAGCTCTCTAAAGGCAATTTCTTTTTGGTTCGCTTGCTTGCGAGTACCTTCAGTATAGCATATTTTTGCGCGCGGGTCAAGATGCGCAGCCGCGCTTTTTGCGCGCGGCCGTCCGGTTGCCTTGCAGCCGCGCCGGGGCAGCCGCCGGATATGAGCAATCCGCGGGCAGTCCTGCGGCCGCAGGACTGCCGTCGATGCGGCGCGCAGTGCAGGTCACGCTGCCGGGTGGGGTGCTGCCGACGATGCCTGACTGCCGACAATGCCGACCGCAGTTCGCTGCGCGGCGGCCGCGGCGCGGTTCACTCTGCTTCCGGCTTTTGTCCGTTCGCGAGCCAGCTGCGGATGGCCTCCTCATCGATGATCGGAATCCCGAGCTCCTGCGCTTTTTTATTCTTTCCCGACGTGCTGGTCCGGTCGTTGTTGATCAGATAGGCGGTCTTGGCGCTGACCGATCCCGCGACCTTGCCGCCCGCAGCCTCGATCTCGGCCTTGAGCGCTTCACGGTTGGCATAATGCTCGAGCGAGCCGGTGATCACGAACGTCATGCCGGCGAGCGTGCTGCCGCTTTCTTCAAAGGTTTCGTCCAGTTCGATCACCTGCAGCAGATCATCCAGGATCCGGCGTTTTTCCGGATCCGCGAAGAACGCCAGAAAGGCGTCGGCCATGATCTCGCCGATTCCTTCGATCTGCAGCAGATCCTCGCGGCTCAGGCTTTCGACCGCGGTCCAGCTGTTCCGGCAGAACTGCGCGATCAGGCGGGCGTTGGCGATGCCGATACCCGGGATCCCGAGGCTGTACAGGAAACGCTGCACCGTCGTGTGTCTTGCGCGCTCCGCGGACGCCAGCAGATTCTCGAAGGATTTCTTGCCGAAGCCCTCCATGGTGGTGATCCTGCCGCGCAGCGGTTCCAGCCGGAAGAGATCGGCAGGCTCGCGGATCAAGCCGTCATCGACAAATTTTTCGAGTGTCATCTCCGAAAGGCCCTCGAGGTTCATCGCGTCACGGCTCACGAAATGCACCAGCCCGCGGATCTGTTTAGCCAAGCAGTCCGGATTCGGGCAGTTCAGAGTCTGCACGCCGTTTTCGTCGTGGATCACGGTCGGATGGCCGCAGACCGGACAGGCCTCCGGGATCGGCGCATTGTCGCTGCCGGTCAGGTTTTCGGCGATCTGCGGAATGATCATATTCGCTTTATACACGCAGATCGTATCGCCGATACCCAGTTTCAGTTCGCGCATCACGCTGAGATTGTGTACGGACGCGCGGCTGACTGTCGTTCCCTCCAGCTCGACCGGGTCGAAAATGGCCACCGGATTGATGAGCCCGGTCCTTGACGCGCTCCATTCGATCTCTTTTAAGGTCGTCTGCCGGATCTCATCACGCCATTTGAACGCGATGGAGTCGCGCGGAAATTTCGCGGTCTGTCCCAAAGATCGTCCATAGGCGATGTCATCGTAGCTCAACACCAGTCCGTCCGACGGGATATCGTAATGCTGAATGCGCTGCGCGAAGTCCTCGATGGCTTTCGGCAAGGTTCCTGCCGTAACCGGTTCATGTTCCACGACCGCAAAGCCCTGCTGTGCCAGCCAGTCAAACTGCTGCCCGCGCGTGGCAAGCTGCGGCGCGCTGCTGTCTGCTGCGGCCTTGCCCACTGTGTCTATCGTGCGGTCAGCCGCAGCCGCTCCTGATGTCTCCGCATCCGCACCGCCGCCTGCCGACACCAGCGCAAAGGCAAAGAACTGCACGTGCCGCTGTGCCGTGATCTCATTGTTCAGCTGCCGCACCGAGCCGGAGCACAGGTTGCGCGGGTTCTTGTATTTCGCTCCCTCGTCCTCGAAGGTCTCGTTGATCTTTTCAAAGTCGCTGTAGGAGATCACCGCTTCGCCGCGCAGTACCAGATGCCCGCGATAAGGGATCTTCAGCGGCAGATTGGCAAAGACTCTGGCGTTTCCTGTGATGACCTCGCCGATCTCGCCGTTTCCGCGGGTGACCGCCTTGACCAGCGCGCCGTCCTCGTAGGTCAGCACGATCGTCAATCCGTCCAGTTTCCACGAAAGCACGCCGTCCTGCGCGCCGAGCCAGCTGACCAGTGCGTCAACGTCCTTAGTCTTGTCTAAAGAAAGCATCTTCTGCGGGTGTTTTTCCTTCGGCAATTGGGAAAGCACTTCGTAGCCGACGCGCTGCGTCGGGCTTTGGGAAAGTGTCATGCCGGTTTCTGCTTCGAGTGCTGCCAGTTCATCGTACAGCGCGTCGTATTCGTGGTTCGGCATCCGTTCGCGGCTTTCTTGGTAATAGGCCTTAGCCGCGGCGTTCAGCGTTTCGATCAACGCTTTCATTCTCTCGATTTTTTGATTCTGTTCCATGTGCGGAATCTCCTGTCTTCTGCGGGCGGCAGCAGGCCCATTGGCAAGGCTGCCGCCCGCGGGTTTTTCTTTTTTATTATGTAGGAAATATCGCACAGCGATATTTCCGGAATAACGACAAAAGCACCTTGCGAAGTGGCGCTCATCCCTGAGCGCCATGTGCACATAAAAATCTTTGATTTCGTTATGTGCACGTTTGTCCTATCTTCTGTATCGGTGCCACGTCCTTGGCGAGCTTTTTGCGCCCGACGCTGTCAAACATGACCGTAACCGTTTTATCATCAACCTCAAGCACCAGTCCCGGTCCGAACTTGCCGTGACGTACCTGATCGCCGACTGCGAAATTCCGGCCCGCACCGCGTGTGTGTTCCCGGACGGCCTGCTTCGCGTATTTCAGCGGGTCATAGGCCGGGTACGGGCGGAAGGCCGGCTGGCTGAAACCGTCCGGACTGCCGGTGTCCACGCCCAGATGGTTGTTCGTCCTGCGGCCGGCCGTAAAGACGGTGTCGCCGGCCTCGTCCAGCAAGGACTTGTCCAGTTCGCGCAGGAAGGTAGACTCACGCGT
The DNA here is from genome assembly GCA_934271235.1 of uncultured Clostridia bacterium. Lineage (GTDB taxonomy): Bacteria > Bacillota > Clostridia > Peptostreptococcales > Anaerovoracaceae > CAG-238. The sequence continues at coordinate 6,012 of CAKQQT010000009.1, read as the reverse complement.
ATATTCGCCGCGTCCGTACAGCACGCGATACGCGGCGCCCGTCAGAATCAGCTTTTCTCTGGCCCGCGTCATGCCGACATAGCAGAGCCGCCGTTCTTCCTCCATACCGCTCTCGTTATCCAGCGCCCGGTGCCCCGGGAACAGCCCGTCCTCCAGGCCCGGCAGGAAAACGATCGGGAATTCCAGACCCTTGGCGCTGTGCATCGTCATCAGGGTGACCTTACCTGCGCCTTCTTCCATTTTATCGGCGTCGCCGTCTGTCGCCACCTTCTCGAGAAATTCTTCGAGCGTCGCTTTTTCTCCGGCGTCCGCCTTCTCCTTTTCGTAATCGTAGATGAACGATTTAAAATCCAGCAGATTTTCGATGCGGCTCTCGGCCTCCGGCGTATCCTCTGCCTCCAACGCCTTGAGATAGCCGCTCTTGACCAGCAGCTGATCGTAGATGTCCGACACGCGCAGATTTTCTTTTTCCTGTCTGCAGATCCGGATGACCTGCACCATATCCTGCACCGCGCTCTGTGCCTTGGCCGGCAGACTGTAGCTGATCTCGTCCTGCGACAAAATGTCCAAAAGGGACATGTCATGCACGCGCGCCAGTGCTTCCAGTTTGCCGAGGGTCACCGCGCCGATGCCGCGCTTCGGTTCGTTGATGATGCGTTTGAGTGCCAGATCGTCCGCCGGGTTCACCACCAGCCGCATATAGCAGATCATATCCTTGGTCTCTTTGCGCTCGTAAAAGCTGAAACCGGACAAAATCTGATACGGAATGCCTCGCCGTTTCAGCGCGTCTTCGAAGAGCCTGGACTGCGCGTTCGTGCGGTAGAGGATCGCGAAATCATCGTAAGTCCGCTGGCTGGTCTTGAGCAGATCGATCTCCTGCGCGATATAATAGGCTTCCTCTTTATCGCTGTCACATCTGCGGTAAACGATCTTATCGCCCGCTTCCTTGTCTGTCCAGAGTTTTTTTGCCTTGCGCCCGCGGTTATTGCGGATCACGGAGTGTGCCGCCGCCAGGATGTTGCCGTAGGAACGGTAATTCTGTTCGAGCTTGATGACCTTGGCCTGCGGAAAATCCTTTTCAAAATCCAAGATATTGCTGATATCCGCGCCGCGCCACTGGTAGATGCACTGGTCGTCGTCACCGACCACACAGAGGTTCCGGTGCGCTTTGGCCAGCAGACGGATGATCTCATACTGAATGTGGTTGGTGTCCTGATACTCGTCCACCAGAATATAGCGGAAGCGGTCCTGATAATCCGCCAGAACATCCGGATTTTCACGCAGGACATGCAGAGCGTTGACCAGAAGATCGTCAAAATCCATGGCGTTATTGCGTTTGAGCTGCTCCTGATAGGCCTTGTACACGTTGCAGATGACCTTGCCGCGGAAGTTATCGCCCTCGGTCTCAAGGTATTCCTGCGGGCTGACGTCTTGTTCTTTCAATTTGCTGATCGCGGAGGAAAGATAGGCCTGCGGATAGATCTTCGTGTCAATCTTTTGCTCCTTCATGATGTTTTTTATCAGTGTTTTCTGGTCAACGGTATCATAAATAACAAAGTTCCGCTGATAGCCGATGCGCTCGCAGTGTTCCCGCAGGATGCGCAGGCTCATGGCATGAAAAGTCATGATCCACATGCCCGGACATCTGCCGACCAGCTTTTCGACTCGTTCGCGCATCTCCCCGGCAGCCTTGTTGGTGAAGGTCACGGCCAGGATCTGATAGGGGCTCACGCCCTGCTCGATCAGGTAAGCGATGCGGTGTGTCATGGTCGCGGTCTTGCCGCTGCCCGCGCCCGCCAAGATCAGCAGCGGGCCGTCGACATGGGTCGCCGCCTTGCGCTGCTCTGTATTTAAATGGTCTAGATTCATAAGTATCGGTACTCCTTTGCTGTCTGCTGCTGTCTGTGCCGGTCTTGCCCGCACAGCCGCAGGCCTTGTATGTCATGCATATCGTATGTTCTGCACACGCCGCATCCTCTCGTGTAAATATTCTACCAAAAAAAGCGGCCGCTTACCAGAGCTGCGCCGCATTTTCGCTTTGCTATTTTTTCGTGTTTTTTCGACACGGCATAGAAATTTATACATGCAGAGTCTACCTGTCCAATCGCTCGCCGCCTTCGGTCCGCTCCCTGTTCGATCCGCTCCCTGTTCGGTCTCCGCCGGGGAGGTAGGAAAGTTTGCCCAGGTCCTGTCTGTGTAGTCATGCAGACTTCCATATTTTTCCAAGTATGTATATTGTACTGCTTTTGCGCTCTTTTTAAAAAATCTGCACGGGTTTGCACGAGATTTCTGCTTACTCCGGCACATTATCTTGCGTTTTTTACGTTTTCCGCAAGGAAAGTCCGGATGCAGACTCACCGTGATGAGCTCGAAGCGACACACATCACGCATTTTCGACAGGGTTCGACAAAAGCAGTTCTTGCATGACAGGAGACTTTTTCTCTATCTGTAAAATTTTCTCATCCGACCAGTCCCTGCCGCGTACAAATTTTCGAAAACCCGCCGAAAAGCAGTACATTATGCATCCGAAAAATTTTTTGCATGGTTTCAAGTATATTTCAACAACCGGTTTCAACCGCCATGGCGCTTGATTTCCTATAATATTCCAAGTATACATCCATTCTTGACAGACCTCTGACTTTTCTGTATGATACAGCTATCATCGAAGAAGGGGCTCCGGTATCATCCGGTATCACGCCATGGAAAAAACAAATTATGTTTATCTGTTAGAATGCGCCGACGGCAGTTTTTACTGCGGCTGGACCAATGATCTGGCCAAGCGGGTGGCCGCCCACCAGTCAGGCAAGGGCGGCAAATATACACGCAGCCATCTGCCGGTGCGGCTGGCCTATTACGAAACAGCCGCAAGCAAAGAGGCCGCCTTGCGCCGGGAAGCGGCCATCAAAAAACTGACGCATGCGCAGAAACTGCAGCTGATTGCAGCACAGGAAAACGTCTGAATCATAGTGGCGCATGCATATTGTCATGCAGGCAGACCCATTTGTGCAAGATCAGTTCTTTACAATCTTCGGCAGATGGAAGCATCTTCATTTCGTCGGCAGTGATGCAGATCAGATAAAAATTCTCTGTCGTTAGACGGTAGATTTCTTCCTTTGCATTTTCCGTTATTCCGTTTGCCGCAAATAGGATCGCAGTCTTGTTTCCCTTCATGTTGGAAACGTGCGCAATATTTCGGACCTGCTGAATATCTACACGATTTTCCCAATTTTTGCATTCCACTAAGATATACGCACCCAACTGCCACAAACAATCATCCAGTGAACAGTTCACAAGGCTGAGATTGATCTCCTGCGCGCCAGCACGGACACGTCTGCCGCTGATCTTCCATCCGGATATGCTTCCCAGCATATCCGCCGCGGCGTCTTCTCAAAGCACGCCTTTTCGATTTGAGTTTGTTTCTCGCAGCGCTTTGTCCACCAGGGTTCGCATTGTGGATGCAGAGAAATCCTTTGTCTGCGGCTTTATGGTTACAAGCGGCCATAAATACGGTAAGTAAATATAGCGCGAGTTCAGAGTCTGGTGCAGGTCCTTTGAAATGACTGCTTCATCATCCCCTTTGAGAAAATTCCGAAAGTCATCTATGTATCGCAGCAAACACTGCCGGTATTCATCCTTTTTGATGATTGTCGGCGTTTCTTCTGCTATACAGATATTTTCTTTCAGGAATTCCAAAAAGGTTTCGTACACTTTTGCAAAACCGGACGGATCCCATTGCTGTCCGGACACTGCGCATATATACAAAAAAACTTTATGCCATTCTTCGCAGAGGTCTGTAGGCTGCAGCCATTGTCCATAAGCATAGATCGGGTTCAAGAGTATGGATTGAATATTTGACGGGAAAAACATGCCTAAATCATTCGGATGCAAAGTTTCTTTCTGATAAGCCGCATTTTCATGCAGCAGCAGTTGATGTCCGCCTTCAAAGACAAGTCGCCAGCCCCCGCTTTCTGTTTCAGGCAAGGCGGCTGCCACCTTTCTTCCTACAAAATCCCGCATAAAAAAACTCCGGATCATCAGCTGACGTCCGCACAGCATCGGACGCTCTCGCTCCAGCCATAATTCCAGCATTTTCTCTGCTATAGAGCCTTTCTGTTGTTCCATCGGCTTACTGCAAAAAATACCTCGAATCGCTATTTTACCATAGCACTGGCCGATTTCTCTCGGAAAGCGGAGCGGCTGCTCACAGAAAAATTCTTGTACACATCGAGAAAAGCAGTTTCCGGTTCGATCCAGTTCTTTCGTACTTTTTTGCAGGTCTCTTCCGGATAAAATGTTGCGGAAATTTATTTTTATCATGTCTTCCATGACAGCACAGACCGCACTTACCTTTTTATCAGCGCCGATCACTGCGAAAATATGCACGGTTCCTTCATCGTCTTCGGTATCGTTTGCACATTCCATGACTGCATCGTAAAATCCCTCTTCCATATGGGAGTACGAATTTATTTGCCTGATACAAACTCGTCCCTCTTCTTCATATCCGGTAAGATAAAGATACAGCAGACCTGCTGAAGATATCGGTGTTTTCATGATGCTTTGCCTCCGCTTCTGTAAGAACTTTGTGCAATCGTAAAGTTATCTGCTAAAAAACAAAGGAGCCGGATCAATCCGTCATAGCATCATCTACATCACCGGCGACGCCATTTTCGTGGATCGTGTCGTTTTCATTGACCGTAAGATCAAAGGACACGGTGTACATCACTGCGTCATGGTTTCGGTAATTCACGGTAACCAGCACATCGCCGGCTTTCTCTGCATAAAGATCATAAATCCTCCAAACGCCGACATCCTCGTCTTCAAGTTCCTCGGTTGTAAAAGTCACTGCTCCGTCGCCGCTTTGCTGCAGTTCCCACTGATATTCCGGAGCAGAGCGATCTGCAAGGCTGATTTTGTAGACCTTGTAGGTATCCTCCTCATAAAAGCTGAGCCATACGCCGTTATGCCCCAGGCGCATCGTTCCGTCTTCCAGGATCTCATATTCGAGCTCATCGCGCTCCTGCATATCCCAGCACAGCGGCGGGTCAAAATCATCACTGCCGCAGGATACCTTTACGATTCCTTTCGCGGCGTCATCTTCACTGCTCTTCCGCGTCATTTTTCCGGCAATGCCAGGATTTCCCACAGTATCATAAAGACTGAACTTTCCGTTCTTTTCAATATATAAGGCGTAAAAATCCGTCGCCGTCGTTCCATCCGACGCGAGCTCCCCGCAGGCCCATTCCCCGATCAGCCCCTCCGGCAATGACGCCCCGGCACAGCCGAAAAGTCCGGCCGCAAGCAAAAGTACTGTGAGGCAAAGCGTAAGTTTTACGATCATTCTGCGTTTCATCGTCTTCCTCCTGAAAAATATGCAAAGAACAGTTATGCAAACTTTTTTTAATTATATCACGGTCTTCCTACCACTGCAAGAATTCCCATTGCGGCAGCATACAACACTTTGCGTCCATCCTATATACTGTTTTATTATCAGTTTTCGAAGGTCTCTTGATAATTCACCTGAATTCTGTAAGTTTTTTATTAAATTCGGTAGTCTTAGCATAGATGAATTATATCGAACCGGCTCTTACCGCGATAAGATTCGATTCGAAGATTTAAAAGCAATGATCATGCATAACGGATATTCCGCATGCGATAGCTGCCATGTACTAGATCTTTTTGTTATCGAAATTCAAAGTGTAAATGATTATTACCAATCTACGATTCTGCCTGAGCTCAACAAAATAGTAAATCAATTTTCCCTACGCTTGTAAAACAAAGTCAACCCCACCACAAGATAAAAATGGGGGTCAAAAAACTAAAAAGCTCTTGAAATTCAAGGGCTTTACAATAATCTACTACTCCCACTCAAGTCTTGGGCTTTGATTTAGGGTTATAAAGGGTTATAAAATGTACTCTCGATACGCTTTTTGTCCACATAATCCACGTATTTCGGGCTGTACATAGGTTCCTTACGAATTTTGTAGCCGTTTTGTAGCCAGCTATTTTATACGT
>CAKQQT010000008.1 GCA_934271235.1 uncultured Clostridia bacterium | reverse complement strand
CTCCTTGTAATCTATGATAACATATTTTAAGAGAGAAACCTCACTTTAATTTGTTCTATTTATATTCTAGCACCAGACAGAAGATGACCGAGGAAAAAGACGCAGAAGAAAATGAAATATCCGAAAGTTTCTGATTGACAAAGGCAATGCAAGGGTATAATATATACATCGAACACATGGTTCGAAAAGAATAAGATCCTTATCAAGAGTGGCTGAGGGAATAGGCCCGAAGACGCCCGGCAACCTAGGTGCTCCAACAGAGAATGGAGTAGAAAAGGTGCTAAATCCTACAGAATGATCAAAGTTCTGAAAGATGAGGAAAGGTCTTGCAAACGACTTTACAGCCTCTCTTTCACGGAGAGGCTTTTGCTTTGCTGGGGATAAGGATAGATTGTTTACAGGGAGGAGAAAACGATGAAAAAATTATTTACTTCAGAGTCCGTAACCGAAGGACATCCTGACAAAGTCTGCGACCAGATCTCGGATGCGATCTTGGACGCTATTTTTGAAAAAGACCCATACGGCAGAGTTGCTGCGGAGACGACCGCGACGACCGGCTACGCGATGGTCATGGGCGAAATCTCGACAAAGTGCTATGTTGATATTCCGAAGATCGTCAGAAAGGTGATCTTGGATATCGGCTATGACAGATCCGAATACGGCTTTGACGGCAATACCTGCGCGGTATTATCCGCGATCGACGAACAGTCCGGCGATATCGCGATGGGCGTTGACAAGTCTCTGGAATACAAAGACGGAAGCCTGAATGACGAAGCTACGATCGATACGATCGGCGCGGGAGACCAAGGTATCATGTTTGGCTATGCCTGCAATGAAACACCGGAACTGATGCCGGCACCGATCTCTTATGCGCATAAGCTGGCAAAGAGACTGACCGATGTCCGCAAAGACGGTACACTGACTTATCTGAGACCGGACGGAAAGACACAGGTCACCGTAGAATATGATGACAACAAAGTCGCAAGGATCGATACGGTTCTGATCTCGACGCAGCATGATCCGGATGTAACGCAGGAACAGATCAAAAAAGACCTGATCGAATATGTGATCAAGCCGATCATTCCGGCAGAACTCTTGGACGATGAGACCAAATACTATGTAAATCCGACCGGACGTTTTGTGATCGGCGGACCGCACGGCGACTCCGGACTGACCGGACGTAAGATCATTGTCGATACATACGGCGGATACGCACGCCATGGCGGCGGTGCTTTCTCCGGCAAGGACCCTACAAAGGTAGACCGTTCCGCAAGCTACGCAGCAAGATATGCTGCGAAGAACGTTGTTGCGGCGGGTCTGGCAGACAAGGTTGAGATCCAGCTTGCGTACGCGATCGGCGTTGCAAAGCCGGTATCGATCTTAGTGGATACTTTCGGGACCGGTAAGCTTGATGATGAAAAGATCGCGGAGCTGGTGGAAAAGAACTTTGACTTCAGACCGGCAGCTATCATTCGGGATCTTGACCTGAGAAGACCGATCTACAGACAGGTTGCTGCTTACGGTCATTTCGGAAGAACCGATATCGATCTTCCGTGGGAACACACCGACAAGGCAGAAACGTTAAAACAGCAGGCCGGACTGTAAGCACACACAGCTAAGCAGCTAAAATGAGATCACCGGAGCCTGCGGGTGATTCCGGAAAACAGAAAAAACAAGACCGCCGCGGATGCCTCAAAAGGCAGGACCGCGGCGGTCTTTTCGTTTCGTTTCGTTCAATATTTATCAAATGCGCGCTTGAAGAATCCGATCGTGGCGATCGCCGTGATCACCATGCCGACATAAGTCCAAGACGCGTCGGTGTCCTTGATCCTTGTGATCAGGCAAAAGATAAAGATCAGAGCAAAGAAACTTCCTTTTAAGATATCGAGTGTTTTACTGGACATTTTGCTGATATACCTCCATGATTTTTACAGATGCGGATGCACCGATGCGGTCTGCACCGGCTTCGATCATCGCCATCGCGGTTTCGTAATCGCGGATACCGCCGCTGGCCTTGACTTCCAGAGCGTCACCGACTGTTTTTTTCATCAGTGCAACGTCCGCGGCCGTCGCGCCGCCGCTGTTAAAACCGGTGGATGTTTTGACGAAGTGCGCGCCGGCATCTTTTGCGAGGCGGCAGGCTTCTTCGATCTCCTGCGGCGTGAGCAGGCAGGTTTCCAAAATGACTTTGACGATCGCGCCGTATTGCGCAGCGGCATTGACCACTTCGCGGATATCGTCACGCACGTCATCGTAACGAAAATCTTTGAAAGCGCCGACGTTCAGGACCATGTCGATCTCGGAGGCGCCGTCTTTGCAGGCTTCTTCGGTTTCAAAAGCCTTGGTCGCGGTCGTGCAGGCGCCCAGAGGGAAGCCGACAACCGCAGCAACCTTGACATCCGTGCCTTTCAGGTTGTCCGTGCAGCGTCCGACATAACAGGTATTGACGCAGACCGAGTAAAAGTCATATTCTTTCGCTTCCGCGCAGAGCTTGTCGATCTGCTCGGAAGTGGCTTCCGGCTTCAGCAAGGTGTGATCGAAATATTTATTCAATGGTTTCGGTAATTTCATAGGGAACTCCTTTCACTTTGGAAAATGGATCAGCGGCAGGTTTCGCGCCGCAAAAGCTATCTCCATTCTATCATAATTCGGTACAAAAGTAAAAGGTCGAGTTTCAAGGAAAAGCAAAAGATATATTGCAAAGGGGCGGATTTGTGAATATAATGAACTTAGCACAGCGACTGGCGAGCCGCAAGGCGAAGACAGAGCTGATGCAAGTCAGATGCCCGAGCGAAAGCGATTGGCGAGCCGTAAGGCGAAGACAGAGCGCTCAGCGTCCGGGCCAATGATTCTAGCGATCATATTACGGCGTTGCCGCAAGGTAAGAATCATTGAAACGCCTTTTATCCGCTGGCGCGGCGGCGTTATAATGAATTCTAGCAATCGTGTTTACGGCGTGCGATTTTTCTTAAGAGAAAGAGGTATGTATGGAACAAGTTGAAAAAAAAATGAAACTGTTAAGTAATATAAAATGGGCGGGGTTTGCGCTCGGTCTGCTCATGTATTTCGCGACAGCACAGGCGTTTGGGGAGATGTGGGCGACTGTTCTGGGGACCATCGCGGCCTGCGCGTTCTTTTTGCTCTGTGAAAGCGGGAAACGGGGCGTGCTCTGCGAACATATCGTAGAAGACCTGCAGGAGGCAATGGACCGGCTGGGAAAACTGGACTGTATCTTTGAGATCAAGAGCGTCAAGGTCGGTCTGATCGTCCGCGTGTATTTCATCAAGGCCGGTGAAATGGCGCCGCGTTACGGCAAGGCGATCCTGGACGCCATCGCGCACAGCTGGTATCGGCCCAAAGTCTGGATCACGCAGCTTGTGGACCTTGACAGCGAGGACGAACTCAAGGAAGCCGAGCTGGCGCTGAATGAGGAACTGCTGCAAAATCTGCAGAATCAAAAGAAACAGAGAAAAACACCGGGCGATCCTAGGGAATACGCGCGGGATGCTACGATCGAAGAGACGAAAGGCGGTACGAACGAAAACAAAAAGAAGTAGACTTGAAAAAAACAGGAAAATGGTATAAAATAAACTATTATACGTTTGTACATACGAAAAAACAGGAGGACATTTTATATGGGCATAAAGGTCGCAAAATTTGGCGGCTCATCCGTTGCTGACGGCATTCAACTGACCAAGACCAAACAGATCATTCAGCAGGATCCGGATCGCAGATACGTAGTAGTCTCCGCGCCGGGAAAACGTTACGAAACCGATAATAAGATCACCGATATTCTCTATCTGTGCAAGACACATATCGAGCACAATCTGCCTTATGACCAGCTTTTTCAGGTCGTGGCGGACCGTTTTATGGCAGTACAGATCAACCTTGGCGTCAAGGTCGATCTTTTAAGATATTTCGATGAGATCCGTGAAAATCTCAAGCAGAATCCAAGCGCCGACTATATCGCGTCCAGAGGCGAGTACCTGAACGCGGTCCTGGTCGCGGCATTTTTGGGCTACGACTTTGTGGACACAAAGGACCTGATCAAGTTTGACGCAAAGGGCAGACTGCTGATGGCGGAAACCGACGAGGCGATCCGCAGTGAACTCGCGAAACATGAACACGCGGTACTTCCGGGATTCTACGGAAGCCTGCCGGACGGATCGGTCAAAACCTTTTCGCGGGGCGGTTCAGACATCACCGGCGCTCTGGTCGCGCGTGCCGTAAACGCAGACGTTTACGAAAACTGGACGGATGTTTCCGGATTCCTGATGGCGGACCCGCGCATTGTCGCAAACCCGCAGCAGATCCGCACGATCTCCTATAAAGAGCTTCGCGAGCTTTCCTATATGGGCGCGTCCGTTCTGCATGAAGATGCGATCTACCCGGCGAGAATGGCCAACGTGCCGATCAACATCCGCAACACCAATGCGCCGGAGGACCCGGGCACGCGGATCACCGGCGAAGAAGAGGCTTACCGCGATGACGGCGGAAACCGCATCATCACAGGTATCGCAGGCAGCAAAGATTTTACGGTCGTTGCACTGTATAAGAATATGATGAGCAGCGAACGCGGATTTGTCAGAAGAATTCTGGGGATCCTCGACGATTACGATATCAATTTCGAACACCTGCCGAGCGGGATCGACACCGTTTCGGTCGTCATGTCGAACAAGTCCATCAACGGACGGATCGACGAAGTTCTGGACGAATTCCGGACCAGACTCAGACCGGACAGCATCGATGTCTTTGAAAACATGGCGCTGATCGCGACCGTCGGTCATGGCATGAGCTTCCGGCCGGGTGTTTCGGCGCGGCTCTTTTCCGCACTTGCAGAGGCGGGCGTCAATATCCGGATGATCGACCAGGGATCCAGCGAAATGAACATCATCGTCGGCGTGGAGAACAAAGACTTTGAAACCGCGATCCGCGCGATCTATCAGGCATTTGTGGAAGACGAAAACTAAGACAGCAGAAACGAAAAAGCAGAAGAAACTTTTTTCCTAAGAACAAGAAAAGAAAGGCAGGGGAACAAATATGAAGAAACTGGTTACGATCAGCAGAGAATACGGAAGCGGCGGACGCATCATCGGCAAGATCCTGGCACAGAAACTGGAAGTGCCGTTCTACGACAAAGACGAACTGATCGGGCTTGCGGCCGAGCAGAGCGGATTTTCCAAAGAACTTCTGGAAGGCGCGGAGCTGAAAGCGAAGAGCAGTTTCGCGTATAACCTTTCATCGGCGCTGAGCTTCAACGAAGCGACCAGCGGCAGTCCGCTTTCGGTCAACGAAAAGCTGTTTCTGGCCACGTTCCAGGCGATCCAGGAGATCGGCGAGAAAGGGCAGGCTGTCATTGTCGGAAGATGTGCGGACTATGTCCTGCGCGGCATTCCGGGCGTGACCAACGTCTTTATCTATGCAGAGCTTGAGGACCGGCTCTGCCGTGCCGTGGAAGTCTACGGGGATAAGGAAGATGAGGTCAAGAGCATTGTCGCGACCTACGACAAAGCACGTCAGAACTACTACAATTATCATACCGGCCAGAAATGGGGAGAATTCAAGAATTATAATCTGGCCATCAACAGCAGCTATATCACGGAAGAGGAAGCTGCCAATCTGATCGTGGATTATGTGCAGCACAGGAGGTATCAGGATGAACAGAGGTAAGATCAAGGCAAAAAAAGCGGGGAAGACCATCACCACCGGACAGGTCGTCAAGACCGTTGGGAAAACAGCGGGGCTGCTTTTGGCTGCCGGTATCGCGCTGATCGCAGCGACCGACAAGACGATGAGCAAAGCTTTTCCGCAGCAGGATGACAAAGACGCTCTGGATGAGGGCGACGAAGAATAAAAATCTGCCCTTTCTCATTCGAAAGGGAGACCAGGAGGAAAACAAAAAATGACAGAGAAAAAAGGAACGTATTACATCACCACGCCGATCTACTACCCAAGCTCTAATCTGCATATCGGGCACACCTACTGCACCGTTATGGCAGACGCGATGGCAAGATTCAAGAGACTTTGCGGCTATGATGTAAGATTCCTGACGGGAACCGATGAACACGGTCAGAAGATCCAGACCATCGCCAATGAAAAAGGGGTCAGCCCGCAGGCATATGTTGACGAAGTAGTTGCAGGCATCAAAAAACTGTGGGAGACCATGGAGATCTCTTACGATGACTTTATCCGTACTACGGAACCGCGCCATATCAAGCGCGTTCAGAAGATCTTTATGGAAATGTACGATAAAGGTGACATCTACAAGGGCGAATATGAAGGCCTTTACTGCACGCCTTGCGAAAGCTTCTGGACGGAAAGCCAGCTGGTAAACGGCTGCTGCCCGGACTGCGGAAGACCGGTACAGCCGGCAAAGGAGGAAGCATATTTCTTCAAGCTTTCCAACTACGCGGACAGACTGCTGACGCTCTTTGACGAGCATCCGGAATTTTTACAGCCGGAGTCCCGCCGCAACGAGATGATCTCGTTCATCAAGCAGGGCCTGGATGATCTGTGCATTTCCCGTTCCACGTTCGATTGGGGCATTCCGGTGCCGATCGACGAAAAGCATGTCATTTATGTATGGCTGGACGCGCTGACGAACTATATCACCGCGCTGGGCTATCCGGATGAGCGGGAACTTTATGACAAATACTGGCCGGCTAACGTGCATCTGGTCGGTAAGGAGATCGTGCGTTTCCATTCGATCATATGGCCGGCAATGCTGATGAGCGCGGGTCTGCCTCTGCCGAAACAGGTATTGGGACACGGCTGGCTGCTGCTGGGCGGCGAAAAGGTCTCCAAGTCCAAGGCCAGCAAGGGCGACGATGTGATCGATCCGGTCATCCTGATCGAACGCTACGGCATCGACGCGCTCAAGTATTTCCTGCTGCGTGAGTACACGTTCGGACAGGACGGCGTATTTACCAATGAAGTCATGCTCAAGAGAATGAACTACGACCTGGCGAACGACCTCGGCAATCTGGTCTCCAGAACGGTTTCCATGATCGAAAAATACAACGGCAGCGTTGTGCCGGACGCAGTGGCTTCCGTCAGCGACGATATCGACGAAGATCTCAAGAAGATCGCGATCGGCGCGGCTTCGAAAGTTGAAGCACAGATGGACAAGTTCGCGTTCAATATGGCGCTCGAAGAGATCTGGATCGTGGTACGCCGGGCCAACAAATATATCGATGAAAAAGCGCCGTGGGTACTGGCTAAGACTGCGGATACTGATGCGGACAGCAAGGCAAAACTGGATACAGTCCTGCATAACCTTGCGGAAACCATCCGTATCATCTCCATCCTGATCCACCCGTTCATGCACACGACTTCCAAGGAGATCCGCAAACAGCTCGGACTCTGGTATGCGGACGTTGTCTGGGAGGACGCGTTCACGTTCGAAATGATGTATCAGGAACAGGTCAAGAAAGGCGACGCGATCTTCCCGCGTATCGATATCGAAAAAGAACTCGAAGCGCTGCATGAGATCAGCGTGGCGGCCAAAAAAGCGAAAGAACCGGAAAATGTTCCGCTGGAACTGAAGCCGGAGATCGAATATGAAGACTTTGATAAGATCGACTTCCGTGTCGGCCTGATCGAAAAGGCGGAGAAGCATCCGAAAGCAGACAAACTGCTGGTCTTCCAGGTGAAGATGGGTACTGAGTGCCGCCAGATCATCAGCGGCGTAGCGAAGAGCTTCAAGCCGGAGGAAATGGTCGGCAAGAAAGTGATCGTGGTCGCGAATCTCAAACCGCGCCAGCTGCGCGGCATGGAGTCCAAGGGCATGCTGTTGTTTGCCGACAACGGTGAACGCGTTGAGATCGTATCGACCGAGGCACCGGACGGAGAAGTGGTATGCTGATGAAGACCTTGTTCGACTCCCATACGCATATCAATAATGACACTTATACCGAAGAAGAACGGGAACAGCTGATCGCGGACATCGAAGCATCCGACGTCGCTTATGTGATGGATATCGGTTTTGACCTGCCAAGCTCGGAACAAGCGGTGCGGGACGCTGCCCGACTGCCGTGGTGTTACGCGGCAGTCGGCGTGCATCCGCATGATACCAAAACGATGGATGAGGATATTTATGAACGCATTCGACAGTTGGCCGGGCAGCCGAAAGTGCAGGCGATCGGCGAGATCGGACTGGATTTTTACTATAATCATTCCGACGCGGAGGACCAGCGTTACTGGTTCCGCCGCCAGATCCGGCTTGCCAACGAGCTGCATATGCCGATCGCGATCCATTCCCGTGAAGCGGATCAGGAGACGATGGACATCCTCAAGGAAGAAGGCGCGTTCCGTGAAGAACGCTGCAGCTGGTTCCCGCAGCGGCCGGGTAGAGACGGCAAATCAGAAAAGGACGCGCGTGTGCTGCTGCACTGCTATTCGGGCAGCCGGGAGCTTGCCCTGCAGTATGTGAAGCTCGGCGCGACGCTTTCGATCGCCGGACCGGTGACCTACAAGAATAACCGGAAGACTTCGGAGGTGGTCAGCGCGATCCCGATCGAATATCTGCTGGTGGAGACGGACGCTCCGTACCTGACGCCGGAGCCGTACCGCGGCAAAAAAAACAAATCCCCGTATGTGGAATACACGGCGCGCCGCGTGGCGCTCCTCAAGGAGCTTCCTTATGAAGAGGTCGCCCGCCGCACGCTGGAAAACGCGAAACGCTTCTATGGGATCGAATAGTTCGATCGGGCTGCTTGCGGCCCGGATCGGATCCTTGACTTCCAAGACCATTACGAATAGCAAGAGCATGAAAGGCAGCAGGTATTACTACAAAGCTCGCATCCTAGTCTGCCTGCGTAAGCATGCGGAAGTAATAACAAATTCATAAATAGACCAGTGAGAACCTGCATCGGAATACGAAATCCGGCTGCAGGTTTTCTGTTTTGATGTATAAACCTGCTATCAAATCGAAGTTTTCGGTAAAAAAAGCATGACTTGGCGGGAACAGCCGAAGATCCCTTGAATAATTTGTGCTGCGTGACAATGATGAATTGAGTAAATTGTGATGAAAAACAAAAAGTTCAAAATGATGGTAGAATTTGGATTGAGAAACGACTTTTTCTGAGGCAAAATGAGCGGGCAACTGCCTGAACTATGCTTTTTTTTGCGGAAAACGGCAATTTAGATCTAGTGCTATACATCAAACGATTTTTTGGGCCGTTCTTAGAGAGAAGGCGGACGGGGGCCCTGTGTTTATCATAAGACTTGGCGGAACAAAATCACATTCCTGCAGACCGGACGGACCTGTTTCGACAGGATTCGGGCAGACCGGGTGGTAGAATCAAAGGACAGAAAGTCCGAGCAGGTGAGCAGGAGGGGATTAGCCATGCAGGAAACAAAGACGCAGGAAACAAAGAAACAGGGGATGGAGACGGGAACGCCGGAAGAACCTTTGAAGATCCGGATCGGTTATGCGTCAGCAGCGGCACAGGAAGTCAGCGGAGATATGGCGCTGTCGTGCGAACTGCCGGATGGAAGATTTGCGTTGATCCTTTCCGACGGCATGGGAAAAGGAGAGCAGGCGGCAGCAGAAAGCAGACGGTTGGTACGGCGTCTGCGGAAAAATCTCAAGAAAGGCATGGCACCTGCGCATGCGATCAAGGAAGTCAATCGCTTTATGATCCGGCCGGACCGGTTCGCAACGATGGATCTTGCGCTTTTGGATCGACGGCAGGGTCAGGCGAAGTTCTATAAGATGGGAGCTGCGTCATCCTTTTTGGTCCGCGGCGGACGTGTAAAAAAGATCGATCAGGCCGCTCTGCCGATCGGGATCGTGCCGACGCTGAAACTGACACACCGGACGACGCCTCTAAAAGCGGGCGACCTTATCATCCTGGTGTCGGACGGGATCACAGAAGCTGACCGCGAAGATCCGGAAGTCAGTTGGCTGCAGGAGATCCTGCGGCAGACCGAGCATGAACCTGCCGCGGGTCTCGCACCGCGCCGACTGGCACAGAAGATCCTGCAAGAAGCACAGCAGCGGTATGCCTGCCGCGAGTGCGATGACCTGACCGTACTGGCCGCGATCGTTGAAAACAGTTCCGCAGGCAGAAACCGCTGAGGATCGCTGAGGCTTGCCGGAGGCTGAAGGGCGCTGCCGGAGACTGTAAGGATCGCAGAGGAATGCAGAGGAACGCTGAAAACAAGAAAGATACGGATAAACTTTGCCGAAAGCCGGAAAATATGCTATACTGTTCGTAACAGTGACCGGCGGCGCACCGGCAGACGGGAAAGTGTACGGACCCGGAGCAGGCAGCAAAATGTGTACGCAGCCGATGCAAGCGGTAAGGCACATGCGGGGTGAGCGCCGGGAGCGGAGGCGAAAGGAATCCATGATGACAGCAAGTACGGCACGGACCTTTGACCATGTCAGAGAACAGATCAAAAAAGAAGAACTGATAAAAGACGGAATGCACATTGTGATCGGCTTCTCCGGAGGCCCGGATTCGATGTG
This sequence comes from uncultured Clostridia bacterium, assembly GCA_934271235.1. GTDB lineage: Bacteria > Bacillota > Clostridia > Peptostreptococcales > Anaerovoracaceae > CAG-238. The sequence continues at coordinate 113,435 of CAKQQT010000008.1, read as the reverse complement.
CCTTTTTGACATGCTCTGCCGACTGGCGGAGCCGATGAAGCTGCGGCTGTATCCGGTCCATGTCAACCATCGCTTCCGGCCGGGCGCGGCGGAGGAAGACCAGGCTTTTGCCGAACAGTTCTGCAGGCAGCGCGGCTGGCCATGCACCAGTTTTGTGTACGACTGTGCTGCGATCGCCGAAAAAGAGGGGCTGACCTCCGAGGAGGCGGGACGCAAAGCCCGATATGAAGCGTTCGGCAAAGTTGCCGCCGGGCTGCTCGCCAAAGGCGTGGAGGCAGGGCAGATCGCGATCGCGGTTGCACAGAACGCCAACGATCAGGCAGAAACGATCCTGTTCCGCATTCTGCGCGGGACCGGGACCGACGGCCTTGCAGGGATCGCTAAAAAACGATATGAGACGATCCGTGTCGGATCTGCGAAATCGGACAGACATGCCGGCAGCACAGCAGCCACGGGGGGCTGCGGGCCGGCGGATACTGCGGAGGCCGGCAGGGCCGTAAGTTCTCCGGAGGCAACCGGCGCAGCACGCGAGGTGAAGATCGCGGTCATCCGGCCGCTGCTGGAGACGCCGCGGGACGAGATCGAGCAGTACCTCGCGCAGCGTCAGCTTACGGCGCGCATCGATCATACGAATGCGGAGACCGTTTACACGCGCAATAAGATCCGTCTGCAGCTGCTGCCGTATCTGGCGGAACATTATAACGAAAATATCCTGGCAGCCGTAAATCGGTTGGGAAACATCGCAAAGGCCGACAAAGACTACCTCTGGCAGCAGGCTGAGCAGGCTTTTCGGGACGCGCTGCTGTCCGATGAGGCGATGCAGGGAAAAGGAACCTGTGCGGCTCCGAAGAAAACCGAGCGGCCGGCGGATGCGCAGCAGGTGGAAGCTAGGCAGTCGGCAGATGCGCGGTCGGCGGAACTGCCGGAAGCCGTTTATCTCAGCATGGATCGCTTAGAAGCGATGCACCCGGCGATCCGCACGCGTGTTTATCATAAAGCACTGAGCTGCATCGGCATGGCGGAAAACTTCAGCAGTGCGCAGCTTGCGGCGATCGAAAAGATCCGCATTTCCGAGAATCCGTCCGCAGAGATCGAGCTGGCGGACGGCTATCGCGCGGCCAGAGTCTACGAAAAGATCAAATTCGATCGCCGGGCGGAGGCGGATGCTTCGGAGCAGCCGCAATATCGGCTTTGGCGGACGGATACCGCCGCATATCGGCAGCTGCTGCAGACCGGAGAACTGGGACTTCACGGAGCCTTTCGCGCCGATGATCTGCCGGAGGAGGTCATACCGGAGATCCGCACCCGCCGGGACGGGGATTTTTTGACGATCCCGGGCGGAAGGAAAAAACTGCAGGACTTTTTTGTCGATGAAAAAGTGCCGAAAAACAGCCGGGATGCGATACCGGTACTGGCCTGCGGGAACAGCGTTTGGTGGATCCTGCCGTCAAAAAATTTCAGATCCGACAGATTAAGGCAAAAAGGCAGATTTTGTGCGGACAGAAAAGTGGATATCCACGCAGAGGAAACAATAATAATCCTTGAAATTTCATAGATTTTGTGATAAAATACAAAAGCGTACTTAGAAAGATAGCGCAAAAAAACAAGAAAAACGCAGAAATGAAATATAGATTCTATCTTGAAAGGGGAAACAAGTGAAAAAATTCGCAAAAAATGTCAGCGTCTATTTGATCCTATTTTTGGTCGTTCTGCTGGTGGCCATGTTCTACAAGGGACTGGACGGCAGTCAGCAGACTATGAAAGAGATATCCTTTTCCAAATTCGCGCAGATGGTCGAACAGGAAAAGTTTGAAGCGATCCAGATCGAAAATACCACGCTGACCGGACAGATCAGCAAAGACACCTATTACTACGCTTACGCGCCATCCGTACTGGAGATCAACTGGCTGGAAGAAAACTATCTGTTTGACCAGATGCAGAACGGGACCTTAAAGGAATTTTCCAGTCCGAAGCCGGACACCGGTTCGTTCCTTTTGAGCCTGCTGCCGAACCTGCTGATGATCGGCGCATTGATCTTCCTGTTCTACATCATGATGAACCAGGGCGGAAACGGTAAGGCGTTCCAATTCGGTAAATCCAGAGCCAAGATGGTCAAAGGCGACAAAAAAGTGACCTTTGACGATGTCGCCGGACTGGAAGAAGAAAAGCAGGAACTGGAAGAAGTCGTGGACTTCCTCAAAGCGCCGAAAAAATACAAGGAACTCGGAGCTCGGATCCCGAAAGGCATTCTGCTGGTAGGGCCTCCGGGAACCGGTAAGACCTATATCTCCAAGGCGGCGGCCGGTGAAGCCGGCGTACCGTTCTTTACGATCAGCGGTTCCGACTTCGTGGAAATGTTCGTCGGCGTCGGTGCGTCCCGTGTCAGAGACCTGTTCGATCAGGCCAAGAAAAACTCGCCTTGCATCGTGTTCATCGACGAGATCGACGCGGTCGGCCGTAAGCGCGGCGCGGGCATCGGCGGCGGTCACGATGAACGGGAACAGACGCTGAACCAGCTGCTGGTCGAAATGGACGGTTTCGCGGAGAACTCCGGCATCATCATCTTGGCGGCGACCAACCGTCCGGACGTTCTGGACCCGGCACTGCTCAGACCGGGCAGATTTGACCGGCAGATCGTGATCGGTCTTCCGGATGTCAAAGGCCGTGAAGAGATCATCAAAGTACATGCCAAGAACAAACCGCTGGCAGAGGACGTAACGCCGAAGGTGTTGGCGAGAAGGACCATGGGTTCCACCCCTGCCGACCTTGAAAATATCCTGAACGAAGCAGCTCTGATCACAGCCCGCCGTAACGGAAGATTCATCCGTATGGAAGAGATTGAGGAAGCCATCCGCAAGGTGCAGATGGGTCCGGCGAAAAAGTCCAGAGTTGTTTCCGAAGAAGAAAAGAAGCTCACGGCATACCATGAAGCCGGTCATGCCATCGTGGCGAGAACGCTGCCGAAGCATATGCCGATCCACGAAGTCACGATCATCCCGAGGGGAAGAGCCGGCGGATATACCATGTACCTGCCGGAAGATGACAAGATGTTCGATACCAAGGGTTCGATGTACAACTACATCGTGTCCTGCATGGGCGGACGGGTAGCCGAAAAACTGAAGCTGGACGATATTTCGATCGGCGCATCCGGTGATATCAAGCAGGCGACCTCTACCGCAAGGGAAATGGTGACCAAGTACGGCTTCAGCGAAAAACTCGGCGCTGTGAACTACGGCGGGGAGGAAGAGGTTTTCCTGGGCAACGATTTTACGGCACACAAAAATTATTCCGAACACACCGCGCAGGAGATCGACGACGAGATCAAGCGGATCATCGACGAAGCCTATGACGAGGCAACCAAGATTCTGATGGAACATGACGAGACCTTGGAGCGCGTTGCCAAAGCGCTGCTTCTGGTCGAAACGATCGACGGCCAGCAGTTTGAAGATCTTTACACCGGCAAGATTACCGCGGAAGATCTGAAAGACAGTGTGGATAAGGCGGATGAAGCAAAGAAAGCGCAGAATGAAAAGGAAGCTGCAGAGGCAGAACAGCTCCGCAAGGAAGAGGAAGAACGTCTTCTGGAGGAACTGAAAAAGTATGACGCCGATTATATGCAGGACGACGATGCGCTGAAAGAAGATGAACCTCAGGCAGCTGAGGCATCTCAGAAAGAAGATGAGGGAGAAGATGAAGGTAAGCGTTAAGGATTGTCTGCAGCTGGAATCCTTCCGGAAATGTATCGTAGTTGCGGGAGAAAGAAATATGGATAACCGTGTGAAAGCGGTTTCCGTCATGGACGCGTCCTCTCCGGAAGAAGCGATAAAATGCAGCGGCAGCAGCGGCAACATGGTCCTGACCTCGTTTGCGGGGATGAAGAACGATGTGAAGATGCAGCAGGAAACGATCCGCGAACTTGCGAAAACAGGCGTCGCGGCGATCGTGATCTTCCGCAGGGAACAGACGACCAAACCGGTCGATAAAGAAGTCACACGTGCGGCAGACGAAGCCGGTGTTCCGCTGATCATCATGGTCGACGGAGAAAATATGGACTATTCGCAGATCATCGCGGAGGTCATGGAGCATGTGCTGTACGGAAATAATTTCAAGAACAGTCTGATCAACAACACGATCTTCCATCTGCTCAACTTCGAGAAACACGCGAATTTCCAGCAGGCGCTCCGTGAGGCGGCGATCAACAATGATTTTCAGGTCGTGCTGCTGAGCGAGGACTTCAATCCGATCTTTGCCATCGAGACCAGACATCAGACGACGATCAACGAAGCCATCCGCCGCGGCAAGGAAGCGGCGCTGAACCTGAGCAACATCTACAGTCTGATCGAGATCGACGGCGTGCTGACCTACTGGGGTCTGGTGCATATCAATAACGAAAAATATTATCTGTTCATTGTCGACAACGATGACAACTACTCGTCCGGCGAGATGACCAAACTGGCCGAGATCATCGAACTGGCGATGGGCATGTGGAAGTATACGCCGGAGCGTGACGCCAAGGCCGAGCTGGTCAAGGCGCTGATGCGCGGCAACAAGAGTCTGGCTTACTCTATCCGGGAAGAAGCCGGCGTGAAGCTGTCCGACATCATTTCCGTCTTTTACGCGAAAGGGATCGAAGACAACCACGCGGAAGAAGTCATCCATCAGTTTGTCAGCGACGGACTTTTGGATATCATCAAGATCAGCGAGGAAAACGAAAGCTACGCGCTCCTGCTCAAGGGGCCGAAGCTGGCGGATGAAGAGGAGAACGAGGAAAAGGCAGTCTGCCTGAAGTTCTTCGACGCGCTGAAAGAAAACAAGACCGTGCGCATTTTCCATGTGACGGGCATCGACGGGATCGAGGGCGCAGGTGACGGCTTCCGTCTGATCGGCGAAACTTGGGCGTTCGTGGAAAGTATTTTCCCGTACAAACGGGTTTTCACCAAGTACGAACTGACACTGGTCAGCAACTGCATCAATATTCAGGTGCAGGGCGGTTACCTCAAGAAGAACTATATGGATCTTCTGGAACCGTTCCGCAGAGAGGGCGACAACAAATCCAAACAGCTTTTGGAGACGCTGGAGACCTTTGTGCTGGATGCAGGCATGAACAGCGGCAAGACGTCGGAGTTCATGGGGATCCATACGAATACAGTGCAGTATCGTCTGAAGAAGATCAACGAGATCCTCGGCGCGGAGATCACCGGCAACCGTGTGATCCCGGGTCTGACCATCGCGCTGGCGCTGCGCAGAATGGAAAACGCATCGAAGTAGTCCGATGCGGACAAATGCGTGCGCAGGGCGCGCGAGGAAAACAGAGAAAATAGAGCAAAAACAAAATCCGCTGCGAAAACCGGCGGATTTTTTTCAGAACTCTGCCGGGAGGAAGCGAGATGGATCGAGACTGCAAGATCGGAAACGTACAATTAAAAAATCCCTTTATTCTGGCGCCCCTTGCGGGCATCACCGATGCCCCATTCCGCCGCATCTGCGGCGAAATGGGCGCTGCCTTGGTCTGTTCCGAAATGGTCAGCGCCAAGGGGCTCTGGTATAAGGACAAGAATACAGATAAGCTGCTGGACATTCTGCCGGGTGAAGCACCGGTCTCTTACCAGATCTTCGGGCACGAGCCGGAGATCGTCGCGGAAGCGGTGCGGATGCTGAACCGGCGGCCCCATGTCCTGCTGGACATCAATATGGGCTGCCCGGTGCCCAAGATCGTGCGCAATGAAGAGGGCAGCGCGCTGATGCGCAAGCCGAAGCTGGTATACGAAGTCGTGCGGGCGGCCGTGGAGGCAAGTGAAAAACCGGTCACGGTGAAGATCCGCGCCGGATGGAACGACGCCGAAAAGAACGCCGCAGAGGTGGCACGTGCGATCGAAGCCGCAGGCGCGTCTGCGGTAGCGGTGCACGGCAGGACCCGGGAGCAGTTTTACAGCGGGAGCGCCGACTGGACGGTGATCGCCGACGTGAAACAGGCGGTATCCATTCCGGTGATCGGCAACGGTGATGTCACGGACGTGGCGTCAGCCCGCCGCATGATGCAGGAAACGGGCTGCGATCTTGTGATGATCGGGCGCGGAGCGCTGGGAAATCCCTGGATCTTTGAGCAGCTGGCATGGGCATGGGAAAACGGCGAGTTTGACGCCGGCTGCGGCGGCAGCGGCCGCTCGGCGGCTGCACAGGAAGCGATGCAGGAAGACGCGGCGGCCGCTCGGACCGAAACCATGGCGGCCGCGCCGAAGCTGCCGGATAAACCGGAAAAGATCCGCATGATGCTGCGGCATTTTGACGATGTCTGTGCGCTGAAAGGCGAATACACCGCAGTACGAGAGATGCGCAAGCATGTCGGCTGGTACCTGAAGGGCCTGCCGGGTGCGGCGGCGTTCCGCGGCAAGGTCAATCAGATCAACGACGCCGACGCGCTGCGGGAAGCCATTCGGAATATTTGATGAAACAGGAGGAAACCATGACAGAACTGCTGGCTCCGGCCGGAAATATGGAGGCACTGAAAGCGGCGGTCGCAAGCGGCTGCGATGCGGTATATCTCGGGATGCAGAAATTCGGCGCGCGCGCATATTCCTGCAATTTCGACGAAACAACGCTTGCGGAGGCGGTCCGCTATGCGCACCTGCGGGAAGTAAAGGTTTATGTAACGATGAACACCATCGTTTTTGAGGAAGAACTTGCCGACATGCGAGCACAGCTGACTTTTCTCAACGAGATCGGCGTCGACGGCGTCATCGTGCAGGATATGGCGGTATTTGAGGAGATCGTCCGGCATTTTCCGGATATGGAAGCGCATTGCTCCACACAGATGGGGATCGACGATCTGGAGGGCACGCTGCTCTGGAAAGAACTCGGCGCGAAGCGTGTGGTACTGGCGCGCGAGGTCCCGATCGAAAAGGCGAAAGAGATCCGGCGGATCGCGCAGATCCCGATGGAGATCTTTGTGCACGGAGCGCTCTGCATATCCTATTCCGGCAACTGTCTGATGTCCGGATTGATCGGCTACCGCAGCGGCAACCGAGGCAGATGTGTCGGCTCCTGCCGCAAGTCTTATGAGCTGATCGACAAGACGAACGAAAGATCCCTGGGGACGAGCTATCTGCTGTCGACCAAGGACCTGAACACCATCGATCATATCGAAGACCTCAAAGCATTGGACTCTCTCAAGATCGAGGGCCGCATGAAAGAACCGGCTTATGTGGCAAATGTGACGGCAAGATACCGCGCAGCCCTCGACGGACACGCGACAGAAGAAGATAAGGATGCTCTGAAAAAGACCTTCAACCGCACGTTTACCAAAGGATATCTTTTTCATGAGGATCCGAAGGACCTGACTAATATCCAGAAGCCGAACAATTTCGGCTATGCGATCGGCAGCGTTGCCGGCACTTATAAAGGCATGTACGAGATCCGTCTGCATGACACCCTGAAGCAGAACGATATCATCCGCATTGACCATAACGGGGAAGATGTCAACCTTTCCGTGGTCAAGCTGTACGATCGGGACGGCAATCTGATCAATCAGGCGGAGCGCAGCTGCTTCATCCGCATCAAGGAAAAATTGTCCAAAGGTGATCCGGTCTACAAGACCAAGGACTATCAGTTCTATAAGGAACTGGAAAAGAGCATGGAGCAGGAATTCCGGCGCTTTCCGCTGCGGCTTTGGGTGTACGCCTATCCCGGCGCGGCGCTGAACGTCGAGGCTGAGGGTCTGGGCGTCCGCTGCGGCTATACGAGCGAGGAGATCCTGGAGGCGGCGGAAAACCGGCCGACCACTGCCGAGCAAGTAAAAAAGCAGCTGGCAAAGCTCAATGACACGGTGTTTACCTTGCAGGAACTCGTGTTTGAAGAGTGCGGGGCGTTCATCCCGGTCAAGATGCTCAACCAGGGGCGCCGCGCGATCGTTGAGCAGCTTTACGAGGAAAAACTGAACAGCAAGCCGCGCCGTATACTTGACGACGCGGAGCTTTCGGCGCAGGCGGAGGCAGAAAACGCGCAGACGCCGGATCGTTCGCAGGCAGAGACGCAGGAGCCGTATCTGACGGCGTCCGTCGTTACAAAGGAGCAGTACGACGCTTGTCGGAACGCCGGGATCTCGCAGATCTATTTTGAGAATATCGTCCGCAGGAATCAGGTAAGCTATGAGGAGCGGGACGGAGAGCTTTTGCTCGGCGGATACGGCGGCCTGCATTATTATAAAGACCGCAATCCGTTCGTGACCGATTATTCTTTTAATGTGGTCAATTCCGTTGCCTGCCGCAGACTGCTGGAACTGGGCGCAAAACGCGTGACCCTGTCTTACGAGCTGAACCGCAGGCAGATCGCAGGTCTGATCGAGGCTTATCGCCGCGCATACGGCGCGGCGCCGGCACTGGAGATGATCGTTTACGGCCGCGCGCCGCTGCTGTTCACCAAATACTGCCCGCTCAAAAAGATGGAGCAGTGCGGACTCTGCAAAACGCGGACCTATGAACTGAAAGACGAATACGGGACCTTCCCGATCCTTTCCCATCAAGACTGTACGACGACCGTCCTCAACGGCAAGATCCTCAACCTGCTGGATGAGATGCCGTCCGTTCAGGGCGTGGAAGCGTTCCGCCTGAACTTTACGACCGAGAGCGCGGAAGAAGTGACGCGCATCGTCCGCGCCGCGCAGCGCAAGCTCAGCGGGCGGGAGCCAAAGTCCCTGTTCCGCAAGGAGAGCGATACGCGGGGCCATTTTAACAAGGAAATCATTTAGCATATGAGATAAGAAAGAGGAAACAACATGATCCAGGTCGAAAAACTATCCTACGGTTTTCCTGACAAAGACTTATACAACGAGATTTCATTTACCATAGAGACCGGGCGGCATTGCGCGCTGATCGGCAGCAACGGATGCGGCAAATCGACGCTTGTGGACCTGCTGATGCACCCGGAGCGGTACTGGTTCGACGGCAAGGTCCTGCTGGACGAAAACTGCCGCATCGGTTACGCCAGTCAGTTCAGCGTGCGGGATAAGGCACAGGACTGCACCGTGTTCGAATATCTCGCGCAGCGCTTTACTGACCTGAACGCACAGATTGCCGCGGCCTGCGACGAAATGGCTGCGCCGGGGATCGGTGAGGCGGAGATGGAGCAGCTGTTTATCCGCTATCAGGCGCTGCTGGATCAGAGCGAAGCGATGGACGCGGATCATTACGAAAGCGTCATCCGCCGGCAGCTTTATACCGCGGGAATGAGCGATCTGGCGGAAACGAAGCTTTCGGAGGTCAGCGGCGGGGAATACAAGCTGCTGCAGATCCTGCGGGAAATGCTGCTGGCGCCGAACTTTTTGGTTTTGGACGAGCCGGATGTCTTTTTGGATTTTGAAAATCTGAACGGGCTCTGCAAGCTGATCAACGCTTATCGCGGCACACTGCTGGCCGTTACCCATAATCGCTATCTGCTGAACCATTGCTTTGATCAGATCCTGCATCTGGAAAACGGCGATCTGCAGGAATTTGACGGCTCCTACGCGGCCTATCGCTGCGCGATCCTGCGCGAAAAACTGAACCTGCGCCTGCAGCATATCGAAGAACAGGAAGAGATCGCGCGCACGGAGCAGATGGTGGAGATCCTGCGCAAGCGCGCGACGCTGATGGTCAATCCGACCATCGGGCAAGCGGTCAATGCCAAGCAGTCGCAGCTGGAAAGACTGCTGGCGCGGCAGATCAAAGCGCCGTTCATCGAAGTGCGGGAGCCGCAGATCACCCTGCCCGACGCTGCGTTACGCGCCGCGCAGGCCCCGAAACCGGAAGCACCGGTTCCGGCGGCGCTGTCCGCTGCGGACGGGAGCGAGATCCGAAATGCGAGCGAGGATTGCGCGCGGCCATCATCCGAGCCGCGCATCGTGCTGCGGGTGACGGATTACGAAGTAAAATTTGACGAGCATCTGCTGCGGGATGTAAATTTCGAGATCAAAGAGGGAGAAAAGGTCGCCCTGATCGGAGCCAACGGCACCGGCAAGACGACGCTCATCCGGGATATCATCCGGCAGGAAGACCCGGCGATCCGGATCGGCCCGGATACGACTTTTGCGTGGCTGTCGCAGCTGGAGGCCGGCGCGGAGAACGGTGACCGGACTGTCGCGAAGGTCCTGCAGGGCGCCGGCCTGAAAACCCGGGCCGAAATGCAGGCCTGTCTTGCGGCTTACACTCTGCCGACGGCTTGTCTGGAGCAGAACGTAAGCCGGCTTTCCGGCGGTGAACAGAACCTGCTGCAGCTGGCCGTTCTTTCCCGCAGCGGCGCCGGCCTGCTGCTCCTGGATGAACCGACCAGCCACCTGGATCTGGCGGCGCAGACCGCTCTGGAGAAGGCGATCGACGCGTACCGGGGAACGATCCTGATGGTGACGCATGATTTTTATCTGGCCGCCGACTGCGCCGACTATATCCTTTTCGTGGATGAAAATACCGTAAGGAGGATCCGCAGTCGGAACTTCCGCAAAATGGTCTATGATCGATATTTTGATGTAACTTATCTGGAGATCGATCGCAAGAAGCAGGAGTTGGAGAACGGCATCGCCGCCGCGTTTCAGCGAAATGATCTGGCTGCGGTCGAGAAGCTCTGCACCGAACTGGAAAATCTGCAGCTGTGAACCGATCCGAACGGACATATTTTCCTCAGAAATTGCAAAGACTAACCACCGGAGCGGCATGGCGGCGGGACATCCGCGCGCTGCGGCCGCAAATGAAAAAAAGGATGGGAAGAGTATGAGCAATCACATGGATTTGGGGTACGAAATGTTCTGCTATCAATGCGAGCAGACGGCGGGCGGCAAGGGCTGCACCAAACAGGGTGTGTGCGGCAAGACCGCGGAGGTCGCGAATCTGCAGGATCTGCTGCTGTACCAGCTGAAAGGCATCAGTGTTTACGCGAGGGCGCTTGCGGAGCGCGGAGAAAAAACGGATGAGCGGATCGTGCGGTTTGTCGAAAATTGTCTGTTTACGACGCTGACGAATGTCAATTTTGACGCGGGGGTACACGTCGATCTGCTGAAACAGTCGCAGAAGATCAAGGACGAACTGCGGCAGCGCGGAAAGAAAGCCGGCATCGCCGAACCGAAAGCGGCGCAGGCGGCTTTTTCTCTGCCGGAAACAAAGTCTGAAATGCTGCGGGCCGCGGAGGTCGCCGGTATCATGTATGAGCAGGGGCTGGACCCGGATGTTCGTTCGCTGCGCATGACGATCTTGTATGGGCTCAAGGGCATCAGTGCTTACGGCCATCAGGCCAGAGAGCTGGGATACCGCAGCGAGCAGGTGGACGCGTTTTATTTTGAGGCGCTGGCAGCCATGACCGACGACGCGCTGCACGCGGAAGACCTGATCCGCCTGACCATGCGTACCGGGGAGATCGCGCTAGATGTGATGAAAAAACTGGACGAGGCCAATACCGCGGTTTACGGCGATCCGTCTCCGCATAAGGTGAAGATCCATATGAAAAAGGGACCGTTCATCGTGGTTTCCGGGCACGACCTGAAAGATCTCGAAATGCTGCTCGCGCAGACGCAGGGAAAAGGGATCCATGTTTACACGCACGGAGAGATGCTGCCGGCTCACGGTTACGACGGTCTGAAAAAATATACGCACCTGGTGGGTAACTTCGGCGGTGCATGGCAGGATCAGCAGAAGCAGTTCGACGATCTGCCTGGCTGTATCCTGATGACCACAAACTGTCTGATGCGGCCGCGGGAAAGCTATAAGGACCGGATCTTCAGCACCAATGTGGTCGGTTGGGACGGCGTACGGTTCATTGAGAAAAAGGAAAACGGGGAGAAGGACTTTTCCCCGATCATCAAGAAAGCGTTAGAACTCGGCGGCTATCCGGAAGATCATGAGCAGGAGGAGATCCTCGTCGGCTTTGGGCATCATGCGACGTTGGCAAACGCCGGTGCGATCGTAGATGCGGTGAAAGAAGGCAAGATCCGGCACTTTTTCCTGATCGGCGGCTGCGACGGCGCGAGACCGGGGCGCAATTATTATACGGAATTTGCCAAAATGGTCCCGCAGGATTGTCTGATCCTGACGCTGGCCTGCGGCAAATATCGCTTCAACAAGCTGGACTTCGGAGAGGCCGCGGGACTGCCGCGCCTTTTGGATGTGGGACAATGCAACGACACGTATTCGGCGGTGCGCATCGCGGAGGCTCTTGCCGACGCTTTTGACACGGACGTCAACAGCCTGCCGTTGTCGCTGATCCTTTCCTGGTACGAACAAAAGGCGGTCGCGGTGCTGCTGGCGCTTCTCAGCCTGGGCATCAAGGGCATTTATCTGGGCCCGACCCTGCCCGCGTTCCTGAGCCCGAACGTGCTGCAATATCTGGTCGACACCTTCGATCTGCGCCTGATCAGCAACGCCGAAGATGACCTCAAGACCTGCCTTGCGCAAAAGCTTTAGGAGCCTGAACCAAGAAGACAAAAGAAAGAAGCCCGGACCAAAAAGATTAAACAAAGAAGCCCGGACAAAGCGCGAAAAAGTTCGGTTACTCGAGAGTTTCCCCGGATCTGATCCTCGGAGACTCTCTTTTTGCGCGTCCTCATGGCCGGCGCATAGTTCTTCTGCCCATCTTCCCGCATAGTCCTTTCGCCCCCGACTCTGAACGCGATTTGCTGTATAAGGCTAGACCTTTTTTTGCTTTTTCTATGAAAAAAAGCATGGTCAGCTTAAACCGAGAAGGCATGAAGCAGGCAATATGATTTGCGTTTGGATATACACACATAAAAAAACAACAATGTTAGTGATACAGAACAAAAATAACAGAAATATACAGGAAAAAAGTGTGATACTCAGGCTGAAAAACCGAAAAAGAGGACGATCCGCTGCGGGAGCATGCTTTTTTTTGCCGAAAACTGCGATTTAGCACCAGTTCTATTCATCATACTTTTTTTCCGCTGAAACACTGGCGTCCCCACCCATAATTTGATACAATGTCCTTGGCACTGCGAGTTGCAGCCCTAGCCCGCTGACTGGCGAGCAATCGCGAAGACAGAAGCGAGGCAGGCCTCACGCCAAGAAGTGCAGCGCTTCAGCGCGTGGCACTTTAAGGGCCAAGCGTAAGCGACAGCAGAGCAGATGCAAGACAGGTGTCCGAGCGCAGGCGAGTGCGGAGCGTAAGCGACGGCAGAGCCGCTCAGCGACCGGACCAATGGGCCTGTTCCATGAAAACGAGTGAAAGCGACCGCGACAGCGAAGCCGCTCGGACGGAGCAAGCGTATCAAGATTTAAAAAGAAGCATACAGGAGAAAACATAGATGGAGATCAAATCAGAAGCAAAGCTGACGACCTTTGAGGCGATCAGCATGATCGTAGGCAACAGCATCGGTACCGGCATCATTGCCGTACCTTATCTCGCGACCAAGAACAGCATGCTGGACGTGGTCTGGATGGTGGCGTTGGCGTATCTTGTCAACGTGATCCTGCACCTGATCATTGCGGAACTTTCCTATAATAACGGCGGCGTGCAGCTGGTCAAGAGCTTTGAGGGCGAACTGTTCCATGGACGGATGAAAAAAATATTCAGCTGGATCGTCTTTGTCGTGTACGGATTGGCGATCATGGTCGGCGTCAGCGGCAATATCAACGGCGGCGCGCAGATCTTTGTAAACTGGTTCGATATGCCGCTTCCGGCAGCGCAGGTGCTGTATTATCTGCTTGCGGGCAGCGTGGTGTTCATGGGGATGAAAGCCGTCGGCATCGCGCAGAAATATGCCGTGGTGCTGCTGATGGGCATTGTGGCAGTCATGACGATCGCCACTTTTGCGCACCCGCTGAACACCCTGTACACCGCGCCGTTTCACTGGAACAACCTGCTGGCGCTTTACAGCATGGTCGTGTTCGCGACTTCGGCCAATCAAGCCGTTATCCAGGTGGTCAAGGGCCTCGAAGGCAACGCGAAAAAGATCCGCAGCACGATCTTCATCGGCTTCGGCTTATCCTCGCTGTTCGTGCTGGTGGTGACGATGAGCGTGCTGCTGGGCACCAAGGGAGAGATCAACAAGGAACTGGCCTATATGCAGCTGGGCGAAAGCCTCGGCAAATGGGCGGTGATCCTGGCAGGCGTATTTGCGCTGTTCGCACTTTTGACGACGTTCTGGTCCAACACACTGGCCCTGCGGGATGTGGTGCATGAACAGGTGAACCTGGGAAATCGGGTCAGCTGGCTGCTGGCGACCGTACCGTGTATTTTGTTTGCGGTCTTTGGCGTAAACAGCTTTATCGTGCTGACGAGGATCATGAGCGGCGTGGTCGTACTGGTCAGCATCATGCTCGTTCTGACCTACGGCAAGTCCAGACGCAAGGCGGGCGCCAGCCCGATCTGCGGCGTTATCGGTACGGTGCCGTTTCAGGTGCTGATGGTGATATCGACGATCGTCTCGGCGGTCGGATCGCTGATCCCGCTGAGCTGAACCGCGGCTTGCGCAAAATACAGGGATAACAGCGAGAAAGCCGGAACGATAAAAAAGAGAGGGAGAAACCAGAAGAATGTACAGTTCAAAAAGACTAAAGCAAATAGACGATGAAACGTTTTCGCTGGCCATAGATACCGACAAAGAATTCCGCATCCTGCAGCTGACCGACCTGCATCTGGGCTTCGGTCCGCTGTCCAAAAAGAGGGATGCGATGGCGATGGAAGCCGTGCGGAAACTTGTGCACAAGGTAGACCCGGATTTGATCGTGATCACGGGCGACGCGATCTTCCCGTTTCTGCCAAAAGCAGGGACGATGAACAACCGGCGGCAGGCGCAGAAACTGATCGCCTTCCTGGATACCTTTGCGATCCCGTATACCTTGGTTTTCGGCAATCACGATTGTGAGATCGGAGCTTCCTGCAAAAAAGAAGAACTGGCGGAACTGTATCGCGAGGGAAAGTACTGCATTTTTACGGCGGGCCGACCGGAGTTGACCGGCGTCGGAAATTTCCTGCTCAACCTGACAGACGCGAGCGGACGCGTGCTGCTGCCGCTGGTCATGCTGGATTCCAATATGTACGGAGAGGGAGGCTGGTTCTACAGCGGCTTTGACCGCATCCACGAGGACCAGACCGACTGGTGCATGGAGCGATTAGATGCACTGAAAGCAGACGAGCCGGACATCAAGGCCATGGTGTTCTTTCATATGCCGCCGCGGGAGTTCAAGGAGGCATACGAAAAAATGAAGCTCGGCGATCGCGCGGTAACGTATTGGCACGGCAGCGTCGGAGAGAAGAACGAATATTTCGGGATCTCCAAGTATGAAGGCACGTTCTTTGCGCGTGCGGTACAGAACGGCGTGATCCGCTGGATGTTCTGCGGACACGATCATTTGAACACGCTTTCCCTGGAATATCAGGGCATCCGCCTGACCTACGGAATGTCGATCGACTATCTGGGCTACCGGGGCATCCACAAAAGTCACATCCAGCGTGGAGGGACCCTGATCACGCGGGGGACGGACGGCAGCATCGACATCCGCATGCTTCCGCTCGGCAGCGTCGTATCGCAGCATGTACGCGGGGAACGATGACGGCGCGCCCCGAGAAACCTATCCGAAGTAACATAAGAAGAAACAGAAAAAAGAGCAAAGAGGGGGAACAACAATGAAATTATTATTTAAGCAGAGATTCTTTTCGTGGTTTGACAGCTACGATATTTATAACGAGGCAGGGGAAACGGTCTACACCGTGGAGGGACAACTGGCTTGGGGCCATAAGCTCAAGATCTATGACCGCTCCGGCGCGGAAGTCGGCATGGTGCAGCAGCGCGTGCTGACGCTCCTGCCGAAATTCGAACTCTATGTCGGCGACGCGTACGCAGGCTGCCTGAGCAAGGAGTTCACATTCTTCAAGCCGTGCTACAACATCGATTTTAACGGTTGGTATGTGGAGGGCAATTTCTTCGAATGGGACTATTCGGTATTTAACGCTGCCGGAAACGTCGTCGCGACCGTATCCAAGGAGCTGTTCCATCTGACCGACACCTATGTCATCGACGTAGAAGACCCGGAAGACGGTCTCTGCGCGCTGATGCTGGTGCTGGCCATCGACGCGGAAAAATGCTCGCGGAATTAACGCGGGATCCACGCACAAAAGGGCTTGACATTTTGCGAAGAAAGGTATACATTTATAACATCGTTATATAACGCTGTTACAAACAAAGGACGATCATGACAAAACAGATTGAAGGTGTATCCGAAAAAATCATAGCCTGTGCGAAAGCGGAATTTCTGGAAAAGGGGTTTGGCGAAGCATCCCTGCGCCGGATCGCGGCGAAAGCGGGAACTACGACCGGATCGATCTATTCTCGGTTTGGCGGTAAGGAGGGACTGTTCGGCGCGATCGTCGAGCCGACCGCGGACCATATGCTCGGCCGCTTCGAACAGATCCAGGCCGACTTTCACGAACTGGACGGAAACCGACAGACACAGGAGATGGACACCGCTGTTTCGGCAGGCATGGAAGAGCTCATCAACTATATGTACGAACATTTCGAGGAAATGCAGCTTCTGATCGACGCTTCACATGGGACCCGCTATCAGAATTTCATTGAGGAAATGATCCGCATTGAGACCGAGTACACCTATAAGTACATGGATGTCATCGGACTGCCGGAAAAAAGCCGAGAACTTCTCAGCGAAGAATTTGTCCACATCATGGTGACTTCGTTGTTTGAAAGCTTTTTTGAGATCATCCGCCACCGTATGAGCAAGCAGAACGCACTGAAATACGCGGATATGCTGACAAAATATCACGCGGCCGGGTGGGATACGATCTTCAGCGGCTCGATCTGATCGAAAACAAGGCGGCGGCTGCACGCGGTACCGTGTGTTTTGGCTGCCTGCATTTTGGCCTATCGGTTAGCTTGCGCTAACGAACGAAGCCGGACGCACACGTTTTCCGCCTCAGAAATGCAGCTGTCGGTTAGCTTGTGCTAATCGCAAGAGCCGGGCGGGTTATATAACAGGACAGAATTCAAAAACAACAGCAAAGGAAGGTAGACGACAATGAAAGACAATGCAAAGTTAAAGGGAAAAGATTTGATCAACATCGGTATTTACGCAGCCATTTACTGCGTGATCATGACCGCGGTCGCCATGCTGGGCTTCATTCCGATCATGATGCCGCTGCTGTGTGTCATCGTGCCGCTGATCGGGGGGATTCCGATGATGCTCTTTATGACCAAGGTCAATAAATTCGGAATGGTGACCATTTATGCGATGATCGTCGGTCTGTTCCTGTGGGTCACAGGCATGGGCTATTGGCCGTTCCTCTTCGGCATCGTATTCGGTTTCCTGGCAGATCTGATCGCGAAGAGCGGCAGCTACAAGAGCAGCAAGAAAACCGTGCTGTGCTGCGGCGTGTTCAACTTCACGATCTTCGGTAATTTCGTACCGTTATTTATGAACGCGGAAGCGTATTTTCAGACCAGACAGAGCTTCGGCGAAGAATACATCACCAGCCTGACGGAGATCATGGGCAACACCTGGATGGCGCCGTTCCTGTTTGCGGCTTGCTTCGTATGCGGCGTGATCGGCGCGCTGATCGGGAAAGCCCTGCTTAAAAAACACTTCGTAAAGGCAGGGATCGCGTAATGCAGGCCAACCTTTTACAGGCAGATGTGGAAAATCGCGGAATTGTACTGGATCCGCGCACAAAGATGGTCGTATTGATGACGATCGCTATTTTTGTGCTGGGCGGCGCAGGCGGCGATATCTTTACCGCCTATCTGCCGTGCTTTTGCACGTTGCCGTTTTTGATGTTTCTGACGGCGAAGCGGTGGCGGACCGCTTTGACTTTCGCAGTTCTCTATACCGTATCCTATACCGCGTTCTGGTATCTGGGACCGCGGACCGAGGGACTGGCGAACTTTCTGATCCTGGCGATCTGCGGAATCTTTTCGCGCTTTTATCCCAGCATCATGGCAGGCGCCTATCTGATCGAAACGACAACAGTCAGCGAGTTTTCGGCGGCGATGTCCCGTATGCACGTTTCGGAAAAGATTTCGATCCCGCTCTGCGTTATGTTCCGCTTTTTCCCGACGGTTGCCGATGAATTCGCTTCGATCAACGCGGCGATGCGGATGCGGGATATCCGCCTCATGGGAAAAAATGCAGGGAAAATGATCGAATATCGGATCGTACCGCTGATGGTCTGCTCGGCTAAGATCGGTGAAGAACTCAATGCGGCGGCCATTACCAGAGGCTTGGGCGGCGAAGTACGCCGTACCAACGTATGCAAGATCGGCTTTCACGTGCAGGATGCAGTGTTCCTGCTGCTGTGCCTGATCCCTTATGCGCTGTGGATCTTGCAAATGACAGGGGCCGCATTCGTCTCAGGAGGTGCTGCATGATGAACGAAAAGCACGGGATCATTCATATTGAAAATCTGAGCTTCTGTTACCAAAACTCCGAAAAAGGAGCGCTGCATGACCTCAATCTGACCATTCATCAGGGCGAGTGCGTACTGCTGTGCGGAGAATCGGGCTGCGGCAAGACGACGATCACGCGCCTGCTGAACGGATTGATCCCTCATTTCTATGAAGGTGAGCTGAGCGGCAGCACGACGGTCTGCGGCCTGAAAACAACGGAAGCGGAACTCTATACCATCTCGGCTAAGGTCGGCAGTGTGTTCCAAAATCCACGCAGCCAGTTTTTCTGTCTGGATACGACCAGCGAAGTTGCCTTTGGCTGCGAAAATCTGGGCATGCCGGAAGCGGAGGTGCTGCGTCGTGTCGTGCAGGCAGAGAAAGAACTGCATCTCGAAAACCTCATGGGAAGGAATATTTTTCACCTTTCCGGGGGCGAACGGCAAAAAATCGCCTGCGGCTCGGTGGCGGCCATGGGGCCGGAAGTGATGGTACTGGATGAACCGACATCCAATCTGGATCTGGACGCGATCGCCGAATTGCGGGATGCGCTGCATACATGGAAGAAACAGGGCAAGACGATCGTGGTCGCAGAGCATCGCCTTTACTGGCTCAAAGAGATCTGCGACCGCGTGATATACCTAAAAGAAGGGCGCGTGGCGTTTGACATGCCGATGCGGGAATTCTGCCGGCTCGGCGCGGACGAAGTGAAGCGGTTGGGCCTGCGGAGCCTTTCGATGGCGGACGCCGTGCTGCCGGAGCAAGTACCGGAGCGCGGAAAACCCGCGGAGTTAAAGGACTATTGTTTTGCCTACCGCAGCGGCAGCGGCGTGCAGAAAGAAGCGCTGCATATGGAACATGTTCTGATACCGACCCACAGCGTGATCGCCGTCACCGGACACAACGGCGCCGGCAAGTCCACCTTCCTGCGGTGTCTGTGCGGCCTGGAAAAGAAATTCAAAGGCAAGACCATCCTGAATGGAGAAACATTGCATGCGAAAGCGATGTTAAAGCGGAGCTATATGGTCATGCAGGATGTCAATCATCAGCTTTTTTCGGAAAGGGTAGAGGATGAAATTCAGTTGGGAATGGCGGAAGAAAACGAAGAGAAAGTGCGGCAGACAGCAGAAGAACTGGATCTTTCCGGTTTGTTGGATCGCCATCCGATGTCGCTTTCCGGCGGACAGAAGCAGCGCACGGCGATCGCGTCAGCCATATTAGCAGGCAAGTCGGTACTGATCTTTGACGAACCGACCAGCGGACTGGATTACCGTCATATGCAGCAGACCGCCGAGCTTCTGAAGCGGCTGCAGAACGAAAACGAGATTATTTTTGTCATCACCCATGACCCGGAACTGATCGCGGACTGCTGCACCCATGTGCTGCATATGGAAGCCGGGAGATTGGAAGAACTGTACGCGTTAGACGCGCGGCACCGTGAACGGTTCCTGGAGCAGTTCGGATTTTAGCGGCAGGCAGCTTGTCTGCGGCGACGGATGTAATATCCGATACCGATCGCGTCTGCCAGCGCCCAGCCGATGGGGATCGCGGCCCAAATGCCGACGGCGCCGATGGCCGGAAGCGGGGCCAGCGCATAAGCCAGCACGACACGCGTACCCAGGGAAGCGATCGTCAGGATCACAGACATCCACGGGCGGTTGACGGCTCGGTAATAGCCGTAAAGCAGGAAAAGAATCCCGATCCCGATGTAGCAGGAACCCTCGATGCGGAGGTACGTGATACCGGCGGCAATGATCGCGGTTTCGGACGGGTCGATAAAGATGGACATCAGCGGCTTTGCGAAGATCACGATCAGCAGACTGATGACCACAGAAAACGCAGCCGACGTGCAGAAAGCACTGCGCACACCGCGGCGGATGCGGTCTGTTTTTCCCGCGCCGAAATTCTGCGCCACAAAGGTCGAAAACGCGTTGCCGAAGTCCTGTACGGGCATATAGGCAAAGGAGTCGATCTTGACCGCGGCGGCAAAGGCGGCCATGATGACCGTGCCGAAGCTGTTGACCAGTCCCTGGATCATCAGGATCCCGAAGTTCATAATGGACTGCTGCAGGCAGGTCATCAGCGATAAATTGAGGATCCTGCCCAGCGCCTGACGACTGCACGTGCAGTCGTCTTTTTTTGGCCGCAGCTTGGGGAAACGCAGCCAGGTATAAACGGCGATGCCGACGCCGGAAACGAACTGCGCGAGGATGGTCGCGAAAGCCGCTCCGCCGACACCCCAGGCAAAGACGATGACGAACAGCAGGTCCAAAGCCACGTTCAGTACGGTTGAAATTGCCAGAAAGAGCAGCGGCACGACCGAATTGCCGACCGCCCGCAAAAGACTGGCATAGTAGTTGTAAAGGAACGTGGCCAAGATGCCCGCGAAGATGATCCGAAGATAAGTTTTCATCAGCGGCGCGACTTCGGCCGGTACCTGCAGCAGCCGGAGGATCGGGTCGATAAAAATGTAGACCAATGCATTGATCAAAACCGAAATGGCGGCGATCAGGACAAAGGACAGGAAAATGCTGCGCCGCATTTCCTCCGCGCGGCCGCTGCCGTAATCCATGGATACCGCTGCCCCGCTGCCCATGCACAGCCCGAGCACGATCGAGGTCAAGAAGACCATCAGGGTATAGGAAGAACCGACAGCAGCCAGTGCGTCCGCACCCAAAAAACGCCCTACCACCCAGGTGTCGGCAAGGTTGTACATCTGCTGGAGCAGGTTGCCGCACATGAGCGGCAGTGCGAAAAGCAGCATATTCTTGGTGATCGGCCCATTTGTGAGGTCGTCCCTGAGGCCTTTATTTTCTTCACTGCGCATGGATCTTTTCACTTTCTGCATGGATTTTCGAATTGGTCTGATACCAGTATAGCAAAGCCCTGCCGCGCGTACAAGCGGAAAGAAAAAATCTGCAAAAAAACAAAAAGAAACGAAACCTTTCGACGGAGTCCGCCGTCTTATCGGACAAAGGGGATTTTAAGAGGTTTTCTGTGTATAGGCAGGAAACGATAGAAGACGAGCAAGAAAGGAAGTTCAAGATGACAGGGAAGAATACGAGAATCACAGGAAAAAAGCTTTTTACGGCGGCGTTGATCTGCGCGCTTTTGCTTTGCGTTCTGACCTCGTGCGGCAGTCAGGACAGCGGCAAGGCCTATGATCTGCAGCAGGTCTATCAGGATATTCTGGCGGCGCAGCCGGCGGATACGGATGATCTGAGCGCAGTGATGTTTGAAACGACCGACTCGGAAGCGATCGAGGAATTTTATCCGGGACTTGGAGATATCGAGCTGAAGCAGGAAGTCTGCTATCAGCACGCGGTCACCGGCTTCTGTGAGATCATGCTGGTCGAAGCTGCGGACTCCGCGGATGTACAGGCGATCGCAGACATCTTCAACCAGAGGATCGATACGGCGGCGGATGACTCTTTCTATCCGGAGACCGCCCAGCTGTGGGCACAGAACGCGCAGGTACAGACCAGCGGCAATTATGTGGCGATGATCGCCCTGCCGGACGGCTATACCGTACCGGATCCGATCTTCAGCTAAACGCGCGTCAGGTGTGCGCGGCAAGATCGCGGTCATCACGTAAACCGCGATGGCATGCGCGGCAAAACGAAAAACGGACCAAAACAAAACCGGAGGGCTCCGCAGGAAATCTGCGGGGCTCTTTGACACGTTAAAGAAAAAACGTAAAAAAGTACGGAGAAAAGTGCGAATATCCTTGCAAAGCGTCGAAAACTGCGATAAAATAGAAGTTAGTTTTTACGAAAATCCCCTGCGGAATGCAGGCAGGAATAAACACAGCAAACGGAGGAATTGACAAAATGTATGTAGTATGTTTAGACTTAGAGGGCGTTCTGGTGCCGGAGATCTGGGTGGAATTCGCGGAGGCCGCAGGGATCCCGGAACTGAAAAAGACCACGCGCGACGAACCGGACTATAACAAGCTGATGCGGTATCGTCTGGATATTTTGAAGGAACACGGTCTGGGACTGAAAGAGATCCAAGAGACCATCGCCAAACTGGATCCGCTTCCGGGCGCCAAGGAATTTTTGGATGAACTGCGGTCCTTTACGCAGGCGGTCATCGTCAGTGACACGTTCGACCAGTTCGCGCAGCCGTTGATAAAAAAACTCGGTATGCCGACGATCTTCTGCAATACGTTAGTGGTCGCACCGGACGGAGAGATCACCGACTATAAGATGCGTGTCGAAAATACCAAGCTGACGACCGTCAAAGCGCTGCAGACGATGGGCTTCGATACCATTGCGAGCGGCGACAGCTATAACGATCTCGGCATGATCAAGGCCAGCAAGGCCGGCTTCCTGTTCCGCTCCACCGAGCAGATCAAAGCCGATAATCCGGATGTTAAGGCCGTGGAAAACTACGCGGAGCTGATGGCCGCCATCAAAGAGGCTATGGGCATCGCATAAGAACAGCAATAGATGAGAACCTGCATCGGAAGGAAAGATCCGGATGCAGGTTCTCCTTTTGTATGGATGGAACTGCCGGTAAATCGCCTGCCGCGGGCCGCCGGCCGTGAAGACTGCCGCGGGCCGAGGACCGCAGGGAGTGAAGCTCGCGTGCAGGCTGCTAGGAGCCTGCGGCTGCGTCGGGATCATCCAGCAGGCAGCGCAGCAGCGCATCTTTTTCGTTGGCGACTTTTTCGTCGATGACGGCGTCCAGAAGCTTGTCCAGTGCCAGACCGAGCTCGCGTCCGGCCGGTAACCCGGCGGCCATCAGGTCTCGGCCGTTGACGGCGAGATCCTTGCGGCAGAAACATTGCTTTTGCGACAGGATATCCGCGGCGATCTGCTCCAGCCGGTCGTAAAGGTCTTGACGGGAAGCAAAGGCAGGAGATTGCCCGGCTGCATCGGCCCGCTTGAGCGCGATGAGATCAAAGAACATTTCGGGTCCGAAGCGGCGCAGCACCCGTTTGACGGCTTTGGCAGACGGCTCGATCTGCCGCCCGTGCTCTCGTACCAGCGTCACGACCCGCAGTGTGGTTTCATTATCGAATTTGAGACGGCGCAGGATCCGGCGGGCAGTTTCCGCGCCGAGCCGGTCATGCTGATAAAAGTGCCCGATCCCGTTCGCGTCTTCCGTAAAGCAATCCGGTTTGCCGATGTCATGCAGGAGCGCGGCCAGCCGCAGATGCGAGGTCGGCGGGATGGATCGGACAACCGCGAGGGTATGTTCCCATACATCGTAAATGTGATGCGGATTTTTTTGTTCAAAGCCTTTCATCGGCAGCAGTTCCGGGATAACAGCAGCCAGGACATCGAGATAGGAGGAAAGCACAGAAGCCGCAGATCTTCCGCAGAGCAAGCGTACCAGTTCTTCTCGGATGCGTTCACCGCTGACGGCATGCAGCAGTTCCTTCTGCGCGGACAACGCGCGGGCCGTTTCTGCATCGATCGTAAAATCGAGGACCGCGGCAAAGCGCAGGGCACGCAGGATGCGCAGGGCGTCTTCGTCAAAACGTTTCGCGGGATCACCCACGCAGCGGAGAACGCCGTGCTCCAGATCGCGGCGGCCGCCGAACAGATCCACCAGACCGGTCTGCGGGTGATAAGTCATCGCGTTGATCGTGAAATCCCGGCGCGCGAGATCTTCCTGCAGTGTCCGCGCGAAACAGACCGCAGCCGGATGCCGGTGATCTTCGTAGACTCCGTCCGTGCGGAACGTGGTGATCTCCAGATCCATACCACCGCTGTGCAGCGTCAGGGTTCCGTGTTTCAGACCGGTTTCGATGATGGTCCTGCCTGCAAAGCAAGCAGCCACTTCGGCAGGCAGCGCGGAAGTGGTGATATCGTAATCATGTGGAAGTTGTCCGCACAGGGCGTCCCGTACGCAGCCGCCGACCAGATAAGCCTCATGACCGGCACGGTTCAGCGCCGCGATCGCCTCGCGCACCGGCGCGGGCAGTGTAAAACAAAGCATGGCAAGGCCTCCTTCTAAGAAACAGTTTACACTACCGCAGCCGCTGCGGCAAGTCCCGGATGGCATTTTGCACGGGTTTTATCGTTTTGGTACGGAAGCTGCAGCCGCTGCGGCCGAGGATCAATGATGATGCGTGTGCAGATATTTTTCGCGGGTCGCCATACCGCCGCGCAGATGACGTTCCGCTTTGTTGTTTTCCAAAACCGCTTTGACCTCTGCCGCAAGACCGGGATTGATCTCAAGAAGTCTTTCGGTGATATCTTTATGTACGGTTGACTTGCTGACGCGGAACTTCTTCGCGGCAGCTCTGACTGTAGCGTTGGTGCTGATGATGTAATGGGCTAATTCCAGTACTCTTTCCTCTATATAATCCTTCATTGGCAGATCCACGCTCCTTACTCTTTCATTACGAACAATATATGCAGGCGCAAAATCGAATATTACGAGGAAATTACGGCGAAAAAAAGCCCGCTGTATGCATCCGAAAAAAAGCAAAAAAAAAACAAAATTTCATTTGACGAAAGTGCTTTCTTACGATATGATAGATGAGGTTAGACAAAAAGTATACAGAATGCAGAATCCGAAAAGATACGGAACACGGCGCGGCAAGGAATTGCAAAAAGCAAGGCCGAGAAGCGGTGCAGTGCAGGAGAAGCAGACAGGTCGACACGGCTGTTTTTCTTTCAAGACATTTTGTATACATTATACAATAAAAAAGAAAAGCAGCATTAGCAGTATAACAAACAACAAGTTTAGGAGACATTCAGGAGGTAAAAAAGAATGAGAAAAGAGTGGGAAGGATTTGTTGCCGGAAACTGGACAGAAAACATTGACGTGGAAGAGTTTATCAGCTTAAACTATCATCCATATGACGGAGACAGCAGTTTCCTGGCGGGACCGACAGAGAGAACGAAAGAATGCCTGGACAAGGTACAGGAATTACTGATCGCAGAGAGAAAAGCAGGCGGAACTTTAAAGGTTGACGCAAGCCGCATCATGCGCATCAACGCGTTCGGACCTGGCTACATCGTACCGGGCAAGGACATCATCGTCGGCCTGCAGACAGACGAACCGCTCAAGAGAGGCATCTGCCCGTTCGGCGGCATCAAGATGGTCAGAGAAGAAGTCAAGGAATACGGCGAAACGCTTCCTCCGGAAATCGACAATATGTTCAACTACATCACGACTCACAACGACGGCGTTTTCAAGGCATATTCCAACGAAATGCGTCAGGTCAGACACCTCGGCTTCATCACCGGACTTCCGGATGCTTACGGCCGCGGCCGGATCATCGGCGACTACAGAAGAGCAGCGCTTTACGGCATTGACCATCTGATCGAAGAAAAGGAAAAAGATCATGAAATGATCGCTTCCAGACACGTGATGAACGAAGAAAACATCCGTACCGCAGAAGAGATCACCAACCAGATCCGTGCCCTCAAAGAAATCAAGAAGATGGCAGAAAGCTATGGCTTCGACATCTCCGGACCGGCGAAGGATGTCAAGGAAGCGATCCAGTGGACCTACTTCGCATATCTGGCAGGTATCAAGGAAGAAAACGGCGCGGCGATGTCCGTCGGCAGAACTTCCACTTTCATCGACATCTATGCAGAAAGAGACCTTGCAAACGGTACCTACACCGAAGAACAGATCCAGGAATTTGTTGACGACTACATCCTGAAGCTGCGTGTTGCAAGACACTTAAGAACCAATGAATACAACGAACTGTTCGGCGGCGACCCGATGTGGATCACAGAAGGTATCGCAGGCGTCGGCATGGACGGCAGACATAAAGTAACCAAGAACTCCTACAGAGTTTTACAGACCTTATACAATCTGGGACCTGCACCGGAACCAAACCTGACCGTATTATGGTCCGAAAAGCTTCCGGAACCGTTCAAGAAATTCTGCGCGCAGGTTTCCATCGACACAGACTCCATCCAGTATGAAAACGATGACAAGATGCGTCCGACCTACGGCGAAGATTACTCCATCGCTTGCTGCGTATCTGCGATCCAGATGGGTCAGCAGATCCAGTTCTTCGGCGCAAGATGCAACCTGGCAAAGATCCTGCTGCTCGGCCTGAACGGCGGTATCGACGAAAGAACCGGCGAACATGTCGGCCCGCAGATGGAACCGGTCGGCGACGGCCCGATCGATTTCGAAGACGCATGGAAGAGATTCAATATCTATCTGGCATGGCTGTGCGAACTGTACGTCAACATCATGAACATCATCCACTTCATGCACGACAGATACGATTACGAAAGCTCTCAGATGGCGTTCCTGAATTCCGAACTGAAGCGCCTGATGGCATTCGGCGTAGCGGGCTTCTCCGTTGCGGCTGACTCCCTTTCCGCGATCAAATACGCGAAAGTATATCCGATCAGAGACGAAAACGGCGTGATCGTTGACTACAGAACGGAAGGCGACTTCCCGAAATACGGCAACGACGATGACCGTGTAGACGAGATCGCAGTGAAGATCTCCGAAAGAACGATCGAAGAACTCCGTAAACACCCGGCATACAGAAACGCTGTACACACCTTATCCGTACTGACCATTACTTCCAACGTTATGTACGGCAAGAAGACCGGCAACACGCCGGACGGCAGAAGAGCAGGCACTCCGTTCGCACCGGGCGCAAACCCAATGCACCAGAGAGACAACCACGGCGCGATCGCTTCCCTGAACTCCGTATCCAAGATCAACTGGGATACTTGCCAGGACGGCGTTTCCAACACGTTCTCCATCACGCCGGAAACACTCGGAAAGACTCCGGAAGAAAGAGTGGAAACACTCGCAGGTCTGCTGGAAGGTTACTTCAAGAGAGGCGCGCATCACCTGAACGTCAACGTTCTGAGAAGAGCCGTTCTGGAAGATGCTTACGAAAATCCGGATAAATATCCGAACCTGACCGTCAGAGTATCCGGCTATGCGGTAAGATTCAACGCGCTTTCCAAGAACCATCAGAAAGAAGTTATCGCGAGAACTTTCCACGAAGCGATCTAAATGATAGGAAGAATCCATTCGATTGAAACATTCGGCGCGGTAGACGGCCCGGGCATCCGTACAGTATTTTTCATGCAGGGATGCCCGGCAAGATGTCTGTACTGCCACAACCCGGATTCCTGGTCGCCCGACGGCGGTGAAAAGATCGAAATTGAGGAGATCGTCCACTGGGCGCTGCGCGGGCAGCCGTATTACGGCAGCAAGGGCGGCGTGACGTTCAGCGGCGGCGAGCCGTTGCTGCAGGGAAAGTTCCTCACCGAAGCGATCCACGCGCTGCATAAGGTCGACATCCGGTCGGCGATCGACACCAGCGGGACCTATCTGGATGAATATACGGATGAAGCGATCCGCCAGTGCGATCTGGTGCTGCTGGACATCAAGCACCCGGATCCGGAACGATTTGAGATCATCACCGGACGTCCGCAGGATACGCTGTTTGAACTGATCGACATCATCAACGCGCATAAAAAGCACGTATGGGTGCGCCACGTGGTCGTGCCGGACATCAACGACACACCGGAAGATATGGAAGCGCTCAATGTGTTTATGAAAAAGATCCGTTTTGTCGATAAGGTGGAACTCTTGGGCTATCACACGATGGCCGTTGAGAAATACGGCAAGCTCGGCATCACTTACCGGCTCAAAGGCGTGCCGGCGATGGACAGCGCTAAGCTCATGGAGCTGCAGAAGCTGATCCGCAAACCGGCGGAGGCGGTCACCCGCGTCATGTTGTAAACGTAACGACAAAGATCCTGCAAGTCCTGCGGGATCTGCTCTCCGGATACATACTTATTACAGGCAAAGGCCCGGCGGCACGGCATTCGTGTTTCCGGGAATTTGCTTTTTTTTTGTCGGGCGACTTTTTCCGGGAAAGGCATTGACGCGGACCGCGGAAAACGGTATGCTTGAGAGAGTTGAAAAAAGGGAGGAAGACCATGGAGGAGAGAGAAGGAAGAGCAGAAGAACCGGGGCAGGCGCTGATCTACGATAAGCCGATCAATACCCGCAACATTTTGAAATTTACAGTGCCGACGATGGTGCGGATGCTGTTCGTGTCCATGTATACGATCGTGGATGGGATCGTGGTATCCAACTATATCGGCAGTCTGGGACTTTCGGCGATCAATATCGTATATCCGGTGCTCAATGTCTGCATGGCGGTGACCTTTGTATTCGCGATGGGTGGAAACGCGCTGATCGGCAAAAAGCTCGGCGAGGGGAAAAGAGAGGAGGCTTGCCGCTTCCTCAGTCTGCTCATCCTTGTGAACTTGGCCGTCATGGCGGTGATGATGACTGTATTTTTAGTGTGGGGCGAGGAAATTTATCTGCATATCGGCGCGGATGCCGAGCTGCTGCCATATTGCACGGAGTACGGCAATATCATGGTGCTGGCGGGTCCGGTCTGGTCGCTGCAGATCTTGTTCCAGGGATTTTTGGTGACGGCGGATCGGCCGCGCATGGGACTGTGGCTCTCGGTCGGCGCCGGGGTACTGAACATCGCGTTGGATATCCTGTTGGTGGGCTGGCTGGACTGCGGGATCGCGGGCGCGGCCTATGCGTCGATGGCAGGCATGTGCGTGGCAGGACTTTTACCGCTGTTTGTCTTTTTTGATCCGAAGAGCCTGCTGCATTTTGCGCGTCCGATGTGGGCGGGGCGGGATCTGCTGTATTCGATGGGAAACGGCGCTTCCGAAATGGTCACCAGCCTTTCCAGCGCGATCACGACTACGCTGTTCAACCTGCAGATGATGGCGATCGTCGGGGAAAAAGGGGTTGCGGCCATCAGCGCGGTGCTGTACCTGCAATTTGTCTTTGTGGCGATCTTTATCGGCTTCGCGTCCGGTGTGGGACCGGTGTTCAGTTATAATTACGGGGCCGGAAACCGGCAGAACATCCACCGTCTGTTCCGGATCGCCATGCAGATCACCACGGCGCTTTCTGTTTTGATGTTTGCGCTGGCGGAGATCTTCGACCGGCCGCTGGTGATGATCTTCGCGTCCAAAGACGCGGCGCTGGCGGAACTGATGATCGGCGGATTCCGCATCGTGGCGGTCAGTGTGCTGTTCAGCGGCATCAATATTTTTGCTTCCGGTTTCTTTACCGCGCTCAATAACGGTCGGATTTCGGCGCTGATCTCGGTGCTGCGGACCTTGATCTTTGAAGCGGGCGCGCTGCTGCTCCTGCCATGGCTGTTCGACCTGAACGGCGTCTGGTGGGCGCTTCCGGCTGCGGAAATCCTTGCATCCGTGGTCGGGGTCCGGCTGATCGTATGTTACCGGAACGTTTACGGCTACGGAAAAGCGGAGGAAAGACTATGATCGCTTTTTTACTCGCGCCGATTTACCTTTTGGTCAATATCTATATTTATCGGCGTACCGTCGGCTGGATGGCGGTCGGCATCCCCGGGCTGCGGCACGGCGTCGGCCGGGCGCTGTCGATCGCGGTCTACGCCTTTTTTGCGGTATCAGCTTTGCTTGCGTTCATCATGCCGCAGCCAGAACTGCGCAGGATCCTCAAGGAGATCAGCAACTATTGGCTGGGCGTGCTGCTGTATATGATCTTTGTGATCGTGCTGGCGGATGCCGCGCGTCTGTTTTTGCTGTATGTTCTGCATGTGGACCGCGAGAAGCTTTGCGCGCCGCGGGTGCATCGCCTGGCCGGACGATTCTGCGCGGCGGCGATCCTGATCGTTTCCGTGTTGGGTGTCGTCAACGCCGGGATCGTGCGTGTCACCCCATATGAGATCACGGTGGACAAGGCGATGACAACGCGCGCGGCCGAAACGGCGGAAACGGCAGAAACGGCGGCGACGGAACAGGCGGCGGGGATCCCGGCCGACAGCTGCTCGGAGGCGGAGCTGCAAGCCGCTGCTGCCGGACAGATCAGCCGTGCAAGCGACCGTGCTGCCTCCGAGTGCAAGATCGTGCTGGTTTCGGATCTGCATCTGGGCTACAATATCGGCCTGCGGCAGATGGAGAAGATGGTCGCGAAGATCAATGCGGAAGATGCGGATCTGGTGGTGATCGCGGGTGATATTTTTGACAACGAGTGGGAGGCGGTGCAGGAGCCGGAACGCATGGCAGAGATCCTGCGCGGCATCCGGTCCAGATACGGCGTGTATGCCTGCTACGGCAACCATGACATTGAGGAACCGATCCTCGCGGGGTTCACGTTCCGGCAGAGCGCGCAGAAAGCGAGCAGTCCGGAGATGGATGCGTTCCTTTCCGATGCAGGTATTCGATTGCTGCGCGATGAGGGCGTGCTGATCGACGACAATTTTTATCTTTACGGCCGCGCCGACGCGCGGCGGCCGGGCGCAGGCATCCGCGAGCGCAAGACTCCGCAGGAGATCACGGCGGATATGGACAAGAGCAAGCCGATCATCGTCCTCGATCATGAGCCGCGTGAGCTTGCGGAACTGGCCGTAGCCGGCGTGGATATCGACCTTTGCGGACATACGCACGACGGGCAGATGTTTCCGGGCAATCTGGTCATCCGACCATTTTGGGAGAACTTTTACGGTTATCTGCAAAAAGGCAGCATGCACAACATCGTCACTTCCGGCGTAGGGCTGTTCGGACCGAATATGCGCGTGGGTACGAAAGCGGAGATCTGTCCGATCACCGTACACTTCAACGTCAGCACGAAGGAACAAGAGGCGGCGGGCTGACGGCGCAAGGCGGGACGGTCAGAGGTGACGAACGGAAATTCGCGCGGAGAGATTTTCTTCGCAAAACCGGCGGGCAGAGCGGACATCCGCATCGGGCGGGCATGCAGGCGGTGAGCGCTAAAATAAAATCGAGATAAAGGGGTACATACACACATGGATAAGGGACAAAGAACGGGCGGCGCGCGGATGCCGCGGGCGCAGCGCAAGCAGCTGAAACAGCGGGCCAGGCGATCGGTGAAACAGCATTACGGCGTGATGCTGTCGGTCTGCCTTTTGGCGATCCTTTTGGGCACGGAATTTACGGGCAGCCTGGACTTCCTCAAGGTGCAGACGCTGACCGATGTCAAAGTCGAGCGGGAGGTGCTCGAGGAATCAAAATTCGGCATCGAGCAGAACAGCGTCTGGAAGGTCGTGACGGAGGCACTCGAGGGCAATCTGGAGCAGGGCACGCAGGATGCGGACCGACTGACGGAAGAGGCGATCCAAAAGAGTGAGGAATCCGGGGAAAAGACGCTCGGCCGGACGAACGGAGTGCTCGCGAATCTCGTCAATGACCTGACGAGCGGCTTGTTTTTCGTCAAATTTGTCAAGGGATTTTACCGGCTGGGGTTCTCACAGGGTGCGATCTTGTTCATTGTCAGCGTGCTGGTCCTGGCCGTGAGCATCGGCTTTTGGTTTCTGGTCAAGAATGTTTATCGCGCGGCGGGACGCCGGGTATTTTTGGAGTGCCGCACTTACGAAAAAGTGACGCTGCAGCGGCTGTTGTTTTTCCTGCGGTCGCGCCGGTGGGTGAACGCCTGCGTGAACATGCTGATGCAATATGTGCTGTATCTTTTGTGGTCGCTGACGATCGTCGGTGCGGCGGTCAAGCGCTATTCCTATTTTATGGTGCCGTTTATTGTGGCCGAAAACCCCGAGATCAGCTGGCGGGACAGCATTACGCTTTCGCGGCGCATGATGGACGGGCATAAGTGGGAATGTTTCCTGCTGGAGCTGACCTTTGTACCTTGGAAGATCCTCGGCATTGCGACGTTAGGCCTGACCGATCTCTTGTATGTCAATGCCTATAAGACGGCGACGTTCGCGGAGTATTACGCGCATCTCAGAACGCTTGCCAAGAAAGAAAACCTTGCCGGCAGTGTGCGTTTAAATGATACTTATTTATTTGAGCGGGCGGAGCGCCGTGTGCTCACATCGGCCTATGCGGATATGGTGCTGCAGGGCGTCGGCGCGGTCCCGGTGCGTCTGACCGGGGTGCGAGGGTTCATCGAACGCAATTTCGGCGTTGTCATGTACAGCCGCGCGGAGGAAGCGAAGATCTGGGAGGCTGAGCGGCACCGGCTGGCGGAGAAAGCGATGGAAGAGATCCTGAACCGGCATGCTTATCCGGACCGTCTGTCGCCGAACCCGATCCATCGGAGGAGCAATCACTTCGAGAAACTGCATTATATGCGGCACTATACGATTTCCTCGCTGGTGCTGATGTTCTTCCTCTTTTCGTTTGTCGGCTGGCTGTGGGAAGTCAACCTGCATCTGGTTTCGGACGGCGAATTCGTCAACCGCGGCATTTTGCAGGGGCCGTGGCTGCCGATCTATGGAACGGGCTGTGTGATGATCCTCTTGCTGCTTTACCGGCTGCGCAAGACGCCGCTGAAGGAGTTCGCGGCGACGGTGGTGCTCTGTGGCTTCGTGGAATACTTTACTTCCTATTTCATGGAAGCGATGTATCAGACACGCTGGTGGGACTACAGCGGCTATTTCTTGAACCTCAACGGCCGCATCTGTGCCGAAGGCCTGTTCGTGTTCGGCGTGGGCGGGTTCGCGGTGGTTTATCTGGCTGCGCCGGCGATCGACAACTGGCTGCGCCGTCTGAAGCCGAAGCTTTGTGTGACCTTATGCGCGATGCTGCTGGCGCTGTTCGCCTGCGATGAACTGTATTCTTCGGCGCACCCGAATCAGGGCGACGGCATCAGCGCGTCCACTGCGGCCATGCAGGATACGGGAGAGACAGAAGGCACGGATCGCGTGCAAATGGCGGGGGCAGCGCCGGACCTAGCATGCATAGCCGATGGGCGAAAAATGTTGAAAGACGTCGAAAAAAGTTGAAACAGTGAAGAGCAAGTTCCGAAAAGCTGATGTGGAGAACGGGACTTGCTTTTTCTTATGCTTGATACGGGAAAAAATATAATTTATCACAAAAAAAGGTTGTAATAAAATGGAAAATATTGTAGAATGAGAGCACAGACAATAAAAAAACAATTTTTCACAAAAAAAGCAGACTAAAAAAGAGAAAAAAGAGGAGAAATTGTGAAAATAAAGAGAATGCAGTGAAAAAGACAAGAAAAAAGGCCAAAAAAGCGGTTTTTTATTGTCGAAATAGTGGAAAAGAGCGAAAAACCACAAAAAGGGAGAAATTCATGCTGTATACAAAGGGATATTTTGAGCAAATCTTGTCGGAACTGGAAATGCAGATCGAAAACAACAATAAAGAGCTGCGAAGCTGTCCGGAGGGAACGGTACGGAAGGAAACAAGAGCCGGGCAGCCTTATATTTTCATGGTAAACCCGCGGCGGGACGGACGAGAGGAACGCAGGCTCATCAACAAGCAGCCGGAACTTTTGCAAAGGCTTTTGCGGAGAAATTATTTGATTTGCGAAAATGCGGCCTTAGAACACGATGTGAAACTGCTGCGAAATTTCATAAAGAGCTTTCAAGATACGATGCCCAGTACGCTGCTGAGCGAGATGCCGAAACGTCTGCGGAGCTTTTCGCCGGAACTTTTCTTTCCGCAGGCAGCGGACGCATGGCAAGAGCAGGAGTACGAGCAGAGCGACTACAAGCCGGAAGCGAAGGTCCATCGATCCAGCCGGGGACTTCTGCTGCGGTCAAAGTCGGAGCTTTCGATCGCGGAATTGTTTTATGTCTACGAGGTCCCGTTTCATTACGAGCAGGTGCTGCACTTCGGTAAGCATAAACTTGTGCCGGATTTTATGCTGAAAAACAAGCGCACAGGAAAGCTATACTATTGGGAGCACTGCGGATTGGTCAACAATCCGAGCTATATGGAACATCACCGATGGAAGCTGGGCGTGTACGAAAAAGCTGGGATCGCGCCATGGGATAATCTGATCGTGACCTATGACGGTGCTGACGGAAATCTCAATCTTGCGATCGTGGAAAGTGAAATAAAAAACAAGCTGTTGTAGCAAAATGCGGCAGACTGTGCTAAACTGTAAGCAGCCACAGGAATGGAGCAGCGTGGAGTGCGCGGAGGCCGTGCAGCATGAGCAGGGCAGGACGGCGAAAAAGCAGGAGCGCACAAAGCGGACGTAAAGAAAGCAGAAGAAAAAGGAGAGGCAAACGATGAGCAGGGAGAACATAGGGAACGAAACGGCATGCAGCAAAAAACGGGAGATCCGGCCGCTTACGCAGCAGGATATCGAGGCATATCTGGACATTTATCTGAATTCCTATCCGGCCTACAAGTCGTTGGACGCGGAGTGCAGGCAGCATTATCGGGAAAAGCATCAGTTAGAGCTACGGGAAGACCGGGAAGTGCAGACCGTCGGCCTTTTTGAGGACGAGGCACTGATCGCGACGATGAAACTGGTCAGCTTTTCGATGAACTTTTTCGGAAAGATGCAGCCTGCCTGCGGATTGATGGCGCTGGAGGTACATCCGCTGCATAAGAAGAAGGGCGCGGCGCTGGAAATGGTCCGCTATTTTGAAGCTTACGCGAAAGAAAACGGCGCGCTGCTGACACTGCTTCTGCCGTTCAAGATCGGTTTTTACCGGCAGATGGGCTATGGATTTGCCGGAAAGCTTTACGAATATCATCTGCCGACCGCAGTTCTGCCGAAAATGGAAAACGAAGCGCGGCAGCATCTGCGTCTGATGCAGCCGGAAGACTTTGACGAAGCGCTTGCCTGTTACAATCGCTTCGCGGCACGGAACCACGGTATGGTGGAAAAATTTGAAGAAGAAGTACGCGGCAGTCGGGACGATATCCAGGTGCGGCGGATCGGATACTACGCGGATGCCGCAGCAGGAAACGTATGTACAGACGACGCGGAGGCAGCCGATGGGGCGTGCCGTGCGTGCGAAGCCGCACAGGCGGACACAGACGGGAGAGACGGGCAGCCACGGCTGCGCGGTTATGTCGCCTATCGTTTTGAGAGTGCCAGTGAAACAAACTATACGCAGAACCGGTTATCTGTCGAGGAATTGATCTATGACAGCGGAGAGGTGCTGCGCGCGCTGTTGGGCGCGCTGAAAATGCAGGAAGACCTGGCACAGACCGTGATCCTGCGGACCGGGGAAGAAAACTTCCATCATCTGCTAAGTGACCCGCAGGATATTTCCAAAAACTACATTGACTTCGGCTTCTTGCAGACTAATGTTTCCGCGGTCGGAACCATGTTCAAGATCGTGGAACCGGAGGCGTTTATACAAAAGACGGACTATCGGATCTTTCCAAGCGGCAGCCTGACAGCGGAGTTCTGCTATTTTGACGAAATGCGGCATGCCGAACAAAAGATCCGCATCCGCTTCGCAGACGGCAGATGGAGCCTTACTGAGGCGGGCCGCGCGGCCGGTGCGGATGAAAAAAATACGGCCGGTGCGAAGGGCCTTGAGGGCGTGGAAGAACCGGTGGATATAACCGTTCACTGCAGTCAAGGTGAATTTGCGTCGCTGCTGATGGGCTCGGCAGATCTGAGCGCGCTGGTACGGCTCGGCGCAGTGTCTGTCAGTACCGGAGAAGCAGGAAGTGCCGGAAACAGCGGGAACACAGAGCAGGCAGACGCCGTGCGGACGCTGGCACAGATGCTTTACTGCAGTCAGAAACCATGGCTGAACGCAGACTATTGACACGAAGGCACCCGGAGCACGATACGCCGCAATGGATCACAAAAAGAGTTTGTGAAAAGTTTGGGCAAAGGGGTTGTCAAGCGTGTGAGAACGTGCTATAGTGGTTATAGAATTTCATAAAGACCTATGTTCTCCATCACATGATGGAGCTAAGATGGAAGCAGGTGCAAATCCTGCACGGTCCCGCCACTGTAATGGAGGAGCGCTTTTCAGAACGTCACTGAAGCCTATAGACATGCCGCAGATCGCATGTCGCTTTGGGAAGACGAAAAGCGTGGAGATACCTGAGTCAGGAGACATGCATAGTTTGATTCGTACCGCTGTGCCGGAGAAGCGCAGACGTTGCAAACGCAGTAAATACGGGCTGCAGTTCATTTTTTCGGAAGAAAAGATCGACTGCAGCCTTTTTGATTCTATTGCTTTTCATCCGGCGGGGTATCGTGACTTTGGAAACGGTGCCCCGCATCCTTATTTGCGGATAAATACAAAAGTGGTATTGAAAATAGAAAAAGAACATGAGAACAGCAGAAACATGGAGCAAAGGAGGAATATCAAATGATGCGTGTTGGTTGGTTTGAAGATCCGGACCACATTGTTTATGCGGATCTGGAAGAATTTGCAGATAATTTCGGTAAAGAAGTGGGGATCGCGAACCTCAAACAGGAGATCCTGGATTTTCGCGAGAACCCGATCGCAGAGGGCGTTGTGCTCAAAGGAAAGAGACGCTCGGCCCTGAAGCTTTTCATCCCCGATCTGCTTTTTGACAAGCACATCGAGATGGGCGAAAACGTCTGGGTCTACATCGGAGAAACGTATCCGGCGTACTGCATTTATTAAGCTGAGAAAAGAAATCGTTAAAACAGATCAAGAAAATAAGACAGCAAAGAAGGAGAAAGCATTGGGCGACAGTTTTCAAAAGAGTTCGGAATTGAAACTGACGGACAAAGAAGCGAAACTTCTGTCGATCATCCGCAGGATGGATTTCGGCGAAGTTCGGGTCATTGTCACGGACGGTATTCCGACGCGAGTGGAAGAGATCAAAAAAAGCATCAAATTGTAAAAACATAATAGAAACAGTGTCGCACCATTTCAGAACTGACCGAAAAACCGGAGGTTCCGCATAAGACGCAGAAGCATAACGCCGTACCCAAAATGCGGCGGAGCTGACTGTGGTATGCGGGGCCTCTTTTTTTGCAGTGCGGCGAAAAAGAGGAGAAGAAACATGAAAAGAAAAAAAAGAGGGATCGCCATTCTGCTTGGGATGGCACTTTGCATCAGCACGGCATTTACGGCCGTGCCGGTTTATGGTGCGGAAACAGCGGAGACATCCGAGCCGAACGTGAATGATAACGGTACGATCGTCAGCGAGATCGACTCTCGCTATAACGAGAACAAACAACGGGAAGAGCTGATCGCATCACTCGGTTCGGAAGAAATGGAATATCTGATCTGGCAGGAAGGCGAATATGGGTTCGGCGGCCTGCGCTGGAGCATCTGGGGAAATATGCTGGACACCTATACGGAGATTGGCATCAACAAGAAACTGCTCAAAGACGCCTATCAACAGACCGACGTACCGGTAGAAGTCGAAACGGTACTGGGCAACTATTGTCTTGACAACGACTTGATGCGTTATCTGGTCAAAAAAGGGAAAGGCAAGGACATCAAGCTGGTGCTGGAAAAGATCGAACTCAGCGAAAAAGAAAAAGCCATCTACGGCGAAGACGCCTATGCCTGCAAAGCGTATTTCCTTTCCGGCGGCAAGAAGATCACTGATCTGGGATACAACACCGTGGAATTGACGCTGTCCATCCGGCAGATGCCGGGCGGCCTCGCGGTCGGACGACTGAACAGCCGGGGCAAGCTTTATAATGTGGAATCCAAGTTCGGCGGACAGGTCGGAAGATTCCGCTGCAGATTCACGACCAGCAAAATGGGGACCTT
Source organism: uncultured Clostridia bacterium (assembly GCA_934271235.1). Classification (GTDB taxonomy): domain Bacteria; phylum Bacillota; class Clostridia; order Peptostreptococcales; family Anaerovoracaceae; genus CAG-238. The sequence continues at coordinate 75,630 of CAKQQT010000008.1, read as the reverse complement.
TATCGTGACCAGCAGCGCACGGCTCAATTACGCGAAACGCGTGATCAACGTGACTTCCTCGCGCCTTACCGTGCAGACCGGCGCCAAGAAAAACGCGGTGACCGTCAGCTGGAAAAAGCCGAAGACCTTCAAGCCAAAGGGTTATCAGGTCTACGCCTCCGCGAAAAAAGCGGGAACCTATAAACGCATCCGCACGACCGGCAAGCTTTCTTACGTGGACAGCGGACTGAAGAGCGGCACGAAACGATATTACAAAGTACGTGCATATGCCATGGTAAACGGAACGAAATTTTACAGCAAGTGGTCGAGCGTAAAGAGCGCCGCGGCAAAATAGCCGATACTGCCATGCAGGAGCTGCGTATGGGAAGCCCCGGATGCGGCCGCGCGCGAAAGTTAGAACCGAAAAAACGAAATACGAAATAGAAGAAAATAGGAGAAAACACAGATGCAGAAAATTTTGGCGGATGTATTACATACCATCGGACAGGCGATGCTCACGCCGTGCCTGATCGTACTCGCACTTTTGATGGTCGCTGCTTTATGGCAGATCGGTGACGTACTGGTCGAGTGGTTTAAGGTCAGACGGACCCATAAACTGAAGGTGACCGAATTGATCAAAGAGATCCACAGCAGCGCGCAAACCGGAGGGACCGCGGCGATCAAGGAAACCGTGGCAGCCAGCGGTCTGCTGGGCAGACAGAAGAACGCGATCTACCGGGTACTGGACGCACCGGAGCTTTTTCACCACAGCGCGACAGTGACCGCGATCGCCGAAAAAGCGGTCGCTTCCGAAGAAGACTACTATAACCGTCAGGTGCAGATCACGGATACCATCGCCAAACTCGGGCCGTCTTTCGGTTTGTTGGGAACGCTGATCCCGCTCGGCCCCGGCATCACAGCGCTGGGAAACGGAGATACCGCGGCGCTTGCCTCATCGGTCGGCATCGCTTTTGACACGACGATCGCCGGACTGCTGGCAGCCAGCGCGGCCGTCGTGATCTCCGGCAGACGCAAACACTGGTACGGAAACTATATGACAGAACTGGAAACCGTTATGGAAGCCATCCTGGAGGAGATCGATCAAAATGCTGAAAACGAATAACCGCAGGCTGAGCCGCAGAACGCACAGCTTTGAAAAACCGACGCCGAACCCGATGGAAAATCTGGCGAACCTTGTCGACGTCATGCTGGTATTTGCCTGTGCCCTGATGATCGCCATCATCACACGCTGGAATGTCGATCTGACGCAGAGCAAGATCAGCAAAGAGGATCTGGAACCGGTCGATGATATGCAGGAAGCGATCCAGAATGAGATCGACGCGGCACAGCTGGAATCCAAGGGCCGCGTCTACGAAGACCCGGAAACCGGAGACTTATATATTGTAACAAACTAAATCGAACGAAATCGAACAAGACATGATGAAAAAAGCAAACAGACGATTCTGGCTGATCGGCCTCGGATCGGTGATCCTGCTGACAGTCTTCTGCGCGGTACTTTTCCTGAACACGCGGATGCAAGCACCGGAAAACACATGGAAAGAGGACGTGTACACGCTCCGACCGGCAGTTTCGACCTATCCGGATCTGGAACTGGATGCGATCGCGGAAAATACGAATCTGTCGAACCCGCTGACACAGGAAGCAGAGCAGAGGCAGCAGGCAGAGGTCAAAGCGCGCGGCGAGGATGCAGAGAAGAACGACACGGGTCGAAAACCGGCGGATGGACAAGGTACGTCTGAGTCGGACGGGGAGGCTGGCCGGGAAGATCCCGAGACGGATCCTTCCGGGACCGATGATCCCGGATTTGAAGAGGAATATGAAGACCTGCCGGAGGACGCGTTGGTGCAGCAGAGCATTCAGGTTTCCGACCTGATGCAGGAGATCGGTCTGGATGATCCGGCGCAGATCCTCTATGTCCGCAACATCACCGGCATCGGCAGCGACAGTCTGCTGCAGAGCGTCAACGGAGCCTATGCGGCGCTGCTCAGCACTAAGGGCACGACGATCATCCAAGTCAAGTACAAGGATGCGGACGGAGATACCCAGCTATACATCAAAAAGATCAACTATGTGCGCCCGGAAGGCAGCACACCGACCGGAAAACAGCCGCTGATCCGCACCAATCTGAAAGAAAACGGCATCTACAATCAAGCGACACTGAATTTCGATGTCTGGGTGACAAACTACCGCGGCAAAGCGCTTGCCTACAGCGACATGGAAGTGCTGGTAAACGGCAGCCCGGCAGATTATATCGGTGAGATGAACCGGCAGACCTACAGCACGCAGCTGCGCAGCGGCGCCAACACGATCACCATCAAGATCACAGATGAATACCAGTACACGGTGCGCAAGACCTACACTGTCTTTTATCAGACCGGCAAGGGACGGATCACCATCAGTCTCGAGGCAGGGACCATCGGGATCCCGTACTTGATCCAGCCAAAAGAGATCGACGTGGAGTCCGGCGTATCACTTTCTCACGTACTGGACGAATACCTCCGCTCGGAAGGATTCACTTATACTTACACGGGCGACCTGGATGACGGATTTTATCTGGCCAAGATCCACAAAAAGAACCTGATCAAAGGTTATAAAATACCGGCCGATCTGGCGTCCAAGATCAAAAAAGACGAGCTGCTGTTCGATGAAAACGGCTTTGAGAGCCTGGACGATCTCGGAGAATTTGACTTCTGCCAGGGCTCAGGATGGATGTATTCGATCAACGGTCTTTACAGCTCTTACGGCTTTAATAAGGCCTACGTACAGGACGGCGACGTCGTGCGCATCCGCTTTACACTGGCATACGGCAAGGACATCGGCGGCTATGAAACAATGGCTGGGACCTATGGCGTACTGGACAGCTACGGAAAGGAATGGTAACAAAAACTATGAACGAAAAAATCACGGAGATCTTAACGGAAACCGGCAAAGTCATCCGCGGCAAGGACGCGGTCATCGAACGGATCCTGATGGCGATCCTGGCGGAGGGTAATATCCTGCTGGAGGACGTGCCGGGCGTCGGCAAGACCACACTGGCGCTGGCGTTCAGCAAAGCGCTGGGGCTGCCTTACCGGCGGATCCAGTTTACGCCGGATATCATGCCGTCGGATATCACCGGTTTTACCATGTACGACCGAGAAAGCGGGAAATTCCGCTATCAGGAAGGACCGGTACTGCAGTGCAGCCTGCTGCTGGCGGATGAGATCAACCGTACCGCGAGCAAGACGCAGGCCGCGCTTCTGGAAGTTATGGAGGAAAAGCAAGTGACGGTCGACGGAAAAAGCCATCCCGTGCAGAAACCGTTTCTGGTCATCGCCACGCAGAATCCGGCAGGAACCGCCGGAACACAGCTGCTGCCGCAGGCTCAGCTGGACCGGTTCCTGGTACGCCTGTCCATCGGACATCCGTCACTGGATATGCTGGTCGAGATCCTGCGCGACCGTCAGGCGGAAAACCCACTGGACACGATGCGGCAGATCCTGGACCGCGAGGAAGTACTGGCTATGCAGCAGGCCGTTCGAGAGGTTTATGCCAGCGAGGAGATCCTGCGCTATCTGGGACGCCTTGCGGAGGCAGCTGACACGCACGAAATGCTTTCGCTGGGACTTAGCCCGCGCGGCGTGATCGCCCTGCACCATATGGCGAAAGCCTGCGCGTTTGTCCGCGGGCGGGATTATGTGATCCCCGCGGATGTCCGCGAGGTCTTTGCGGACGTCTGCGCGCATCGCGTGATCGTCAGCGCCAAAGGGAAGATCGCGGAAAAAAACGACCGGCAGATCCTGCTGGAGATTCTGGAGAACGTTCCGGCGGAAGAAACGCCGATGCGATAGGATTTTAAAAGATGAAAAACAGACTATTATTCACCCTGTGGATCGCGATCTTGGCGATCTTATGGCTGGCCGGAAACCTGCAGTCCGCGGGCGTCATTCTCGCGGACTCGCTTCTGGCAGCTGTCATACTGGCTGTGCAGGCCGCAGCCGCCGCGAAAAAACTGCGGACGGACTGCCGCCTTAGGGGAAGCCGCAGCGGGGAGAAGCAAGCTAGTTTACAGATACATACAAACTACAACGGCCTGCTGCCGGTAAAACTGTATCTGCGGATGCAGGTGGAAAATCAACTGACCGGCGAGAAGCAGACGGTGCGGACCGACGGCGTTCTGGCCGGACGCGGAGGCGGAGCCAAAAACTTGACGGTGCAGATGGAAGACGCGCATGCGGGAAAATTGCAAGTGCAGATCGAGCAGATCGCGGTGACCGACCTTTTCGGACTGCTGCGCTTTCGTCTCGGCGGCAGAAGAAAACAGAACAGGGCCGCGCAGAGACTGTCCTGTCTGATGCTCCCACAAGCGGCGATCCCGCCGCAGCTGCCGGAGATCGTCCGGCAGTATGACCAGAACAGTGACGTTTACGCGGAGGACCGGCCCGGGCCGGATCAGAGCCAGACCTATGAACTGCGGGATTACCGCAACGGCGACAGTCTGCGCAGCATACACTGGAAACTCAGCAGTCGGAGCGACACCTGGATCGTCCGCGAAGGAAGCTGGCCGGTCGGACAAAAACTGCTGCTGCTTTTGGAAAACAGCTATCCATCCGCACCGTTCGGCGCCGGAGCATCCGGGCGCGGAGGCGCAGCGACGCCGTCCGGCAGCCGGCCGGACTACGATCCGCAGAACGCGATCGAGCGGGCCTGCGCGGGTCTGATCGCCTTATCCGAAGATCTGACAGACCGGGGAATCCTGCATTGCGTCGGCTGGTGGGACAAAGAAACGCAAAAAATACAAACGGCCGAGATCCGTTCGGCCGAAGATCTGATACAGGCGCTGGGCACATTGCTCGGCGCGACTTTAGAAGAACGCAGAAAAACGATATGGGAACGCTTTTCGCAGGAATGCGGAGAAAAGTCGTTTTCACAAATGATCATAATCGACGATGAAACAGCAAAAACTTACAACCTTTAAAATCAAAGATGCACCGGCAGGGATTCTTGCAGCCGCTTGCGGGATCGCATGGGCCCTCAGTCTTCCGGAGATCGCCTGCGGCGATCTCCGGGAAGCTTTGCATGCCGGGAGTTTCGGCGGGATCCTGAATCTGTATCTGGAACACCGCGCGCTGTATGATGCGGCGCTGCACCGGGTCTATGCCGAAACCGGCAGCTTCTGGCTGCCTGCCGCGGTCCTGTTTTTGGCCGCATGTTTTTCCGGTTGGTGTTTCTTCGCGGCTCTGCACCGCGGAGGGACCTCATTTTCCCTGACGTTTGCTGTTTTTTCGATACCGGTAATCGCCCTGCAGCTCCTGCTGCCGACCGCAGACGCCCGGATGCCGGGCCTTTACCTCACATGCGCGGGGGCGGCGTGGCTGCTCGGGGCATTTGCCGGAAATCAGAAAAAAGCACTTTTGTTCTTTTGCCTTCTGCTGCTGACCGGAGCGGCGGCTGACGGGCTCTTTGCCGCCGCCGGCGGGGAGCAGAGCCTCGCGGAGCTGCGGGAAGATTGGAACACCAAAATAGAAACCTGGCGTTACGGCGGAGCCGGAAGCGGCATGACGTTCGGAAGCTTCCGGACCGATGCGGCCGCGCAGCGCAGCGCGGCGGCTGCCGAAGCGGCAGAGAGCGATGCGGCTGCGGAGGACGCGGCCGCGCTGCGTGTGACGATGAGCGAGCCGCAGCCGTATTATCTCCGCGGCTATACCGGAGATCACTACACGAAAGACGGCTGGAAACGCGCGGCGTCCTCGGACACTGCGGAGGCCGCGGAGAGCAACGCTTTATTTTACCGGCTTTCGGAAGAACGGTTTGACAGTCAGACTATGCTGGCCGCGGCACAGAAAGCCGCGGGACTGCGGGACGAAGGGGATGACACCGGCAATGTGATCCGCGTAGTCAATACCGGCGCCAACCGCCGATACGTCTATCTGCCGTATGAAGCCGAACAGATCGAGGCAAGGGGCACCCAGCTGATTGGAGGCGGCCTGCGTCCGGAGGGTGACAGCGCGCGGCGCTACGCCGTGACTGCGCGGCCGTATCTCATCGACCGCTACGGAACGATCCTCGATGCACTGTCCGCGTCCCAAAGCGCGGAAGAGACCGCTTACCGAGAGGCTGAATCAAACTACCGCGGCTATGTGCTGCGCTGTGACCTTGAGCTTCCGGAAGCATGCCGGGACGCCGTCGCCGAAACCTTTCCGGACGCGGCGGGAGTCCGCACCAGCGGGGAAGCCAAAGCGGCGATCTTAGAAACGCTGAGCGGGATGCAGTACGACGAATCCGTTACGGACAGCGAGGAAAAGGACTTCGCGGCAGAGTTTCTGACACGCAAGTCCGGTTACGATCAACATTTTACGACCGCGGCCGCGCTGGCGTTCCGCTATTACGGGATCCCGGCCAGATTCGCAGAGGGGTATCTGATCACGGCAGACATGACGAAGGATGTCAAAGCCGGTGAGGAGATCGCTGTCACAGCGGCGCAGGCACACTGCTGGGCCGAATACTATGAGGACGGCGTCGGCTGGCTGCCGTTTGAAACGACGCCGCCGTATATCGGATTGATGAAAAGCGCGGGCAGCGTCCGCGTCGCGGGGCAGCAGGAGACTGCGCCAAAGCCGCAGCAAAAGCCGGAAACAGATGACAAGGAGCAGCAGACGGTGACAACGGAATCCGAAGTCAATTACCCGATGCTGGCAGCGCTGCTGCTTCTGCTCCTGCTGCTGGCAGCGGCCGCCGTGTGGGCGGCCCGCCGGAAGCTGCGCGGCCGGCAGGCAGGACGGAAGGGCCGGCCGCGGCGCAGGGATATCACCGGCGCCGACCGGCGCCAAGCGATCCTCGCGCTGCTGTACTTTATCCGCAGACGCGAGGAAAAGGCGGCGCGCCGGCAGAAACAGGGCGCGCCGGCAGAAACGCGGGCGGAGATCGAGGACATTTATCAGGAAGCGCGCTACAGCGCGCATCCGGTCCGGGAAGAGGATTATCAGAAAGTCCTGCAGTTTTACCGGCAGATGAAAAAGCGTAAATGACGAGGAAACGGATCATGGAACATATGGTGGATCATAAGAAAGAAGGAAACAAGAAGATGAAACAGCCGAATATGCGGAAACTGAGCCTGCTGCTCTGTCTGCTGCTGATCTTCAGCACTATGCTCGGCGGCTGCGGCGCGTCAAGCGGCCAGCCTTACCAAAAAGCGCTGGATGCGGCGCAGGCCTATTTGGAAAAGACCGTCACGGAGCCGGTGACCGGTTCCGTCGGCGGCGAATGGGCCGTCATCGCCCTGACACGCGAGGACGGCAAGGTCAGCGATACGTTCCTGCAAAACTACCTTGAAAACACAGCGGCGGTCGTGCGGGAAGCGCAGGGCATGCTCAATACCGCGACCGGCTATAAATACACCGAATACGCGCGCATCCTGCTCGGCTGGACCGCGGCAGGCGGCGACCCGACGGATGTGGGCGGTTATAACTTTTTGGAAAAACTGACCGATCTGAACAACGTCTGCCGGCAGGGGATCAACGGACCCATCTGGGCTTTGATCGCCTACGACTGCGGCGGCTATAAGATCCCGGATGTGCAGGAAGCATCCCAGGTGCAGACGACACGGGAAGCGCTGCTGCGGTATCTGCTGGATAACCGCACCGCGGATGGCGGCTGGACCTTGAGCGGCGAAGAGGCTGACGTCGATCTGACGGCTATGGCACTGACCGCAATGGCACCGTACGTCTGCGGCGACGAGACGCTTTGCGGGGAGGTCACGGAAGAGACGCTGGCCGAAGTCCGGGAAGCGGCCGACCGGGCGCTGACCTGCCTTGCAGACAAAAAACTGCCGGACGGCGGGTTTGAAAGCTGGGGCAGCGTAAATGCCGAAAGCTGCGCGCAGGTCCTGACGGCGCTTTCTTCGCTGGGGATCGATGCTGCGGAGGACGAGCGCTTTGCCGGAACACGCGAGGCGCTGCTGGCCTTTCAGCAGGAGGACGGCGGTTTCGCGCATGTCGCGGACGGCGGTACGAATCTGATGGCCACCGAACAGGCAGCCTACGCGCTGGATGCTTATGACCGTGTAAAAAACGGGGAGCCGCGGCTCTTCGATATGCGATAGATCAATAAAAAACAACAGGAGAAGAATGATGAAAGAACACAAACACTTCAACATGCGGCGTCTGCTGACGGTCGCGCTGATGCTGGCTCTGGTATTGAGTACAGCAGCGGCCGGCTATGCGGCAGATCTGACGGAATCCGTATGCAAAAATCCGGATCCGGGCAAGGTCATAAAGACCGACTGGACGAATTTTCGCGGGAACAATACACATAATGCGGTAACCAAGAGCCCGGTACCGACCAAGCCATCCGAAGCAGCGCTGCTGTGGGCGACCAAATCCGGCAGCGGTTACGGCGGACAGGCAGTCGGCTCTCCGATCCTGGTAGACGGCTACCTGTATTACAACCAGGGCAAGACCATCAATAAGATGGACGCGATCAGCGGCGAACGCGTCGCTTCCGCGCCAATGGTCAACAATTCCAGCTTCAGCATCGTACCGCCGACCTACGCGGACGGCAAGATCTTTGTCGGCCTGGCGGGCGGCATCGTGCAGGCATTTGACGCTAAGACGCTTAAATCTCTGTGGGTCTACACCGACAAGCTGGGCGGACAGCCGAACTGCCCGATCACCTATTATGACGGCTATCTTTATACCGGGTTCTGGAACTCCGAAACACGCGATGCCAATTTTGTCTGCCTCAGCGTCAAGGATGAAAATACGAAAAAGACCAACGAAGCGAAAAAAGCCAAATGGACTTACACTTCGAAGGGCGGATTTTATTGGGCAGGCGCTTATGTCTGCAAAAACTTCGTGCTGGTCGGCACGGATGACGGCGACAGCGCTTACACCGAACAGACGTCCAATCTGCTCAGCCTCGATCCGAAGACCGGCGCGGTGCTGGACAAAAAGAGCGGACTGAACGCGGACATCCGCAGCAATGTTTCTTATGATAAGACTACCGACCGTTATTATTTCACCTCAAAGGGCGGCAGCTTCTACGCGGCAAAAGTTTCCGCGAAGGGCAAGATCACCGATCTGAAGGAGCTGGATCTGGGCGGCATGAGCACATCCACCCCGGCGATCTATAACGGCAGAGCTTATGTCGGCGTTTCCGGCCAGGGACAGTTCGCCAAATACAACGGACATAATATCACGGTCATCGACCTGAAAACCTGGAAGATCGCGTACCGCGCTTACACGATGGGATATCCGCAGACCAGCGGCCTGGTCTATACCGGCGCGGGCGACGGCTATACCTATGTTTATTTCTTTGAAAACATGACGCCGGGCAAGCTGCGCTACATCAAAGACAAGCCGGGCCTGACCGAACCGGTCGATGCGGTCATCGAAAATGACGGCACGCAGGATTGGGTCTGCGCGCCGACGCTGTTCACCCCGCAGGGCGCGCAGGCACAGTACGCCATCTGCAGCCCGATCGTTGACGAATACGGTACGATCTACTTTAAGAACGACTCCGCGCAGATGATGGCGCTGGGCAGCAAGATCAAGAAGATCACGATCAGTAAGCTGCCGACGCAGACGACTTACGACATCGGGGATGTGTTCAACCCGGCAGGCATGAAGGTCGAAGCGGTGCTGGCAAACGGCAAGCGTATGGACATCAGCCAGTACGTGCAGTACGGGGCTGATCCGCTGACTGCCAAGGACAGCGATGTGCTGATCTATTACGCAAACCAGATGTATAACGATGAAAAACAGCTGGATACGCTCTACGCGACGGTCGATATCAAGATGAACGACGCCAAGACCAGTGAGGTCAACAACGCCGCGAAACGCCGGATCAAGGCGGCTCAGCCGGCGCTGACCGTCAAGGCCGGCAAGAAGAGCGCAGTCCTCAGCTGGAAAAAGGTCTCGAACGCGAACGGCTATCAGATCTATCGCTCTTCCAAGAAGAGCGGCGGCTTCAAATCTATAAAAACGATCACCAAGGGTTCCGTCCTGACCTATACCGACAAGAGCCTGGCTTCCGGCAAGACGGGGTACTACAAGATCCGCGCTTACCGCACCATTAACAAGGCTCCGTACTACAGCAAGTGGTCGGCAGTCAAGAGCGGGAAGGCAAAATAGCCGGTTAGGAGAGAAAGCGATATGAATGGGAGAAACGAGAAAAAACGCAGGATCCTGCGCCGGACGTTCTGCCTGCTCCTTTGCCTGAGCCTGCTTTTGTCACAGGAAAGCCTTACACTCGCGAAAGATACCGGCACATCCCAAAAGCAGGAGGACAAGACCGCGGTCTTCGACGTGACCGACCAGATGCTGGAGAAGGCGGCAGAGATCGGCAGGGCGAATACCCCGGGGATCATGTATGTGAGCCTTTCCGGTACAGAACAGATGCAGGCTGTCCGCATCCGGCTCAAATGCAAGTGGATCGCAAACAACTGCCGCGGCGAGGATCCGCTGCAGATCAGCCTGCAGACAACGATCGGACACATAACGCTCGATGAAGATGTACAGAAGCGGCTGACTGCCTGGAGCGCGGACGATGACGTTCTGGAATTCTTTCTGGCAAAGGTGACGATGAGCCGCAAACAGCGCGCGCTCTATGGAAAAAACGCCGAAATGTGGCAGCTTACGTGCAGCGTCGGCGGAGAAATTTTTTCGGGATTGTGGAAAGGAAAAGAGTGGATCTCGGCCTGGCTCGCGGTAGAACCGACGCCGGGCGTGAGCCGGCGAGCAGCTGTCATAAAGGAGGACGGCACACTTGTGGAGATCTGGGGACATGATCCGGACTACACAAAGGAGATCAGTTCATCAAGAAATGCTTATTCGCTGACCACGGACACGTTCGGGACCATCGTTCTGCTGGACGCTGCGCAGAACTTCCGTGCCGTGCAGAACCGGGCCGGCGCGGTCAATCGAGCCGAACAGACCGTGATCGAAGCAAAAGCGACCGGAAAACGCGGCGCGATCCAAGTCAGCTGGAAGAAACCCGAGGTTTCCGTAGACGGTTATCAGGTCTACGCTTCCTCCAAAAAGAACGGCAAGTGGAAAAAGATCAAGACCACTTCCGCGCGCTCCTTCCGGCAGACCGGCCTGAAAGCCGGAAGCCGGCGTTATTACAAGGTCCGCGGATATAAATCGATCGGCGACGTGAAGTGTTACACCAAATGGTCCGCCAAGGTCACCGCGGCGGCACGCTGAAATCGAAACAGCAGGTTGACCTGAAAGCAGGAGACTCTTTGCTATAAATCAGTTTTTATGAAAGAGAGGTAGTACAAGATGAAGAAACCAAAGAACCAAAGAGAGGAGGTGCCTGCATGAAAAAGAGACAAGGCGACTGGCGCAAAAAAGTTTTTTGCCTGCTGCTCGGCCTGATGATGGTCTTTTCGCAGATGGGCTTTGCCTTTGCGGAAACAGGCTTGGATCTGAGCGGGGAGCCGCAGCCGAGCCAGAACGAAGAACCGCAGACAGGCGGTGAAACGCAGGATACAGAGCAGCCGCAGACACCGGAGCAGCCGCAGGAAGCGGAAGCACCTGCGGAAGAGCCGCAGCAGCCGACGCCGGCGAGAACGGCGGATGAACTGCTGAACGCGGCCAATCAGCTGGCAGAAGCCAACCTGCCGCAGATCCTTGCCGACGCGAGGATGCGGATGGTCTATGAAGGCAAACAGGCTATGAAGATGGCAGATGCCTTTGCATTCACCGCCGACGCGGAAGCGGAAGGCGGCGGCACCTGGGCATGGACTTCTTATACGCCGGAAGGCAGTGAAGAAGCGGTCAGCTGCGATACCCTCAGCTATTATACGATCGAAGATCCCGCAGACTGGGAAGCGCTGACGGCTTGCGTCAACGCAGGCAATACCCTTGCGGGCAAGACCGTGGTGCTGGCAAACGACGTCGACTTCAGCACGCTGAAGGATACAGACGGCGAACAGAAAGCACTGACCCCGGTCGGCAACGTAAGGAAGGAACTGCAGGGAAAGAAAACGGTCTATATCAACGTTCCGTTTTCCGGCATCTTTGACGGTCAGAGCCATGCGCTGCAGAACATTTTATTCGACAATGAAAAGGCGAACTATGATGAAATCGATGTTGCGCTCTTTGGCTGTATCGAGAACGCGGAGATCAAGGACCTGACCGTCAGCGGCAAGGTCAACATCACCGCCCATGAAGATAAGTCAAGCAATTACGGCGGCATTGCCGGCATCGTCGGACTTCTGGAAGGAAAATCGACCTTAAAGCATGTCATCAATTACTGCGACGTAAGTGCTACGAGCGGCAGCCACAGTACCGCCGGGATCGTGAATACCGTCGGTAAAACCGGGACCATGCTGATGGAAAACTGCGCGAACTACGGCGCAGTGCATTCCGACAACACCTACAGCACCGTGGCAGGGCTGCTTCAGTACGTTGCTTCCGGCAATGCGAATCAGAACAAGATCATAAACAGCTTCAATGAAGGCGAAGTTACCGGTGTGGATCGCAACAGTACGGCCAGCACGACCGCTTATGAGATCGCATCTACCTTTGGAGATAAATTCAGTGAAATCAGGGGCTGCTACGGAACCGGAAAAAATGCACTGTTCCAGGGGCGTTATTCGAGTCTGAATTATGACAAACGCAGTCTCATTACCTGTGCCGAAAACAGCAGCGAAGCGGCTTCGGACTACGTGACCTACGTGCCGCAGGAGCAGTTTCACAGCTGGAGAACCGTATGGCTTTTGAACCAGGGCAGCACAGCACCGTCCTATACTTTAAAAGACGGCAAGCTGCAGTGGGCGGAAGCAGACAGCCCGATCATTTATCAGGTCGCGCTTGCGCCGTATACCTATGGGCAGGACACCAATCCGATCACGGCAAGTGCCGAAGCCACGGCGTTGGGAGAAGGTACCGCACAGGACTATTATGTCACAGACGGCACCGAACTCAAGGTAAAGCTGCAGGGCACGAAGGAGCAGTATCCGATCTATACCGTGACCGAACTGGCGAATGGTGACCGAGGCGCCGGACAGAGCCGCGTCGAAGCCAACGAAAAAAAGGAAGCCGTGTTGGAGATGACCTTGAAGGTCGAAGGCAAAAATATCACGCTGCAGTACGGCAGCCTGGCAGAGTATGAACAGGAAGCAAACACCCTTTGGTATTCGGATCAGAAGTCCGAATTTACGTTACAGACGCCGGGCGAACTGCGGGGCTTCGCGCAGCTGGTCAACGGCGGCAATGATTTCAGCGGACGGACCGTCAAACTCGGCAAAGATATCGATGTCAGCAAGGATGAAATCTGGACACCGATCGCAGCGAAGAAAGCAGCACCGTTAAAGGGAACCTTTGATGGAGCCGGCAAGAAGATCACGTATCAGATCGGGGAATGCAGTAAAACGGACATGGCGTTGTTCGGCTATCTCGACGGCGCAGAGCTGAAGAATCTGACCGCTGCCGGTGAAAATCGTTCGATTGCAAACTCAAAGGTCGGTACCGCCGGTCTTTGCATTTCCGCGACCAACAGCCGGATCACAGATTGTGTGAACGAGGTCCGCGTGATCACGGCAAATTCGAACTCGGCAGCTGTCGGCGGGATTTTGGCTTCCGCGACCAACAGTGTGATCGAAAACTGTGTCAATAAAGCAGAGATTACGGGAAAAGCGATAGCTGCGGGCATCGTCGGAGATACGAGCGGCAACACAGCCGGCAAATGCACCTATATCCGCGGCTGCCGCAACGAAGGCAGCATCACCGGATCCAAAACGGGCGGCATTGTGGGCAACTACGCGAGCAGCGGCGTGATGACGGAACCGGTAGTAGAAAACTGCCGCAACCTCGGCGCTGTTACAGCCAGCGGTATGAATGTCGGCGGCATTGCCGGCAGCTTTACCGGCTGGATGCGGAACTGCGAAAATACCGCCGAAATCGATGGAAACGGCAAGAGCGTGATCGGCGGGATCGTCGGTTACCTGCAGGCTGCGACAAATGCAGAGATCCGGATCGAAAAATGCCGCAACAGCGGAGACGTCTACGGCACACCGATCGCGGGCGGCATCGCAGGAAAGACGGACAGCAAGAAAACCTCAAAAATACAGATCGTAAACTGTGAAAACACCGGCAATGTGCAGACTAAAAAGACCGGCGGCGCGACCGGCGCCAGCAACGGCGGTATCATCGGGGAAAGCAGTTTCCCGACACTGGCTGCCCAGACCGGCGCTGCACTGTACGTGCAGGACTGCATCAGCTATGCAGAGGAAAACCTGCAGCTGCACGCGGTCGGAAAACTGTATTCCAACGCCAATAACCTGAAGTCCAATCCGACCAGAAAGTACGAAGCCGTCTATGCGCTTGCCGAAGAGGGCGAGGATCTGGTCTACGACGGGAGCGAACCGCTGGCAGTCAATGCGGACAGCTTCCGGAAAAGTACGATGACGATCAAACTCAACAAAGCCGGCAACGAAAACTTCTGGGGATATGACGCAAAGGCGAAGTACCCGCTGTTCGGCAAGTTTGCGGAATATCCGATCATGGAGCTCACGATTAAGCCATTTACGGAAGCCGACGCGGAAAAATATCAGATCGAGCTGGTGTCCGACGGCAAGAGCCTGACGTTAGATGGCAGCGGAAACGAAAAGAGCACGGAGATGACGCGGGATTTCAAGGCCGTGCTGAACATTCAAGATAAGAACGACGCATCGAAGTCTGCCAAAGTGATGCTCATCACCGGCGGACAGGTCGGCAGCCTGCAGGACGCCAAGGATGTTCCGATCCGGGCACAGACGCAGAATATCCTTGCGGTTTACGGCGATGAAGCAAACTATGAGAACTTTGTATTTACCGACTGGTATGATGATGCAGCCGAGGAAGCTGTCATCTATACAGCCGGACAGCTCAAGGGCTTTGCACAGCTCGTCAATGAAGGCAAGACCTTTGCCGGCAAGACCGTAAAGCTGGCAAAGGATATCGACCTGTCGGCCCTCTGCGGCGTGGAGATCGGTTCCTGGCAGCCGATCGGCCTCGAAAACTTCTTCAGCGGGACTTTTGACGGACAGGGACACAGCATCCGCGGCCTTTACATCGACCTGCAGGATCTGCAGAGCGGCGATGCTGCCGGTCTGTTCGGCAAGACCAGCGACGCGGAGATCCGTGATCTGACGATCCGCGGTTCCCGGATCTGCGACACCGGCGAAACGCCGAACGCCAAAGTTTCTGTGGGCATGCTGCTCGGCAGCTCCCAGATGAACCTGACGGTAAGCAAGATCAAAATCGCGGAAGACTGCAGCGTACAGGCGGCGGCCTCTTGCGTCGGCGGTATCATCGGTCTCGTTTCGACAGTGGGACGTACCGGACCGACGACCTTGCAACAGGATGCGAAGATCAGCGAGGTCGAGAACCACGCCGATGTGAAACTGCTGGCCGGCGGCAAGCGGAAAAGTCTGACGTCGCCTCGTTTCGGCGGCAAGAGCGTGGAAGTGACCAGTGCCGGCGGCATCATCGGTCATGTGACCAACGGTTCAGACTCCTGGTACGGTCCGCGTGAAGGCGAACTGCGCCTTGCGGTGAACAGCGGCAATATCACCAATGAAGCCGTGACGGAAGACACGACAAAGCCGTATTACAACTGTGCCGGCGGCCTGATCGGTACCGCGCACAGCAATGTCGGCAATGCATCCGGCGGCGGCGCGACCAGCTGCGCACTGCCGGTATCCCTGTGCTATAACACCGGCGATGTGACGGCGAAAGAAGCCAACGGCCGGGCAGCCGGTATCACCGGCCTGCGGGTCGGCTATAAGTCTACAGACCTGACCACCGGTGCATACAACTCTGCTTCACAGATCGGAAACTGCTTCAGCACGGGCAAGACCGAGGGCGAAACGGCAGCGGCCATTTCCACAGCCTTCGTACTGCAGGCAGATAACGAAGCAAACTACTATGTGGATCACTTTGCGGAAGGCGTCAGCATCCAGGACGCCAAATACGCGAAAAAGGTAAGCGAGGAAGCCGTAACCGACGGCAGTCTGGCCTATATCCTCGACAAGGGCGATCTGGCTGGCAAGCGTACCGCTTTCTTTGACCAGGGAGCGCAGAATCCGGTATTTTCCACCGGCAGCACAGTATACAAACTGAGTGTACATACCGTCGGCCTGGACGATATCGAAGGTTTGCAGGAGGCGATCACGCTTCCGTTCGCAGACCAGCTGACGCAGATGGATGTCAGCTGCGATGCAAAACTCCTGACCGGATATTTCGCAAAGAAACCGGCAGAAGAATATCCGATCACCTTCCAGGTCAACACACCGGAGGGCTACGCACTCAGCGATGTTTCCGGCAGTGGGATCCTCGAGGGCAGCCTGAAGATCAAAGATAAAGAGATCAAAGAGAAAGAAACCGGTAAGATCGATCTGACCTCGACCGTGACCTTGACGGTCAGCGCGGGTGCAGACCTGAACCTTTACCTGAACTTCATCAAAATGCCGAGCGATTACGGCACCGAAATGAAAGTCGTACTCAACGGCAATGCCGGCGAAGAAAAGCTGTGGACACTGCTCCCGCTGATCACGCCGCCGAAAAAAGCAGAAGAGATCTCGTTCACCTATCAGAACGGAGATCGTCTGAGTGAAGAAACCCTGAACAAGCAGATCGCAAAGCAGGTCCTCAACGATCCGATCAGCCGCAAGGGCTATCGTTTCACCGGTTGGTATACCGACCGTGAATGCCTGCAGCCGTTTGCTTACACCAAGATCCTCAGCGGTTACGATACCGAAGAACATCCATTGACCCTGTATGCGGGCTGGGAGAAGATCGATACCGTGACCATCACGCTGAACGGAAACGGCGATGAAAAAGATCCGGCGCTGTTTGACGAGCGCCTGTACGAAGGCGAAGCCATCGACGACCAGTCGGTCTATGCCTTTGACGCGGAAACCGGCAGCAAAGCCGAGATCCCGGCAGCAAAAGAACCGACCAGAGACGGTTATACGTTCTGCGGATGGTTCTATGACGCCGGCAGCCATCTGAAATTTGGCGCCGATACTTTCACAAGCGACCTGACTTTATATGCAGGCTGGCTTGCAGAGGACGAATGCATGCTGACCTTTGACGCGGACGGCGGATACTTTAACGTCGACGGACAGAAGAGCGCAGAATATCTCGTCAAAGTGAAGAAGAACGCAGAAAACCTTGCGATCGCAGGGCTCGGCGTTCCGAAGGCACAGCACGATATGGTGCAGGGACGCGGCTATCAGTTCCTGGGATGGGCACTGGACGGCAGCGATGAAGTCCTTGACAGCATTCCGGCTGTCAGCGCGGATATGAAGCTGATCGCAAAATGGAAAGCAAGCGGTTCCGAAACCGCAGATCCGGTCAAGAACTTCGAAGATTTCATCAAGAACCAGCCGCGCAACGACCAGGGCGAGTTCGATGAGATCGTCATCAGTGACTATGAGACCTTAAAAGCGCTGGCTGCTTATGTAAACGCGGGTAATGACTGCAAAGGCAGGACCTTCGTACTGGGCAGCGACCTTACACTGGGCAGCGACTGGACCGGCATCGGGAACAATACGACGAACCCGTTTGGCGGTACCTTAAACGGAAACGGTCATACGATCACGTATGACGATGCAAAAGCACCGCTGTTTGGCACGGTATCCGGCCGTGTTTCGGATATCGCAGTGGCCGGAAGCGGTAAGATCAACGGCGGTATCGCAGATACCCTGCTCGGCGGCACAATCGAAAACTGCCGCGTAAGATCCGGAAGCAGCTTCGTCGGCGATGATATCGCAGGCGGCATTGTAGGGACTATTTCGACAGCGAACGCGTCCATTCCGGGCGGTACGGTCTCCGGCTGTACGATCGAGGACGGCGTGAGCATCACCGGCGGCAGCTATGTCGGCGGCATCGCAGGCCGTGTCATCGGACAGGATGATAAGGGTTCTGCGACCATCAGTAATTGTGAAGTCGGTGCAGCAACCATCAAGGGTGCCGGATGCACAACGAATCCGGCTAACGGCGGCGGTGTCGGCGGGATGGGCGGCATCTTGGGTTACGGTGCCGGCAATATCAGCGATTGTATGTCTGACGCTCTGATTGAAGCCAGCAAGGAAGGCGCTTACGGCATCGGCGGCATCGTCGGTGCCAAAGGGACCACTCAAGGTAAGCTGCGTGTAGAGCGCTGCGGCTTTACCGGCGATATCAAGGCAGAGAATGCAGACAGCGTTGGCGGCATCTTAGGCAGCAATCAGGACGCACAGCCGAACGGAGCTGTTTTGAAGGATGTCTATGCGGACGGTACTTTGGACCTCGGTGCAAACAGCGGCGACGGTGTCGGCGGCATCATGGGTTCCACACCGTTCAACTTCGCAGGCGGCAAGACCTCGAGCATCGAAAACGCTTATTGGAACGGAAAACTTACCAACCCGAACCCGAGCTTTGATCCGATCGCCGGCAACACCTGCACGACGGTATCCAATGCTTATTACTCCGACGCGGACGGTTACGAAAGCGGAAGAGAAGGCGCGAAGGGCATGCCGGATTACGCCTTCGTCAGCGGCGAGATCGCTTACGAACTGGATAAGGATCACAGTCCGCGCGGAACCTGGACACAGGGCGAAACTGGTCCGATCTTCAACAAGGACGGCGAAGCGGGCATCATCTTCAAGGTAGAAGTCGATCGGAAACAGGAGATCGAGTGGCCGGATGGCACAAAAGCTGAGATCACCACGACCGTTTCCAGTGAACTCAGTGAAAAAGCCGGTTTGTCCGAATGCGATACCGTTTTCGTGAAGAACGGTCAGAAGGTCAAGACCACGGTAGTCGGTATTCCGGATGCCAAGGTCGTCGAAAATCCGGACGGCAGCAAGACCACGACCAGCTATGACGTTAAGATCAAGGATAAGAACGGCGACCAGCTGTTATATGATTCCACGAATCCGACGGCAGATATCACGGTCAGCAGTGACCTGGCAGCTAGCGGCGCGGGTGGCAGCAGCACGACGACAGCCGGCGGCAGCTCCGGAAGCGGCGGCGGCACAGGCGGCGGCGAAGGAACCGGCGACAAACCGGGTGACGGAGACGGCGATGGCGACGGAGACGGCCAAGGCGACGGAAACAAACCGGGCGACGGCCAAGGCGGACAGCAGGGTGACGGAACCGGACAGACCGGCGGCAAGGGCGACAAACCGAACGGCGGCAAAGGAACCGGAACGGATGTGACCCCGAGCGTGACCCCGAAGCCGGCAGCGGCAGTTCCGACAGAACAGCCGGTTCCGCAGGAGATCGCGGACGATCCGGCCCCATCCCAGGCTTCGGACGACAACGATCATGAACAGATCGACCAGCCGGAAAGCGGCGGACAGAGTCAGGGCGGCGGCGAACAGGGCGAGATCCAGCCGGAAAGCAAGATCTACAAACTGATCAAGTCCGTGACCGACACGGTCCGTGAAAATCCGGCAGCTTCGGCAGCGATCCTGATCGCAGTCATCGGTATCATCGCCTTCGGCGCATGGAACCGGAAGAGAAAAGAAGATCATTCTGCGAAGAAGTGATCATAAGAAAATGCAGAAGAGGACGGCGTGTGCTGTCCTCTTCGGGCATGAAAAAACAGGAAGGAAACGGCAAGAAATGAAAAGAAAACTGATCGCGCTGGCCTTATCGGCAGCGATTGTGACGACAATGCCGGCTCTCGATCCGGGATCAAACGATATAGCATATGCCGCAGACAGCGACGCGGTGCCGATCTCGGCCACTGCGGCGGATGCGGCCGTTGTGACCGAGACCCCGTCCACCGCGGAGAACGCGCAGGACCCGCAGCCGGAAACGGCGCCGACAGTGATCACGATTGCGGGCAAAACCTCCACGGACAGCAAGAGCGGAAAGGTTACATTAAAAGCGCAGCTGAAGGAAGCGGATCTCGAGGCGGCTCTCCGCGCGGCCGCGGATGCCGCTGAGGGTCAAGAAGCGGACGCGCTGCAGCCGCTGCATTTCTATATCCACGCATCGGCAGAAGCAAAAGCAGATAAAACGGTGATCACGATCAGCAAGACACTGCTCAAAAAGATCCGTAAACAAACAAAAGCTCCGCTGGAGATCGGCACGTATCTGGGCAGCGTGACGCTGGACCGGAAACTGATGAATTCCCTGATCAGCAAGGCGAAAGGAACGACCGTTGCGGTGGTGACCGAAAAGAGCGAACTGTCCGCGGAGCAAAAGCGACTCTTCGGCAAGACGGCGATCGCACGCAAGATCTCGTTCCGCTCCGGCGGCAAGACGATCCTCAACCCGAACAGCATCGGCGCATCGGCGGTCCTGAATCTATACGGCGTGCCGGATGCTCTGCGAACCGGTGAGATCGGCATCGGCAGAGTGATCACGGGCGGAAAAGTCTATCAGAATAAATTTTCCTCCGAAAAAACAGAAAAAAACGGCAGCTCGCTGCTCCGCTGCAAGATCCAAGGCAGTCTGCAGGGCACCTTTGTCATCGGGGAAAAAGCACAGATCGAAACCGCATGGATCATCAGCGGCGTACGCAATACCACGATCCAAGCCAAGGTGAGCAGCACCGAAAAAGCGCAGCCGGGGCGTGTGAGCCGCATCCGTCTGAACTGGACGAAATCAAAGGGCTTTCAGGTAGACGGCTACGAGATCTACCATTCGTTTGACGACAGCTACTATCAAAAGGCTTATACGCTGGAAGGCAGCGACTGCTACAATCGGAATGTCACGTCCGGCACCACAAAATATTACAAGATCCGCGGTTACCGCAATGTCAACGGACAGATCTGCTACACCAGATGGTCCAACGTGATAAGCGCAAGCGTATGATCCCGATCCGGCCCAGGATTCCGTTCCCGGCCGGATTTTTTTGATCTTACAAAAATATTATGTGAATAGGGCTTGCTTTTGACAGGAGGCTGTGCTATACTTTTATCGAAAACGGAATAACAAAAGACGATTTATGTTCTTCTTACGCGGCGCTTCGTGAATAACGGGCGCGTGGGTTTGAAGCTAAGATGGAAGCAGGTGAGAGTCCTGCGCGGTCCCGCCACTGTATTGACGGAGCTTTATCTATATGCCACTGAGTGATCTGAACATTTGGGAAGGTGGATAAAGTGTTGATGTCTGAGTCAGGAGACATGCATAGATTTGCCATTTGCTGCGTCGGATGAGCGCAGGCAAAATGAAACAAACAAAAATGCACAGTAAAAACGGGCTGTGGTCTTTTGGTGTTTTCGCACCACGGGGGCTGCAGTCTTTTTGTATGCAGAAAAATCCTTTTGTCCACCGGATCTTTCTGCTGAACACGATCCGCCGGTCACAGCAGATCGGCAGGTGATTTTTTTCCTTGATTAAGAATGATTCTCCAAAACCAGGAAAGGCAGACGGCAAGTCCAAATTCGTTCTACAAAGTATAAAGCAGTAAATAAAGAATCAAAGCGAACCATAAAATCATAAAATACGAAACTCATAGCTGCTGCCTTTTCAAACGATTGCAACATAGTGATTTACAGCCCCCAAATAACAAAAAAAGCCAAAACCGTATCGGCCTCGGGCCGGGCGGGCCGGTTTTTATAAATCGAAAATCTGCAGACGCAAAGGGCGCTATGCCCATGCGAGAAAGGGGGACCGCTGCGTGAATCGAATGTTCATCAACCTTAGCTGCATACCGCGTGCGGTTGAACACGGAAGTGCGGAGAGCGAAGGATTTAACTAATCATAAGAGATTCAAACTTGTGGAAGCAGGCGACGCGAGAGTGCGCAGCCCGCGAGACCGACGACAGGAATTTTGACAGCAGAAAGGAAGAAAGAATCTTATGAAACAGAATTTATTGGAAAGAATGAAACAGCAGTACAGACAGCAGTGTGAAGAAAGACAGGAGCAAGTCATCGGTATGTACCTGAACCAGGAACGCTGGGAAAACCCGGCCGACTATTATCTGCGCCGCGAGTGGGAAAAGACCCAGACGAAGCGGAGCGCGGCGGTCGAATAACGCGGACATTGCTGCTTGCGGATGGAGAAATGATATGGACAGCAAAACTCAGAACAAAAGGATTTTTTACCGTGCCCTGCAGGGGATCGACCTGTTTGTGCCTTGCGCCGCGGAAAGCGATGAAGCGCTTACGATCGAGGTCGTTCGGAACGACAGCGGGGAAGTTTTTGTACCGGCGTTTTTTACCAAAAAATCGGCAAAGGAGCATTTTGCCGACAAGACCTTAGCGGAATTTACGTTTCCGCAGCTGCGGGAGATCGTGACGAAACTGCCGAAGCATATCCGCGGCATTGTGATCGAACCATTTGAGAAAGAGATCACCATCGATAAAGCGCGATTTGCGGAATACGATGCCTTTACAAAAGACATGGAACTTTCGTCATCCAACGCGCTTTCGCAGGTATCCGGCTCAGCGATCTTTCACATCACCGCATAAATAAGCGAAATACTCGGTTTCCGCTTGCGGGAAATTCAGGAAAGATGTAAAATATCCTAAAAAGCAGAAAGGAAGCGGAGTTACTTGGAAAGAATCGATAAGATCATTGCATCGCAGGGACAGTATTCCCGCAAAGAAGTCAAGGCTCTGATCGCCAAGGGGCGCGTCTCCGTGGACGGAAAGACAGTCAAGTCATCGTCTGATAAGGCAGACCCCGCGGCGGCGCAGATCGCCATTGACGGCACGGTACTGGAATTTAAGCGAAAGGTATATCTGATGCTGAATAAGCCGAAGGGCTATGTATCGGCAACCGAAGATCGGGATCATCCGACTGTACTGGAACTGGTATCCGAGGAATACCGCAGACGGGATCTGTTCCCGGCCGGGCGGCTGGATCGTGACACGACCGGTCTGATGATCATCACGGACGACGGCGTGCTGGCACACAACATTTTGGCCCCCAAAAAACACATACCCAAGCTTTATTTCGTGGAGATCGATATTCCGGTGACCGACGCAATGCGGGAAGCGTTTCGAAAGGGCATCGTTTTAAACGACGGTGTCTGTAAAGCGGCTGAACTGGTGCAGACTGGCCTCCGGACTGCACTGGTGACGCTGCAGGAAGGGCGTTATCATCAGATCAAGCGGATGTTCGGATGCTTCGGCGCCGAGGTTACGGAACTGAAACGCCTGGGTATGGGGAAATTGTCTCTGCCGGAAGATCTGGCAGAGGGCGCGTGCCGCGAACTGACGTCGGCAGAGCTCGCGCTGCTGCAGGCTCGCTGAAACGCAAGTCAGATCCGGGCCGCGCAAGGCCGGATCAAAAAGAAAAGAAAGCGGAGGGCTGACGATGGAAGAAAAGATGCAGGAAAAAAGAGAATTTTACCGCGTTCTGAAGGGCATGAAGGTATGGATCCCCTGCCAAAAAAGGGATGACCAGATCACCTTGCAGCTGCTTGTGAACGGGCAAGGCGACCAGGTGATCCCGGCATTCTGCTCGCAGAAATCACCGAAAGGAAATTTTACGGAGGAATGCTTGCTGGAAATTGCCTTTTCGATGCTGCGGAATGTTCTGATCGAGATGCCGGAAGACATCAAGGGGATCGCGATCGAACCGTTTGATCGGAACATCGTTCTTGATCGCGCGGCGCTGGCAGAATACGATTCCTATACACAGGGGATGACCGTGGAGCAGCATCACCATCAGCAGGGCACGATCTATCGCGGAGCAGGCAAACTACCTTCCGGCCTGCAGCAGGCGATCCGGCGTTTTCTGCGTGACCGGATCGGCGTGAATGCCGCATGGGCGCTGCTGGCACAAAACGAAAACGAACGCATCCCGCATCTGACTTTCGCGCTGGACTATTTTGGGAGCAAGTTTGATCTGTTCCCACAGCTGGCGGAAGTCATCAAACCGTTTATGCGGCCTGGACAATCCTTTGAACTGATCGATCGGAACGCGCAGATGGCACTGGCCCTTACTGAAGAAGCCTGCATCTACCGGCGCACCGGTACGATCCAATAAGCACGGGCCGGTAAGCATGACCCGATCCCGGTCCGATCCGAATGATCCGATCATGGTTTGATCCGAACGATACGAACCGACGAAAAAAGAACCAAGAAAACCACAAGACCGCCCGGTAGATCGCCAAAGCGGTCTTTTTCGTGATTGCAGTTATGAGAAGGCGCAGGACAACCTCCCATAATTTTCTAAGTGTGTATAATGTACTGCTTTTCCGCCCTTTTTGAAAAATCTGCACGGACTTGCATAGGATTTCTGCGTACTCCGGCACATTTTTTGCATTTTCTGCGAGCCTGATCGGGACGGTAATCTTCTGCCACACCTTCGTGGTGACATGCTTCGGGCGTTTTCGACAAGATCCGACATAAGTCAACAAAAAATCTTTTACAGTTCTTCTACAGTTCTGCTGCATCAATAGGGAGCATCCTCTATATCTGCAAAATAATCCCATTTTCCGAACTGCATTGCGTACAAATTTTTTGAAAACTGCAAAAAAGCAGTACATTATGCATCCGTTTTTCGTTTCACCGCAAAAAGCTAAAAATCTGATCGGCGAAGCCGGCTTTTTTATGCCGGGAGAGGTATACCGTGCGCCGCCTTATTCGAAAAATATCTGCATGGCCTGCGCCAGGTACAGGGTGTCTTTACTTCCGGCCATTTCGTACGGCGCGTGCATCGCCAGCTGCGGAAGCCCGATGTCCACCGTGCTGACCGGTACCTGCGCGGCGGAAAGATTGCCGAGCGTGCCGCCGCCGCGCCGATCGGAGCGGTTGGTAAAGATTTGGTAAGGAACACCCGCGTGGCGGCAGATATCCTTGAACATCGCGCCGGAGAGCCCGTCCGTGCAGTAGTTCTGAGCGGCATTGTACTTGAGGACGATGCCTTCATTGATATAAGGCCGGTTGACCGGATCGGACTTTTCGGGATGTGCCGGATGAACAGCATGCGCGTTGTCTGCCGAAACCATGAGACTGTCCGCGATCGCTGTCAGATAGTCTTGGCGGCGCATACCGAGGCTTTCGCAGACGCGCGCAAGCGTATCCTTGAGGAAGGTCGAGGCCGCGCCCTGGCGGGTCAGGCTGCCGACTTCTTCATTGTCGAAGAGGCAGAACATCGCGGCATGTTCCTGCCGCCGTCCGGCCAGAAAACCTTTGAAGCAGGCAAAGGCGCATTGCAGATCGTCCAGACGCGGGCTTGCGATAAACTCGCCAGAAGGTCCCCACAGACTGCCTTTCTGATGCGGATAGACGAAGAGATCGTGACCGAGGATGTTTTCCTCAGAAACCGCAACGGCTTCCGCCAGCATTTTGCAGAAGGTGCCGCGGGCAGCGCCGTCCCCATAGATCGGGAGCAGGTCCGTCTGCATATTCAGTTCCTCCTTTTCGCCGGCACGCTTAAAATGCGGGGCAACGCTCGGGATCAGCAGCATGTCGCGGTCGAAGTTGATGAGCCGACTCTGCAGTTTGCCGTTCACACTGACGATCACACGTCCGGCCAAAGACAGCGGCCGGTCAAACCAGGAAGGCGCGATCATGCCGCCGTAGCCTTCGACGTTGAGCCGGACATAATGGTCCTCTGCAGGCAGCTCCGGATTTTCTTTGATCTTGAAACAAGGAGAATCGCTGTGACTGGCGGAAATGCGCCAGCCTTTTATGCTGCCGGTCTCGGGGACCGTGAAAGCGATGAGCGCGGAGCCGTTCCGTTCTACATAGTAGCTTTCGCCGGGCACAAGTTCCCAGATCTCGGTTTCCGCGAGCGGCGTAAATCCGGCCTCATCCAGCCGGTCTGCGAAGTTCTTGACCGCGTGGAAGCAGGTCGGGCTGGCATTCAGGAACGCCAGCAGTTCTTTGGATAATGTATGATACATGGGGTAGGCCTCCTTTTCTGATGAAAATATCATAGCCTGCGCAAAGGGACTGTGTCAAGGGGGCATTTTATGCGAAAAATGCCGGGGCCTTCGGAAGGATCGTTGGCTCCGGCTATGAAAGAAAGGAAAGCTAAGTTTGTTTGGCGGCTGTGCCGTCATTGCTGTCAACGAGCGGACCACCCGAATTGCTGTTGTCATCGCCGGGACCGCTGCTCGGCGGAGCGCCCGGGAACTCGTTTGGAAAATTGCCTTGGCCGCCGCGTGTATCACTGTTTTGGCCGCCGTCCTGATCGCCTTGACTATCCGGCCCGCTTTGATCATCAGGTCTGCCTTGATCATCAGGTCTGCCTTGCCTATCCAGGCCGCCTTGGCCGCCGCCGTTCATGACGCCCATGACGGAGAGGTCGATGGCGGAGGTGTCGATCAGGCTGCTGCTGTCTGCGGACTGTCCGTCGCGTGTGGACGGGATGCTGCCGTCGAGTTGTCCCTGCACGCTTGCTGCGCGCAGTTTGACGGTTTCCTTGAGCATGGCTGCCGCGGCAGTGTATTCATCGTACGTGTAGAACGAAGTCGGATCCTCCCGGATCAGTTCGTCGATCTGCGCGGTGACACGGTCATAAAAACTGTCGAAACCGCCGCCGTTGACGTATTCCTCGACGAGTTGGGACAGATAAGCATGGTACTGCGCAAGATATGTTTCGTTTTCTAAAAGCGCCATGAAGAACTGCCGGTCTTCCGGATCGACGCCGGATGAAAACGGAGTGTCGATCGGGAAGTTGATGGTCTCGGAAGCACTGCCTGACTGGAAGCCGCCGAACGCCAGATTGTAATCCCAAGGGATGATATTGAGATGTCCGTCGTCTTCGTACAGATAGTAATTGTGCGCCATGGAGCCGGTCAGGCTGTCAAGGTTGACCACGAAGGTCTGGACGGCCATATAGCGCAGAACGTTGTCCACGTCCATAGACTCGGCCAGAGATTCGGTATCGGCGTCGTCGGCGCAGATGCCCTTGAGGGCGCTGACGACGCGCAGGTGGTCTTTGTCCGTGCTCTTGAACACGGAACTTTCCCAGATGGTCTCATAGCTGGAAAGCTCGTCGTCAATGTAGTTCAGCGAAGCGGCGCTGTTCCCACCGAAGCCGCCGCCTTGACCGCCGAAAAAGCCGTTAAAGCCGCCTTGGCTGTCGCTGTCATTGTCCGACGCATTACCCGGCGTACCGGACGGCTGCTCGCCTTGGTTATCAAAGCCGCCGCTCGGCGACGCTCCAGGGAAACCGGACGGCGGCGCAGCGGAGCCGTCCGGATTACTGCTGTCTGTGTCCGCGTCAAATCCCAGTTCTTCACGGATCTTGCTCATGTCGATATCTTTCATCTTGCCCGGGCCGCCCATCTCCATGCTGTCCGGTTTGTAAAGCTGACCGTAGTCCGCGCCGTAATTGCGGATCGCAAAAGACTCTTCGACCGGTTCGAGTGCCAGATAAACGCCCCAATACTCGCCGTTGACGGAAACCTTGGCGTAGTTGTAAAGACTGGCGTCCGCGCCCAAAAAGGCAAACATGTCGTAGCAGAGCGCCTCTTTCATCATCGTGGCGTCGCTGTAATTGTTGTTCAGCACCAATTTGCTGAGCCCTTCGCAGCTTTGTCCGTCGACGTATTCGTCAAACTTGATCTTAAAGCTGTAGCGGTCCGAATCGCTGGCGGCTACCATGGAAAGGCTGGTATTGCCCTTGGCGCGCAGGCCCACGTGTTCGTAAGTCGTGCCGTTGACTGTCACATTGCAGTCGTAATATTCTTCGGCAGTCGCGTTTTCCAAAAGATCGGCCCAGTCGTCCTCGCTGATGTCGATATCCACCTCGATGACCGAAGACGTATCGAAGAGCGTATTTTCATAAGCCATGGAGAGCCCGCTGCTGCCGGTTCTCGCTGAGGCTGACGACCAATAGGCCATGAAACCAAACAGCGCGAGGATCGCCGCCAGCAGGAAGGCCAGAATGCCTTTGCCGATGTGTTGATTGTCTATCATAAGAAACTCCTTTTGCCGCATGCGGAAAACAGCTGCTTTCCGGGCGGTCCTTTGCGTTAGGACATGTATTCTCCGTTGTAGCTGACCAGCGCGGCGCTTTCGACGCCGCTGAGCGCGGAAAGCCGGTTGACGAACGCAGTCGAGGCGTCTTTGAGCCGGACTTCGCACGAAAGCTCGATGCTGCCCGGCGTCACGGTCTTGGCCTTGACGATGGCTTTGTCCGCGGAGGACTTGACCAGTTCCATGGCCGCAGCTTCGCCGGTTTCATCCGTCAGGCGCAGAATCAGCATATAAGGGCTTTGATGTGTCTTACGGCTGGCGAAGATCCACAGGATCAGGCCGATGATGGCCGAGCCGATGAGCGCCAGCGGGATCAGCCCCGCGCCGACAACGATGCCGGAAGCGATCGCCCAGAACAGGAATACGATCTCGATCGGTTCCTTGATCGCCGCGCGGAAACGGACGATGGAGAGCGCACCGACCATACCGAGGGAAAGGATGACGTTCGAAGTGACTGCCATGATGACCAGCGTGGTGACCAGCGAAAGGCCGATCAGCGTCAGGCCGAAGCTCGGGGAATAGAGGATGCCGGCGCTGGTCTTTTTGTAGATCAGGAAAATAAATAAGCCGAGGATGAGTGCGCAGAGCATGCCGAGCAGGGTATCCGTCACCGAAAAGCTGGTCACGCTTTCTAAAAAGCTGGATTTAAAAATGTCGTTAAATGTCATAGTGGACCTCCGTAAATCAATTTTATATGGGATTTGGGGATAGCAGCTGCAGCCGGGAAACCGTGCTCGTACATGCGGCGTGGCTGCGTGCTGATACCGGGACGCCGAGCCTCAGGGCTGATGCCGTGAGTGACTCAGCCGAAGCTGCGGCACTGCGCGTATTTGGAAAACGCCTGCAGGCGGCTGCAGTAAGGCTGCACCGCGGTACGGATCATGTCGGGAAGAAATTCATCGTATTTGACCTCCAGAATGATACCGCCTTGCTGCGGACTGCTGCACAGCGCGAGCGCCGCGTCGTCAAGAAAAGCGTCTGCCGACAGGCCGGTGCAGAGAGCGCAGTCAAAGGTGACGCGGACATTGCCGGGCGTGTAGATGAACGGCACACGGCTGTAACGCACGACAGTCCGCGGCCGCAGGAGCTGGGTCTGCATCTTGAACGCCAGCTCGGCAAGCAGCGGCCGCGCGGTTTCCGTGAGCATCCAGTCACGCTCTCCGGTCAAGAGCCGCTGACATTCGGCGAGCGTCATCGGCGCCGAACTCTTGAGACAAAGCCCCGCGTGCTTTTGTTTTTTTTCCAGGAAGACCGTTTGCGGCGCCTGCCCGTAGTAGCGCAGGCGGAATTTTTCCCGCTGGTTGAGTCCGTCTTTCTTTTCGCGCAGCGCCTTGTCGAAACAGTTGTCGAAATACAGGCTGGTGATCAGGTACTGTCCGTCCCGGTCGGCGTGCGGATCGGGCTGCATCACCGTTCCCAAGACCTTGGAAAGCGACAGGAACTCGAACAGCGATATTTCATATTTGTGCTCATGCCGATACTTGGCGGGGCGACGCGCCGCGAAAAACGCGCCGTCGGCATTTGCGGCCTGCAGGGACTGCAGGGGATGATCTTTGTGTAGGTCTTGCTGCATGATCCGGTACCTCCTTGCTTGTGATACCTTTATCATACTCCCGGAATGTGCGCGGCGCGTGGGGCGGATGCGGAAGTTTGGTGGGAAAAACTTGCAAAAGAAGTGCGCGGTTTTTGATGAAAAGCTGAAGAGGGCATCTTGACTTGACCGCGGAACTCGAAAATGGTATCATAACATTATAAAAAACAAGGGGAATTGCGGCTGAAACAACCAAAATGATTTTGCAGGAGGAAACGATGAAAAAGAAATTATGGATGATCGCTATGAGTTTCTGTCTCATATGCACGATGCTTTTGTCCGGCACCGCTGCTGCATCAGCTTACGGCGGAGAGCCGGGCGATGCAGCGCCGACCGTTACGATGGTGGACAAAAGAGGCAGTGAGTTCTACACGTTGGAATACGATACCTATCAAGGATGGACTTTCGATGTCTACACCGGATCGGACACCATCGTCTATGAAGTGACGATCGACGGCAACGTCGTATACGATGACTGCATCGATGAGCATGTGAACGTCACCAATGTCCCGGACGGTGCTGCGATTGCAGTAAGCTTCGCGGGAAAATATCCGGCGAGCGACTCGCCGCGGCTTGACTCAAAGTTGATCAAGCTTTCCTACACCAAGGCGACCTACAACGGCAAGGCGAAAAAGCCGCAGATCAAGATCGGAACGAAGAAACAGGCAGATCTGGTAAAGCAGGGACTTATTACAGTAAAATATGTAAACAACACGAAACCGGGAATCGCCAAAGTGATCGTAAAAGCCGGACCAAAGGCAAATGGAAAGTTTGAAGGCGAAACAACCCTTTATTTTCGGATCGCGCCGAAAAAAATGATGCTTTCCTCCGCAGTATCCGAAAAAAAGGGCGAACTGGTCCTGAAATGGAAGGCGCAGAAGCTGGCGAGCGGTTATCAGCTGCTCATCAGCGAAGCCGAGGACTTCGATGCTGCAAAAACATTCCGCTTTACGTTAGGCACGGGAAAAGATACTTCCTTGGCGTTTAAAGAAGCAAAAAGCGGTACGAAATACTACGTTAAGGTTCGGTCTTTCCGCGATACAAAGAGCGGCCGTTCCTATGGCGCTTGGAGCAAGGCAATGAATGTAACAGCAAAATAACCAGTGTTGGAGAACTCATATGAAAACATACCTTTATAAAGAAGAAAACTACAGCATCAGCAACTGGTCGGGCGGCAAGACGAAGGAGCTGGCCATCTATCCGAAAGGGCAGAAATATATCGACCGGGACTTCATCTGGCGGCTCAGCTCGGCCACGGTGGACTTGGAAGAATCCGATTTTACCAGACTCCCGGATTATGACCGCGTGCTGATGGTGCTCGACGGCGAAGTGGTCCTGGAATATAACGGAGAACGAGTCGCAAAGCTCAAAAAACTGGAACAGGACAGCTTTGACGGCGCGTGGAAGACCAAGAGCTTCGGCAAGATCACGGATTTCAACCTGATGGTCCGCAAAGGCAATCGGGGCTTCTTGGACGTGATCCGTCCGCAGAACGAAAAGCAGATGTTCAGCTCGAGCGAGGAAACCGAGCTTCCGCTCTGCACGCACGCGCTGTACTGCAAAGAGGGCTATCTTTTGGTCAGCACCGGCGAAAAAACGCAGATGGTGCAGCCGGGCCAGCTGTTTGTCCTCGAATATGAAATGGGCGAAACCGCGCAATACAGCATCATGGGCGAGGGCGTGACCGTACGCGCGCAGATCTTTTACAGCGGCATGGAAGAAGAACTTTTCCCGGTAGAGATCCCGAGCGAAAAGGCGACCTTCGACGACTTCAAAGCCTGCGTTTATCTGGCCAACGTACAGTTCCGCGGCGCGAAATATGTGATCAAAAGTCTGCGGCAGACTTGGTTTGATGAGGCCCTGAGCGGGGTGATCCGCAAACTTGAACGGTACTATGCGACGAGCATCGTGTTTTTCTTGGGGCTGATCGGCGTTCTGGTGATCGGTCTTGCAGAAAATCTGTCGGCGCTGCCGGCATTGGCGCTCTTTGTCGGATGGGTGCTTTTGGACTGTTTGGTGATCTCGCCGCTGATCTATTTTGCCTGTGTGCCGAAGCCGGTGCGCAAGCATATCAAGGATATCGACAAGCTGACGCCGTATGAACAGAAGGTACGGGAACAAGAGCAGGGACGCAACGAACAGCTTGAGAAACTGCTCAAAAAATACAAAAACAGCGGCAAGTACCTGGGCCGCGAGGAATAGCCGAGCGGCAGGCAGTGTGAAACCACGGGCCGCGAAGAACGAAAAGCGGGGCAAAAAGCATAAACATAAAAAAGAGAAGACATGGAGATCAAAACTCTGTCTTCTCTTTTTTTGCCGTATCGCAGCAGGCGCCGCGCCGCGGAGCGGCAGGTCTTCTATTTATTGAAGATTTTTGTCTTTTTTAGGGACTTGCAGAGCAAGACCCCGAGGATGCCGCAGGAGATGATCTCGCCCGCGCCGACCGTCATCGCTAAATACCAATAGGCATCGCTTACGCCGTAGACCTGCTGCAGGACCAGCGGCACGATGATGGTATTGGAAAGGATCGGCGGTAGGACCGCCAGGATCGGATTTTTTTTGCGCAGCAGGCGTGTGCCGATGGCTCCGATCAGGGTTGCCAGAGAGCCGAACACGACATCCCAGAGCGCGCATCCGGTCAGGAGATTTGCCAGCACGCAGCCGACCGCAAGTCCCGGGACCGCCGCGGCCGTGAACACCGGCAGGACCGTCAGCGCTTCTGACAGCCGGACCTGAATCACGCCGCTGGCAAGACCCGCAAGATTCGCGATAAATGTTAAAACGACATACAAGGCGGCGATCATCGCGCCCTGTGTTAAATCAAGCAATAAGATAGAGTTGTTCTTTTTCATGATAGTGAGGTTCCTTTATATTGTATTTATATAAAAGGGTGCCACTACTGATGACAGGACTCCCCATGCGGTCCGCGGAGCATTTGCCGGCAGCGCACGGATCATGCGCAAACCTCGCGAAATGCGCGGCGGCGTCCGGGAGCCGAGGATCAGCCGGTGAAGCCGGATCTTTTGCTTTCTAAGAAACGACGGCGATATTTGAGCACCGCGTAATCGCTGATGCGGTTGACATAGATGGGGTCAAAAACACCGCCGGCAATGCCGATCAAAAACTGTCCCTGCAGGAATTTCGTGTAGATCATTTCCTGTGACAGGCAGGCGGAAGTCGCTTTCATCTGCTCTGCCTTGCTGATCGTCCAGCTGCCCTCCGCGATGCGGTCCCCGGACAACACGATCTGCCGGATGTCCGCGTTGAGCGCTTCGTTCTTCTCACGGAACGCCTCTTCATCGCACATCGCCGCTTCGATGACCTTCAGGATAAAGATCTTTTCCTCATCGGTATCGTAAGCATAGCCGTAGCTGAGCGCGATCTCGTAAACGCTTTTGAGCACCATGGCAATGAAGAGCGGAATATCCGGGATCCCGGCGCCGACGAATCCCAGTCCGATGCCTTCAATGCTTGAGATCGCAAGGTTCAGGCTCTTGGCGGACTTTGCCTGCTTGGTAAAATTTCGGACGGTTTTACGATCTTCGGAAATCTGAGCCGCGTAGGTGTTGACCTTGAACTCCGTTTCCCGTTTGTCCTTGTTGTAAGTTTTTTCGATCACACCGGTGCCCTTTTCGAAGATGATCTCAAACGCCTTCAAAAAAGCCGCGTTCAGGGTACCGCTGAGTTTCGCGGGGACAAACCGGTCCAGTTTCTGCACCAGAACGGAGGTCGGCCCTTCTTTGCGCTTGGCTTCAAATTTCGCCTCGCGCTTCACAAGGTCGGCCCATTCGATTTCCCAAGGTGATCTCTTATGAAAAAATGCCAAAATCTTCACCCCCTCTTTTTCCTTTTCATTCTACCATGCACCCCGGATTTTCGCAAGACGCTCGTGGGAGATTTGTGCGCGATCTATCGCTGTTATGGTTTCACTTTTTTCAAGTGAAACCATAGTTCCAACATGATGAGGAAGTACAGATAGTTCTTGCTTTTTCGCTATTTTTCGTATATACTCTAAATTGAAATCAGTTGATGCTGAGGTGAATTTATGAGTCGTTTCGTCTTCCTACATAAGATAAAAAAAGATATACGACAGATCGATTTCATACAAATGTATTTGAATATGGTAAGCTGAAACCTGTTACTATGCACGTTGCATAGTAACAGGTTTTTTACTTGAGAACGGAGGTAAAAAATATGTCACGGATTGCAGATGTCATCAAGTACGAGGGAGATAATTCAACCTTTATCTGGAAGCATCCATGCGAGGACTTTAACAGTTTGACACAACTGATCGTACATGAATCGCAGGAAGCTATTTTCTTTATGAACGGGCAGGCCTTAGACCTGTTTGGGCCGGGAAGATACACGCTGGAGACTGAGAGCATACCCAAGATCGGAAAGTTTCTCAGCCGTGCGACGGGAGATCAGACGCCGTTTCACAGTGAAGTGTATTTTATCAACAAAACCGTACAGATGGCACTGAAATGGGGGACCGATTCCAAGGTTCGCTATATCGACCCGAATTCCGGAGTACCGCTCGAACTTGGCGCAAGCGGTTCCATGAATATGCAGGTCGCAGACAGCCGGAAGCTTCTGATCAAGCTTGTCGGCACCATGAACGGTATTTCGTGGGAAAGCGAAGGCAAGGAATTTACCAAGTCGATACAAAATTCCTTCCGTCCGGTGGTATCAACGGCAGTCAAAACAACATTATCTTCCGTTATCAAAGCACAAAACATCAATATCCTTGAGGTTGACGAACATCTGAACGAGATCGGAAGAGAGCTGCATCGGAAGATCCTGCCGGAATTTGAAGAATTCGGCATCACCATCCCGCAGTTTTACCTCACGACGGTGGTCCTGCCTGAGGAGGATCCGAACTTCCGGAAGATCCGAGAACTGTACGCAGTTTCCCTGCAGCAGAGGATGATCCAGGCGGAACGAGATATCAAGACCACAAAGGCGCAAGCCGAAGCAGAGATCACCGCTGCGGCTCGTGCGGCGGAGCTGGAACGCCAGCAGACCCAGACCGAGGTAGCAAAGAGGCAGGCGGAAAGAACGGTGATCGAAGCGCAGGCGGAAGCCATGGCGAAGAAAGCGACCGGCTTTGCGGAGGCGGAGATCATGCGTGCACAAGGATATAACCAGAAGGATATCATCCAAGCCGAAGTCCAGAAGGCTTATGCGGAAGGGATCGGCAATATGGGCGGAAACGGCGGTGCAGGCGGCTCTGCCGTGAGTGATATCGTCGGTCTTGGCATCGGACTGAAAGCGGCAGGACTTTTCGGCGGTCAGATGGGCGACCTGTTCGGAAATCTCGGCGCGAATACAGATATGCCGGCTCCGGCAGCGACAAGCTGCCCGGCATGCGGCGCAAACATCCCGGCAGGCTCGAAATTCTGTCCGGAATGCGGCAGTAAGATCGAAGCTCAAAAGCAAAAGGATGAAGTCATTTGTCCGTCCTGCGGCAAAACGGTTCCGAAAGGAAAATTCTGCCCGGAATGCGGAGCAAAATTGTAGTATGATGAACGGAAAATGAGGAAGAAAAAATGAAGAAGAACAATCTTTTCAAAAAATATCTTATCGCATGGGCGGTGCTGGTCGTCCTGTTAAACGTGATCGTGTTTGCGGTCCCGAATGAGATCGCCGGAGTGAGCAAGTTTGACGGTGCATTCTGGTCTGGATATGCATTGATCATGCTTACCCTGATCGGACAGCTAGTCTGCGCGAATCTTGCAATGAAAGCTGACAATGCGGAAAAATTCTTCTTGAATCTGCCGCTGATCACGCTCAGCTATACAACGCTGATCCTTTCGATCATCGCGGGCGCGGCATGTATGGCAATCCCGAATGTACCGAATTGGGTTGGGATCATCGTGTGTGCGCTGCTCCTCGGACTTACGGCGATCGCGGTCATCAAGGCAAGCGCAGCAGCGGATCTGGTGCAGGAGACCGGAAAGCGTATCAAGGAACAGACCGTATTTATCAAGCTGCTCACGGCAGACGCCGAAAGCCTGCTTGCAAAAGCACAGACAGACGAAGCAAAAAAGGCCGCAAAGAAAGTATACGAAGCGGTCCGGTATTCCGATCCGATGTCGGTGGAAGCCCTTGCAGGGCTGGAATCCCAGATAACCTTGAAATTCCACGAGTTTGAGACTGCGTTAATTGAAGAAAATGAAAACATGCCGAAACTTGCAGACGAACTGGTGGTGCTGGTTGAAGAAAGAAATAAAAAGTGCAAGGTGATGAAATGAAGCCAAAGAGTGAAATAAAAATAGATGCAAAGCAAATGAAATCGAAAAATAGCGGAGATCTTGATACGCAGGCAAAAGACTTTTCAAAATACGATTTTTGGCATTATACATCGTTAGAAACTGCGGATAAAATCATAGACGGTCTGTCATTTCATTGCAGTAATTTGGATCAAATGAATGATTTACATGAAGCGGAACGCCATCGCAATTGCGGGAAATTTATACATGCACTTTGTTTTTGCAATAGCAAAACAGAAAAAATCCCTATGTGGTATTTGTATGCAGGCATGTCCGGAAACGGTGCCAGTATCGGAATTACGCCCGGAGAAATGCAAAAGTTCATTAAAAAAATTACAACCGTGAAAGGCTGTCGTGATGCAGAAGATGGAAAAGAGATTCAAGACGAACTTCTTATCGATCGAGACTTCGATTTAGAATACGGATGGATCTTTTACGAAACATCACACGCGGAAGCAGCAACAAGCACTAAAAGCCGCTATCGATCTGAATGGTTCCGGTTGGAGGACCTTCAATCCTTTGAAAAAGAGAATTTTTTTATTAAAGATTATCCGTGGGAATATGAAAGAGAGTTTCGCATCCTCTTTAAAAACAAAACTTCGATACCATATAAAAAAATAATCGTTAATTTTACAAGAGAACAAGCGAAGCGAATGAAATTGATGTTGGCACCTGAACTATCGAAAGATGGTTTGAAAACGAAACATCCACAAGTTTACGCCAGAGCAAATGAAAAACTAAAAAGCATTAAAGAAAGTGAACTATACATTAAAATGGATCTAGTGAACAGAAATAGGAAGGAAATATTGGAAAATATAAGGAGTATAGCTGATACACCGCAAAATGCTGAGAATACAGTGGCGTGCCTTTTGCCGCAGATTATAAGAGATGAACGATTAGAGAAAGTAAAAAAGCTTATACATGAAAGCATGAAGGACAATAAAGAATATGCACAGGAGGCAATGATAGATGGCAATATTCAAATGTAAAATGTGCGGCGGCACGATCGAATTCAATCCGGGCGATACCGTAGGCATCTGCGACTCGTGCGGAACGAAGCAAACGCTTCCGCGCCTTGACGATGACAAAAAAGCAAACTTATACGACAGAGCAAATCATTTCAGAAGGAACAACGATTACGATAAGGCAATGGGGATCTATGAGCAGATCCTCAATGCGGACAGCACGGACGCGGAAGCATATTGGTCGCTCGTGCTTTGCCGATACGGGATCGAATATGTGGAAGATCCGGCAACGCACAAGAGAGTGCCGACGGTAAACCGCGCGCAGTTTACATCCATATTCGATGATGATAACTACAAATCGGCGCTCAAATACGCAGACCCCGGACAGAAAGCCATCTACGAGGAAGAAGCAAAGACGATCAATGAGATCCAAAAGGGGATCCTTGCGATTTCACAAAAGGAAGAACCGTTCGATGTTTTCATCTGCTACAAGGAAACCGATCACAACGGCAGAAGAACGCAGGACAGCGTGCTCGCAAATGACCTCTATCATCAGCTGACGCAGGAAGGTTTCAAGGTGTTCTTCAGCCGGATCACACTGGAAGATAAACTCGGAACGGCTTACGAACCGTACATATTCGCGGCTTTAAATTCCGCAAAGGTCATGGTCGTCATCGGTACGAAACCGGAATACTTCAATGCCGTATGGGTAAAGAACGAATGGAGCAGATATCTTGCGCTCATTCGAAACGGCGCGAAAAAAATGCTGATCCCGGCATACCGCGATATGGATCCGTATGACCTTCCGGAAGAATTTTCACACCTGCAGGCGCAGGATATGAGTAAGCTCGGCTTTATGCAGGACCTGATCCGCGGCATCAAGAAGATCGTACAGCCAGAGGAAAAACAAGTATCCATGGCTGCGTCGGATACGATGAACTACAGGGCAAATGCAGATGGCTATATTGAACGTGCATTGCTTTTAATCGAGGATGAAGATTACCAAAAAGCGGATGCGTGTTTGGAGGAAGCCTTAAATATTGCGCCCAAAAATTCAAAGATCTATATCGGAAAATTAATGATCGAGCGACAGGTCCGTTTTGAGTCTGAATTGGGTGAATGCAGGGAGCCGTTGGCGGAATCCTCGTATTATGAGAAGGCCATTCGATTTGCCGATGCAGAAACTGCGGAAAGACTGACGGCATATAACAATAAAATTGTTGAACGAAATAAAGCAGAAGAGCTTGATGCTGCTTATGCTGCTGCGGCAATGCTCATGGAATCCGCAGAAAGCAGTGAAGATTACAACCTCGCGGCCCAAAAATTCATGTCAATTTCGGATTACCGGGATGCAGAGTCTCTGGCAAAAGAATGCACGGAAAAAGGAACGGAAATTCAGAACGCGGATACTTACCGAAAAGTATGTGTTGCGATGCAGACTGCTGCGAATCCATCGATCAGCGATATAAAACTGAAGATCAAGAACGCAGAAACCGCAGCATCTTTATTGGGAGCGATCTCCGGTTATCGGGATGCGGACGAAAAGGCGGAAACCTGTAAGCATCTGCTGGAAACCCTGCAGGTTGAACAGGAAAAGGTGAAAGCAAAAGAAAAGAAAGTTATAAAGATCATCATGATCATCCTGCTTTTGCTAGCAGTTGGTATCGTATTTGCTTTGAAGTTTGTTGCTCCGACAATAAAATACAACAAGGCTGTTGAACTGGCAGCTTCCGGGGATTACGAAGCAGCCTATACGGCATTTGGCGAGTTAGGAAACTTTAAAGATGCCGCGGATCTTAAGCAGGAGGCAGGTCTTTCTGCCGCTGAGCAATATCTGGAGCAGAAAGAATATGATAAGGCGGATACCTTTGTAAATAATTTGCTGAAAACGGAAGAAGTGAAAGCCCTGCAGGATCAAATTAATTTAGGACTGGCCCATAAATTCTATGATGCAGGGGTTTACACGAAAGCCTATAAAGCCTACACTGAAATTCGAAATTACGATAAGAAATCCGAATTCTTTTATGATCTTTGCTATAAGTATGGACGTGTTTTATTAAACCAAGGAGAATATAACAATGCAGTAAATTATTTAAAAATAGGCGGAAACAAGCACAAGGTACACGCATTGATAAATCAAGCGATGTATGGATATATCAACACATATAAAGAAGACGATCGTACGGATAAATGGGCAGGCTCTACATTCTATACTTATATCAAGAAGTTAAAGGCTGAGAACTATAAGGATAGTGCGAAGATCTATAAAGAAGTATATGCTTGGAAAGCTACGATCATTGCGAACGATGATGAAAATGATGAAACCACTGATATGAAATCTATATCCAAATACAGTGACTGGTATTTCCATGTGACACTCAGCGGCGGCGAACCAGGTGCTGCGGTAAAACTTAAGTATAAAGGACTCTTTCCGGATGGCAGTAATTATTCCGATTCATGGGAATTCAAGTGGGAGGATGGAACTAGTAGCTGGTGTGCCTTTTTTTATAACGACCCACAATACGGAAAACAAGGGACATTCAAGATGATCATTACTGACGGAAACGGTAACAAAGTTGGAGAAAAAACCGTAAAAATCACAAAATAAAAACGAAAATTTTTTTAGGAGATTTGCACAATGAAGAAATCTTTTTGCATAATACTTTGTATTTTAGTTTTTACAGCATGTATGCCGTGCAGCGCGTTTGCAGCAGATGCGTTTGTGCCTATCAATAAAGGTGATGTGATTTCCGGCAATGGTGGAGACGTTGTCAGAGACGGAGATATCATTATTGACCGTGAGATGGGAACTGCTTATCGCTTTTGCTGTGGCCCGGGGAAAGAACTGTTTGACAGAAAAAAACTCACCGCATTCAAGGCAAAATATGAATATAATGACAAGGTTGTAACTCTTAACTTGTTTGGTAAGAGCAGTTCTACCGTGGACAGCAGTTCCGGGCTATTCCACTATGCATCGAAAGTAGACGATCAAGGGATTTTGTTTTATTTAAGAGATATTGACTGCGCATTTGCGCAGATCGACTTCAGTGATACTGCGTTCTATGGGTATACAGACAATATTCCGGAGAGCTTCGACATAACGTACAATTGGACGTACGACGGTGTATCTTACAGCAGATCTTTTACTCTCAAGCCAAACTACAAAGAGAAATCTGAAGGTCTGCATGAATTATCCACTTATAAAAATAATGGGAAATATGTAGCAAATGGTACGGACTCATCTGTTGGTATGCTGAAACGAAATAATGAAATTTATGTAAATCTTCCGGAAGGAGATAAATATTTTGTATACTCTGTAGCAGGAGAAGGAACATATAAGTTTACAGGATGTGATGAAGACACGGATGGAAGGTATTTCAAGGCATGTCGATTTGATGAATTTAATAGGCGTGAGTATAAACAGGTCATCGGCTCGTGCAATGCCGTTAAAGTATCCAACGTCGATGGATTTACTCTCGGAACTTACCACCTTAATTTTTGCGGCGAAAGCGGAAACACAAAGAAAGTTGCGCTTAATGTTGCAAGCAACTTTATTAAAGGTGTAAAAGTAGAAAGTGGTACTACATATGCAACGATTTCATGGGACAAGTTTGACGGAGCAGTAGGTTATTCTATTATTACAGATCATATTGAGGAGGTGTCTGCGGACACACTCTCCTACACAAGAGATAACTTAACTCCGGGAACATTATATAATTACACGAAAATCCGTCCTGAACTTGTAGGACAGAACGCAGGTGAAACTTATGTCGAGTTTGTTACGAAACCTCTTAAGACAGCAGGGCTTAAGCTATCAACCGGTTCAAGATATATAAAGGCGTCTTGGAAAACATCAACAGGCGCAGGGTATCATGTGCAGGTAGCAACAAACGCAAAGTTTACAAAAGGTAAGAAGAACTACTATGCAAACGGTTGGGATACATCGTCAAAGAAAATCACGAGATTGACCTATGGGAAAAAGTACTATGTAAAAGTGCGCGAGTATGCTATCGACCACAATGGAAAGAAGGTATACGGAAGTTGGTCTGCAGCAAAATCTATTGTTTGTAAGTAAATTTAGTAAAAAAATGCTGCAATCGAATAGAAGGAAATAAGAACGAGAGAACCCATTGGCACATCGCGACGGATGGGTTCTTTTTGCTTACAGGGAATCGCGGTTGATTACATGACTGAGCTGCAGCTTCTCACTCTTGCTAAAAGGAGAGTATTGATTTTTTTAAACGTTCCATGATCGGTTATTTTTTTAATAAAAAGGCATGATAAAAAAATTAACTACAAATTTTGCATAAAATTTGCAAAAACAATCAACAAATATTGACTAAAGCATTTTTAACCGTTATAATAGTGATTGAAAATACGAATACTGAGAATGGAGGTATTCTGTTATGTTGATTCAATTTACAGTTGAAAATCACAGGTCAATAAAGAACAGTGCCGTAATCAGTTTTGCAGCATCCAAAGATAAGTCATTTGAAGAATATCTGCTTCATCCAGACGAAAAAAAGGTATTGTTGCCTGTACTTGCGATTTACGGTGCTAATGCAGCCGGAAAAAGTAACGTATTACACGCAATGATGACGATGAAAGAAATGATCGGAGGAAATGCAGCAAAAGTTTCTAAGGGACAAAAACTGCCTTGGGAGCCGTTTGGAGGAACAAAAGGACCGACTTCTTTCGAGATGGTATTTATTTTTCATGGAGTTCGTTACACATACGGTTTCTCTTTTGATGCAAAGAAAATTTACAAGGAATATCTTTACCATTGGCCGAATGGCCGTGAAGCTTTAATTTTTTCAAGAGAAAATGGTGTGTACGAGTTCCGAGAAAATGTAAATGAGCAAGTAACTCTGAGCAACCGAACACCAGACAATAAGCTTTATCTGGTGTCCTCTAATGACTGGAATCTGCCCCAGACGGAAAATGCTTATCGGTGGTTCCTGGAAAAGCTAACTTTCCTGATGGACGAGGAACCGGTTACATCAGAAACGGTTGCTCAGATTGCCAGCGGTGACGATAAGAAAGCCCGAATCTTAAAAGAATTGCTGATTGCAGATCTTGGAATTACCGATGTTGCAATCAAGAATGGTTCAGATAAAGTCCCGGTTATTACGACAACACATCGGATTATTAACGAGGATGGTACAACAGAATACTTCCAACTTTTCATGGAGCAAGAATCTATTGGTACACAACACTTTTTTGCCCGCATTGGAGGATGGCTGCAGGCGCTTGAAAACGGCGCACTTTTAGTTGTTGATGAAATTGAAGATAGCCTGCATCCTCTCTTGACCAGAA
The DNA here is from genome assembly GCA_934271235.1 of uncultured Clostridia bacterium. Classification (GTDB taxonomy): domain Bacteria; phylum Bacillota; class Clostridia; order Peptostreptococcales; family Anaerovoracaceae; genus CAG-238. Next base: position 33,632 of record CAKQQT010000008.1, on the reverse strand, counting down.
GATTGATTGAAATGGTGCAGGATAAGAACATCAATACAAAGGGAGCGCAGTTGATTTTCACAACACATGACGCAATGCTGCTTGATCTGAATTTCTTTCGTAGAGATCAAATTTGGTTTGCTGAAAAGAATGATGAGACTTGTGCAACAGAGCTTTACTCGCTGGCATCGTTTTCACCAAGAAAAGGGGAAAATGTGCGTAAGGGTTATCTTAAGGGACGGTTTGGCGCGATCCCCTTTATCAGAGGTGACGCCTAATGAGTAAGCTGCGAAAAGAGTACGATCCGAACAAAGTCAAGCGGCGCAAGCGTAAACCGATTATTTATATCATCTGCGAAGGTAAAGAAACAGAGACACTTTATTTTAAACATTTTCGTTCACGAAACTGCCTGGTGGATATTATCCCAATTTCATCGAAACATAAAGAGGCAGAACATTTGGTGAAACACGCAAAAACTTTGATTTCGCAAGCAGATTATTATCCGAAAGACGGAGATCAGCTTTGGTGTGTATTCGACTGTGACGATAATAAAGACTCTGAGCTTCAAGCCGCAATTTCCTATGCAGAGAAACATGGGTACAAAATCGTATATTCCAATCCGGCATTTGAATATTGGTATCTGCTCCATTTTGAAAACCGGAATGGATATTTGAAAGATTCCGCTGCGGTAATTGGCATCTTGAAAAGCAAGAGGTATCTGGAGAACTATGAAAAAAGTGTGGATGTTTTTGAAGAATTGCAGGAACATCAGTTGGAGGCTATTCAGCATGCAAAAGAACGAGTGGAGCGATTAACCAGGGATCAGGTGGCTGTGATCTGCCGGGATAGTAATCCGGTAACGACAGTCTATGAGCTGGTTGAATTTTTGAATAGTAAAAGAACATAAAAGCACTATTACGGCGGCTTAAAGTTGGGACAATTCTGACAATCTGTCCAAAGACCTTGTGTTTTCCCTAAAGGTGCGCTATAATGATCCTATAAGTATTAGCAAAATCTTAATATTTTGTGTATAGACTTCCGGGAATCGGTCTCCGAGAGATCATCTTTGAGAGACTTTCGGCAAATGGATTTTCGGGAGACCAAAAGGATCAAAGCACGAAAGCACCAAAGGAGAAATTGAATGTATAGAAGTGACGGCAATCGGGTACGAGGCAATGACGCCATGTATGAACTGGTCCCGCACATCATGCCTAAGCGTTATGATGCATCGAACCAGATCAAAGTGGAGATCGACCTTGACCTGATCCAGGATTATATCCGCAAATGCAGAAAAAAAGGGATCAGTATGAGCCATATGAGTGTGATCATCGCAGGCTACCTGCGGGCGGTTTCGCAGAATCCGTATCTGAACCGCTTCTGCATGAACAAAAAGATCTACGCCCGCAATCATTTCTGCGTTTCGTTTGTAACGCTGACGCCGGGCAAGGAGAGCGATACGGTCACCAAGCTGTATTTCAATCTGGACGACACTATTTTTGAGGTGAACAACAAGGTACAGGAGGCCATCGAAAAGATCCAGAATCCGGATGCGGAGAATTCTCTGGACAAACTGATGGCGCGCCTGCTGCGGATACCGCTTTTGGTAACGCTGGCGGTCGATATCCTGAAACTCCTGGATCACTTTTTCACCCTGCCGTTTTCGGTGGTGGACGCGAGCCCGTTCCATACATCGCTGTTTGTGACCAACCTGGCATCCATCCGCACAAACGCCATTTATCACCATCTGTATGAGTTCGGCACGACCAGCGTGTTTGTTTCCATGGGACAGCCGATGAAACGCGCGGTGCCGAACGGCGAGACTTTTACCGAGAAAAAGATCATGGAGCTGGGGATCGTGACGGATGAGCGCATTGCCAACGGGCATTACTACGGACGCTGCTTCCGGGAGATCAATCGGTTCTTTAAGAATCCGGAGCTGCTGGAACAGCCGCCGGAGCAGATCGTGCCGGATCCGCACGTCAAACCGGGCCGCAAATGGATCATAAAATAACAAGATCGCCGGCGGCAGACTGCAAGCTGTCCGCAATGTGCATAGAATGATATTACAAAAGGAAAAGGGGTAAGACAATGACAAAAAAGGGAACCGATATTGTTGCGTATATCACGATCGTCGGCTGGGTGCTGGCATTTGCCTGCGGCACCAGAACAGAATCCGGCTTTCATCTGAACCAGTCGCTGGTGCTGTTTCTGGCCAATGTGGTATGGGGGATCGTGGCTAAGATCTTGGCCTTCATCCCGATCTTGGGCTGGATCGCGTTGGTGGCCGGCTATCTGACGCTGTTTGTCTTTTGGGTGATGGGACTTGTCAGCGCGATCCAAGGCGAGGAAAAACCGCTGCCGCTGATCGGTGGGATCCGCATCCTGAACTTTTAAGTTCGAAATTCAAGTTCGAAAGATCAAAACGAAAAGAATGTAAAAGGCCCGCACAGGGTTGCTCCGCGATGCATCCGGCTTGCGCCGGGATCGGAAAGGAAGCCTGTGCGGGTCTTATCGTTTTTTGGAATGTACGATTGAAATATGTGTTTGAAATGCGCGGATGTGCGGGCCGGGGCCGTGCAGACCACAGCTGCGCAGGCCGCAGGCCGTGCTTGGCGTCCGGCCTTACAGCGCTTTGAGCAGGGCGTCGACTTCGTCCTCCGTGCTGCCCCAGTTCGTGACCAGACGGATCACGGACTGATGATCGTCGTAAGGACACCAGGTGTAGAAGAAAAAGTTCTTTTCCAGCTCCGCGATCTTTTCATTCGGCATGATGACGAAGACCTGATTGGTCTGGTGCGGGATCCAGAGCTTGTATCCGGCGTCGGTGACGCCTTTGGCGAGCTTGATCGCCAGTTCGTTTTCGTGGCGCGCCAGTTCGTAATACAGGGAATCCTTGCCGCCTTCCAGCAGGGCCTGCAGCTGTACCGCGATCAGCCGGCCTTTTGCCAGCAGCGCGCAGGCGCGTTTTACCATATAGCGGAAATGATCGTTGATCTTATCGTTGAGGATGACCAGCGCTTCGCCGAACAGGGCGCCGAGCTTCGTGCCGCCGATGTAGAAAGCGTCCGCGAGCTCCGCCAGATCCGTCAGTTCCACGTCGTTGCCGGGCCAGGTGAGGGCGGTACCAAGGCGCGCGCCGTCAATATAGAAGTAAAGGTCGTGTTCTTTGCAGCAGTCGTGGAGCGCGGTAAGCTCCGCTTTTGTGTAAACGCCGCCGTTTTCGGTCGGGTGCGTGATGTAGACCATTTTGGGGATGACCGTGTGCTCGTCTTCGTGGTGCAGCAGCATCTGCTCGATCGCTGCCGGGGTCAGCTTGCCGTCTTCGGTCGGAGCCGCAAAAACGCGGTGTCCGTGCATTTCGATCGATCCGGTCTCATGGACATAGATATGACCGGTGCTAGGGGAAATGACGCCCTCGTACGGGCGCAGCGCCGAGGCGATGGTAATGGTGTTGGTCGGCGTACCGCCTACCATAAAATGAATGTGCGCGTCGGGCTTTCCGATCATTTCACGGATCATGTCGGCACACGCGTAGGAAAAACGGTCCTCGGCGTAACCGTCGGTGTGTTCCAGATTTGTAGCCTGCAGCGCGTCCATGACCTTCGGATGCGCGCCGAGACTGTAGTCGCTTCTAAAATAAATCATATCAAAATCCTCCCAGGGCTTGTTTCTGCCTCTATCATAGCATCCGCAAAGAAAAAGGTCAATGAAAACAAAAAAGCAGAAATATGTTGCGGCAAGGCCGGAATAAGGCCGCGTGTCAGATCCGGCAAAAATTTTTTCAAAAAACAAGGGATAAAATTCGCCGCCCCCCTTGCATATGCCGCGCCGCTGTGCTATGATAAGACCGTTAAGGGCGATTAGCTCAGCTGGGAGAGCGCCGCGTTCGCAACGCGGAGGTCAAGGGTTCGAATCCCTCATCGTCCACCACCATACCCTTGGGATCACAAAGATCCCGAGGGTTTTTCTTTTGCGGCCCTTGGGTTGGGACTTTTTGAGGTCCTTTCTTGCAGGGCGGACGGCTCTGTGCTAAAATAAGTGCAGAAAATAAGGAGAGATCGATATGAAATATATGGGAATGCCGATGGGCATGTGGCTGCTGTTCGCAAAGTCTTTCCGGCGGCAGCTGACGGCAGTGTTCGGCTACGACGCGGAAACGGCGAAGGCAATCACGGAAAAGGCCAAACCGAAATACAAAGAGATCATCGGCGGTCTGCCGGAATTTGAAAAGGAAGACCTCTTCCAAATGAACGTGGTCAACTGCGCGCTGCTCGGGGCGTTTATCCTTTCCATGCCGCAGCGGCCGGATGTCGAGCGCCTGACGACTTATTACGCGCAGGCGATGATGACGGAGCCGATGAAGTGGTTCTGCCGGAAGAGCGGCAAGAACAAGTTCACGGACAAGGATCTGCAGGGAATGCGGGAAACCGCAAAGCTCAAAGCTGCGGACCGCAACCCGTACTCCTGGAACATGGAACTGTTTGAATACCCGGACGGCAGCGGCTACGAGGCACGTTTTTTCACCTGCGGCATCTGCAGACTGATGCAGGATCTGGGTCTGTATGATCTGACGCCTGCCCTGTGCCGTCTGGACTACACGATGAGCGAGGCGGGCGGAGCCAGTATCTTTGTGCGGGAATACACCCTCGCTTCCGGCGGACCGTACTGCGACTGCGGCTACAAGAAAAAAGGCAGCGTCTGAAACCGGGAGTCATTTGATCGCAAGACAGAACGAAAACTCACAGAACGCGGAAACGCAGACTGTGGGTTTTTGTGATTTTTGCGGGATTTTTTTCGATTCCGGCTTGCAATCGAAAACGGATCGTTGTATAATAATGCCGTTATTGATAACGGCATTATTGATTTTGGGACTGAAAAAGGAGAAAACATTGACGAACAGAAACCACGCACTGGATGACGGCATCGTCAGGGCCGCTTACGAGGAATTCCTTGCCTACGGCTATGAAAAAGCCTCGCTGCACAAGATCGCGGAGCGGGCGGAAGTGACGACCGGCGCCATTTATACCCGCTATAAGAACAAGGACGCTTTGTTTGTAAGTCTGCTGCAGGATTTTTTTGCGGTCCTGGAGCAGAAGTCTGCACCGGCAGCAGCGGAGTATGAACGGGCGCGGCAGAGCGGCAGGACGGAAGATCTGCTGCAGGCGATCGCGTTTGAGGAAAAGATCTATTTCGATCTTTTGACGGAGCATAGCGCGGACTGCACCTTGTTTTTCTGCCGCAGCGACGGAAGTTCGGCAGAGGCTGCGCTGCGGGAGATGATGCGTGTAAAAACCGAACAGACGGTGGAATTTTTTGAACAGGTCTACGGAAAAAAGCCGAATGCGCACGCGATTCGGCTGTTGATGGAATCGCAGTTCTGGTATTTCCGGCAGCTGCTGAACGCCGGTCTGAAGGAGCAGGAAATGCTGGACTGCCTGCACACGATGACGGCGTTCTTTGACGCCGGATGGAGGCAGCTCTGCGAGAGCCTGATCTGACATACCGCGAGAAAAAAGAAAAGCAGGGCGGGATCGGCCGCCCTTTTTCGCGCCCGATGGTTAGACAATGCTAACTGCAAGACAGGCCGAAGTGCGCGTGCGGACGAGATCTGTGAACGAGCACGGCGAAACACGGAAACGGAAAAGCAGCAGAGAAAGAAAGAAAACAGGAGGGGAGAAACCGATCGATCATGATAGAGTTTGAACTAGGATTTCAATACGCGGAGGAACAGCGCGCTGCGCTGCAGCAGGTCAGCGGCGCGGTGGCGAAGGGCCGCTGCGTGGTGCTCTGCGGGAGCAGCGGCTGCGGGAAATCGACGCTGCTGCGCTGCGTCAATGGGCTGATCCCGCAGTTTTATGAGGGCGAGCGGAAAGGGTTCTGCAGGCTCGCCGGTCAGGAAAACGCCGATCTGAGCATCGGCGAGATCGGCGAACTGGCGGCGTCGGTTTTTCAGGATCCGCGCAGTCAGTTCTTTACGGTCAACAGTTCCGGCGAGGTGGCGTTCGGATTGGAAAATCACGGCGTCCCGCAGGAAAAGATCCGCCGGCGTGTGGACGAAGCCTTCCGGGTGTTCCATCTGGAGCATCTGCAGGACCGCAATGTCTATGAGCTTTCCGGCGGGGAGCGGCAGCTGATCTCCATCCTCGCCGCCTGGACGATGGATACCGAGATCTTCCTATTGGATGAACCGACCGCGAATCTGGATTTTGCGGCCACACGGCAGCTGCGGGAGATCCTGCTCGCGCTGAAGCAGCAGGGCAAAACACTGCTGCTCAGTGAGCACCGGCTGTATTATCTCACCGGGGTCGCTGATGAGTTTTGGGTGATGGAGCACGGCAGGATCCGCGGCAGATACACAGCGGAGGAGGTCGCGGATTTCACGCAGGCGCAGCTTCAAGGTTTATCCCTGCGCACGCTCGACCTGGGGAAGATCGTCGTGCCGGAAGCGGTGCGCGCCGCGGAAACGAAAGCACAGAGCCAAGAGGCAAAAGAGCCGGTGATGCTTGCGGCAGAGGACCTGCGGTTTGCTTACGGAGCACGCGGCGGGGCAAAACGGGCAGGGAAGCAGACGCCTCCGCTGCTCGCGGGGGTGCGCTTCGCTGCCCGCAGGCATGAGGTCGTGGGGCTGATCGGGGCGAACGGCTGCGGCAAAACGACGGCCGGAAAGCTCTTGGCAGGTCTGTACAAGCCGTCCGGCGGCGCGGTCTTGCTGGATGGCAGACCGCAGACACCGAAAAAGCTGCAGGAGCAGGTGATGTTCATCATGCAGGAAGCGGAGTTCCAGTTTTTTACCGATTCGGTGCTGCACGAACTGCAGTACGGACATACCGTGACGCCGACGTTTTCGGAACGGGTGGAAACACTCTTAAAAAGCGCGGATATGTGGGAATGCCGGCAGCGGCATCCGTTTTCGCTGTCCGGCGGCCAGATGCAGAAGCTGACGCTGATGACCGCCTGTCTTTCGGAAAAGCCGATCGTGGTATTGGATGAGCCGACGGCGGGGCAGGACGCGGAGAGTCTGGAAACCTGCGCCGCCTTGATCCGCGAAATGCAGAAGGAAAAAACGGTGCTGATCAACGTGGTGATCTTTTTTGCCAGCTCGCTGCTTTACGCGACCCCGGTGACCATCATCCTGATGCCGGTCTTTTTCGCGCTTTTAGAGGGGGTCATCTACTTTATGATCGGCACAAAGGTGAAGAAGCCGGGCGCCATCCTCCTTTACAGTGTCGTCCGCGGCATCATGGGCGGTTATCTGCCGTATATCGTATTATTCATCCTATCCGGCGTGATCGCGGAAGCGCTACTGTGGAAAGGCGGATACGGCAATGCCAAGGCGCTGACCGCAGGCTATGGGATCAATCAGGTACTGGCGTCGATCGGCAGCACGATCTTTCCTTATGCGATCGCGGCAAAGGCGATGGGCGGACCAGATGGTCAGTGACGGCAGACAGGACAATATCCTCGCGGCTTCGGAGATCCTCCAGTCCTGGGTATCCGCGGCATTGCTGGCAGCAGTCATCGCTGCAGCCTTTGCCGGCGCTGCCATCGGCAAAAAGATCGTGAGCAAGCATCTGGCAGCGTAGGAAGACGCAAAACCGCAGGAAGATCTGCGCCGCAGCTTTTGTATTTTCGCTTGACAAGCCGCTGAAAATCAGAGACAATGATAAGGATGTTTCTAAGAACAAAACAAGCAGAAGATAGATAGAGGTTGAAGGAATGGCAAAGATTTTGAAGGGCAGCGAAGCTGCAAAGGCGATCAATGAGAGGACGATACGACAGGTCGAAGAACTGAAAGCGGCGGGTGTTGTGCCGATGCTGGCGATCCTGCGTGTCGGAGAACGAGCGGATGACATCAGTTACGAAAGGGGCGCGATGAAGCGCTGCGAGGCTGTCGGCGTGACGGTCCGCTCGGTCGTTTTGCCGGCGGATATCGCGCAGGAGGATTTTGACCGGGAGCTGACCGCGCTCAACGAGGACCCGCAGGTCCATGGGATCTTGATGTTCCGCCCGCTCCCGCAGCAGCTGGACAGTGAAAGAGCGCGCAGGATGCTGGCGCCGCAGAAGGATGTGGACGGCTGCACGGACGGTTCGCTTGCCGGGGTATTTACAAATACGCAGCAGGGGTTCTGCCCATGTACCGCGCAGGCAGCCATGGAGATCCTCGATCATTATCAGATCGAATGCAAAGGCAAGAACGCAGCCGTGATCGGCAGGAGCCTGGTCGTCGGAAGACCGGCAGCGATGCTGCTGATGCATAGGAACGCGACGCCGACCATTTGCCATACCAAGACCGAAAACATGCCGGAGATCGTCCGGAACGCCGATCTGGTGATCGTTTGTGCCGGCAAGATGGAATCCATCGGAAGCGAATATTTTCGCGAGGGACAAACGGTCATTGACGTCGGTATCGGCTGGAACGAAGAAAAGGGCAAGCTCTGCGGCGATGTGGATTTTGACGCGGTGGAGCCGCTGGTGGAAGCGATCACGCCGGTTCCGGGCGGTGTCGGAGCGGTCACGACCAGTGTGCTGGTATCGCATGTGGCGGAAGCGGCGCTCCGCAGGCTGAAAGCGCAGGTATAAGAACGATATGAAACAGCTTAAAATATTCATCAGCGGCATGATGGCGGGCCTGGCGATCTCTCTGGGCGGAACGGTATTTCTTTCGGTCGACAGTAAGATCATCGGCGCGCTCGCGTTCACTGTCGGTCTGTTCAGCGTCTGCACGAGAGGTTTGGCACTCTACACCGGCAGAGTCTGTTATCTGTTTGAAAACGACAGAGCCTATGCGCTGGATCTGCCGATCATCTGGCTCGGCAATCTGGCCGGAACGTTTCTGACTGCGCAGATCCTGCTGCAGACCCGGATCGCGCCGATCCTGCGGGAGAAAGCCGCGGGATTGTGTGAGACAAAGCTTTCGGATGATCTTCTGAGCATTTTCATCCTCGCGATCTTCTGCAACATCCTGATCTTTATCGCTGTAGACGGCTTCCGCCAGAATCCGCATGAACTGGGCAAGTACCTGGCGCTGTTCTTCGGCGTGGTGGTATTCATCCTCTGCGGCTTTGAGCACTGCGTGGCGAACATGTATTATTTTTCCGCCGCCGGCGCGTGGAGCGCGAAGACGCTGCTCTATGTGCTCGTCATGACCGCTGGAAATTCGGTCGGCGGCTTGCTTCTGCCGCTGCTGCACCGCTTCGTTTCGCGTAACTAAATGGAGAGCGGCTTGCGTGAAGGGCAGGTTGTGCGGAAAGCGAGGAAAGAATGGAAAAGACTTTTGGATCAGACCCTCAGGTCGTGAAAACACTGCGAAAGGCCGGCATCGCCGGAAGAGAGGCTCTGTCTGCGGAAGAGCGGAGTGAGAAGTCCGCGGCGATCGTGCGGAAGATCCTGGCGTCGGAAGAATTCCGCGCGGCTGAGGTGATCCTGCTCTACAAGGCGATCGGCGGCGAGGTACGGCTGGATGCTTTGGAAACGGCAGAAGCATCCAAGGAAAAACACCTTGCTTATCCGCTGTGCGTAAGCCGGACCGAAATGATCGCACTGGAACCGCAGGGCGCAGACGCTTGGATGCGCGGACATTACGGCATCACAGAGCCGGTGCGCGAAAGATCCGGCGAGATGCCGCCGGAAAAGATCGATCTGGTCATCTGCCCGTGCACGGCTTTTGACGAAGCCTGCAGCCGGATCGGCATGGGCGGCGGATATTACGACCGCTATCTGACCGGATGCAGCAAGGCAAAGATCATCGCGGTGGCCTTTGAAGCGCAGAAAGCGGAGCGGATCCCGTCCGCGCCGTGGGACCGACCGATGCAGAAAGTTTTCACGGAAGACGCGGTATATGAGCGGTGAGTGCTGCTGCATGCTTGCGTCAGCCCGGAATTGAAAGGACTCCGAACACGGAGAAAGCGCCGCGCGGTGGATCCTTTGTAAACTCCACATTCCGCCGAATTAGATTTTTCGCAAACCTTACTCTAAAAACGCAAGATTTTCCTGTATAAGTCCTTGTTTGCATGCGAAAAATCAGGAATGTTGCGTAATTTTTACTTCGAATTTCAAAAACGCAAGGTTTTTTCCAGATGATGTAAAATTCCTTGCGTAAATAAAAAGGAGCCTTTCAAAAACGCAACGGCCATCCCGATTCGACTTCTTTCGACATGGGTTTTGGGGCCGTTCTTGCGTTTTTGGCATGATGTTTTGTTTTTTTCCAACGGGCTGACCGACTGAGGCGTCCCGGGCGTTTCGCACAATCGGTACACGCGCGCGTTCCACAAGCCTGTCTCATGCGTCTCGCACGTCCCGGGCGTTTCACGCATCCGGTATCTGCAAATGCCCTGAAATTTTCCGAATATTCCGGAATGTCTTTACGATTCTGCAGTTTTATGGTAAAATTAAATTCTATAAAATTCTACGATCAATGTGCAGGGATCCTGCGGCATGACAGAAAAAACGAAAGAGGAAACAACATGAATCAGAAACTTACAGGAAAACAATACACGCTGCTCGCGTCCATGCTGTTCGGCATGTTCTTCGGTGCGGGCAACTTGATTTTCCCGATCATCTTAGGCGCGAAAGCCGGTGAAAGTCTGGTGCCTGCGCTGCTCGGCATGCTCATCACAGCGGTCGGCATGCCGCTTTTGGGTATTGTGGCGCTCGGCGTCTCCCGCAGCAGCGGTTTGATGCAGATGTCCGGCAGAGTCGCCAAATGGTACAGCTATTTCTTTACCTGCGCGCTCTATCTGACGATCGGACCGTTCTTCGCGATTCCAAGATGCGCGGCAACCTCGTTCACCATGGGGATTGCGCCGCTTGTCAGCGGCAGTCATACGGTGCCGCAGGCGATTTTTACCACGCTGTTCTTCGCGGCGGTGCTGTTCTTCGCGCTGCGTCCGAACAATATCATGAATTCCATCGGAAAATATCTGAATCCGATCTTCCTGGTCTGTCTGGGGATCCTGGTGGTCGCGGCACTTGTCAACCCGGTCCAGAGCGTGGCTTCTGTGCCGACGAGCGGCGCTTATGCGGAAAACGCGTTTTCCACAGGCTTCCTTCAGGGCTATGACACACTGGATGCGTTGGCGTCTCTGGCGTTCGGCATCATTGTCATCAATGTGATCAAAGAAATGGGCGTGAAAGAACCGGGCGCGATCGCGGCGAATACCATCAAGTCCGGCGTTTTCAGCATGATCCTGATGACGGTGATCTATGCGCTGATCGCGGTCGTCGGCGCGCAGAGCTACGGTCTGTACGCGGATCAGCTGGGCGAATCGTCTTTTAACGGCGGCAATGCGTTTGCCATCATCGCGCAGCATTATCTCGGCAAGGCAGGCATGATCGTGCTGGCGCTGACGGTAACTTTCTGCTGCATGAAGACGGCACTCGGTCTGGTAACGGCCTGCGCGGATACGTTCAGCGAGATTTTCCCGCATTCCCTGAGTTATCGCAGCTGGGCGATCGTGTTTACGGCGTTTTCGCTGCTGGTGTCCAACATCGGCCTGTCGAAGATCATTTCGTTCTCGGCGCCGGTGCTGTACTTCCTGTACCCGCTGGCGATCGTGCTGATCCTGCTCAATATCTTCGGAAAATATTTCAGCTACGCGCGTCCGGTCTTTGTCTGCGCGATCGGGTTCACCATGGTCGCGGCAGTGTTTGACCTGCTCAAGGTCGCGGGACTTGCACAGGGCGTCGTGGAATGGGTCGGAACTTGGCTGCCGTTCTATTCACTGGGCCTGGGCTGGATCGTGCCGGGCGCGATCGGTACGGTGATCGGGCTGGTGGCCGCCAAGGCAGGCAAGAAAACTGCATAGCTTACGAACAGAAAAGAGATAAGACGGTGTCACTGACAAAGTTCTGCGTTCCGTAGAGGACCAGAAGGTCGGTGATGCCGTTTTGTTTTGCGTAATCCATGAGATCGCCGCGCCAGAAACGCAGATCCAATACGCGTACCTCCTCGAACTGTTCGCTCGGAAACTGCGCGAAGGTGTTGCCGTAGGAATCTTTGATCAGCAGGAGTTTGCCGCTGCCTGCCGCGCCGCTGCCCTGAATGACGGTTTCCGCCTGATTGGAGTTGAGAAAGACCGCATACTGGTCGCTGCCGCTGAGATATTTGCGTGTATAGAGGCTGCTGTCCTGCATCTGACCGTCATTATAGCTGACCTTGCGGTCCGCGTGCAGATACCAGGCGGTGATGCTGTCTGCCGGAACGCCGCGCAGCGGAACTTTGTTCCAGGTCGTGCCGCGGAAATCCTCGCAGAGTGTTTCTTTTGTCCAGTCTGCCTGCGGGATGATTTCATCCTGACGGTCGATGGCCTGCATCCACGCGGCGTAGGCGTAGTAGGCGCCAAGGCTCGTCCAGTGGTGGTCGGTGCGGTAATAAATATCTTCATTTGTGTGCGCGGACAGCGCTTTGACAAGGTCGATGGCGCTGACGCCTTGCTCTTGCAGCACAGCGAGGATCGCTTCATAGTCTGCGGCAGAGGCGAACGGCGGCAGTTTGTCTGTGAGCATCTGCGCCGCGACCGGGACCAGCATGGTCTGCATCCGGATGTGGTCCTTGGCGGCGGCCGCCCGGAGGTCTGCAAGGGCGGCCGCGTTGATGCGGAGCTGCTTTGCGTCATAGCTGCTGAACTTGTCCATGAGATAATGGTCTTTGCCGATATAGACGCCGCCGGATTCCCGCTTGCCGACGGCCAGCTCCGCATAAGTCTTGACCGCGATCCAACGGTCGCGCAGCGGGACCTGATCGGTCAGGTAATCTTCCAGGTTGTCGGCAAAATCGCCTGACAAAATGTCCTCCATGTCGGGGATCGGCAGCTGCGTGAGGTTCCGTTTTTCGCGCTCGGAATAGTAGTGGTCCGGCGTCAGCGGACCCATCAGCGCGGAAACCGCCAACAGCAGGCAGGCAAAAATGGTGATGACGCGAGATTTGGTATTTTTTGTATGATTCATTTTAATTTTCTCCCCTTAACTCAAATTACGCATTCCCTATCCGCGGCAGATTCTAAAAGCGGAAGTAGAGGAACGGGTTGTAAGAGCCGCTGACCAGATAGGCCATGCTGAGCAGCACCAGACACAGCATGCCGCTGCACTCGAGTAGGGTCTGCAGGCGGACGCTGCCAAGCCGCGGGCCGCACGGCAAGGAAGGCGCCGCGGTATGCCTTTGTGCAGCCCGCGGCATTGCGGATGCTGCAGCCGTGGTCGAAGCCGGGCCGCAGAGGCGTTGATACAGACGGTGTCCGAGCGGCGTGGCGGCCAAAGCGCAGAGCAGCAGCATCGGCAGATAGCTGACCGACAAGTAGAGCGCGCTTTGGTCACAGACTGTGCTGCCGCCGAGCATAGCGCGGATCCATACGGCTCCTTGTCCGATGTTTTCAAAGCCGAAGATCGGCCAGCTGAAGCTGATCAGAAGCAGGGCGTACAGGTGGCGCAGAGTCTGCGGCAGCTTTGCGGTCAGGCGCAGCAGAAACAGCTTTTCCAGGATCAGCAGAATGCCGAAATAGACGCCCCAGAGCACGAAATTCCAGCTGGCGCCGTGCCAGAAGCCGGTGAGCAGCCATACGACCGCGATGTTGCGCAGCTGTTTGGCAAGACCGCAGTAACTGCCGCCGAGCGGGATGTAGACATAATCGCGGAACCAGCTGCTCATCGAGATATGCCAGCGCCGCCAAAAATCCGTAATGCTGTCCGCGATAAACGGGTAGTTGAAGTTTTCCGGGAAGCGGAAACCCAGCATGCGGCCGAGGCCGATCGCCATGTCGGAATAACCGGAAAAGTCAAAGTAGATCTGGAACCCATAGGCGACCGCGCCCAGCCAAGCGGTGAGCATGGTCGGCACGGCCTGCGCGGAGGCGGCTTCCCAGAGGAGACCGATGTTGTTGGCGAGCAGGATCTTTTTGGCGAGACCGCATACGAAGCGGCGGGTGCCTTCCGCGAACAGGTCCGGCGTGTGATCGCGGTGTTCCAGTTCTTCGGCAACGGTCCGGTAGCGGACGATGGGGCCGGCGATCAGCTGCGGGAAGAGCGTGACGTAGGCGGCGAAGTCCAGAAGATTTTTTTGTGCTTTGACTTCGCCGCGGTAGACGTCGATCGTGTAGCTCATCGTCTGGAACGTGTAGAACGAAATGCCGATCGGCAGCGGCAGGTTCGGCTGTGGAAGATCTGCACCGAGCAGGCTGTTCAGCGTGGCAATCAGCAGATCGCTGTATTTGAACACACAGAGCAGGCCGAGATTGCCGCAGGGCGAGATCAGCAGCGGGATGCGCGCCTTGCTCCGCGCTGCCGCCTCTTGCGCGCGGAAGTGCTCGACAGCGCGGCCGCAGCCGTAGTCGAGCAGGGTAGAAAAGATCATCAGCACGACGTAGACCGGTTCGCCCCAGGCATAAAACAGCAGGCTCGCCAACAGCAGGACGAGATTTTTTCCCTGTCGCGGCACAAGAAAATAGAGCAGCAGGCACAGCGGCAGGAAACCTTGTAAAAATGTCAAACTGGAAAATATCATATCGAAAGAACCCCTTTTGATGGTTATTGTGCGGAGGCTTCCAGTTCGCTCATATCAAAACCCTTCTGGCTTCCGTCGTCTTTCGGGATCTTGATCTTGTTCTTTGCGCTGCCGAAAACTTTTTTCCAGGCTTTATCGATCTTCTTGCCTTCTTTCGCCGCGAATTTTGCCTGCGCTTCGGCACTGTCATTGTAGTCCGGCTGCTGGCCTTCGATGATCAACGCCACATAGTTGCCGTTCACATACAGACGGGCCTGCAGCACGCGCTGGGTAGCCATGTCGTACATCCGGTTATAGCTGAGGATCTGCTCATAACCGCTTTGCAGTTTGGCCGCGGCTTTCTTAGCATAACCTTTTTTGACTTTCAATACGATGGTGCAGTCGGATTGCATGCTGGAGTTGGAATTGGTCTCCGCGGCCCAGCTGACGACCTTTTTCATGTTCAGACCCCAGTAGGATTCCAAGCGTTCCTTGGTTTCCTTCTGGTCGCTCGTATAACTCTTGCCGAGGCTTTTTTTGAGGGATTTGAGCACCTGCTTTGCGGTCGGGTTCTTTTTGGTGCTGGCTGCTTTCGCGGTCGTGTTTTTGGCCGCGGAACTCGTTTTGGCGGCAGTCTTGGCAGCTGCAGTCTTGCTTGTCGCCTTGGCAGTCGTGCTCTTGGCAGTGAGCGCGGCGATCTCAAATACACCATCTGTATCCTGCATGCTTTGTGATGCTTGGAGCTGCACAGGTGCAGCTGCCGATGAGGCAGCAGTGTCTGCGTAAGCAAAGCAGGATGCGCCGAAAGCGGTGGTCGTAAAGAGGGATAAACTCAGCATGGAAAGCAGTAATTTCTTTTTCATTTTGTATTCTCCTTATCTTCTTTCAATTTATCTTTTTTATCCGGAAATCGAGGGCGGGCAGGCGGCCGTCGTACGCACAGCCTCTCGGGATCGCTGACCTGTCCGCGCCGTTCCATAGATTCAGACGAGGCAGATGCGCGAAATGTCGGGAGAAAATGAAAAAAACTCGAAATTTTTTTTGATACAGAACGCGCAACGAAAAAGCGGCATCTCATGCAGCATAGAAGATGCTGTATGAGATGCCGCGATCCTTTTGAAAAAGTATGCTGCAAGATCATATGAGCTGATCGCCTGCGTCAAGCTGTTTGTGCCGCGAGTGTCTGCACCAGCGCACAGACGGCATCTTCAGCAGCGCCGTCCTCGTTCAGTACGCAATAGGTCACGCCGGCAGTCTGCCAGGAAGCACGCCAGATGCCGGGAGCGTCTGCATCGGCAGAGGCAGCCGGGTCAGAGTCACCGGCAGCGCCTGTGTCAGTGCCGGATGGCGTGTCATCCTCGACAATGCAGAGCCATTCCAGGATCACACCGGTCTCCTTGACGTCTGCGTTCGGCAGGGTGAGGTTCAGGATCTCCTGCACGGCACCGTCGATGCCGGAGATGTCGGTATCGGTCCGCGCGGCGAGGTAGGTGTAGGCATGACCGTCCAGCGTAAAGTCAACACGCGCCGTGGTTTCATAAGCGATGCAGTAGGAAACCTCCGATGTACCTTTCGGTGCCGCGATCGAGAGCTGCAGTTCCGCAAAATCTTCCGGGCCGTCTACCTCGATAAACGGAGAGCCGGCAAGGGTCGGCGGGTCATTTCCTTCCGGGTTCTGGATATCCGAACTGCCGCCTGGAACATGGTCCGCGCCATTCGGGAGTACTTGCGGCAGGGTCAGACCTGCAGTTACGATGAGTACCAGGCAGGCAGCGAGGCTCAGATAGCGGCGCCATTTGCGGCGAGCCGCGCTGCGGATCGGCGTGACGGCGGTCGGTACGACCTTTTGCTTCCACCAGCTTTTGAGCTTGTCCTTGCAGAGGTTCATTGCCGTGGTCGTGAGCCAGACACGTTCGTGCCGCTCGTTTTCAAAGGTGACCTCAGCCGTCATGGCGCGGACGAATACGTCCTCGGTGCAATCCTCTGCGTCCTGTGGATTTTTCATAAACGCGTAACAGACGCGATAGATCGCCTGCACATGCCGTCGGTAAAATGCCTCGAAATCTTCGCTTGTATGCTGAAACGACTTCGGCATGCAAGCCACCTCCTATCTTCTATACGACGCAGCCGTCTGATTTGTCGGCCGCGCGCAGTAAATGACGAAAAAAATCATCAAAGGGATATACATGCAAAGAAAAAGGACCGGATGCACGACTGACAGCAGCTGATGCCATCGCCGCACATCGCAGCCCTTCCTGCATTGCGTTCTTTCGTTTTGTGCTGATATGGTCCGGCAGCTCCCGATTTTCAGGCTGCGCCGGGCCATTTCTATTTCATGGGTCGATTAGAAACTACAGTGTATTCGATGCATTCAGCACGTTTTTGATCTTGTGCTGTACCATGGCCTGAATCGCATCTCTGCCCGGTCCGAGGTATTTGCGCGGGTCGAATTCAGCCGGATTTTCGGCAATGAATTTGCGGACTTCCGCAGTCATGGCAAGACGCAGGTCTGTGTCGATGTTGACCTTGCAGATACCATACTTGGCAGCTTCGGTGATCATGGCTTCCGGCACGCCCTGCGCGCCCGGAATATTGCCGCCGTACTGGTTGCACTTATCGACAAATTCCTTGAGGACGGTAGAGGCCCCGTGCAGCACGAGCGGGGTGTTCGGGATCAATTTGTGGATGGTCTTGAGACGTTCAAAGTCCAGATACGGTTCGCCTTTGAATTTGTATGCGCCGTGACTGGTGCCGATGGCGATCGCCAGCGAGTCTACGCCGGTTCTTTCCACGAATTCTGCAGCTTCGTCCGGGTCGGTAAAAGTCGCGGAACGTGCGTCAACTTTGACGTTGTCTTCCACGCCCGCCAGTTTGCCGAGCTCGGCTTCAACGACCACGCCGTGGGCATGCGCATACTCGACGACTTCCTTGGTGATGCGGATGTTTTCCTCAAATTCGTGCTTGGAACCGTCAATCATGACCGACGTAAAGCCATCGTCCACACACTTTTTGCAGATGTCAAAATCCTCACCGTGATCCAAATGGAGCGCAATGTCCAGTCCGGTGTCGAGGATGGCCGCCTCCACAAGTTTTAAAAGGTAAGCGGGTTTTGCATATTTGCGCGCGCCTGCGGATACCTGCAGGATCAGCGGGGACTGCTCGATCTTCGCCGCCTCCACGATGCCTTGAATGATTTCCATATTATTTACATTAAACGCGCCGATGGCGTAGTCCGATGTCAGCGCCTTGGCGAACATGTCTTTGGTTGTTACGAGTGCCATAGTTTCCTCCTGAAAGTTTGTTCTTGTGATTTCTGCCTCTATTATATCTCATAAAGCATCGAAAAAAAAGCACGAAATTGCAGTCTCCGGGAAAATATTTTCTTAAGAAAATCTGCGATCGCAGGGGGATTTATTCCGCATTTGTGTCTCCGAAGCGTCCGAGCAGCGGGCCGATCATATCCATCATGCCGCTGAGGTCCGGCAGGGCAGAGGTGTTGATGAGTTCCGCGGGTTCCGGCAGTTTCGGCGGATTGACAGCCATTTGCCCGAGGTGGTCGACCTTGCCCATGACTTCTGTCATACGATGCAGATCGCCGATCAGACGTACCGGTTCCGGCATGCGAAGCAGCCGCGGCGGCCGTCCCGGCGGCACAGCGTTTGATGACGGAGCAAAGCCTTGCGCGGGATATGGGCTTTGTGCATCGCGAAATTCGGCGAGCAGTACCAGCAGCACCAGCAGGATGAGGATATCGGAATTTCGGTTCATGATTATGTACCCCTCGGATTCAGTCTCTTTCTCGATTATCATATGAAAATTTTGCGCGCTTGGTGCATAAATTGTTAGCAGGGTGCGAACATGGGCTGCGTGTTGGTGTGCAGGCTGCGGAAAGAGCAGCGGTTTGCCGCAGGTCGTGCGGTCCGGTCCGCATCGGCAGGAAAGGAGAATGATCGATGGATATGAATGAAAAGATGGCGCGGGAGATCGCGCAGCAGCTCGGTATCGGCGGCGGTGCGGGAGCCAGTCAGGATACGATCCGCAGACTGGAAGGCAAGAGCGATGCCGAACTTATGCAGGAACTTGCGCGGCTGCAGAGCCAGCTGGCCGCAAACAATATCGGTCCCGCGCAGCAGAAAGCACTGGTCAAAAGTCTGATGCCGATGATGAAAGGGCCGCAGCGCCAGCGCCTGCAGAAGATCCTGAGCATGCTGGGCGAATAGACGCGCCGCGCTGCGGCAAAACAAAACGCGGCTGCCGCGCGGCTGTTGGTACAAAGATAGTCCAACGCAGCCCAATGCGACAGCCGCATGTGCTTAAGAAACTTTTTTCACAGACGATTCCGTGCGATTATAGCTCCAGTGCGGTTTTCAATCCATCCTGTAAAACTTTGGAGAGACTGAGATTCTTTCGTTCTGCCTCTTCTGCAAGCCAGGCGGGAATGGATACCGTTTTTCGCACGGCTTTGACATTGCGGTAATATCGATCAAGATCCGCTGCGACATAGCTTGCAAATGTGTGCGCATTGACGTCTTGTGTGAGCTTGGATGGCTCCGGCAGAGAGAGCCCTCGTTCGATCAGGCTGGTCAGATACAAACCAAGAGCCTCTTGCGCAGCTTCCATTGTTTCTGCAAGGGTTGCGCCGCAAGTACTGCAGCCCTCTAAATCAGGGAATTCTACCCAATAACCGTCTTCCTGATGAAAAATTGCAGGATATACTTTTAGCATTTCCTATGCTCCTTTCATTTATTTACTTATTCTATCCCGGTCCTTTTTTTGATCGCATTGAGCAGTCCGAGCGGCAGATCTGTACTGTGGACCGGAATAACTTCTGTTCGATTTCCTTTTTTCATAATATAATGGCTGCCGTGGATGCGGTCAATTTCCCAACCATTTTTTCTTAGTAGTTTAACAAGCTCTTTTCCTTTCATAAGGTCTCCTATCAGTGTATTACTTAATTTACGCAATGTCAACAAGCCATCTGAAAAATTCAAATTGCAAAATATGGTAAATCTTATAATACACGAAAGGAAAACCAAGAAATGTAAAAATATGTAAGCGGCACGGCGCAAAAAAACGGACGGCAAGTGCCGCCCGCAGGGGTTGGAATAATCCGTCGGAATCCTTAGCTCCAGTTCATCTTCTTGGCGATATCGGCTTTGGTGGAGCCTTTCTCAAACGTGAAAGCGCCGCCTCTGACTTTTTCATGGTCAAGGCCGTTATCCTTACAGATCTGCTGATATTCCGCATAGTCCTTGAACAATCCCGCATCGACCAGGCATTGGATCGCCGCGGTCGCCGTGTTCCCCGTAACATCGACTTCCACGTCGCGCGTCAGCGTACCTGCCATCCAAAGTTCCGTTGTGCCTTGCGCGTCGGAACCTGTGCCGTTTCCGTCCTCGCTGCCGTCACCGGTCTGGCCGTCTGTGGTGTTGGCGTCATTGCCGCCTGAGGTATTGCCGCCTGCGTTGTCTCCGGCAGCCGGGTCCTCGGTATCCGCCGGATCTTCGGCAGGGGTCTCGATCTGGTTATCGTTGTTGATGAGCTGTTTCGGATACTGCAGGATGACATCCATTCTCCAGGCGATGATGGCCGCAGCCACAACTAAGATCAGAACTGCGATCAAGATATCATTCTTATCGTATAAAAAATCTTTGAACTTTTTCATAATCTCTCCTCCATGCTTGTCCGTCACGCGCAGGACGCGCGCCCCTCCTGCACGTGCAAGACGTGCACAAGGTGTGCATATATTTTAGCAGATTTAGACTTTTTTCTCAAGTGATTTTAGTGTATAATAGACGCATGATTAAAATTACCATTACAGAGAATCAGGGAAACCAGCGGCTGGACCGCTTTTTGAAAAAATATTTTGACCGGGCGCCGCTCAGTCATATCTATAAACTCATCCGCAAGGACGTCAAAGTCAACGGCAAGCGGCAGAAGGAAGACGCCATGCTTCAGGCGGGGGACGAGCTGACCGTCTACCTTTCGGAGGAAGACGCCAAGGCGCTGCAGACGGTGAAAAAACACGTCAAGGCCAAGCGGCAGTTTCGGATCGCTTATGAGGATGAGAATCTTTTGGTGTGCGAAAAACCGTTCGGGCTTCTGACGCACGGTGACCATACGGAAAAGAAGAACCACCTCGCCAATCAAGTGGTGGACTATCTGATCCAGACCGGAGCCTATCAGCCGCGGTTGGAAAAGACGTTTACCCCGGCGCCGGCCAATCGTCTGGACCGCAACACGACCGGGCTGGTGATCTTCGGCAAGAACGCGCCGGCTCTGCAGGAGCTGAACCAGATGATCCGCACCAAGGACGCGGTGCGCAAGCTGTATCTGACGATCGTCTGCGGCAAGCTGGAAAAGGCTATGCGCATGCGGGCCAAGATGACGAAGAACGAGCAGAAGAACACCGTGCGGGTGCTCGCAGAGGACGCCGACGAGGGAAAGATCATGGAAACCGTGGTCCGGCCGATCCGCAGCGCGCAGTATCAGGGCCGATGGTTTACGCTGGTCGAAGTGGAGATCATCACCGGCAGGACACATCAGATCCGTGCGCATCTGGCGCAGGCGGGATTCCCGGTGATCGGCGATGTGAAGTACGGCGACCGCGCGATCAATCGGTTCGTGCAGGAACGTTTCGGCTTGTCGACGCAGCTTCTGCATGCGTACAAGCTGGTGTTCACGCGGCAGGAGCCGGAGGCGCAGACATCGGAAGCGGAAATGCCGAGCGCTGCCGGACAAGCAGCGGTACAGCCGCGTGAGGCAGAGCCTGCGGGCGGCAGTTTGCTGGCCTATCTGGCGGGCAAGACGATCACTGCGGAGCTGCCGCCGGATTTTGCCCGTATCAAATTGCGTATTTTTGGAAATGATAAAGAGGAGATAGAGAGAAGATGAAAAATTTGTTGGAGTGGGTCAAGGATATTTTGCTGGCAGTTGTCATCGCGGCGGTGATCCTGGCGTTTTTCAAGCCGATCATCGTGCAGCAGCAGTCCATGGAGCCGAATTTTCACGCGGGGGATTATCTGATCACGAGCAGACAGGCATATAGGCTGTTCGGCGATCCGCAGCGCGGCGATGTCATCGTGTTCAAATCCGAGCTGCTGGATGAAAACGAAAAGCCGAAAAACCTGATCAAGCGCATCATCGCGCTGCCGGGCGAGACCATCGAGATCAAGAACGGCGAGGTCTATATCGACGGTCAAAGGCTGCAGGAAGATTATCTGCCGGGTACCGCGATCTCCGGTGAAATGGAGGCGCTGACCGTACCGGAGGGACAGCTCTTTGTGATGGGTGACAACCGCGAGTACAGCGAAGACAGCCGTTCACCGCGTGTCGGGACCATTGAGCAGTCGACCATCGTCGGCAAGGTCCTCATCCGACTCTATCCGTTCAACAGCATCAAGACGTTCAAGGGCGTTGACTACGAGGCGTAGTATCGGATACCGCTCCGCGGACCGGGCCGCTTGAGCACAGACGCCTGCAGGCAAGCAGGCGATGCGGAGAGGATGAGAATATGGGAAAACGGATGCTGCGGATCTTGGCGGCATTGCTGGGCTTTGGGCTTGCGCTGGGGCTGTTCTGCAGCTTTGCGCTGGTGCGTGTAGAGGGCAGCGATATGCTGCCGACGCTGGAACCGGGCGATCATGTGTTGATCAATAAATGGAAAAAGGACGATCTTGCGGTCGGCGATCTGGTGCTCTACAAAGCGCCGTATTATGAGATCGACGGCGCGCAGTACCCGCTGCGGCGGGTGGTCGGTGTCCGCGACGGCTGGATCAAGGTCGGCTGCGACGCGGATCTGGTGCTGGACGGCACGCAGATGATCCCGGTGGAATATGTGGTCGGCACGGCGATCGGCATCGATTGACGCGGAGATTTTCCTAAGCGGACCGGAAGCGCGGGCAGAAGAGATTTTCCTAAGAAGGCCGGAATCGCGGGCAGAAGCTGTTTTCACAAGTGAAGGAAAGAAAAAAGAAGGGGAAAGACTATGGGCAAGAAAGAACGTAAGCTGGTGGCGAACAACAAGAAAGCCTACCACGATTATTTTATAGAAGAAACCTATGAGGCGGGCATTGTGCTGACGGGGACCGAGATCAAGTCGGTGCGGCAGGGCAAGGTCAGCATCAAGGAGAGTTACGCGCGGATCAAGGATGGCGAGATGATGCTTTACGGGATGAATATCAGTCCGTACGAGCAGGGCAATCGCTTCAACGCCGATCCGATGCGCGACCGCAAGCTGCTGCTGCATAAGCAGGAGATCCGTAAGCTCATCGGGCAGACGACGCTCAAAGGTCTGACGATCGTACCGCTCAAGATGTACATAAACGAAGACGGCTTGGCCAAAGTAGAAATCGGACTGGCGCGCGGCAAGAAGAATTACGATAAGCGGGAGGACATTGCGAAACGCGACGCGAAGCGCGATATCGACCGCCGGATGAAAAACCGCTGAGGTTTTTTCTTTGGGCTGTAACCTTTTGGGCCGCAAAACGGAGTTATAGATGAAAGGGCATTTGGAGATTGACATTTTGGGGAAAGTGTCATACACTAAGATCAGCGCATGCAAGAGCAGCAGCGCAGCCTGTGCAGACAAAGACTGCAGGCGGTGATGCGCAAGCTGCAAAGCAACGCGAAGTTCGGGGGTGTAAAGGTTTCGACGGGGGTGTAGAAGCCGGATAAGCGAGCGGTAGTTGGCTCAGACTACCTTAAAAAGGGCCCGTTAAAAATAAACGCTAAAAATAACAGAACATTCGCATTAGCAGCATAGTCTGCAGCGCCTAAGGCGCACGCGCGTCGGCCATGGTTCACCCGTAGGCCATGATACCGGCGTCGACTATACGGGAAAACTTGCTGAGAGTTCTCGGTATCAGCAGGGAACGACGAGATAGCGGAAGCGGAAGCTTGTTAATGGGCGGCCGTCGATGCGAAACACCAAATCATTAACTGCGCTCGGAGAAATTCCTGTGGAAATGCTTTCGGACATGGGTTCGACTCCCATCATCTCCACCACAACCCGGCCCGGGATACGAAAAGTGTTCCGGGCTTTTGTATTGTTTGAAAACAAGCCGTTTCAAGGCTGAAAAGAGAACCCCTTGAATGCAAATTTAACTGACCAAGTGAATTAAATAACTTGGACTCAAAAAAATAAAAGAAAAACAGAAGATTTGACAAAAACATACGCAATAATGAGAAAAAAACTCATTATCATGTTTACTTTTTGCAAAACAGGACATATAATGTATGTGAATCATCAAATCAATCAATAGAAAAGAGAGGTAACAGCCATGCTGATACAATTTAATTTCAAAAACTATAAGTCCTTTCGCGATGAAACATCCCTTGATTTATCGGCAACAAAGATGAAGGAATTTGAAAGCAGCGTGGTCCCCATCGGCGGCGAGAAAATACTTCCGGTTGCGGCTGTATATGGAGCGAATGCAAGCGGCAAGTCGAATGTTTACAGTGCTTTTGAGTTTATGACAGCATATGTAAAAAAATCGTTTTTTTATGGAGATGATGATAAGACTTTTGCAGATGCCAGACCAACCCCATTTCTGTTTGATAGCCGTGCAAGGAATGCCGAGTCTATGTTTGAAGTGTATTTTACCATTCCGGGAGAGAGTGCAGAGAAAACATACAATTACGGATTTTGCATTGACGAAACGGGCATAACCGAAGAATGGCTCAATACAAAAGCAAAAAGTGCGCGGGAGTTCAAGTCCGTCTTTTATAGAAACACAGAAAAGCAGGAACTGGATTTAAGAGGCATTGCAAAGGTAAGCCGTGATAACATAGAGGTAGCACTAAATCGCCAAGTTTTGATTATTTCTTTAGGGGCAAAGCTAAAGGTTGAAAAATGCAAGCAGATTCGAGATTGGTTTCTCTTGAATGAATTTGCAGATTTTGGCAATGAAATGACGAACCTTTTCTTATCAAGGACTTTGCCGAAGGGATTCGTGGAAGACGAAAAGGTCAGAGAGGATGTTCTAAAATACTTCTCCTCTTTTGATAAACAGATTACCGGATTTAAGATAGAGGAACTCCCGTCTAAGGATGAACAAGAGGGGAAAAAATATGCCATTGATGCGATTCATCACATGATTGACTCCGAAGATGATGCGAAGCTTCCGCTGCACCAAGAATCCGCGGGAACTTTGAAAATGTTTGCAATGTACCCGGCATTACATGAAGTTTTGGAAAAGGGCGGCGTGTTATGCATTGACGAGTTGAACAGCCGCTTGCATCCACTTCTTGTTCGTAACTTTATTTTGACTTTTCTGAACCCTGAAATCAATAAAAACCATGCACAGCTAATCTTTACTACGCATGACACATGGCAGCTTTCCAATCAGCTTCTCAGAAGAGATGAAATCTGGTTTACAGAAAAGGACGAAAAAGGACTGTCAAATCTTTATTCCTTGGCAGATTTTGTGGATGAGGATGGCTCTCGTATACGCAAAGATGAAAATTATGAGAAGAATTATCTGTTAGGAAAGTATGGCGCGATTCCATCGCTGGAAACCATCAGGCTTTTAGAGGAGGAATAGACATGGCTCGCGATACAGAATTCCATGGATTGTATTTGACCGCGATAAGGTTGTAGACTTTGATGGCATCATACGGAAAGCAGAGGCAGAAGGTTTTCATGTCGGGTGGTCAAATCCCTGCTTTGAGATATGGCTGTTTGGCTATTTTGGAAATATTCCGACGATTGAGCAATCATGGACTTGCTGTGACAGATTCGGAGAGCTTTACGAAAGAAAGACCGGACAGGCGTATGACAAGGCAGATGAGAAACTGTATCACAGGCTATGCCAATACGGAGAGGAAGAAGATGCGATTAAACGCGCGCACTTAAAATATGAGCAGATGCTGCGGGATAAGAAAACACTTCCGTCACAGATGTGTCCATGCAGTACGGTGTATAGGTTAGTGCAGGAGATTAAAAAGAAAGCCGAAAATTGCAATAATAAGTTGAACATTGATAACTAAAAACCCATATCACGAAGATGAGCATCGATAGATATGGCCCGGCCCGGAATACGAAACGTATTTCGGGCCTTTGTATGTGTGCCAGGTGTTGTGCTCAAGCTTTTTTTTTGCAACACTTTTGGCTAAAAAAATATCATTTTTTGATTATACCGACACCCTGACCTATGCCTATAACAGAAACGGACAGCAGATCAGCGTCAGCGGAAGCGACATCACCAAGACCTACACGTATACACCGGCAGGCATGCTCACTTCCTACACCAGCGGAAGCACAACGCAGACGAATCTGTATAACGGAGACGGACAGAGAGTGCAGAAGAAAGAGGGAAGTGATGTAACGAATTACTTCTATCAAAACGGAAGTGTGCTTTACACCACCGACAGCGCAGGAAACCTGAAAGTCTTTTATCTTCTCAATGTATCGGATGCGTTTGCGACCAGCAGAATCGAAACAGGAAGCGAAGCGTACTACTTCTATACTGAAGATTAGAGGGGCAGCACGGTAAATGTACTGGACAAGGACGGAAATCGTGTGGTATCCTATTGGTACAGTGATTTCGGCGAAGTCAGTGAGAGCAAAGCAAGTGCTTACAGCAGCTTCGAGAACGAGATCCAATATACCGGAGCCATCTACGGTGAACTGACCGGACTGCTGTACTTGAACGCAAGATTCTACGACCCAAGCACCGGAAGATTCCTGACACAGGATACCTACCGCGGCGAACGCAGCGACGCGGACACTTGGCACCTGTATGCATACTGTGCAAATAATCCGATCAACTATGTTGACCCGAGCGGGCATATCGCTTTAGAACTCATTGCGATTGGAAGCGTAGCAACTGCAGGCCTAATCTTATGGTATGCAAACACAGATGCATATCGAGACGCAATGAAAGATCTTTCAAGAAGAGTGGGAGATATCCTGACCGATGCAAGTACCTATGTGAAAGGACAGGCCCAATCACTTGTTGATAAAATTGCTGCAAGTTATGCGAAAGCGAAAAGAAAATATGAACGTACGGAAACGCATCATATTGTTGCAAAGAAGCATTTTAGAGCCAGGACTGCTCGATGGGTTTTCAAAAAAGTTAAAAAATCAGTAGAGGACAGAGAAAATTTGATTGATCTAAAAAAGGATTACACAAGAGACTGCATCGCCCGGCTTATTTCAATATGGTAAATAGCATGCTAAGATCTGCATATTATAAAAAAACCGGTAAAAATAATATCACAAAAAAACGTGAGAATGTAGAAGAGACACTTTTAGAAATTCAAAAGTTCTTACGTGCGCTTGATCTAGCTAGACCATTTTAGGAGAGGAGCTTTACATGTTATTGAACAATGCCGAAAAAGATAAGTGGACAGCATACGCGCAGGGATTAGTTGATAGGTATTATACTGCTGAACGTATTTCACAGGCAGGTGAAGACATTGAAAAGCGCTATGAAATGACTGTAGCATACGGTAGAGGTGGAAATTTAATGCCTAGAGGCTATCACTGCCGCAGCATGATAAAAGACTTATATGTTACAAACTTGAAACGAGGCAATCTCTTAAAGAAAGCGCCAAGGAAAGCACCGGACTATGCATATTATTATAAGGATGATATCCTTACCTTAGCATTTCAATATCCCAATCAAGAAAATGAGGTGATAGAACACATCCAATGGAACGGAAACGTAGAATCGTCGATTCTAGTAACTCCGAAACTGGAGAAAGCGAGGTGTCCACAGGTTTGTGTTGCAACGTTAAATGAAGATGGAGTATTGGAAAAAAATATTATGAGTACTTTTTTCATGGATATGGAGTGTAAACAGAAAGTTGCAAGGTTTAACTTATGTATAGAACAGTATATTTATGAGAAAAGACTCATCGAAAGCAGACGGATGTATATAGGGTCCCATATCACTGTAGCGGGTATGGAAAATGTTGAGTTCAGATATACCTACGATGAAAACGAAGAACCGAAAGGATATTTTTTGGATAGTCACACCGGATATGGTGCGGATATTGAATATCCACTGCCGGAACATATCAAGTCTATGATGAATCAAAAAATCAAACATCCTTAAACAACAAAAAGCAAAAACTGCCGCATTCGCGGCAGTTTTTGCTTGAATGACAGGCATGCCGTTCGTCTGTGGTGAAAGGTCATCCGTCAGATTACACGGCGGCGCTTTCGTCAGATTGTTTGGGGCATCACATTCGCAGATTTACAGAACTCGGCAAATGCTTTCGATATATATTATGGCCCTTGATCTGCATGCAGAATTAAGCTGTCTTTGATAGATGACTGCGATTCGAGTGCCTTTTTCAGCGTGCGGATAGCAAGATCACTGGTAATGCTGCGATCTGTAATACTGGCGATCACACTTCGGGCGGGCAGATCCAAGATGGTGCAGTTGTAGCAAACTTCGTAATCTGCAAGAAAAAGATAGGTGAAATCCGTACATCATTTTTGATTAATCTTGTCTGTGGTGAACTTTTGCTTGAGTTTATTGTCAAATACCTTATGCGGCTTCCCATGCTCATAACCCGGCTTCTTTGGGCGCACAATCGATCGGAGTCCAAGTTCTGTATTCATATATTTATGAACGGTTGCTGCACTGGGTCAAAAGTGTGCAGAACGGAACCTGCGATTCCTTTGCAAACATGGGGCTGTCGCACAGTTGATGAAATTCATCGACCGGAGCGACAGCTCTTTTGCTTCGATTTAGAGATTTCCTTCCTTGCAGAAGACGCAAAAAATAAAATGGCACCACAAACAGGGGCTTCACAGCCCCACGCATTCGAGCTCTTTTTTATGCGATTTTGTTTGCGCAGTGGAGATAGCTTCCCGTCTTCCCGCTGTTCCATTTCATTTGGTGTGTCCGGATTAAGGCTGGCTTGAGCTTGGCATTCTTTGCCGAATTCGCTGCACCACGTGGAAATACAGACTTTCGATACGCCATACTCCGCAGTGATACTTTTGTAGGTACGGCCTTCTTCTTCGTGAAGGCGTACAATCTTCTTCAGCAATGCCGCCCATTTGCATTCACACAGGCAGCTTTCTATGCTTTGATCTGCTCAACATAAAGTCCCTTTTTAAGGGCATACCCGGCAAGTTCCGTTTTATTCATGCTTGCTGTTTCAACAACAACTAAAAATTTATCCTGTGTGCTCCAGTCATCAGGAACAGCACCCGTACCAGGAGCAGTATACCCTTCTTCTTTGGATATCTTGGCAATGGATTCATTGTTTGGTGGAAGCATTCTCCTAAGGAGTGCATCCTTTAATTCTGAACTATGGTTCATAGTGAAAAATCCTTTCCTGTGATAGCTATATACTACCACAAAAGTAATTGCCTTTCGCTGACAACTATCCTAACCCACACAGCGGTGAGGAAGAAGCACTTTTATTACCATACCGACCGCCGGCAGTATATCCGGCGGAGAAACGGAGGATAAAATGAACATTGAAAAAGGAACGAAGGCAATGGTATTTCAGGCAAAAAAAGGCGAAAACAGAAAGCGGACAGTGATTGCCGATATCAGAAGCTATGAGGGAAGAGATCAAGACGACAAGCCAAGATATGCCTCCTGGCGAGCAAGATTTGTCGGTGAAGCCTACGAAGACGCGCTGGGCCTTGAGGACAAGGATCGGATCATCATTCAGTCCGGTATGGTAGATAACGTCTACAACAAGGAAAAGGAAAAGCTGTATTTGACTGTGGCCATCTTCCGGTTTGAAAACGATGAGGAAGCGACGAGTTGAAGTAAAGCAACACAGTGCCTGCCCTTTGATACAAGAAAATGCTGTATTGGAAAGCATGCACTGCGAATAAAGGGTAATATGCAGCAGGTATGGTTGAAATGAGTTATAATGCTTAAGTGACGTAGAAGAGAATAAATCAAAAAAACTGAAATATTGAAATATCTTTGTAACGTTTCCACTTTTTTTGACTCTAATATATGAAGCCCAAATAATTCAGGTGAAGGGAGGGTCCATATGGAGGAATTTGAATATCTTTGTCACCAGTATAAAGACATCATATATCGATATCTTCTAGCGCTTTGTCGCGATGAGCATTTGTCTGAGGAACTGACGGCAGAAACCTTTTATCGTGCCTTCCTGCATATTAACCGCTTTCGAGGAGAATGTAATGCCGTAACATGGCTGTGCCAAATCGCTAAAAATCTATATTACAAAGAACAGAAGAGAAGAAATAAGCATGATTCCTTGGAAAAAGTTTTAGAAATAGAAGATCCCAATCATTTCTTGGACAAGCTGTATGAAAAAGAACAGGTAGCAGAAATTGTTCGATCGTTGCAGAGCTTACAAGAGCCTTATAAAGAAGTATTCACTTTAAGAGTTTTAGGAAATTTAAGCTTCAAGGAAATTGCAATGATCTTTTCGAAGACGGATTCATGGGCAAGAGTTACCCATTATCGGGCAAAAGAAAAATTGATACACAAATTGGAGGGCGAAAATGAAGATTAGTTGTAATGTGGCAGGGGATTTACTGCCTTTATATGTCGATGAATGCTGTTCAGATGATAGTAGGCTGCTACTTGAGGAGCATTTAATCGAGTGTCAAGCCTGTGGAGAGAAATATGAGCGCATGAAAAGAAAAGATTATCTCTCGACCTCGACAGAAGCAGAGGCAGGGCAAACGGCTCGTATCACCGCTTATGCGAAAAAGATACGTCGCCGCAGAACCATCTTCCGCATTCTGACACCTATTGTGATTCTCCTGCTGGCTTTGCTGCTATCAGTAACATGGCAGGCGGTCAAGCTTATGGACTATCCAAATACCGCATCGGATGCTGCGATAGAAGCCGGAATCTGGAATCTGACGACCGGAGATCTCGAAACGAATGTCTATGAAATCGAAAAATATCGGCTGCATAGCGCATCATCTCAACTTGCCGTCCATGTGCAGACAGAATCTGAGGCGTCAGGGAAAGTCATACTGTTTAAAACAGAAAGCAAAGGAGAGCAGAATGCAGAAGATTCAATCATGGAGGCAGATATCGATGGCAGCAAGACATGGTGCGTCTTTACTTATTTATCTACAGAAAGTGAATATCGTATTCGCGTGGAAGGTATTCAAAAAGGTACGGTTACAGTCAGCGAAAGGATTTCTTTCCCAGAAGCCCTGCGCATGGCGTGGAATGATTTCTTTTTCATTTGATGAAAAGCGACAGGAGGCGGAGAAAAGATAAGGAGGACGGCAATGCAAAGCAAAAATGTAAAGAGGCTGACTGGCAAGGCGCTTTTTACCGCGCTGATCATCGGGCTTCAGTTGCTCGGCAGTTTCATCAAATTCGGCGCATTTTCAATATCCTTAGTGCTGATTCCAATTGTGGTAGGGACGGCACTTTATGGATGGATTGCTGGCGCATGGTTGGGTTTCGTTTTTGGAATGGTTGTTTTAATGTCAGGAGATGCAACATTATTCTTAGAGTTTCGTCCCTTTGCAACAATTTTCATTGTGATTCTAAAAGGCATTCTTGCAGGAGCAGTTGCAGGAATCGGTTATAAAATGTTTGAAGCAATCAATACTTATTTTGCAGTAGCCATCGCCGCTGCCTTGTGCCCTTTGATTAATACGAGCGTATTCTTAATCGGCTGCTATTTGTTTTTTATGGAGATTGTTTCCGATATTGCAGCAGCATTCGGCTTCGAAGGCTCCGGATATTCTTATTTGATACTTGGGCTTGCTGGAGGCAACTTTCTGTTTGAGCTTGTATTGAATATAACACTATGTCCTGTGATTGTTCGAATTGTCCTGTTAGGCAGGAAGTTGAATTAAGAGAACATCAAACAAGGGGACACGAAAGGAGGGATTCTGCATGAAAACCAAACGATTCAAAAGTCTTTTTGCAATACTGTCCGTAGGGCTGCTGATACTCGTGGGTTGCTCCGCAAGGGATGCCGACGTGAAGCTACTGATTTATGTGCAGGAAAACGAAGACGTTGCAGGCGCGTATGAATTGTATATTAATTTGAAGAATGGTACGATGAGGTGCGCGACGGAACCACTGTATCAGGTTCAGAAAGATGCTGACATCGGGAATTTTGACAGAGATACAATATATCCGCTTTCCCTGTGCGATGACATTATGGTTTTGCGTGCAAAGCCTTTACAGGCATTTCGAACACCGTGTGAAATTCTTGAGCAAAGCAAATGGAAAGAATTTCGCAAGAACTCAATGGTAGAAGGGGAGTTTATCAGTTTCAAGCAGATTTGGAATGAAGACGAGCAACTCAATTATACTGCTGATGAAAAATGTGAAACCTATGAAATCGAGAAAAAAGGCGAACAAATTGGCAAACTGCAGATGGAGGTAGAGGAAAATGAAAGATTCGAGCCATTAGCTTTTTTCCTTGACCAAGACGGAACACTTGCACTTATGTGCAACAGAACCAAAGGGAGTCTTGCAAGGGAACGCTATCCTGTTTCAATTGTTGCAGAGAAAAGAAATAATGGAAACTTTACCGTCATACAAAGGCATTCATTCCAAGGTATGTTTGATGAAACACTGAGTCAGAATACTCCGCCGTATTCCGAATGGTTTGGGGAAAATATTTACGGAGATACGAAAACGGAATGTTTCTATTGGAATGAAAGCTGCAATATCGTAAAGATGAACCCCTATGACGGTTCTTTTCACATTATTGTTCGGATAGCTGATATAGAAAAAGATATTCCAACGCTTGATACAAATCGAGAGTCGTATGATTTTATTTGGAACTATGGCAGACAAAATGAAATCAACATCCTCATCTTCCCGAACTATAATGATGTGCAGGGGATGATTGCAGCTTTTTATAACAATGAAGGTAGCTATTTGGGCAAGATCTTGATTAGTGAAGAGACAGTCCTTCTGTTCAATCGCGAAAACGCAGAAACTGCAAAAATTGAAGAACACGGTTTGTTAAGTACTTTCCTGTATCCACCGGTCAATTCGGCAGCATCTTAGTTAGAGCAAATAAATAGAAAAACGAAATTTCAGAGCAGCTCTTGAATGCATGACCGGAATCCGCTACCATTAAAAGGAGGAGATTTGCTTGCTGTATAATCATTTTATAGGGAAAATAGAAATCATCATTATCTGTACGACCCTTCTGATTATCTTTTCTGTGTGGGATTTTCTTCACACCCGTTTCGGTAGAAAAGGTAAAGAAAAGCAAGCCGCCGAAAGGAGTCCAAACTTGAGTAGCTTTGATCAAGACAAAATCTATACGGGTAGAAGTCTGCTGCAGGAAATGAATGAGGAACGTGCATGGAAGGGAGAATCCCCGCTTCCGGCAATCAACCCATTGCGGGGCGGCACAAACACGATAGCGCGGAAAGACAAGCCATGGAAGAACGTACCTGACTTTTTCGCGAAGCTTTTGAAGAAGAAATAGAAATCGCTTTCGCCCCCGTTTGTTGACAGTCTGCGGGAACTCTGCTATGCTATTTAGTAAGATAAAGTTGCAAAGTGATAAAGTGACAGCGCAGACGAAAGAAGGGAGGTAAAATGATCAGTGCGATGTTTTACAGTGAAAATGGACTCGGTATTTTGCTGTCAGGATGGGAATCGGAATTTCTGCGTCTGGTTTTCACGGTGGAAATCCTGGCGATAGTACTCGGTGTCATTATAGGGTTGCTGCTGCCGCCTCTGCGTGTCATAAAAGGCATTTCGCTTGCCTTCACTGCCTTTGGACTGCTGCTTGTTCTGAAGTGTTGTATCTTTGGCATCAGCAGTGACGCGGAAATTGTCTATCCATATGCCGGAGAAATTCTTACGGTCAGTGCCGGGCTGCATCTGCTCACGATACGGTTAAAGAAAGTACGCTGACGCTACAAACCACATAACTACCAACAAAGAAAGGGGAGGGAGAAGAAAATGAAAAAGAACAAAAAGATGCTGATTCTGATTTTGATTTTGATTCTAATCGGCGCGGGGTGCCTCTATTTCGGAAATGCTCCGGATCAAAATCTTCGCGTTATGGGCTTTCCGTCCCTGTCTGCTGTGCCGGATGGGTTTACTTCCATGGATGCAAACACCATAGATACAGGGGACTGGTGTGAGATCACTTATCAAAACAATGCCGGCGATTTTCTTTCGTTAGATTGTTACGAACTTGCGTCGGTGGACAAAGGGATACACAATAAAACAACCAAATATGGACTGCCAACCTACTGAAATTACCGCCCTAA
>CAKQQT010000007.1 GCA_934271235.1 uncultured Clostridia bacterium | reverse complement strand
CGTCTTATTTCATAGGCTGACCCTGAAAGAAAGAGGGCTGCGCCCTAACGGTTATTTTCCGTTAATGCGACAGCCCCTTTTTTTTGCTCCGGTGATTCTTTATGTCAATATGCACCGGTCGCTCCGCATCGCCGCATGCCGGGGCTGTTGGGACTGTTGGGAGTCTGCAGCAGCCTAATCCAGCACGTGGATGAACTGCTCGCGTTCTTTTTCGATCTCCACACGGTGGAATGGGGTATTGATGCCCGGCGCGCCGCCCGTATGCAGGAAGATCACGGTCTCGCCCTGCGCGATCTCACCGCTCTTGACCATTTCCTCAAGACCTGCGAAGCATTTGCCGGTATAGCATGGGTCGAGGATCAGAGCCTCACGTTCGGCCACGGTATACATGGCTTCACGGACTTCCTTACAAGGGTTGTTGTAAGCGCCGCGATCGTATTTGTCGGTCAGGTCAAAGCTCTGCGCCGTGACTTCTTCGGTCCTGGACGGATCCAGATGATAGAATGCGCAGACGCGGTCAAAATAGTCCTTGGCATAAGCCTGCAGGCCGTTTGGCTTTGGCGAGATGCCGATGCCGGTCAGGCGCAGCGGCAGATTTTCCAGCAAAATACCCGTAAAAAGTCCCATATAGGTACCCATACTGCCGACGGTCGTGACGATGCGCGGGAACTTTTTCGGATCCGGTCCGTTGATTAGGCCCATCTTGTCCGCCTGCTTGGCCAGTTCCTGCGCGCATTCGTAGTAGCCGAGGATGCCGAGCTCGTTCGAGCCGCCGATCGGGATGTAATAGACTTTTTCACCCTGTGCTTCGTAATGCGCCGTCACTTCGGCAACGGTCTCGTCGAAGAGCTGGCTTTCGGATTTCTGTCCGGTCGGGTCTTCCTTGCGCAGCCAGACGTCGCAGCCCATCATGCCGTCGAGCAGCAGATTGGCGGAGAGCTCGCCCGGATATTCGTCAATACAGACGATGGCGCCTTTCATCCCGTATTTGCGTGCGACCGCGCAGGTCAGCCTGCCGTGGTTGGTCTGCGCGCCGCCGACGGTCAGCAGCATGGTCGCGCCTTGCTTCTTTGCGTCCGCGAGCAGATATTCCAGCTTGCGCAGCTTGTTGCCGCCCATGGCCAGCGGAGTCAGATCGTCGCGTTTGATGTACAGATTGATCCCTAGATCCTTCGACAGGTTATTGAGCCGCTCCAGCGGAGTCGGCAGATATAAGAAAGAAATTTTTTCATGTCCTAAAAGCATGGCAATACCTCCATTTTTGTGTCAAAAGTCTGCGTTTAATTTATGCAGCTATAATAATATGAAAGACGCCATGCGCTTTGCACATGGCAGACTTTAACCTGTATAAAATTTATGGTAAATTATTTTCAAGTTCTTTTTGATAGCGCAAGAGAACTTCAAGCAGATTATCCAGCTTCTCTTTCCAGCCGTCTTCTCTGAAAAAAGCGCCGCAGCAGCTGGCTTTTACTTTTCCGTAGCGATCAAAAAGCGGAATTCCGGCACCGATAACACCAACGCCGAGTTCATCAATTGCAACAGCATAACCCTGCTGGCGTATTTTTGCATATTCGTTTAAAAGTTCTTCTTTTGTAGTCAAAACATTGGGCAGCACCTTATCAAATGTGTGGGTGTCCAAGTAATGTTCAATATACGCGGGGTCTTGAAATGCCATGAGGCACTTTCCGTATGCGCCGCGGTTTACGGAATAGTAACGACCGGGAATATCATTATATTTCATAGGTAATGATACTTCACTTTCAAACAGGGAAATGATTTTTTCCCCATCCATGGCAGCAATACCGACCGATTCGTTTGTGATGGATGATATTTCTGACAGAAGATCCTGCAGGCGGGCTTTATAGTTAAAATTGTTCAGATAGGTCATCCCAAGATGGTACATGTTAGAACCTATCTTGTATTTTCGAATGCTGTTATCCAGCATGATCGCATCGTGATCTTCCAATGATGAAAGCATACGATAAATACTGGTGCGATTTAAACCGGTTTCGCGTGAAAGTTCTGCAACTGTGTAAGCATAGGGCGGTTTACCCAGCTGCTCTAAAATAATCAAAGCTTTTTCAACGCTTGATAAGGATTGTTTCTCCATATTATAATTTCTCTTAAATCCTTTCTATTCTTCCTTATACATCTATTATAAACAATAGTTTGAAAAAAATAAAGTAGAAACTTGTCTAATATGCGAAAATTTTGTTGCATAAGTGAACAACAGGTGATATAATTAACATGCAAAGAAAAAGGAGGCATTACGATGAAAGGAAAAGGAGAATATTTCGGAACTCACAGAGTCATTGAGCCGTTAGGTTTATTACCGCAGGCTGCTGACAAGGTGGACAACACCCCTGAAATCTGGTCAAATGAGATTTTAATCGATGTTATCGCATTACAGCCGACAGCAACGGCTATGCATACAATCAAAGAAAAATGCGGAGATGACAAAGAGGCTATCAAAGCAGAAATCATGAAAATCGTAGAAGACAGAGGCAAGTTTCAGGATCCTGTTACGAAATCCGGCGGCATGCTGATCGGAAGAGTTAAAGAAATCGGTGCAGATATGGCTGATAAAGTCGGTGACTTAAAGGTTGGCGATAAGATTGCTACTTTAGTATCTTTGTCTTTAACACCACTCAAAATGTACGAGATTTATGATGTAGACTTAGATACCGAACAGGTTCCTTGCCATGCAGACGCAGTTCTGTTTGAAAGCGGGATCTTCACCAAAATCCCGGAAGACTTAGGTGAAGAACTCAGTCTTGCTGTTATGGATATCGCCGGTGCACCTGCACAGGTTGCTATCAATGTAAAGGCAGGAGATACCGTTGTTGTAATGGGCGCAGGCAAGGCCGGACTGCTTTGCTTGGCAGAAGCAAAAAAGAGAGTTGCGCCGACCGGCAAAGTTGTTTGTCTGGAATATTCCGAAAAGCAGTGTCAGCTCGTAAGAGATCTGGGTATTGCAGATGAGGTTATTCAGGTCAATGGACAAAAACCTTTGGAAACTTACAATAAATATATGGAAGCCATGAACGGACAGCTTGCGGACTTCACCGTAAGTACTGTAAATGTTATGAATACAGAGCTTTCTACGATCCTGGTTACGAAAGATACCGGAAAGATTTATTTCTTTACCATGAGTACTGATTTTGTAAAGGCTTCTCTGGGTGCAGAAGGAGCGAAAAAATATGTTACAATGGTTTTGGGAGCGGGTTATTATCCGGGACATGCAGAAATCGCATTTAACATTGTTCGTGAACATGCAGGACTCCGCAAGTACTTGACAGAAAGATACTGTAAAGGAGCAAAATAGGATAAAGACGATAGGAATTTAGATTTACTGACGAAAAAAATGTTCAATCATCAAAACTGAGGAGGAGAAGAAAATGAAAAAAGTATTATCGATCTTACTGATCCTTGTGATGGTATTCACCCTTGCAGCCTGCGGCGGTGACAAGACACCTGCCGGCACAACCGAAGGCGATCAGATTGTTATCAAAATCGGACATACCGACTCTTCATCCAGATCAACAAACGTTGCTGGTGAATGGCTGAACGATTATCTGTCAGAAGCTACTGACGGCAGAATCACAGTTGAAATGTATCCTGACGGACAGGCAGGCGATGACCCTGATATCGCTGCAGGCGTTAAATTAGGAACCGTTACGATGTACTTTGGTCTTGCATCTGTTATTTCCGCAATCGTTGGAGATGAAGCAAGCTGCGTAGACCTTCCGTATCTGTACACTTCCTATGATGCATGGGTAGAAGGAACTTTCGAAAACGGCGGACTTGAATTATTCAACAAAGCTCTGGAAGGATCCGGATACTACTGCCTGGATATGTTATACAATGGTATGAGAAACGTTATCTCCAACCAGAAAGTATATCATAACCCAAGCGACCTTAAGGGTCAGAAAGTAAGAATCGCACAGAACGAATTAAACGTTCTGATTTGGCAGGCTATGGGCGCGAACCCTACACCGATGGCATGGGGCGAAGTTATCACTTCCTTATCCCAGAAAACGGTTGATGCTCTTGACCACTCCATCGGCGTATTCAATGATTTCAAGATCTATGAAATGGCTCCTTATGTAACTATCACAAACCACTGCTCTTCCCCTTATCCGCTGGTTTGCTCCACAGAATGGTTAGATTCCTTATCTCAGGAAGATAAAGATCTCATTCTGGAAGGTGTTCACAAAATGTGCGAACAGCAGAGAGAAACTGAAAGAGCTAACGAATTACAGTACTTAAAAGACTTCGAAGCTGCAGGTGCAACCGTTTATGAATTAACGGCTGACGAAACAAAAGTATTCCAGGATGCGTGTGCTTCTGTATACGACGCTTGGAGAGACAAAGTCGGCGATGAAGTTATGGATGCTTGGTTAGCTACAGTTCCGCAATAAGAGGAAACTATAATTTATTAATTGTATCAAAATATAACTCTGAATTTTATAACTCTAAATAAAAAATTATAAGTTAGAAACGGTAAGAGATGTATTGGACGATGAACAAAAGTCAGTTTAACTATTTGTCTATAGTAGATAGTAGGTGCGTCTTAAAGCTTTAAGGCGCACCTGGCTAGTTTGAGATTAGGTTTTTTTAGCTAGAATTTGAATGGAGAAAACAATGAAAAAATTAATCAAAGCCCTCAATAAAACAGAAGAGGTCGTATTGGTTGCAATGTTTGCTCTGATGGTTGCAATTATCTTTATACAGGTTATTATGCGATACGTTTTCCAGAATTCCCTGTACTGGTCAGAAGAACTCGGAAAATTCCTGTTTATCTGGATTTCTTGGTTGGGAATCAGTATCGGTGAAAAGCGCGGTGAACATATCAAAATTACCTTAATCGTGGATAAATTCTCCAACAAAGCGCAGTATATTGCAAATATTATTTCAGAAATCATTGTTATCGCGATCTGTGCGGTAACTGTATACTATGGTATCACCATGGTGATATTACAGACGACAACCAACTATGCCGGCATTAAGATCAGCGTAGCTTGGGGTTATTTGGCAGTTGTAGTCGGATGTGCAATTATGATCTTACGTTGCATCGGCATGATCGTGCTGTCGGTCAAAGGAATGAAGAGCGGACAGCCTTTACATGAGATGATGGAAGAACTGGTTGCAAAATATGATGCAGAATTGGAGGGTTAATCAATGAGTGTAGTTGTATTATTCATTATTTTGTTCGCCTTCCTGTTCTTAGGCGTTCCCGTTGGCTTCGCAATCGGTGGAGCTACGATGATTTCCATGCTCGTGACGACCGATTTGAACATGGTCGTTAATGCGCAATATTGTTATTCCGGTATCTTCTCCTTTACCGTTATGGCAATTCCGTTCTTCATGCTTGCCGGCATCATCATGTCGACCGGCGGCATTGCGAAGAAAATTGTTAATTTCGCAGAGGCGCTGATCGGAAGTGTAACCGGTGCGCTTGGCTGCGTTGCTATGGTTGCCTGCATGTTCTTCGGTGCATTATCCGGATCCGGTATGGCAACAACTTCTGCAATTGGCAGTATGCTGATCCCGGAAATGAAAGAAAAAGGGTATGATGCCAGCTACGCGGCTACTCTGGTATGCTTCGGCGGTATCGTAGGTCCGATCATTCCGCCAAGCTTAAGCTTCGTACTTTATGGCTCGTCAACCGGTGTTTCCATTTCCGATCTGTTCCTTGCCGGTATCATCCCGGGTATTCTGATCGGTATTGGTTTCATCATTGTAAACTATTTCTTCTGTAAGAAGTACAAAATGGGTATTCCGGAAAAGGCGGCATCGAATGTATCTGCAAAAGAGGTTATGAGAGCTAGAATGAAAAACCTCTGGGTGGCTACAAAAGATGGTTTCTGGGCGTTACTGTCACCGGTCATCATCCTTGGTGGTATCTACGGCGGCATTTTCACGCCGACCGAAGCTGCGTGCGTATCCGTAGTTTATTCCATGGTAGTCAGTGTATTCATTTACCGTGACCTGAACTGGAAGGGTATCTATAAGACATTTGTTGATGCTGCAGTTTTAAATGGTATCACATCTTTCTTGCTTGGATATTCGACAGTATTCTCGACCTTTATGACATTCGAAAGAATTCCGCAGGCGATTTATGAGCTGCTGATCGGTATTACAGACAGCAAGATTGTTCTGCTTCTTATCATCAATGCGGTTCTTCTGCTCGTCGGATGTTTCCTGGATACAGTACCAGCCATTATCGTAATGGCCCCGCTGCTGCTTCCGGCGGTAGAACAGTACGGCGTTAACCCGATCCACTTCGGTGTTATTATGGCGGTAAACCTGGCGTTAGGTCTGTGCTCACCTCCTTACGGATGCAACCTGTTCGTAGGATGTGCAGTCGGAAAGATCAAGATGCAGCAGATGTTCAGATGGCTGATTCCATTCTTCATCGTTGGTGTTGTAATGGTTCTGCTGATTACTTATGTTGAACCTCTGTCATTGATGTTCTTGTAAAATAATGGAAAACAAGTAACAACAAAATCAGCTGAGTACTTTTGCTCAGCTGATTTTTGCAGGTGAAGAAAATGAAAATTTTTATGATTTATCTGGGCATGGCTGCCATCGGCTATCTGATCGCCACACCCTTTCGTAAATACAAGGATCGGCTAAAATGGATTGGAACCTTGCTTTCGATTGTTGTTTTGACACTCGTATTTGCAATGGGATTTCGAATCGGGTCAAATGAGAGCATCATTCATGAACTTGGAACTATAGGACTTTATTCGTTAATTTTTGCTGTCATACCATTGATTGCAACTATTTTTGTGCTTCACCTTGTGAGAAAAGCAATGGGCTTTGATCATCAAGGAATATATCGAAAAACAAAGCAAGAGGATAATGCGGAGTTGGATCTGAAAGAAGTTTGTGATTTTTCTGATTCTGCGCAGAAACCGGAGAAGAAGAAAAATATTTTATCAAATTCCACAGTGCGTATCGCATTAGCGGTTATTTTAGGGACTATTATTGGGTACATGACAGTAATTAGTTTTCAATGGTTGGACTATGCTATGACTTACCGCGTAGGCGGAGTCTATATTACTTATGCCTTGTATACGATGGTTTTTCTTGTCGGCGTGGATATGGGACTCGACGGAACAGCAATTCAACGGTTTAAAGAAGCAGGACTGCGTATCTTTGCTTTTCCGTTGGCAACCGGCATTACGACTGTTTTGACGGTTCTGATATGTGGATTCTTTACACCTTTAAGCGTGAAAGAACTTTTAGGCATTGCATGCACCTTTTGTTGGTATTCCTTGGGCCCAAACATTATCATGGACGCAGGCATGATCACAACCGGCGCAATTGCTTTTCTGGCAAACTTTTTGCGTGTGATTCTTTCGTTATTTACCATTCCATTTGTGGCTAAGAAGATTGGATATGCAGAAACAAGCGGAATGCCGATTGCTGCGGCCATGGATGTTTGCATTGCGACAATTGAAAGTGCGACAAATAAGAGCGCAGCCATTTATGCTTTTGTGTCAGGCTGTATTTTTACGATGTTAGTACCGACGCTAGTGCCGTTGATCGTGGCACTATGATTTTCAGCTGGACTTTTTTATATTATAGTGGTAAGATGATAAAAAACAAAGGAGTGACTGAGATCTGCATGCACAGTCACAAACTGCGAAACAGGAGGACAAGATCATGGCATTTATGGACAAACTCGGAAAAGTAGCAAATAAAGTCGGCGAAATGGCCGGAGATACACTGGATTACGGCAAGGCAAAAGGCAAGATCCTTTTGGAAAAGGGGAAGGTCAATGACGCGGAAGAGGCGCTGGGCACTTATGTTTATGAAACCAGAAAGAACGGCGGCGCGCTTGACGAGGGAAGACTTGCAGAGTTCTGCAGTGAGATCGAAAAGCACCTTGCTGAGATCGAAAAGCTTCAGGCTGAGGCGAAAAAAAGCGGCGAGGACATCGGCGACGCATTTGACAGCGTAAAAGCATCTGCAGCTGCGGCAGTATCCGCAGAAGAAGCTCCGGAAGAGCCGGAAGAAAACAAAGAAGAACAGTAAAGCGATTTACGAAAAAAGAAAGAGACCCCGCGGGTCGAGGAGCTGCTGCAGCGCTCGATCCCGCGGGGTCTCTTTTGCGTGCGCCGCCCGGCGCACGCTTTCATGGGTAAAACACGATCTATTTTGATTCTTTATTTATCTTTTGCTATTTCTGTGCCTTTAAACGGTCAACTTCCGCAAAGTGCTCTTTGGTCAGCTTGAAGACGACCGGAGACAGCGCGAACAGCGCGATGAAGTTCGGGATCGCCATCAGACCGTTGAACGTATCTGCGATATCCCATACTGCATCGATCGGGCTGACGCAGCCGACAACGATAATGATGCAGAAGAAGATCTGGTAAGGCTTTACGGCTTTCATACCGAAGAGGTACTGGATGCAGCGAGTTCCGTACAGGGACCAGCCGAGGATTGTGGAGTACGCGAACATCATCAGAGCTAACGCAACGAAGACTGCGGAAAGCTTGTCGCCCCAGATGGTGCCGAACGCGGAGGTGATCAGCTCGCTGCCCGGCTTTTCGCCGAACGTGATGTCGACGCCGCTGATGATGATGGTCAGGGCTGTCAGGGAGCAGATGACGATGGTATCGATGAAAACTTCAAAGATACCGAAGATCCCCTGCTGTACCGGACCTTCACAGTTTGCCGCCGCGTGTGCGATCGGAGCGGAACCGAGACCGGCTTCATTGGAGAACGCAGATCTTCTCAGTCCCCAGACGATGGCATTTTTGAGCAGGATACCGCTGCCTGCGCCGAGAACGGCATCCGGAGAGAATGCAGCGACAAAGATCTTGCGGAAGCACTCGCCGACCATATTGATGTTGCCGAAGATGACAACGAGGGTAAAAACGATGTAAACGATACTCATGAGCGGGACCAGTCTTTCCGTTACGGAACCGATCCGCTTGATGCCGCCGAACAGAACGCCGGCCGTCAGAACAGCCAGTGCGATGCCGATCACCCAGTCAACTGCGGCTACGTTGGCAAAGTCCGGTGCGAACGCTGCAACGGCGCCCTTAATGGAACCGTTGATGGAGTTTGCCTGCGACATATTGCCGATACCAAAGGAAGCGAGGACTGCGAAGCAGCAGAAGAGGATCGCGAGCCAAGACCATTTCTGACCGAGACCGTTTTTGATGTAGTACATCGGACCGCCGACCCAGTCGCCTTTGGAGTCTTTTTCACGGTAGCGGATGGAGAGCGTTACCTCGGCATACTTGATGACCATGCCAAGGAGCGCTGCCAGCCAGAGCCAGAAGATCGCGCCGTATCCGCCCAGTGCGATCGCCTGAGAGGTACCGACGATGTTGCCGGTGCCGACCGTTCCCGCCAGCGCGGTGCAGACAGCCTGCAGCGGGGTGACCTCGCCCTCGCCTGCGTCTGTTTTCTTAAAGATCTTGCCGAAGGTGTTCTTCATGGCATAGCCGAAGCGCCGGAACTGAATGCCGCCGGAACCAATGGTGTAGTACAGGCCGCCGACAAAAACGCAAGGAAGCAGGATATAGATCCATGCCACGGTATTGAGAGTGCCTGCGATAAAATTGTACAAAGCTTGCATTGTGATAGTTTCCTTTCTTTTTTTGAATCTGTTGTATGAATGGAACACTTGAGAAAAGGTTTTGAGCCGCGGAGCCGGTCTCACGGCCGGGCCTGCGATCGGTCTTACAGGCGGACTGCAGTATGTACATACGAAAAAAGAGGCAAGCCTTCTGCAAGACTGCCTCAGGAAAACAATGCGGGATGTCAATCAAAAACATGCAAAAAGGAACACTCTCTTCAAGAGAGACG
Source organism: uncultured Clostridia bacterium (assembly GCA_934271235.1). Lineage (GTDB taxonomy): Bacteria > Bacillota > Clostridia > Peptostreptococcales > Anaerovoracaceae > CAG-238. The sequence continues at coordinate 117,864 of CAKQQT010000007.1, read as the reverse complement.
TGATCTGTTTCTGTCCTTTTGCCTGAGAGATTGGCTTTCGCCTTGCACCTTCGGCCCCCAACTCAATGGGCGTCTCCAGAACGCTATCCCTTTACAGTCCTCACCGCACGGCGGCAAAATGCCGGTACTTTATGCGGAACCTGAGAGTTTTACTCCTTCGGTAGAGCCTGATACAAAAACCGGGGCTTTTGTGCTCACTTTCCTGCAAAGTTCATCTAGCAGATATGATTCCTGTTTTATTGTAAACGGTTGAACGACAGAATGCAAGTTGTTTTTATCGAAAACGTAAAAAATCTGCTGCATTAACAGAGCCTTTGGTGCTTGCGGTAAAAAAGTATCGCCAGCAGCAGCGCGCAGGTTTCAGAGACCGCTGCGGACACCCAGACGCCGGTTTCTCCGAACAGGAATGCCAAAAGCAGCAGGGCACAGATCGCGAACAGCATGCCGCGTCCCAGAGAAATGCCCATGGCCTGCTTCGGCAGTTCCAACGAAGTGAAGTAGCCCATCATCGGGATCACGATACCGAGCGGCAGGAAAGCCGGCGCATAGAGGCGGAAAGCCAGAATACCGCGCGCAAAGAGGTCCGGACTGGTTTCACGATCGATATAGATATGGACGATCGGGGATGGACACAAGAAACCGATCGCGCATGCGATGATCGCACAGACTCCGGCGCAGCACAAAGCCAAACGGAAGATATAACTGCAGAAGTCCGATCTGCCGTGACCGTGATAATAACTGATCAGCGGCTGCGAACCTTGATTGATGCCCATCATCGTCATCAGCACCAGCTGTCCGAAATAGGAGATCACTGTGTAGATGACCACGCCTTCACTGCCGGAAACCGCAAGCAGCGTACGGTTAAAGACAAAGGTGCAAAGCCCGATCGACAGCTCCGTTACACAGTCCGCAAGTCCCAGCTTCACAAAACGAAGCACCGCCTGCAGCTGCCAGCGGACACGGACAAAGGCAAAGCCGGCGGCGCATTGCGAGCCGGCGGTATCCACTTCGGCCGCGGAATGGCTTCCGGCAGCACATGCCGCAGGCTCATGCCGCGGCTTGCGAGCGAAAAAGTGATGCAGGTAAATGCTGAAGGTCATAGCCTGCGAAAGTCCTGTCGCGATCGCCGCGCCTTCGATACCCCAACGAAATCCCAGCACGAAAAGCGCATCAAGGACAATATTGGTCAGCGCGCCTGCAAGACTGGTCTTGATGGCGAGCTTCGGGAAACCGTCCGCTTTGACCAGCACTTCCAGGTAATAGGAAGTCATATAAAAAGGAAGAAAGAGTACGATGATGCCGAGGTAGCCTTTGACATACGGCAGAGTTTCGGCATCCGCACCCAAAAGGCGGGCAATCTGCGGGAGCAGCAAGGTCGCGCCCAGGGCGGTCAGAAGACCGATCGCGGCAACTGTCACAGCACCGATCGTGAATATATGATTCGATTCCCGCATATCACCGCGTCCTTTACAGATTGAAGCTCTGGTGCTTGCGCCGACGGCAAAGAGGATGCCCATGGCGAAGGCGCCGTTGATCATCGGCATGCAGAGGTTGACCGCCGCGAGCGCCTGTTCACCGCCCCCTCTGGCAACGAAGATGCCGTCAGCCATCGTATAAATGGTATAGACCCACATCGCGGCTACGGATGGCAGAACGTATTGGATAAATTTACTTTTCATACTCTGTTTTGCTTGCAATGTCATAAAAATCACTCCTTTAGGGTCCACGTCCTTATCACCGCCGCATCTTGTGGGACGCGGCGGTTTTCAGCCCGTAAACCGTGTCTTGCTTGTATCATAAAGTATATGGCAACCATATAGTCAAGTGTTTTTTATGAAATATAAAAACTTCTTTTGCGCAGCAGGCAATTGGGCGGGAGAAGTCTTTTTATATGGAAACAAGCCCGGAAGCATGCAGCGGCGAGTCGGGATATAGTGTGCGTTCCGTGAGCATTCTGAAAGTTTCGAGGAAAAAAATTCATACAGGTGTTGGGCGGCTGAACTTTGGGTGGGGTTTGGGGAAAGTCCATTGACCTTTGGAATTTCAATGATTTATGATGGTTCTGGAATTTATATGAAAGGACCTTATGCAAGATGATTGAGGTAAAACATTTATGCAAACGCTACGGCGCGCATATGGCCGTAGACGATTTATCCTTTACCATCGAGAACGGGCATGTGTATGGATTTTTGGGACCGAACGGCGCCGGGAAGTCCACGACCATGAACATCCTGACCGGCTGCCTGGCGGCAACCTCCGGAACCGTTTCCATCGATGGCTTCGACATTTATGAAGATGCCGAGGAAGCGAAGAGCCGCATCGGCTATCTGCCGGAGATCCCGCCGCTGTATCAGGACATGACGGTACGCGAATACCTGACCTTTGTGGCAAAAGCCAAAGGGGTCGGGCGCAAAGCGCAGGCGGATGATGCGCCTGCGAAGGCGACGGATGGCGCAGCGTCACAGTCCGCTCCGGCTGATACACGCGCAGTCCGCGGCACTGCACGCGCGAGCCGCGCGGAAGCCAAGGCCGCCCTGCAGACGCAGCTGGCGGCCGCTATGGCGGTCACGCAGATCGAGGATGTGGCGGACCGCCTGATCAAAAACCTGTCCAAGGGCTACAAACAGCGTGTCGGTATCGCGCAGGCGCTGCTGGGCGGACCGGAGATCATCATTTTAGACGAACCGACCGTCGGCCTCGACCCGAAGCAGATCATCGAGATCCGCGACCTGATCCGAGCGCTCGGCAAGGATCACACGGTCATTCTCAGCAGCCATATCCTGTCGGAGGTGCGTTCCATCTGTGACCGGCTGCTGATCATCGCGGGCGGCAAGCTGGCTGCGGACGACACGCCGGAGAACCTCGAAAAACAATACGCGCCGATGACGTTCGAAGAAATTTTCCTGGAACTGACCGGCGAGATGTCTGAGGAGCAGGCGCAGGTCATCGCGGACGGCATGATACCGGCTGCTGCAGGTGAGCCGGAGTTCGAGCGGGCAGAAGCAGGGCTTACTCCTGATAATGGCACAGAAATCAAAGAGGATAATGAGGAGGTGCGAAGCGATGAAAGCGATCTTTGAACGGGAACTGCGTTCCTATTATACATCCGTATCCGGCTATGTGTTCGCGGCCTTTCTGCTGCTGTTCGCCGGGATCTACACGATGAGTGTCTGCCTGATCGGCGGCTACGCGAATTTTGAGTATGTGCTGGGGAATATGAGCTTTATCTTTCTTTTGATCGTCCCGGTGATCACGATGAAAACTTTCGCGGAAGAACGCAAACAGCGCACCGATCAGCTTTTATACGCGCTGCCGATCGGTATGACCAGGGTCGTGCTCGGCAAGTATCTGGCTTTGCTGGCGGTCTTCGCGGTACCGATGCTCATCATCGTGCTTTATCCGCTGGTGCTGAGCCTTTACGGCACGTTGTCCTTCCGTACGATCCTGGTGACCTACATCGGGTTCCTGCTGCTCGGAGCGTCGCTGCTTGCCATCGGGATGTTCCTTTCGTCATTGACCGAGAGTCAGCCGCTGGCGGCAGGCGGAACGTTTCTGGTTCTGCTGCTCAATTTCTTTTCCGGCAGCCTCGCGAGCTATGTCTCGGTCGGCAGCGGCCTCCTTACAAGTCTGTGCCTGTTTGACCGCATCGATGATTTTGTTTACGGGATCCTGAACCTGAATTCCGTGGTATTTTATCTTTCGGTCATCATGTTCTTCGTATTTTTGACTGTACAGGCTTGTGAAAAAAGGAGGTGGAGCTGATGTTCGGCAAGAAAAAAGACGGCGGCAAGCCGGAGCAGGAACGCAAGAAAGGCAAGAGACCGCAGACCGGTGTTTTCCAAGAAAGTCTGAAGACCGCAGTCAAGACCAAGCATTTCCGCCTCGGGACCTATACCGCGGCGACCACAGCCATCGTACTGGCGATCCTGGTCGCGGTCAACCTGCTGGTTTCGGCGCTGCCGGAAACCTACACGCAGCCGGATCTGTCCGGCAGCGGGCTTTACGATCTGAGCGCGCAGACCGAAAATCTGGTCGGCAATCTCAAGCAGGACGTAACCGTTTACTGGATCGTGCAGGACGGTTACGAGGACGATACACTCCAAAAAACGCTCGCGCGCTATGAGGATCTCAGCAAACATGTCAAGGTCGAAAAAATCGATCCGGTAGCCAATCCGAATTTTGCCTATGCCTATACGACCGAGGACCTCTACAACAACAGTCTGGTCGTGACGAGCGTCGACGCGTCCAAGTCGCGCTACATCAGCTATTACGACATTTATGAGAGTTCCTATGACGAGGACTATAATACGGTTACTTCATACAACGGCGAAGGCGCGCTGACCGCGGCGGTCAATTTCGTTACCTCTGACACGCAGACCAAGGTTTATTACCTCGGCGGTCATGGCGAGGACGAGCTGCCGTCGAATCTGATCAGCAGCTTCGAGAATGAAAACATCAGCCTGACGCAGCTGAACCTTTTGACGGAGGAAACAGTCCCGGCCGACTGTGAAGCCCTTTTGGTCTACAGTCCGGCGTCCGATCTTTCACAAGACGAGATCGATAAGATCGAAGCCTATCTTGCGGAAAACGGCAGCTTGATGCTCTTTACCGACTGCGGCAGCGAAGATCTGCCGAGACTGTACGCCATGATGGAAAAACGCGGCGTCAAAGCCGTGGATGGCATGGTGGTCGAGGGAGACGGCAGCCACTACATGTCCAATTATCCGAACTATCTGATCCCGCAGATCGAAAGCCATACGATCACCGAACCGCTGATCAGCGGCAACTATTATGTCCTGATGCCGATCGCGCAGGGACTCGAAATTACCGCGCAGACCGACAGCACGGAGGATGCCGACGTGAATGTGACGGCATTGCTGACGACAACGGCGGACGCTTATTCCAAGGCAAAAGGCATCCAGGCAACGAACGCCGAAAAGGAAGAGGGCGATCTTGCGGCAGATGCAGATGGATTCGCGCTGGCGGTCGCCGTTACGGATCAGACCGATACCGGTGAAAGCAAATTGATCTGGATCACCAGCAGCACTTTGGCGGAAAGCCAGATCGACCAGTTAGTCTCCGGCGGCAATACTGATTTCGTGACCAATGCGATGGGGTGGCTCTGTGAGATGGAAGATACCATCAGCATCCATGCCAAGACGATCTCTTATGAGTATCTGACCCTGACTTCGGCGCAGTCCGGCCGTTGGACGCTGGTGATGGTGGTCCTGATCCCGGTCGCGGTGCTGGCAGGCGGTATCGTCGTATGGCTGAAGCGCAGAAAGAAATAGGAGGTACGCGCAGGTTATGTATAATAGGAAGAAAAAATGGAGCCGCTCGGTGAAGCTGGGTCTGCTTGCGGGTTGTTTCGTGCTTGCCGCAGGCGGTTATGTACTGACCACAAAATTGGTTGCAAGTGCAGAACAAAAGGAGGCCGAGGCGTCGCAGATCTCGTTTGTGTCGATCGATGCGGACGATCTGACAGCGCTGTCCTGGACCTATGACGGTGAAACCTACACGCTGCAAAAAGATGCAGACGGTGACTGGCAGTGGCCGGAGGATACAGAATTTCCGGTCGACCAGACGACGGTCAGCTACATGGAATACGCCTTGTCTGATATTACTGCGACGCGGACGCTGGAGCATGTGACGGATTTTTCGCAGTACGGTTTGGATGATCCGCAGAGTGTGATCGCATACACGACGGCGGACGGCACGACAACGGAAATCCGGACCGGTGATTACAACGATATATCGAGTGAGTACTACGCGCAGCTTGCGGGTGAAGATACCGTCTACATGGTGTCCGGAGATTATATGGAAGACTTTCAATACACCATCGACGACCTGCTTGCTGTTGAAAGCATGCCGATCTATGAAGAGGATACCGAGCTGCGGGTGACTGCAGACGGCAAGACCACGGTCTATGATCTGACGAAGGATACCGGGGACGAAGCCAACGAAGCCGACGCCGATACGGATGACAACACGGGCGATGACGGCACGAGCAGCGATGCAGCGGCGACTGCGCAGGAGATCGCCGACGGCGTGCGCGGCCTAAACTTTGAAACCTGTGTAAACTATAAGGCTGGTAAGGCAGACCTTACATCCTACGGCCTTGCCGATCCGCGGATGTCTTTTACCATCAAGGGCAAACAGACGGCGGATGACGGTACAAGCACCACGGCACAGTTCACACTGCAGGTCGGCAGCAAAACCGGCAGCAGTTATTATGTACGTCTCAAGAACTCCAAAATGGTCTATACTGTCAGCGCCGACGAGATCGAAGCGCTGCTTGCGCTATGATCTGAGATAACCCAAACACCGCATAGAGCGCCCCTCCGTGCGTTTTTTTTTGCAGTGCGTCCGGCAGACCTGCGGGAACCGCGTCTTCACGCAAACTACACAAAAAATTTCAACAAAAATGGGTTGACATTCGAAAAACGGGGTAGTATATTAGTATCAGAAGTTAGCACTCCGGACAAGTGAGTGCTAACAAATCGAAAAAGGAGGAACGCAAGATGGAGTTAAGCGAGCGAAAATTAAAAGTTCTGCAGGCGATCATCGCAGACTATGTCAAGACCGCAGAACCGGTCGGCTCCAGAACGCTTTCCAAGAAACCGGAGCTTGGGTACAGCCCGGCGACGATCCGAAACGAGATGGCTGACCTTGAGGAAATGGGGTATCTGACACACCCGCATACCTCAGCCGGCAGAGTTCCGTCCGACAAAGCCTACCGATTATATGTCAACGCTTTGATGGAGAAACCGGAGCTGAGCAAGGAGGAGAAGAACATCATCGCCCAGCGGCTCGCAGGCAAGGTAAGCGACTTCAACAAGACGATCGAGCACGCCGCGAGTGTGCTTTCTGAGATCACGAATCTGACATCTTTCGCGTTGACCCCGAGCCAGAACGAAGATGTCCTTAAATATATCAACCTGCTTCCGGTCGATGAAGAAACCGTCATTCTGATGATTGTTTCCGAGAGCGGGAAGGTTTCCAACAAGGCGGTACGCATGAGCGTGCCATACACGCAGGAGAACTTGAACCTGCTGTCCAAGACGATGACCTACAATTATAAAGGGAAAACCGTCAGTCAGGCGTTGACCAACAACATCATCGCCAACTTTGAAACCGACATCGTCGCTATGAGCGGACTCGCCGAGGACGTGATGCCGAACTTCATGCGGACGCTTGAGGATATGCTCAATGTCAACCTTTATATGGAGGGCCTGACCAATATCTTCGATATTCCGGAGTACAGCGACCTCGCCAAGGCCAAGAGCTTCCTCGAAATGCTCAGCCAAAAAGAAGAGCTGACCAAAAAGCTGGTCGAACGGGATGACGGCGTGATCGTCACCATCGGAGGGGAAAATCCCGAAGACATCATGCAGGATTGTTCCCTGATCACCGCCAGCTACCACGTAGACGGCAAGCTGGTCGGCAAGCTCGGCGTCATCGGGCCGACCCGGATGAAATACGGCGAAGTCACATCGATCATTGAATATTTAACCGATAATTTAAGCAATACATTTAAACTCGAAAGCGGAGGTAATGAGGATGAGCAATGAGGAAAACAAACGAAAGCACGGTGAGGGACCTTGCGAAGATCTTCCGGAAAAAGAGGAAGACTTTGAAGTAGGACCGGATGCCGCAGGGGAAAAAGCGCAGGAAAACGGCACAGGCCAAGGAGCAGAAGACGCACAAAAGGCCAAGGACGCCGAGCCTGACAAAGAAACCAAGGACTCCGAAGAAGAAGCGCTGAACGTCAGATATATGCGGCTCATGGCTGATTTTCAGAACTTCAAGCGGAGGACCGAAAAAGAAAAAAGTGACATTTACGCGTTCGCGAACGAGCAGATTGTCAAAGAACTGCTTGATGTAATAGACAATTTCGAAAGAGCTTTGGCAGCCGGAAACGACGGCGACAAGTTCTTAGAAGGAATGGAGATGATCTTGAAGCAGCTCCAAGGGGTGCTGGAAAAAGCGGGAGTTGCTGAAATCCAGTGTTTGGGCGAAGATTTCGACCCGAACTTCCACAATGCCGTCATGACCGAGGACAGCGCCGAATATGAAAGCGGCAAAGTCACCGCGGTCCTGCAGAAGGGGTATACGCTGAACGGCAGGGTGGTGAGACCGGTGATGGTCAAAGTATCCAACTGATGCTTGTTAAAATCGCCCGCAGCGTTGTTGGCTTCAGCGCTCATCGGTGCTCACATACTTCAGGTATGCTCCGCGCCTCGACGCTTTGCCGCCTAGCTGCAAACGATTTTTCCTGCGCATCGGATAGAAAATTGAATGCCGGAACGAAAAATTTCCGGCGCACTGCTGATGCAGGGCAAATGATTTTTCCTGCGCATCGGTAATAAAATCAGAATTTAAACTTGAAAATCCAAGGAGGAACATAAAATGGCTAAAGTAATTGGTATCGATTTAGGAACTACAAACAGCTGCGTAGCAGTATTAGAAGGCGGCGAACCTACGGTTATCGCCAATGCAGAAGGTATGAGAACAACTCCGTCTGTTGTTGCTTTTAAGAAAGACGGCGAAAGATTAGTCGGTGAAACAGCAAAGAGACAGGCTGTCACCAACCCGGACAGAACGATCGCTTCTATCAAGAGACATATGGGCGAAGACTACAAAGTCACCATCGACGGAAAAGCTTATACGCCGCAGGACATCTCCGCGATGATCCTGACCAAGTTAAAGAACGACGCGGAAGCGTATCTCGGCGAGAAGGTAACCGAAGCGGTTATCACCGTACCGGCTTACTTCTCCGACGCGCAGAAGCAGGCAACCAAAGACGCCGGCAGAATCGCAGGTCTTGATGTAAAGAGAATCATCAACGAACCGACCGCAGCTTCTCTGGCATATGGTCTTGATAAAGAAGAAGGATCCCATAAGATCCTGGTATACGACTTAGGCGGCGGTACATTCGATGTATCCATTCTGGAACTCGGCGACGGCGTATTCGAAGTACTGGCAACCAACGGTGATACCCACCTGGGCGGCGATGACTTCGACGATGTGCTGATGAACTATCTGGCTGACAAGTTCGCGAAGGAACATGGCGTAGACTTAAGAGCCGACAAGATGGCTCTGCAGAGATTAAAGGAAGCAGCCGAAAAAGCAAAGAAGGAACTTTCCGGTTCCCAGACCACCAATGTAAACCTGCCGTTCATCACGGTGACCGCTGACGGCCCGCTGCACATGAACGAAGACATTACAAGAGCAAAATTCGACCAGCTCACAGAGCATCTGGTACAGAGGACCATTGAACCGATGAACAAAGCGATGAGAGACGCAGGCGTGACCAACGCGGATCTTGCAAAGGTCATCTTAGTCGGCGGTTCCACCAGAATTCCGGCTGTACAGGAAGCAGTTAAGAAAGTTACCGGCAAAGAACCGTTCAAGGGCATCAACCCGGATGAATGCGTCGCGATCGGCGCGGCGATTCAGGCGGGCGTCCTGACCGGCGAAGTACACGACGTACTGCTGCTGGATGTTACACCGCTTTCCCTGTCCATCGAAACACTGGGTGGCGTAGCGACCAAGCTGATCGAAAGAAATACAACCATTCCGACTAAGAAGAGCCAGATCTTCTCGACTGCTGCGGATAACCAGACCGCTGTTGATATCCACGTCATGCAGGGTGAAAGAGAAATGGCAGCCGGCAACACCACCTTAGGCAGATTCCAGCTGACCGGCATCGCTCCGGCTCCTCGCGGTATCCCGCAGATCGAAGTTACGTTCGACATCGACGCAAACGGTATCGTAAACGTCAGCGCAAAGGATATGGGTACCGGTAAGGAACAGAGAATTACCATTACCTCTTCCACGAACCTTTCCGAAGACGAGATCAAGAGAAAGGTCGCAGAGGCGGAACAGTACGCGGAAGAAGATAAGAAGAGAAAAGAAGAAGTTGACCTTAGAAACAGAGCGGAAGCTTTGATCTACGATACCGAAAAATCTCTGAAAGAGCTGGACGGCAAGATCTCCGAAGAAGAAAAGACGCAGATCACCGATGCCAAGGATCAGCTGCAGGCAGTCCTGAACAACGGTACGGCAGATCAGATCAAGGAAAAGACGGAAGCTTTGACCGAAAAGTTCCACATCATTTCCACCAAGCTGTATGAGCAGGCGCAGGCGGCGCAAGCAGCAGCGGGCGCGGCCGGCATGGGCGGCGCTGACGCGGCAGGCGCGCAGGACGCGGGTGCGCAGACAGGCGCGGCAGATGACAATGTGGTCGACGCGGACTACACCGTAGTGGATGACGACAAATAATCGTAGATAGATGAAATAGCACTAGACGCTGGGGCATCTCTGCTCCGGCGTTTAGGGCGTCATGAGAGAGGTTTATTATGGCAGAAAAACGCGATTACTATGAAGTGCTTGGCTTGCAGAAGGGTGCCAGTGAGGAGGAGATTAAAAAGGCTTTTCGTAAGATGGCTATGAAATACCACCCCGACAAGAACCCCGGAAACAAGGAAGCCGAAGAGAAATTCAAAGAAGTCAACGAAGCTTACAGCGTTCTGTCTGACCCCGACAAAAAGAGTAAGTATGACAGATTCGGTCATGCAGGCGTAGATCCGAACGGCATGGGCGGCGGCGCGGGCGGCTTCGGCGGCTTTGGCGGCGGCTTCGGCGGCTTTGAGGACATTTTCGATATGTTCGGCAGCGCGTTCGGCGGCGGCGCGGGCGGCTTCGGCGGCCAGCGCAGAGCTAATCAGCCGCGCAAGGGCAAGGATCTGCAAAAAGCGATTTCCATCACCTTTGAAGAGGCAGCCTTTGGCACGAAAAAGAAGATTGAGCTGACAAAATTTGTAACTTGTCCGACCTGTAAGGGCGAGGGCGCGAAATCTGGCACATCCAAAAAGACCTGCCCGAAATGCGGCGGCAGCGGACAGATCAGTCAGATGCAGCGGACTCCGTTCGGACAGTTCCAGTCTGTAACGACCTGTGATCAGTGCGGCGGCAGCGGCAAGATCATCGAAGAAGCTTGTCCGGACTGCAAGGGTCAAGGCAAGATCCGCAAGACGGTCACCATTTCCGTGGATATCCCGGCAGGCGTCGACAACGAATCCGTCATCCCGATCAGAGGTCAGGGCGAACCGGGCATCAACGGCGGACCGGCAGGCGATCTGTACATTGTCCTGCAGGTAAAACCGCACAAGGTCTTCAAGCGCAGCGGCGCCGACCTTTATCTGGAGATCCCGATCAGTTTCGATCAGGCGGCACTCGGTGCGGATATCATCGTACCGACCCTGGACGGCAAGGTTTCCTACAAGGTACCGGCAGGCACACAGCCGGGTACAACCTTCCGTCTCAAGGATAAGGGCGTAAAATATCTCAAGAGAGAAGCTAAGGGCGATTTGTACGTCAAAGTCAATCTCGAAGTACCGACCAAGCTGAACCACAAGCAGAAGAAGGCGATCGAGGATATGGGCAAGGTCGTGACCGAAGAGTGCTATCAGAAGCGGAATTCCTTTAAAGAAAAATTCAAGGAATTCTTCAACTAGCCGTTGACGCAAAAAAGATTACGATGGATATCCCTCGGGGTAAAGCAAAACCCGGGGGATTCTTTTTTCGAGGAAAACATCATGGAACAAACACAAGATAACAAAACATTTCTCGGAACGGAGCCGATTGGAAAGCTCCTGCTCAGGCTCTCGATACCGACGGTCATCGCGCAGCTGGTCAATATGCTGTACAATATGGTGGACCGCGTCTATATCGGACATATTCCGACCGACGGCAGTCTGGCGTTAACCGGCGTCGGCGTCTGTATGCCGCTGATTCTGATCGTCTCCGCGTTCGCCTCTTTCGTTGCCTCCGGCGGCGCGCCGCGCGCCTCCATCGCAATGGGGAAGGGCAGACACGCGGATGCCGAAAAAATTCTCGGCGGCTGCGTGACGATGCAGCTTGCCATCTCTGCGATTTTGACCGCGGCGCTGCTCCTTTGGAGCGAAGAATTTCTGCTCCTGTTCGGCGCCAGCGAGAATACGATTCCTTACGCGCTCGCGTATATGAACATCTACGCGCTCGGAACGATTTTCGTGCAGCTGACCCTCGGCATGAATGCTTTCATTACGGCACAGGGCTTCGCGCGTGTCAGCATGAAAACCGTATTGATCGGCGCTATTTGCAACATCGTACTGGATCCGATCTTTATCTTTGCCATGCACATGGGCGTCAAGGGAGCGGCGCTGGCAACCGTGATCTCGCAGGGCATTTCCTGTATCTGGGTCATGCGCTTTTTGACCGGTACCAAGACGATCCTGAAACTCAAAAAAGAAAACTTTCTGTCCGGACTTCGCTTTCTGCCGCCTTGTATCGCGCTCGGCATGTCGGCCTTTGTCATGCAGGGCAGTGAAAGCATCATTTCGCTTTGCTTCAATTCTTCGCTGCTCAAATACGGCGGGGATCTGGCGGTGGGCGCGATGACGATCCTCAGCAGTGTGATGCAGTTCGCGATGCTGCCGCTGCAAGGCATCGCGCAAGGCGCGCAGCCGATCAGCAGCTATAATTTCGGTGCGCAAAACAAAGTGCGTGTCAAACAGACTTTCAAGCTGCTGCTGACGGTCAGCGTGATCTATGCCGTGAGCTTGTGGGCGCTGATCGAACTGTTTCCGGCTGCCTTTGCCGGCCTGTTCACCAACGACGCCGAGCTGATCCGATTCACCGCAAAGGCGCTGCGCGTTTACTGCGGGGCGCTGTTCATCTTCGGCGTGCAGATCGCCTGCCAGATGACTTTCGTGTCTACCGGCAACGCCGTTTGCTCGATCATCGTGGCGGTCCTGCGTAAATTCGTGCTGCTGATCCCGTTGATCTATCTGATGCCGCATCTGATGGCGGATCAGACCATGGCAGTTTACACCGCGGAACCCGCAGCCGACGGCATTGCCGTCCTGTTCACGGTGTCCATCTTCGCGGTACAGTTCAAAAAAGCCCTGCAAAGACTGGATGGGCCGCAGGCGTGAGAGGCGGCATGTGATGTCGGATCTTGTCGGAAAAAATCAGCGGTAAAATGAGCGAAAAGCTTGACATAATCTGTAGAATTCCGTATCATAATATCGAAAGAAAATGCTCAAAGGGGCTGTCGCTTTAACGGGAAATCATCGTTAGGGCGGAGTCCCTTTTGTCCTTATTGCAATCATGAGAAGGCACACGATGACCTTCCATAATTTTCTAAGTATGCATAATGTACTGCTTTCCCGTCCTTTTTGAAAAATCTGCACGGACTTGCACGAGATTTCTTCGCATCCCACTATTTTTTACATTTTCTACAAGTAAAATTGGGTCAAGAAGCTCCTGAAGGTCCTGAAACGCATTCACTCAGCGACAAGCTTTGTGCATTTTCGACAGGATTCGACAAAAGTTCTTCTGTATGGATAGGAATAATTTTTCTTATTTGTAAAATAAACCTATATTTTTAGGCTGCGTCGCGTGCAGATTTTCTGAAAATTGCAAAAAAGCAGTACATTATGCATCCGGTTTGCGTTTCACAAGAAATATTAAAGGAGTTATCAATGCTAACAGTTACAAACGTAAGTATGAACTTCAGCGGTCAGCCGCTGTTTAAGGATGTGGACCTCAAATTCACGCCGGGCAACTGCTACGGCATCATCGGTGCCAACGGCGCGGGCAAGTCCACGTTCCTGCGCATCCTCTCGGGTGATCTCGACCCGACCACCGGAGACGTGTCGCTCAAGCCGGGCGTCCGCATGTCCGTACTCAAGCAGGACCACTTTGAATTCGACGAATTTACGGTGCTCGATACCGTTATTATGGGCAACCGCCGCCTGTACGATGTGATGAAAGAGAAAGATGCGATCTACATGAAAGAAGATTTCAGCGACGAGGACGGCATGCGTGCCGCAGAGTTGGAATCCGAATTTGCGGAAATGAACGGTTGGGAAGCGGAGTCCGATGTGAGCCGCCTGATCCAGGGGCTGGGCTTATCGGCGGACATTCTCTACACGCAGATGGCGAGTCTGACCGCCAAGGAAAAGGTGAAAGTCCTGCTGGCGCAGGCGCTGTTCGGCAATCCGGGCATCATCCTGCTCGACGAGCCGACCAACCACTTGGACGTCAAAGCCATCGCCTGGCTGGAGGATTTCCTGATGGAATATCCGGGAACGGTGCTGGTCGTTTCCCACGACAGACATTTTCTCAATACGGTCTGCACCAACATCGTCGACGTCGACTACGGCAAGATCAAGATGTACGTCGGCAACTACGAGTTCTGGTACGAATCCAGTCAGATGGTACAGCGCATGATCAAGGATCAGAACAAAAAGAATGAAGAAAAGATCAAGGAGCTGCAGGCCTTCATCCAGCGTTTCTCCGCCAACAAATCCAAGTCCAAGCAGGCGACCTCGCGCCGCAAGCTGCTGGATAAGCTGAGCGTCGAAGAAATGCCTGCGTCCTCGCGCCGCTATCCGTTCGTCGGTTTCAAGATGGATCGGGAACCGGGCAAGGAAATCCTGCAGGTGGAGGGCATCTCCAAGACCATCGACGGCGTCAAGGTGCTCGACAACGTATCTTTTCGCGTCAACAATGGGGATAAGATCGCCTTTGTCGGTGAAAATGAGATCGCCAACACCACGCTGTTCAAGATCATCATGGGCGAACTGGAGCCGGACGCGGGCAGCTATAAATGGGGCGTGACCATCGCGACCTCCTATTTCCCGCTGGACAATTCGGACTTCTTCAACGGCTGTGACCGGAATCTGGTCGAGTGGCTCTCGCAGTACTCGCAAGACACCAGCGAGACCTTCCTGCGCGGTTTCCTCGGCAAGATGCTGTTCTCCGGCGATGAAGTCTACAAACCGGTCAAAGTCCTTTCCGGCGGCGAAAAAGTGCGCTGCATGCTTTCCCGGATGATGCTCTTTGGTTCCAACATGCTCGTGCTTGACCAGCCGACCAACCACCTCGACCTTGAATCCATCACTGCGGTCAATGAAGGTTTGATCAGCTTCAAGGGCGGCGTGCTGTTCGCGTCCCATGACCACGAATTCATCCAGACCATCGCCAACCGCATCATCGAGATCCAGCCGGACGGCAGCATCATCGACAAGCTTTGTACCTACGACGAATACATCGGGGAATAAACGAAGCCAAAAAATAAGACAAAAAAACCGGTTTTCTGCCGGTTTTTTGTGATTTTTTCCGAAAAAACCTCTTGACTATACGGTTACCGTATACCTTAAAATGGTAAGTGAAGAAGAAAGAGGTGATAAAAATGAAGCTCCCCTTTAAGACAAAACTATTTTACGGGATCGGAGGAACCTGCGACAATGCGCTCTATATGCTGGCAGGTACGTATCTGCTGCTGTTCCTGACGACAGTTGCCGGTATCAGCCCGGCAGTAGCCGGCGCGATCTGTGCGGCCGGTTCCATTTGGGAGGCACTCTGCGCTCCGATCGTGGGCTTTGAATCCGACCACGCGATCACGCGTTTCGGAAGAAGAAAACCGTTTTTGCTGGGCGCGGCGATTCCGGTGGCGGTGATCACGACACTGCTGTTTACGGCCATCGACGCGTCGCCGACGATCAAAGTGATCTACTATCTGGTCATGGTACTGCTGTACTGGACCTGTTTCTCGTCCTTCTTTGTGCCGTATATGGCATGGGGCTCGGATCTGACGGACGATTACAACGAAAGGACCGTTCTGCGTTCTTTTTCCTACATATTCAATCAGGTCGGCATGTGTATCGGTATGGTGCTGCCGTCGATCCTGGTGGACTATTGCGTGAGCCGCGGGAAAACACTCGCCGGTTCCTGGACGCTCGTCGGTCTGATGGTCGGCGTCTGCGGCGGCGCTGCTCTGCTGATCTGCGCTTGGTCGATCAAGAATGATGATAAAAAGGACTTTGTGAAACCGCCGAAGCAGCGCGAAAACATTCTGCAGGCCTATGCAACGATGTTTAAGGAATACTGGCAGCTGATCAAGATGAAGCCGGTGCAGATCATCATCGGCGCCAGCTTGGCGTATCTGATCGCCAACATCACGTTTTCCTCGGACCGTGTCTTTTTCATGACCTTCCATATGGGGATGGATGAAAAAGCGATCTCGGCAGTCCTGATGATGATCACGGTTTTCGGCGTGGCAACGGTACCGTTTATCGCGAAGCTGGGAACGAAGGTCGATAAAAAAGACCTCTTCAAGAGCGTGATGGCGATCTGCGGCGTTCTGATGATCGCCGCGAAACTGATCGGCGTGGATTCTTACCCGATGCTGATCTTCGTGTGCCTGCTGTACGCAGCCGCCAACGCGACCTATTGGCAGCTGATGCCGTCGATGATCTACGACGTGTGCGAGGTGGAGGAACTGCTGTCCGGCGTCAAGCATTCGGGCGCGGTCATTTCCCTGCAGGCCTTGTCCGAATCTATTTCGATCGCGGTCGGACTGCAGATGCTGGGCGTGATCCTGGAGCTCGCGGGCTTTAACAGTGAACTCTCCGTGCAGACGCCGCTGGCTCTCGAATGGGTGGAAAACGCGTTTGTCGTGATCCCGGGAGGCGCCATGGTGCTCGTTGCGCTGATCATCCGCAAGTCGAACCTGACGAAAGAAGTCTTTGACCGCGTCAAAGAAGCGCTGGCAAGAAGACACGCAGGCGAGGACGTGGACATTACCGAGTTTGAAGAGATCTTTGAATAAATGTTAAAAAAAGTAATTGATTCTAGACATTAACAATGAATTGTGATATGATGTGAACAGCAAGAGGAATAGTTTCAAAGAGCGGCTGGCCTTTCTCAACTTACCGATTGGGGTATGGATTTGTGAAAGGAGCTGATAATGTGAAGATTACGATAACTCTTAAGCGATTAAGAATTACGATTTCGACCATTAAAAAAGCCGCTCCTGCTACCACCAAGAGCGGCACGTCCCGTAAAAGGGATTAAACCGTAAAGGTCAGCCGAAACTGTCCTCTTGCTCTTATTATAGCAGGGGCTGACGAGAAAAGCAACCTGAAAAAAGTATAAAGCCAAAAGCAAGAGCCGCTTTGCGCATGTGCAGAGCGGCTCTTGCTTGTGTGAGAAAAGCTTTTTTCATAAATGTAGATTGTTTTTTGCGTAAAAGTATATCATAATAAAGGAAATATGATTTAGATGATACAAAAGGAAACGCAAAAAATAGAAAGGATACAAAAATGACAGCAATCAGACATAACGAAACGATCGATCTTTTGCTCGCGCACAGCTCCGTGCGGGAATTTTCGGACAAACCGGTAGACGAGGAGACTGTGCATACCATCCTTGCCTGCGCGCAGAAAGCGCCGACCTCCAGTTACCTGCAGGCGTATTCGATCATCCAAGTGGAAGATCCTGCAAAGCGAGAAGCGCTTGCGGAATACGCAGGCGGACAGGAATGGGTCATGAAAGCGTCGCTCGTGCTCCTGTTCTGTGCGGACCTGCACCGGCAGGAGGTGTTGGTAAAACCGGATGATCCGCATGTCCTGCATAATACGGAACTTTATACCGTCAGTGTCATCGACGCCGCGCTTGCCGCGCAGAAAGCATTGGTTGCCGCGCAGGCGCTGGGCCTCGGCGGCGTGCCGGTCGGCGGCGTGCGCAACGAGACTGAAAAGATGGCCCGGCTTTTTGATCTGCCGGAGATGGTTTTCCCCATGTTCCTGCTCTGCTTAGGCTATCCGAAGACCGTACCGCCGCAGCGTCCGCGCCTTGCGGAATCGTTGATCTGCGATACGGATCGATATCCGGCACTCCCGAATGAACAGCAGCTGGCAGACTATGAAGAAGAAGTGCGCCAATACTTCCTCCGGGCTTCCGGCGGAAGAAGCGACCGCGGCTGGACACCGCGCTGCCGCTTTGCGATCAGCAAGAAGCCGCGCTATGAAGTCGATACCTTCCTCAAAAAAGCAGGCTTTATGACCGAGAACGAACCGGGAGAAAAGTAGGGAGAATGAAACACTCTGGGATTTGATCCTTATCAACGAAACAATTTGGCGAAAACAGCCGCATCCATGATCCTGCAGCGAAAGCAGGGACGTGAGGAGCGGCTGTTTTTTTGTGCGCATTTTTTGAAAAAGCTGAGGCTCTTAGATCATGAGATGCGGGAAATGTTAATTTGCAGCTTAACAATCGCATTGGAATTGTTAATTGTTTTGTTTTTCACAAGAAGGCATAATAGGGATAGAGAAACAAATGATTTTTATAAGAGAAAGGCAGAAAAACATGAAGCTTGAATTCGGATATGGACAAAGGACACAAACGGTTGTCGTGCCTGACCAAAATCTCAAAGAAGTTCTTTCTGCAAATACGATGCAGCATAGCCATACCGGGGCAGAGGCAGTACAATGTGCCCTGCAGTCCCCGATCGGAGCACCGCGTTTGCGGCAGCTCGTAAAACCGGAACAGTCTGTTGCCATCATTGTCAGTGACATTTCAAGACCGGTGCCAAGCTGGGAGATCGTCCCCGCAATTTTGGAGGAACTGTTTATGGCCGGATGCGAGGCAAAAAACATCAAAGTTGTTTTTGCGCTTGGCTCACACCGAAATCATACAGAGGAAGAAAAGCGAAAGTTAGTCGGAGATTTTGTCTTTGAGAATCTTGCTTGCGTGGATTCTAATCAGGTTGGGTTCCGACATCTCGGTACAACGCAGAACGGAACGCCGGTTGACATCTGCAGTGCGGTTGCAGATGCGGACTTTAAGATTTGTACAGGCAATATCGAATTTCATTATTTTGCAGGTTATTCGGGCGGCGCGAAAGCGATCATGCCGGGGGTATCAACGCCGGAGGCGATACAGCAGAACCACCGCATGATGGTCCGGGAAGATGCCTGTGCAGGAAAATTGATCGGAAACCCGATACGAGAAGATATTGAAGAAGCAGGAAAAATCTGCGGGATCGATTATCTTGTAAACGTTGTGCTGGACGAGCACAAACGGATTGTGTACGCAGTTGCAGGCAATGCGCAGGAAGCACACCGCAAAGGCTGTGAGTATCTGGATAAAATGTATCGCAAACCGATCAAGGAAAAAGCGGATATTGTGATTGTCAGTCAGGGCGGAGCTCCGAAAGATGCGAACCTGTATCAGACCCAAAAAGCGCTTGACAATGCCAAGCATGCAGTAAAAGCGGGAGGAACTGTTATTCCTGTCAGGAGGGCCTGGGAAGCAAAAAGTTTGAGGAGTGGTTCACAGCGGCGCCAACGGCGCATTCGATGATCGAGCGGATCCATGAAAAATTTGAACTTGGCGGTCACAAAGCGGCAGCGATCGCTATGGTACTGGAGAATGCACGAATTGACCTCGTCAGCGAACTGGAAGCATCGTTTGTACGCAGTATTTTTTTAAATCCGCAGCCTTCTGCGCAGGCTGCTCTCAACGAAGCTCTGGAACGCTACGGTGAAGATGCCAGCGTGATCGCAATGCCGTTCGGAGGCGCAACCTTGCCGTATGTGGAGGAAAAATCCGCGTAGAGAAAGGACAGAAATCTGAGCATGGAAAAAGGATTATTGCACGGCATAAAGGTGCTTGATTTAAGTCGGGTGCTTGCAGGCCCATACTGCGGTATGATGCTCGCGGATATGGGTGCGGATGTGATTAAAATTGAACTGCCGGGAAAGGGTGACGATTCCCGCGCAAGTTATCCGATCATAGAAGGAAAGGACGGAAAAAAAGAAAGCGGGTATTTCATGAACCTGAACCGTAATAAAAGAAGTCTGACCTTAAATCTGAAGTCGGAAAAAGGAAAAGAGATTTTTCGAGAGCTTGTAAAACAAAGTGACATCGTGATCGAAAACTATAGACCGGGTGTGATGGAAAAGCTGGGGCTTGGTTATGAAGCACTGAAAGAAATCAATCCGGGGATCATTTACGGCTGTGTGTCCGGATTCGGACATTACGGACCTTACAGCAAGCGCGCCGGGTATGATATTATCGGACAGGCCATGAGCGGATTGATGAGTACGACCGGATGGCCGGACGGCGAACCGACGCGGACCGGTACAGCGATTGCGGATATTGTAGGAGGTATGAGCTGCTGCATCGGTATTCTGGCGGCGCTTGTGAACAAACAAAGAACCGGACAGGGCGAAAAAGTGGACATTGCACTGGTTGATTCTGTCGTTTCTGCTTTGGAGATCATCAACGTGATCTATCTAATGACCGGAAACATTCCACAGCGGATCGGAAATCGTTATGAGTCCCTGTATCCGTATGATAGTTTTAAGTGTATGGACGGATCCTGTGTCATTGGTGCCGGAAACGACAAACTCTATGGTTTGCTCTGTAAGGTCATGCAGAGACCGGAACTCATATCGGATCCGAGATTTTTAACGAATGTAGATCGTATCAGCCACCACGCGGAACTGAAAGAATTGATCGAAGTATGGACAAAGACAGAAACCATTGACAGCGCGGTACAAAAGATGCTTGACGCAGGGATACCGGCAGCGCCGATCAACGATATCGCAAGAGTAACGAAAGATCCGCATATTGCCGGAGCGAGAGAAATGTTTGTAGAGTGTGAACACCCGGTTGTCGGTAAGATCAAGATAACCGGAAATCAGATCAAACTCACGAATCATAAGATCAAAAAATTTGATCCGGCTCCGTTGTTGGGTGAGCACAATGAAGAAATCCTGAGCGAATGTCTGCACCTGACCAAAGAACAGATACAGGAGCTGCAGGATAATAAGATCCTGTGAGCATAAAAAAGTTATTAATTATTTTACATATGGAAGGAGAACATAAAATGAAATTAGAAGGTAAAGTCGCAATCGTAACCGGAGGTTCTGCAGGGATCGGCAAAGCGACCGCAAAGAGATTTTTACAGGAAGGAGCTGTTGTCGCAATTTGCGGGACAAATCCGGATAAGCTTGCAAAAGCAGAAGAGGAACTGAAACAGTACGGAACCGTAAGAGCCTTTAAGGTTAATATCGCGAGCAAGGAAGATGACGAAAAGATGGCAAACGCAATGCTGGAGGAATTTGGACATATTGATATCCTCATCAACAATGCGGGCATTACAAAGGATGCACAGTTCTACAAGATGAGCGATGAACAGTTCAATCAGGTCATTGACACCAACTTAAAGGGTAATTACTATATGACGAAAGCCGTGATCGGCAACATGATCGAACAGAAATACGGAAAGATCGTACATGTAACGTCTGTTTCCGCATTTAACGGCAACTTCGGACAGTCGAACTATGCAGCATCGAAGGCCGCATTGATGGGCATGACGAGAGTTCAGGGAAAGGAACTTGGAAAATACAATATCACCGTAAACGCAATTGCTCCGGGTTCTATTCTGACCGATATGTACAATGCAGTACCGGACGATATCCGCGAAGCAAAACTCAAGAGGATCCCGCTTCGTCGTTACGGAAACCCGGAAGAGGTGGCAAATTTAGCACTCTTCCTGGCTTGTGATGACTCCTCCTACATAACGACGCAGACGATTGTCATTGACGGCGGATTTAACTAAAAAATACCGCGGCAAGAACGCAAAACGCCATTCGAGACGGAAAGCGAATGGCGTTTTGTGTTCTCAGCTTTTCTGGATGCTGACACAGCAAAGCTATGCCTGGTATGGAACATAGTCCTTATAAAGGTTGATGATGTAGTCTTTAAATAATTGCGCAGGATGCGATAAATAACGACCCTTTGGCCAAAAGATCGCCTGATTGCGCCCCACATTTTCATTCTCCAACGGGATAAAAACCATACCTTGGAAGAATTCAGATGTTTTGCAGTTAAAGGTCGTCAGCATGACCATGCCCTCGCTTTTCGCCATTTTAGGGCGTAGGGTGTAATCGCAGGTAATCTGTGATTTTGGTGTGAAACCAGATGCCGCACAAAGACTGTTGCAGCAGCGGGAAAAAGCGGAGTCCGGAAGATTCACAAATCGCTCATTGCGTGCCTCATATAGATCGATCGAAGTGCGCTCCGCAAAAGGATGGCCTTGCGGAACCGCCAATGCGATTTCATCACGGAACAGCAGCGCGGATTCCCATGAGGGATCACTGAAACCTTCCGGTGAAGCGATCATCAAATCGACATTGTCATGCGGAGTTTTACTGCCGTTTGCAATGGAATCAAACGAAAAAGTCCGGAATGAAATATGCGGATACATTTTACAGAAATCGTGGATCGGATTTGACCAAATATAAGGGTTGGTCGTTGCCATGGTTAAATGTGTGTCGGAGGATGAGATCATATCCTCCAGTTTCTTTCGTCCGTCATCCAGTTCATCCAAAGCGCGCTGGATGGATTCGTAATAGATTTTTCCGTAAGGACTTAAGTGAATGTTTCTGCCGACTCGTTCGAACAGCTGAACTCCAAGTTCGTCTTCTAAACGTGAAATACTGCTGCTGATCGCAGAAGGCGATACAAACATCTTTTCCGCAACTCTTGTTAAATGTTCGTGCTTTGCAAGCTCTAAAAAATATCGTAATTGTAATAATTCCATATTGTCACCTCAATACATACTGCATAATAAGATAAGAATCCTGATCATAAAAGCCTGTGATGAAAATAACAAATTTTATATCAATAATGATATGCTTTCCTTTTACAATTTGTCAAGAAGAAATTAAAAGAAAAGAGGAATCATTAACCTTGAGGTTAATTGTTTTTAATAAAACCTGTTATTTTTATTACAATCCATACATGATAAAATATTGACAATAAAAGAAATAAAGCTTGTGATGAGAGGAGAATATCGGATGAACATCAAAGGAAGAACCGCATTTGTGACCGGAGGCAATACTGGTATGGGAAGAGCCATTATTCTGAACTTAGCTGCACATGGCGCAAACGTCTGCATCGGCTATTTTGATTTTGAAGAGGAAGCTTTTAAGCTGGTGGAAGAGATCTCAAAGACCGGTGTAAACGCAAAAGCATATAAAATAAACATTGCTGACGAACAAAACGTGATTGGCGTTATGCAGGAAGTAAACAAGGATTTCGGAGAACTGTGTGCTTTAGTAAATTGTGCAGGCATGACGAAAGTCATTCCTCATCAGGATCTTTACGCAATGACCTCTGAGCTATGGGATAAAATTTATGCAGTCAATGTAAAGGGAACGTTCTTCTGCTGCAGAGAAGCCAAACCGCTGCTGGACAAGCAAGGAGGCTGCATCGTGAATATCGCATCGACTGCCGGACTCAACGGAAAGGGCAGTTGTATCGCATATGCTTGTTCAAAGGCCGCTGAGATCAATATGACACGCTCTCTTGCCAGAGTCTTTGCACCGGCAGTCAGAGTTGTTGCTGTTGCACCGGGACTTGTACAGACCAACTTTACAAAGGCAATGGAAGCAGAAAGATTTACGAAATTAGCGAAGGAAACCTGTTTAGAAAGACTGGTCACACCGGAAGAAATGGCCGACGTTGTAGGCTCGCTGATTTATGGAACCGATATCTTGACCGGTATCACCATTGCAGCCGACGGCGGCAGAGTATTCTAAAAGAATATAATATCCGATCACGGATCTTATATAGAACTTATTTTTCAAAACATATGTATTAGGAGGAGAAAAATGAAAAAAGTATTAGCTGTATTACTGGTACTCGTAATGGCAGTTGCTTGCTTCACGGGATGTGGAAACAATGCACAAAGTGACGCCGAAAACTGGCCATCGAAAACTGTAACCTTCATCGTTCCATTCGCAGCCGGCGGCTCCACGGATATCATCTTCAGGGCCTTAGCGGATAAACTGACAGAAGATTTAGGGCAGACCTTTATTGTTGAAAATAAAGAAGGCGGAAGCGGAAGCTTAGGACTTGCGGAAGCAGCCATCGCAGAACCGGACGGATACACCTTCAGCATCGGCATGGGTTCCAATATGTGCATGGTGCCGAATATGTCCAATACAGGTTATGATGCATTTGACTTTACACCAGTTTGCCAGGTTACCAACACACCGGTTGTTTTGGCAGTCAACAAAAACCTTCCGGTAAACAATCTCGAAGAGTTTATCGAATATGCCAAGAACAATAATGTTACATGGTCTTCTTCCGGAGCAAACAATACCCAGCAGGTCGTTATGACACTGTTAGGAGATCAAGAAGGCTTTACAACCACACCGGTTCCGCAGGATGGTGCGCCGGCAGCAATCGCGGCTTGTATGGGCGGACACGTTGACGCAGCAGTGGCAGTTGCGACCGACTTCACATCTGCTTATGCATCCAAAGAAGTAAAATTTATCTGTGTATTTGATGATCAGAGAGTTGATTTCTTCCCGGATGTTCCATGCACAAAAGAACTCGGATACGACAACCTTTCCTATGGTGTATGGTACTCTTTAGTAGGTCCTTTAGGACTTGATGAAGCCATCGTAAACAAGTTGGCAGAAGCAACGAAGGCCGCAATGGAATCGGATTACCTGGTTGACGCTTATGCAAAGATGAATGTTATGACACAGTATCTGTCACCGGAAGAATTAGCTGCAAAGATTAAAGACTTTGATGCGGTTATGGATGAGGTAATGGCTAACTGGTAAAAAACCAAGAAGCATTTTAATCGGAGGTAATCAATTGAAAAAGGTAGATAGAATATCAGGAATCGTATTAGTCATCTTTTCTATCATTGGGTTTGTCTATGCGAAAGCAACCAGTACACCCAGCACGGTAGGACTGGCATCCAATACCTATCCTCAGTTCTTATTTATCTGCTTAGCGATATGTGGAGTGGTCTTGGTGGCCACTTCACTTTCCAAGGACATGGAAAAAGCAGAGATAAAAACTAACTGGAAAGCTTTATTGCCGGTCGTTGGCGTACTATTAGTTTATGTTCTTATTTTCGATCATGTGCATTTTATTGCATCATCCATTATTTTTACAGGTTTGGAAATGTATCTGTTCGGAGAAAAAAGGTGGAAAGTTATTGCACTGGTGTCAATCATAGCACCCGTTACCATCTATTTTCTATTCACGCAGGCCTTCTCCATCATGCTTCCGTCAAGCTTTGGATGGTAAATGCATTAGTATAGCGAAAGGAAAGAGGAAAAAAGATGTTTGATTTTAGTATAGCAATGTCTTCTCTAGGCAATGTATTATCCTTGGATGTACTTGGATGGATACTGCTTGGGGTTATAGTAGGCTGTATGTTCGGTGCAATTCCCGGACTGACAGCAACGACAGGAATCGCTCTTTTTACCCCGATGACATTTGGGTTAGAAGCAACATTGGCAATTGCCTTTTTGTTGGGGTTGTTCTGCGGTGGCCTCTGGGCAGGCAGTATTCCCGCGATTTTGATAAAAACACCTGGAGCACCGGGCAATGCAGCAACGACCTTGGACGGCTATCCAATGGCACAGCAAGGACGATCCGGTGAAGCGATGTTCTATTCTGTAACCTGCTCTTGGTTCGGCGGTGTGTTCTCTGCAATTGTTTTATTATTCTTTGCACCGCTGATTGCTAGCGCTGCGTTAAAGTTCGGCCCTGCCGAGTATTGTGCGGTAGCATTGTTTGGACTCTCCTGCATTGCAGCTTTATCTGGTGAAAATTTAGTAAAAGGTGTTATTTCCGGTCTGATTGGTATGCTGATCGCAACCATCGGTATGGACCCGGTGGGCGGTGTTATGCGGTTCACGTTTGACAACCTAAATTTAATCCGTGGCATAAAGATCGTTCCGGCGCTAGTCGGCTTGTTTGCCTTGTCTGAGGTACTGCTCAAAGCAGAAACCATCAAAGATGCTGATGGATTGAAAATTACGGCACAGGTGTCCATGAAGCTGAATGAGGTAAAGCGGTACTTAAAAGTTTTGCTGCATAACTGGGTAACGGTTATCAAATCGGCGATTATCGGTACGATCGTAGGCGCAATCCCGGGAACCGGTGCAGCGACTGCATCCTGGATCAGCTACAATGAAGCCGTGAGAGCGTCTAAGCATCCGCAGGATTTCGGAAAAGGAGCGCCAGAGGGTATCATTGCGAGTGAATCTGCCAACAATGCGATCTCCGGCGGTGCACTGATCCCACTGCTGACCTTAGGTATTCCGGGAGACGCAGCAACTGCAGTTCTGCTGGGCGCATTGACAATTCAGGGAATCGTTCCGGGAGCAAAACTTGTAACAGAAAATTTTGACTTAGTCGCTAATATTTTGTGGATCTTGGTAGTCGGAAACTGCTTCATGCTTGCCATTGGTTTGTTCGGAAGCAAGTTCTTCCCAAAGCTTTTAAATGTTTCGCAGAAGATTTTGATGCCTCTGATCTTAGTGTTCTGCGTTGCGGGCAGCTTCGCATCCGGCAACAATGACTTTGACTGCAAGGTTGCTCTGGTACTTGGTATCTTCGGTTGGTTCATGATGAAGTTTGGCTTCCCGGTCGTTCCGATGGTTCTTGGCTTAGTATTGGGACCTATCTTTGAACCGAACTTGAGAAGAGCTCTTGTTGTAAGCAATATGGATTGGACGA
This sequence comes from uncultured Clostridia bacterium, assembly GCA_934271235.1. Taxonomy (GTDB): domain Bacteria; phylum Bacillota; class Clostridia; order Peptostreptococcales; family Anaerovoracaceae; genus CAG-238. Next base: position 91,467 of record CAKQQT010000007.1, on the reverse strand, counting down.
TTTTCTTCACAAGACCGATCAGCTGTGCGTTCATTATTATCTCTGTACTCTGTGTGGTACTTTCCATTCGGAATCAGAAAAAGGCAAAGAAGAAAGAGGCGGAAGCAGAAATAGTCTAGTCAGAAGAAGGCAGAACATAAAAGGTGATTAGTATGGATTTAAATTTAAAAGACAAAGTTGTTGCCATTGCAGGCGGAACATCAGGTATCGGAGAAGCTGTGGCGATGGCTTTTGCAAAAGAGGGCTGCAAGGTTGCGGTTTGCGGCAGAAGTCAGAGCAAAATTGATGCAATGCAGGCAGCTTTTCAGAAAGAGGGATTTGAATTATTGACTATGAGCGTTGATGTCGGTGTCAACGCTCAGTTAAAGGGATTTACAGAAGCCGTCGTAGAAACCTACGGTCGACTGGACATTTTCATTAATAACGCAGGAATCAGCATCCGGAAACCATTTGAGACGTTATCGGAGGAAGATTGGTATAAAGTAATCAATACGAACCAAAAGTCTGTATTTTTCGGTTGTGCCTTCGCGGCAGAACAGATGCGTAAGACCGGTGGCGGTGTCATCATCAACACATCGTCCTTTACGTCGGTAGTACCGACATGCGGAAGCGCTGTATATTCGTCAACGAAAGCCGCGGTTGACCAAATGACAAAAGTCTTCGCGGCGGAACTCGCGGCTGATCATATCCGTGTTGTCGGCATCCAGCCTGGCATGACGGTATCTCCGCTGACAGAGGAAGAATGCAGAAAGAACTTTGATCGATTTGTAAGTTTGATCGCAATGAAGCGTCTGGCATATCCGGAGGATATGGTTGGAGCTTATCTCTTCTTGGCATCCGACATGGCATCGTATATCAGCGGTGTATCTTTGCCGGTAGCCGGTGCGAAACTGACCGCGCAAAATCCACACTATAGCTGGCAGTTGAAAGAAACGCAAAAATAAAGCAGGCATAGTGAGAGCATGATATGGTGTGGGTAAAACCACACCATGATTCTTTGAAAATAATGAATTTACATATATTACAATATAGGAGGAAAGGTAATTTGAAAAAGAAGTTGTTTATTACCTGTGCAATTACAGGATCGCAGACAAATAAGGCATTATCCCCTTATCACCCGACAACGATCGAAGAAATTGCGCAGGATACGGTAAATGTTGCAAAAGCAGGCGCAGCCATTGTCCATTTCCATCTCAGGGATAAAGACGGCTTACCGTGTATGGATACCGGAAGATGGGTAGAGCAGATGACCGCTGTCAGAGAAGCACTCGCAAAAGAAAAACTGGATCTGGTCCTGAATGTGACCGCATCCGGCTCCAAATTCCCGGAAGAACTCCGGCTGAACCACTTGAAAGCGGTCAAACCGGAAATTTGTTCTTTTGACGCCGGTTCTATGAACTGGGGTGACGATTATGTATTCCTTAACAGACCACAGTTCTTGGAAGCCCTGGGTGAGCTCTGCATTGAGGAAAAGATCAAACCGGAATTGGAAGTCTTTGACGCAGGTATGCTCGGCAACTGTGAACGTTTCCTAAAAAGAGGATTCTTGCAGACACCGCTGCACTATCAGCTGATGATGGGTGTCAAAGGTGGAATGGATGCAACGATTGAGAACGTCACTTACCTTGTCAATCATTTGAATCCGGGCAGCACTTGGGCGATTGCCGGTATCGGCAAGGCACATATGCCAATGCTGTTGGCAGGCCTTGCAGCAGGATGTGATGGACTTCGCGTAGGCCTCGAAGATAATGTTATGTTGGAAAAAGGTGTATACGCGACCAATACCCAGTTGGTTGAAAGAGCGATCAAGATTGCACAGTTAGCAGGAAGAGAGATTGCAACACCTGCTGAGACGAGAGAAATTTTGGGTTTAACGCAGCATATCAATCATTTGAAATAGGATTTTAAATCGGGAGGATGAACAAAATGAAAGATGTTGTTATTGTATCCGCAGCAAGAACTCCGGTAGGTTCCATCGGCGGAACGTTGAAGAAAGTGGAACCGGATTATTTATTAGCGACGGCATTTGCAGGCGCGATCGAAAGAGCGGGCATTCAAAAATCAGACATTGACCATGTGATCGTAGGACATGTAAAACAGTCCACCGAACAGCCGAATATCGCAAGATTGACTGCATTAGAAGTCGGCATTCCGGAAGAAGTACCGGCTTATACCGTACATAGACAGTGTGCATCCGGCCTGCAGGCGATTTTAAACGGCATGATGGAAATCCAGTGCGGTTATGCGGATATCGTCCTTTGCGGCGGTACCGAAAGCATGAGTACCGCGCCGTTCTATATTAAAGATACTAGATTCGGTACTGGGAGCGGAAGCCAGAGATTCTTGGACCCAAACGTAGAAAGTCAGCCGAATTCACAGCCAAAAGATAAATACGGCACATTCAATATGATCCAGACTGCTGACAATGTAGCGGAAAAATATCATATCACAAGAGAAGAATGTGATGCTTTTGCGCTGGCATCTCAGAGAAAAGCGGTTGCGGCCATCGATTCCGGAAGGTTCGCAGAAGAGATTGTGCCGGTTGTGATCCCGCAGAGAAAAGGAGATCCAATCGTATTTGATACGGATGAATATCCAAAGAGAGATACAAATGAAGAAAAGATCGCAAAACTGAGAGCGATTTTCCAAGGCGGCGTTACAACCGCAGGCAATGCTTCCGGAAGAAATGACGGCGCATGCGCACTTGTAATCATGAGCGCTGAAAAAGCGGAAGAACTTGGCTTGAAGCCAATGGCAAAAATCCTCGGTGGGGCAGCTGCCGGTGTTGATCCGAGATATATGGGCCTTGGCCCGGTTGCAGCAACGAAGAAGCTGCAGGAACAATGCTTGGATAAATTGGGACTGAATTATAAAGACTTCGGTCTGGTAGAACTGAATGAAGCTTTCGCAGCACAATCCTTAGGATGCATCAAGCTTTTAGAACTTGATCCGGAAAAAGTAAATGTCAACGGCGGAGCTATCGCACTTGGACATCCGCTCGGTATGTCCGGCGCCAGAATTGTTACGACTCTGATGTATGAAATGAAAAAGAGAAATGAAAAGTACGGCCTGGCAACGATCTGTATCGGCGGCGGTCTCGGAATGTCCATGGCATTGGAATTAGTATAATATCGTGAAGAAAGGAGCTCTTTGCGTTGAAAAACAGCAGCAGGGAGCTTCTTTCAAAATAAAACAGGTCAATAAGGGCATCTTATCAGGAATTTAGAGAAACAAAATCAGAATACTTACACATCGTTAGATTACATATCATCATTTTAACCTCTTTCAATTCTCCTTAGAACGATAAGTGCCCTTTTGTATTTCAAAAGAAATAAATCGGGAGGTATATATACCATGCAGCTTATAAAATTTGATGTCATCAGTCTGATGCTGAACCCATTTGTACTGATGTTCGTCACAATTGCCCTCGGGTTATTGTTCGGCAAAATTAAATTCGGTAAATTCAGCTTCGGGACGTCCGGAGCCTTGTTTGTAGGACTTGCTATCGGCTGGGCAGTTTACGGTTTCGCACAGAAACTTTACAGCACCGGTGATGAAGCCGCAGCCGGTTGGAAAGCAGCTGTACAGATCATGACTGGAAACGGTGGTAAGGTTATCAACAACTATTTCTTTTCGACTGCACTCATTATCTTCGTTGCAGCAGTTGGGCTTCTTGCCGCAAAAGACCTTGGTATCGTCATCAAAAAATATGGCGTAAAGTTTGTGGTACTGGGACTTTTGATCACACTGGTCGGCGCAGGCGCAACTTATGCCTGTACGGCATTTTGCAAGAACACCAACCAGTATGCGGTAGCTGGTGTATATACTGGTGCTATGACCAGCTCGCCGGGCCTGGCTTCTGCATTGGAGACGGCCAACATTCATGCGAATGACCTAGCGGATCATTATGCGACAGAATCTGAAACCAATCGAGAAGCTGTTATCAAGGTGCTCAATCTGGATGAGAAATATGCGGATCTGACGGTAGAGAACACGACCGAATTATCGGATGAGATGAAGCAGGACTTTATCAACCAAGCAACCGGCCAAGTTGGAATCGGACATGCTGTTGGCTATCCATTTGGCGTCATCATCGTTATTTTGGCAGTCAATTTCCTGAATATTGTGTTCCGCTTTGATGTTGAGGAAGAAAAGAAGCGCTATCAGCTTGAAATGGAAGCTGCAAGGAATATTAAAGCAGGCAAAGAAATCCCAACAAACAGTTTCAGTATTATTTCGTTCGCCTTAGTGTGCTTTATCGGATATTTGATCGGTTCGATCAAGATCTACATGGGGCCGCTTGGCTATGTCAGCCTGGAATCGACCGGCGGCGTTCTGATCGGCGCGCTTTTGCTTGGCTATATAGGTAAGATCGGACCGTTTTCGTTCCGCATGGATACCAAGGTACTGGGTGTGATTCGTGAACTGGGTCTGGCATTTTTCTTGGCGATCGTCGGCTTGAACTATGGATACGGAGCTGTCGCGGCAGTAACAGGTTCCGGTATTACGCTGGCACTTGTCAGCCTGATCGTAGGGTTTATTTCCGTTATCATTGGCTTCTTGGTGGGAAGATATGCATTCCATCTGAACTGGATCATGCTGTCCGGAGCAATCTGCGGCGGTATGACTTCCACACCTGGACTTGGTGCAGCAACAGAGGCCGTCGGAAGTGATGATCCGGGTGCAGGCTATGGAGCAACTTACCCGTTTGCGCTGTTTGGCATGGTCATCTTTACGATCATCCTGCATAAATTGCCACTGTTGTAAGTGGTTTTGATATAAGACTTAAAATTGTGCATAGAGCTGAAGAAACAGGAGAAAAAATGAGAACGATCATGATTTTGGGCTCCGGCTATATGGGAGCTGGTATCGCACAGGTTTGTGCAAATGCCGGATATGACGTACTGCTTTGGGATCTGGAGACATCTCTTATCGAAAAAGGCATCCAGAAGATCGCAGCCGGTCTTGATGCGCGGATCGCAAAAGGCAAAGAGACGCTTGAACATAAAAACGAACTGCTTGGAAATATCCACGCGACGACAAATCTGGAAGATGCAGCGGAAGCAGATTTTGTGATCGAGGTTGTTGTGGAAAACTTTGAAATAAAAGAGAATCTGCTGCGAGAACTCGAGCAATATGTAAATGCGGATACCTTTATCGGAACCAACACTTCCTATATTCCGATCACGCACTTAGCGGAAGGCTTGCAGAGACCGGAGAATTTTCTTGGTACGCATTTCTTCGGTCCGGTTCCGGCCATGAAGCTTCTGGAAATTGTACGAGGAGAAAAGACCTCAGATGCAGCGATTGAAGCAGCGAAAGAATTTGCAGCACAGATCGGAAAAAATCCGATCGTGGTACAGAAAGATTCGCCGGGATTTATTGTGAACCGTATCAATGCAGCGATTCGCATGGAAGCTTATCGCTGTTACGATGAGGGAATTGCGTCCATTGAAGACATCGATGCGGCCATGAAGCTGGGATTGAACCACCCGATGGGGCCGTTTGAACTAAATGATCTGTCAGGGATTGATATCGGGCTGGCGGGTCTGGAAACCCTGTATCAAAGTTTTCATGACGAGCGATGGAAACCGATCCCGGCGGCTTATGAACGTGTTCAAAAAAAGGAACTTGGAAGAAAAACCGGAAAAGGTTGGTACGACTACGAAAACGGTCAGAAAACCGTGCGGGAAGAACTGCATAAATAGCGAGGTTCTTCCTATATCTTTTGGAGCTGTAAAATGATACAAAATTTAATGATTGCATTTGAAGCAGTGACCCCGATGTTCCTGCTGATCGCAGTCGGTTATACCATAAAGCTTGGGAAACTTTTGGATTCTCACAGTATCAAAAAAATCAATAACGTTCTGTTTAAGGCGATGTTTCCCTGCGTCGCCTTTTACAGTCTGTACGGTGCGAATATCCATGAAGCCTTTGATCCGGCCTTGATCGGTTACAGCGTTCTGATGGCGATCCTGCTCTGGAGCCTGACGATCCCGCTGGTCATGAAGATCGAGAAGGATCCGGCCAAACGAGGCGCTATGATCCAGGCCATCAATCGCAGCAACTTTCTGGTCATCGGATTTCCCATCGTGGAAAATATCTGCGGAAAGGAGAATCTGGCAGCAACAGCCTTGACCATTGTCGGTATGCTGCTTGTGAACAACATCTTCGCGGTCGTGGTACTGGAAGTCTTTCGCGGAAGCAGGCCGAAACCGCTGCACATGCTGAAGGAGATCCTGCTGAACCCGATCATTCTGGCTACCGTTGCGGGAACCTTGTGTATGGTGACCGAAATACAATTTCCTTACGTCATCGAAAAGACGATCACCTCACTCGGGAGCACCGCCGGCAGTCTGGCCCTTGTCGTGATGGGCGCGTCCTTAGATCTGAAAAATGCGGGAAACCGCAAACGGGATCTTGCCATCTGCATTGCCGGAAAATTGATCGCAGTTCCGGGCATTGTCACGCTGGTCGGCATGCTGCTGGGGTTCCGAGGAGTCGCCTTTGTGACGCTCCTTGCGTTCTTCGCCGCTTCCCCGACCACGACTTCCTACACGATGGCAGATCAGATGGAAAGCGACGGAGAACTGGCGCGGGACTGTGTGGTGTTTGGGACCGCACTCGTTGCGTTTACCATGTTTTGTTGGATATTTTTCTATAAATCGATCGGGATGTTTTAAACAGGAGAAGAAACATGCAGGAAACATTAAAAAGAAGAATACGATCGGATAAAGGAGAAGCTTTGCGGATGTCCGCGGCCGAGGCGGCCGGATACATCCGGGACGGTATGGTGCTCGGCGTGAGTGGGTTTACGCCGTCGGATTATCCGAAGCTGATCCCGCGGGAACTGGTGAAAAGAGCACAAAGCGGAGAAAAACTGCAGGTTGATGTCTATTCCGGCGCGACAGTCGGCACGGAGATCGATACGGATATGGTACGCGCGGGACTGATCCGCAAGCGCTTGCCGTTCTGCAACAATGCGGACATTCGCGCAGCGATCAATCGGGGTGAACTCGCTTTTTTGGATATGCATCTGTCGCAGTCCGGGCAGGCGATGGATTACGGTTTCCTGCCGCCGATCGACATGGCGGTCGTGGAAGTGCTCGCGGTTACGGAAACCGGCGACCTGATCCCCAGCATTGCAGTCGGCAATACGGCTGCGGTCGTGAAAAACGCGAAACAGGTGCTGGTGGAGATCGCGATGAAAAAACCTTTGGAACTGGAAGGCATGCACGACATCTATTTCAACGAAAAGCCGCCGAAACGCAAAGCGATCCCGATCGAAGACGCCTCAGATCGGATCGGCAGTACGGCGATCCCATGCGGCTGGGACAAGATCTGCGGGATCGTACTTTCGGAGGAAGAGGACCATACGCGGCCTTTTGTAGAGCCGGACGCCGTTTCGGTAAAAATCTCCCGGCATATCATCCGTTTCCTTGAACAGGAGATCCGCGCGGGGCGGATGCCGAAGGAACTGCTGCCGCTGCAGTCCGGGATCGGCAATGTCGCGAACGCCGTGCTCGAGGGGCTGAAAGAAGGACCGTTTACGCATCTGCGCGCTTATACCGAGATCGTGCAGGATGGGATGCTGGAACTGATGGAATGCGGAAAACTGGATTTTGCTTCGGCGACCTGTTTGTCGCTGTCGATGGACGGATTTCAAAAGCTGTATCAGAAACTGGATTTTTTTAAGGACAAGATCCTGCTGCGGCCGGAAGAGATCAGCAACCATCCGGAGGTCATCCGGCGTCTTGGGGTGATCTCGATGAACACCGCGATCGAGGCGGATATTTACGGAAATGTGAACTCCAGCCACATCATGGGCAGCAGCATGATGAATGGGATCGGCGGGTCGGGAGATTTTTCACGGAACGCTTATCTGAGTATTTTTACGACGCCTTCGACCGCAAAGAGTGGAGCGATCTCTTCGATCGTACCGATGGTATCACATGTGGATCATACGGAGCATGAGGTGATGGTGCTGGTGACCGAACAGGGGTATGCGGATCTTCGTGGTCTTTCCCCGAAAGAACGCGCAGAAGCGATCATCGAAAACTGTGCGCATCCGGATTACCGGTCGATGCTCCAGGAATATTTTCTTCAAGCAAGGATGTTTGCGAATGGACAACATACGCCGCATGATCTGAGAGCCGCGCTTTCCTGGCATCAGCGGTATCTGGAGACAGGCAGTATGAAACTGTAAAACGATGCTTTTTTGCATCTGAAACGAAAACCGCATCGAGAAAGTGCGGTTTTTGTTTTGCCGTGAAAGAAAAAAGCTTGAAAAATCAAGATCTGCGGCAGAGTGATCTTTTTGGCACGATTCTTGAATATAAGTATGGATGACATTAAGAAAGGACACTTGATACATGAACTGGAAAGAATATTATCAAAGCAGACTTGTCTCTGCAGAAGAAGCACTCAGCCAAATCCGGGACGGAGAGATGGTCATGCCGTCGCATGCTGCCGCCGAACCGAAATTTTTGACGTATAAGCTGGTGGAGATGCGGGAGCAGTTCCACAATGTGGGGATTCTGCAGGGTTTGAATATAGGCGATGCGCCTTACGCGTCGGAAGAATGCCACGGACATTTCGTGATCCATTCTTTCTTTTACGGAGCGAATAACCGAAGATGCCTGCAGGAGGGAAGAGGCGAAACGATTCCGATCCACTTTTACGCGCAGCCGGTCGCCATGCGGCAAAAAGCGGTTCCGGTCGATGTCGGACTGATCCAGGTCACGCCGCCGGACGAAGACGGCTATGTGAACATGGGAACCTCCTGTGACCAGACTGCCGAGATCGTGAAGCTGGCGCGGATCACCATCGCGCAGGTCAATAAAAAGATGCCGCACCTTTGCGGGGAGACCAAGATCAAGGTTACCGATATTGATTATTTTGTAGAACACGAGGAAGACATTTATGAGCTTCCGTTCATCACCAGTGATGATCCGGTCTCTGAGAAGATCGGCTATCATATCTCGACGCTCATTGAGGACGGCGCCTGCCTGCAGATGGGGCAGGGGAAGGTTCCGAACGCGATCCTGAAATTCCTGGAACACAAAAAGGACTTAGGCATCCACACGGAGGTTTTCTCGGACAATCTGATCCCGCTGGTCAAAAAAGGCGTGGTAAACGGCCAGGCGAAGCAGATTGACAAGGGAAAGATCGTGGCGACGTTCGTACAGGGGACCAAAGACTTGTATGAATTTGTGGACAACAATCCGATGATCAAACTGATGCCGGTCGACTATACGAACAATGTCGGCGTGATCGCGCAGAATGATAATGTGGTGGCGATCAATTCGGCGATCGAGGTAGACCTGATGGGACAAGTCGTTGCGGACTCTGTCGGCAGCAAAATGTTTTCCGGTGTAGGCGGACAGCAGGATTTCCTGCGCGGCGCGGAGCAGTCCAAAAACGGAAAGCCGATCATCGCGCTGCCTTCCACCGCGAAGAACGACACCATTTCCCGTATCGTTGCCGGACTGAAGCCGGGAACTCCGGTCACGACCACTCGAAACGAAGTCCACTACGTTGTAACGGAATACGGCATCGCGGATCTGTTCGGCAAATCCATCAGCCAGAGAGCAGAAGCGCTGATTAACATCGCGCATCCGAAATTCCGGGATCAGCTCCGAAAAGATTTCGAACAATACCAGAGAGAAGCAGGAAGAATTTATTTCTAACTGATTCCACATACATGCATCCTTAATTTATACAGCCTCGGCTTGATGAACTAACTCCTCGTCATCAGGCCGAGTTTGTCTTTTTGCGATACGGGCGGCAGGAGAGCAGGCTTTGCAGGGGATGACCGGCGGCGCTTCTTGACGGGAGCGCGGCATCGCGTGTTCGTTTTCTGTTAAAAGAGGCTTTACGCGTCCTCGCGAAAGGTGTATGATAAGAAAAGATGCGTTTGACAGCAAGGGGGACAGAATCGAATGTTAAGCAATTTTGTGATCGCGCTGGAGGCCGTTCTGCCGATCTTCATCATTATGGGCGTCGGCATGCTGATCCGGCATCAGGGGTTAGTCGACGAATACGATGTCAAAAAAATGAATAAGACCGTATTCGCGGTGTTCTTTCCGGTGCTGATGTTTTCCAATCTATACGGGAAGGATATCCACGGCGCGGTGGACGGAAAACTGATGCTGTTCAGCGTCCTGACGGTGCTGTTTGTCTATGGATTGACAGTTGCCTTCGTCGTACATATTGAAAAAAACCAGAAGACGAGGGGGGCGATGATCCAGGCAATCTATCGCAGCAATTTCGTTATCATGGGCATTCCGATCGTTTCCAATATCTACGGCGGTGAAAATCTGATCCTGCCTTCTGTGATGATCACGGTCGTGGTGCCGATCTACAATGTGCTGGCGGTCATCACGCTGGAAGTTTTTCGCGGCGGAAAACCCAACGCGCTGCATATCTTAAAACAGCTTGCCAAAAACCCGCTGATCCTGGGCGCCCTGGCAGGCATTCTCGCGGTACTGGCGGATCTGCATCTGCCGCAGGTCCTGGAGAACGTGGTGTCCTCGATGGCGGGGGTCGCAACGCCGATGGCGCTTCTGACGCTGGGCGCGTTCTTCGACTTTAAGAGCATCGCCAAACGGAAAAAGGATATTGCGATCTGTGTCATCGGCCGGCTGATCGCGGTACCGGCAGTCGGTGTGGTCGCGGGCATCCTGCTTGGATTCCGGGACGTCGCGCTGGTCACCTTGATCGCTATTTTCGCGTCTCCGTCGGCAGTATCTTCGTTTCCGATGGCCCAGGAAATGGACAGCGACGCGGAGCTGGCCGGCGACGCGGTGGTCTTTTCTTCGATGTTTGCCTGCTTTACGATGTTCATCTGGATCTTTGCGGCTAAGAGCCTGGGGCTGTTCTGAGACCAGAGTGTTCTGCGGCATGCGCAGGCGCGGCTGCACAGAAAATCAGCAAGAAAAAACGACTGCAAGAGCGGATGCAGTCGTTTTGTTATTCTACAGATCGTTTTCCAGCCTTGCCAGCGCCGCGGTCAGTTCTTCCGGCATATGGTCGAACTTGGCGTACCAGGTCTTGATGCCTTCGAGTTCCTGCTTCCAGGTCTCGTGGTCCACGGTCAGGATCTCGGCTAGCTGTTCGTCGGTAAGGTTCAGGCCTGTGAGGTCAAGGGCTTCCTTGGTCGGCAGGTAGCCGAGCGGCGTCTCAACGGCGTCAGCTTTGCCTTCGCAGCGATCCAGTGCCCAAAGCAGGGCGCGCAGGTTATCTCCGAAGCCCGGCCAGATGAAGTTTCCTTCGTCGTCGGTACGGAACCAGTTGACGTTGAAGATCTTCGGCGGATTGGTCATCCTCTTGCCCATGTCGATCCAGTGCTGGAAGTAGTCGGCCATGTGATAGCCGCAGAACGGCAGCATAGCCATCGGGTCGTAGCGGACAACGCCGACTGCACCGTTCGCTGCAGCGGTCGTTTCGGACGACATCTTAGAGCCGAGGAAAACGCCATGATCCCAGTCGCGGGACTGGCAGATCAGCGGTTCGGATTTCGCGCGGCGGCCGCCGAAGATGATGGCGCTGATCGGAACTCCTTCACCGGTGAAGAATTCCGGTGCGATGGACGGGCAGTTCTCAGCCGGTGCGGTAAATCTTGAATTTGGATGTGCACCTTTGACGAATTCTTGACCTGCGGCCTTTTTCGCCTGTTCTTCCTGGCCGTTCCAAGGCTGACCCTGCCAGTCGAGTCCGTTGGCCGGTGCAGGGGTATCCAGACCTTCCCACCATACGGTGTTGTCATCGAGGTTTCTGGCGACATTCGTGTAGATCGTATTCTTTTTGGTCGTCATCAGTGCGTTGTTGTTCGTCTTGGAGTTGGTTCCCGGGGCAACGCCGAAGAAACCGTTTTCCGGATTGACTGCGTAGAGTCTGCCGTCTTCGCCGACACGCAGCCATGCGATATCATCGCCGACGGTATAGACCTTGTAACCCTGTTCTTGCAGATGTTTCGGCGGGATCAGCATAGCCAGATTGGTCTTGCCGCATGCGCTCGGGAACGCAGCGGAGATGTACTTTTTCTCGCCGTTCGGTGCTTCAACGCACAGGATCAGCATGTGCTCCGCCATCCAGCCTTCACGCTTGCCTAAGACGGAGCCGATGCGCAGGGCAAAGCATTTTTTGCCGAGCAGAACGTTGCCGCCGTAAGCGGAGTTGATGCTCCAGATGGTGTTTTCTTCCGGAAACTGTGCGATATATTTCTTTTCCGCGTTGACTTCTGCCTTGGAGTGCAGGCACTTGACGAAGTCCGCGCCTTTGTTGAGTTCTGCGATGACAGGATCTCCGATGCGTGTCATGATATTCATGGAAAGCACGACATAGATGGAGTCTGTGATCTCGATGCCGATCTTGGAGAACGGACTGCCGACTACGCCCATGGAGTATGGGATGACGTACATCGTGCGGCCTTCCATGGAGCCGTCGAACAGCTCACGCATCTTGGCATACATTTCGTCCTTCTGCACCCAGTTATTGGTCGGACCGGCGTCTTTTTCTTCGGTCGTGCAGATGACGGTTCTCTTTTCGTCTCTGGCAACGTCCTTCGGGTCGGTGCGGTAATAGTAGCAGCCCGGGAGTTTTTCTTCGTTGAGCTTGATCATCTCACCGGTTTCAACCGCGAGCGCGCGGATCGCGTCAAGCTGTGCTTCGCTCCCATCGATCCAGACGATCTCTTTGGGTTTGGTCATGGCGGCGCATTCTGCGACCCAGTCCGTTACTTGTTTGTTTTGAATCTCGATCATTGTTCTCTTCCTCTCTTAGATCATGATTATAATGTAGTCTTTATAGTATAACACTATCTTACCGCGGTTTCCAGTGCCAGTTTCATCATATTGGTAAAAGAGTTCTGGCGTTCTTCGACGGTGCTCTTGGCGCCGGTCACAAAGTTGTCGCTGATGGAGATCATCGACAGCGCATTGACGTGATTGTAGGCGGCGTTCATATAGAGCGCGGCAGTTTCCATTTCGACAGCCTGCACGCCCATCTTGGCCCACTTTTTCCACCAGTCGCCGAATTCGTAGAAGACATCGCAGGTGACAACATTACCGGCTTTGAACGGGATGCCGGTCTCGCCGCTTGCCGCGAGCGCTTTGGTCAGCAGGCTCCAGCTTGCGGACGGGCTGTACTGTCCGGGCAGGTCAAAGGCGTGCTGATAGTTGGAATCCGTGGAGGCAGCGAGTGCGACAAAGACGTCGCCGAGCGCGAGTTCATCGGTGAAAGCGCCGGCGGTGCCGATGCGGATTAGGTTCTGTACGCCGTACTGCGTGATCAGTTCCCAGGAGTAGATCCCCATGGACGGCATACCCATACCGGTGCCTTGTACGGAGACAGGCACGCCCTTATAGGTGCCGGTGAAGCCGTACATATTGCGGATGTCGGTGTATTTTTCGGCACCGCTCAGGAAATTCTCTGCGATAAATTCTGCTCTTAACGGATCGCCCGGCAGCAGGACGCTCTCGGCGATCTGGCCTTTTTTGGCTGCGATGTGTAATGACATAGTTTTTCCCATAACCTTTCCGGCTGCAAAACTTCGTAAGAGCACGGCGATCCTTGCTGCAGCCTGGCAAGGCGTGTCTGCCGCCGAGGCGGCATGGGTGTATTTTTTACGTGTTCAGTACGGCAGAGTGAGGTACGGATCGATCATGGTTTTACGCAGACCTTTGCGTTCTGCGACATGTGGGATCTGTGCGACGACATAGGACGCGCCCGGATTTCCTTCGATCAGGTCGATCCCATCCGGCGTAATGGCAAAATCCCAGCCGACCAGATGTGTTTTTGCAATGATCGGTGCAATCTCTTCACATGTCGCAAGGATCTGATCCCAGTGCGGGATCCGGAAGCCTTTGATCGTAAGACCGCTGGTTGGGTGCACCGGATATGTGTTGGCTGCAAGATCGGCGGCATCCGTTATTACAATGCCTGTTTTCGTATCAACCGATGCGGCGATGCCGCCTGCATGAAAATTGTCCACCACGGAACCTTGTCCCATACGGAATACCGCGTACAGGAAGTGACATTTGCCATCAAGATATAAAGTGGTGATTCTTAATGTATTGACGGAAGAAGGACAGAATGCCGCGACACTTTCGTGTTGATGGATGTATTCTTCAATGATGGCGGTATTTTCCTGCGTCAGTGACTCATAGGCAGCACGCTTCTCTTTTTCGTCAGCAGAAAGATGCAGTTTGTAGATCCCTTTTCCCTGCGTTGCAGCGATCGGTTTTACCAGAAAATCAGAGATGCCATCGGTTCTGCGGCAAAAATCTTCCCAGCTGAGATCTGTATTGACAAACCAACGCCGATGAATATAAGGGGAGAATTTTTCGTTGAACACCGCTTTGTTATCAAAATTCCGCTTTGCTTCCATATGGTCGTTGTAGGTCAGGCGCATGCGGATGAACATATCAAGGGTGACATATTCACGCTGCTGCTGCGGCGTACATTCATAAAGTTTAAAAACCAGAAAGTCTTCATAAGAAGCTCCGCAAATATTCTTGCATTTGAGTACTTCCAATTCTGTTTTACCGCGGGACCATCCGGTTTTTTCCATGATTTCGCGACGATAGACCTCTTTGTTGTCAGAGATGGTATCCTTATAGGCGAGGATTTCCTGTACGGCTTTTTGTTCGGTTTCCGCATCCATTTCCCAAAAAGAACTTTGGGCGTATTTCAGATAGGTGATACCCATCTCTAAAAAACGGTTCATTTCAGCTTCCGCTTTTGGTCGATCCCAACCGGATTTGCGGCAAACCGCGTCGATATAGAAGCTGCTTCTTTGAAGACGCAGTTCTTCTGCTTTGGCAAGCGCTTCTGCCAACTGGGGGAGTTCTTCAGGAGAAAGGTCCCAGCCGCATTTCTTAAGGTACTGCTTGCGAGTAATACCGCAGGCGGCAGCACGATTCAGGCCTTCAGCTGCGGTTTCCGGAGCGCAGCCGGTCCTTTCGCAGATGGTCTTGATCGCGCGCTCTCTGGACTCTTTCTGTCTCTGCAGTCTGCCGACCAGTGCTTTGATTTCTTCTTCACTGAGATTCCAAGCTTCATGCTTGAGATAAAGCTTATAGGAAAGGCCGAGCTCTTTAGCGGCGTCCATCTGTTTTTCAGCTTTTTTGCTGTGCCAACCGGTCTTCTCGCATACTTTCTCAATGGTTGGATCTGTAGTCTTTTTGCTGAATATCATAAGTTATCGCGTATCCTTTCTGTCAATTGCCTGCATGCGGGTATCCGTCCCTCACAGCTTTGCGCTCATGAATCAGCAGGCTAAGGCAATAAACCGCCGTGACAAGGACATTATATCATTTTAGGGGAATGGATTCCAGTATATTTTATCGATATTGTATTGTGGCCTGTTTGCTGCCGGACAGCAGGTTTTCGCCGAGCTGTACGGCAGTTTTCGGCAAAATCACGTCTGTCAGGCCGGGGCAGTCTGCAAGTGCCTGATCTCCAATGGAAAGCAGGCTGTCGGGGGCGTAAAACTTGTGCAGTCCACTGCCGCGAAAGGCACCGTCACGGATCCGTACGACGCTTTCCGGAAGAATGACTTCATGAACGGCAGGATTGTCACGAAAGGCAGTTTTTCCGATTTTTTCGACCGGCAGGTCACGCGTGACTGTGGTTTCGTGCAGTTCATCCATGACAGTGGCTGTGATGGATGAAGGGACAACAACCCGAGCGTTGTGTCCCAAGTAGGTCTTGATGGATGCACTGTTTTCAAAAATGTAATATTCAAAATCGCCGTGGGTTTCCAAACGGAACTGCTTGTGACCGATCGCGGAGCTTTCGTTGAGGTCGGTGCCGAAGATCCGGTCCATGGAAGCACCGAGGTTCACACCGTGAGAAGCCTTGAAAAGAACGACATCTTCCTTGGAAACGGCGGCTTTCACGGCGGCTTCCATAGCGCTGCGGTCTGGATAGTAGTATGCTTTGATGCCAAGAGCAGAAGCTTCTTCTATTGCATAACGGATGGCAATGCCGTAGCCGATCAGCAGATCGATCGAATGTCGTGCACATTCCTGTCCGATTTCACGGTGGATTTTTTCTGAAAGATCACCCAAAGACAGAACGTCGCCCAATACCGCAACGCGTTTTCCTCCGCTGGGGAGTTCGATTTGGTCCAGCACTTCCAGTGTGTTTTTTACAGCAGGGAGGGAAGCGTTATAGCAGTCTGCGAGTACGAGATAATTTCCTGCCCGCACGAGATTTTGCCGCATGCCGGAAGGCCGGTAGGCCGCAATGCCTGCCAAGATCTCATCGACCGGAAGCTTGAGTGCGCGGCCGACGGCAAAGGCCGCCGCGGCATTCAGAATATTATGCTTACCGAGTACGCCGATGTGTGCTGCATGTTCGGCATCCTGTGCACGGTCAACGAGAATAAAAGTATAGCCGTTTCCGCTGCGCTGAATTTCCTTTGCATAGTACATCGCCTGCGGATTATCAAGGCTGTAGGTCAAGACCTGCTGCGTGAAGGCATGCTCCATCAGAACCGGGTCGTCATAGTTGATGATCGCCAAGCCGTCCGGCCTGCCGTAGGTGGAAAGCGAAAGCTTATCTTCCGCCAGCGCTTCGCGGCTGCCGTAGCTTTCAATATGGGAAACGCCGATATTGGTATAGACTGCGATATCAGCCTCCAGCTGACGTGCGGAATATTCAACGGTTTTGGGTGCAAACGCGCCGACTTCCTGAAGATAGACGTTGGTCGTCCGTTTCAGGTTTTGAATGTTGCGCGTGACGGAAAACATAGAATTATTGTTGCCCTTTGAGATCGGAGGCTTCTGGTAGTGCGTACGCAGTACAGATTCGATCATTTCTTTGGTAGAAGTTTTTCCGGCTGACCCCGTGACGGTAATGACTTTTGCTTTATGCATGTGCCGAATGTAACGTGATACACGAATATAGGCTTCACGGATGATACTGCCGGGTTCTTCGGCATTTGGCGCATCCGGAAGATACAGAGCATAAGGATATGTACAAGGCTCATTCGCAATGATGCACAGACAGGCTTTCTCTTTTGCCATTTCCAGTGCCTGCGCTGAACTGCCGACAGAAAGCGGCGCTTTGCCCCAGCATAAGAAGACAGAATCCGGAGTCAGCCTTCGCGGATCGGCCGCAAAGTCACTGATCGGATGCTCGGCGATATCAGAAAAATGAGCCGGAAACGGAAGCTCGGCAATACGGAAAAAATCAGCAAGTGTCAGATCACGCTTTGCATGATAGGCGGCAATGGCAGCTTCCTTCTTTTGTTGTTTTTCCAATTCTTTTGCTTCTGCTTCGGCGGCAGGATCAACGGGATGTTTCTTTTTGAATTTTGCAAGTACACTTTCTGTTTTCATAGCCGGGTAACTCCATTCTTTACATTTGATAACGGTGTTTGATGATAAGAGAAAACCCACGGGAGACACATCCGTGGGTTTGGGTTGCTCATGCTGTGCATTTAACTTATGCACGGGTGGGGACGGGTGAGACTTATTTTGCTGCTTTTGCAGCGTTGAATCTTTTGGTCAGTCTGGAAACTTTTCTGGAAGCAGCGTGCTTGGAAATGGTTCCCTTTGCAGCAGCCTGCATCAGTTTCTTTTCTGCAAGTCTTAACTTTTCCTGTGCCAGGTCGAAGTTGCCTTCAGCCATTGCAGCGTCGAAGTTCTTCAGAACAGCCTTAAGGTGGTTCTTGATTCTTCTGTTTCTTGCAGTTTTCTTGTCGATGACTCTGATTCTTTTCTTTGCGGATTTAATGTTTGCCATGTGTTTTTCACCCCACTTTATTAAAATTTTCATGCGTCCCGAAGCCGCGCGAAACGGCCGGAACAAGACATAAATTCGCAATTTGAATTATATACGAATAATGCGCCGATTGCAAGGGAAAATAGAAAATATAGGACTAAAAACCAAAGAAAATCAGGCAAAAAAGCAGGAAAGGGGTCAAAATGGATTACCGAACCGATCTGGCCGTCGAACTGGACGAGCTTTTAGAGGAAGCGCGGCTTGCGGCCAAGCAGAAAAACGGCGCCGAAACGCCGGCGCAGACCGCGGTCGGATACAGGAAGAAACAGATGCAGCTTGACGAAGATATCTCCGTGCTCAACATCGAGATCCTCGATGAGGCGGGGGAAAAAGCGTTCGGCAAGCCGCGCGGCACGTATGTGACGATCGAGGTGCAGGGGGTGCTGGAAGAAAAAGAAAATATCCGGGAGCGCGCCGCCCGGGCAGTCGCGGCGGAACTGAAACGGCTGATCCCGTTCGACTATTTTCTCAAGGTATTGGTCGTCGGGCTTGGCAACGAAAAGGTGACGCCGGACAGTCTCGGACCGCATACGATCGACAAGGTCAAGATCACGCGGCATCTGTTCCGGATGTTCGACTGCGACGGCGACTGGGAAATGGCGAACGTCAGTGGGTTCAACCCCTCGGTGACCGGCGTGACAGGCATGGAGACCGCCGATCTGATCGAAAAGGTCGTTTCGCTGGTCAAGCCGGATGTGGTGCTGATCATCGACGCGCTGGCGGCGAAGGATATCCGCAGGGTCAGCACGACCATTCAGATCAGCGATACCGGAATCGCGCCGGGAGCCGGGATGGGCAACCGCCGCCGGGAGATCAGTGAGGCGACCTTAGGCTGCCGGGTCATTTCCGTCGGAGTGCCGACGGTCATCGACGCCCGCACGCTGATCCTGGACGCCGCCAAGGCGAGTGAGGCAGAGGCCGGGCCGGCGGACGCAGAGGCCGCGCGCGCGGATTTTCTTGAGCGATACCTGACCGACGAAGCGTTCGATATGATCGTGACTTCCACGGACATCGATGCGGTCATCCAAAGTTTTTCGATCATCCTCGCAAATGCCATAAATATAACGCTGCATCCCGGCATATATTCCTAAGAGGAATCTTACAGGAGAGGCGTTGGTGACGGAATGAAACGTGGTCTTGCGAAAGCGGTGCTTGGAATTTATATGGTCAGTACTTTTGTTTTTTGTGCGGCTCTGGGAAAAGAAAACCCGGACGGCTTCTGGTCCGGCAGGAAGCTGGACGCGGCGTCTCTTGGCATTTACTGCATTTCATCAGCTTATCCAAACCTCCGGCTGGACGCGCAGACGTTTTCGGGGGAGCAGACGGATGGAAAGGACAAAACCGGCAGGCAGGATAGCGGCGGCGTGACGCTGACCGGATCGGAAAGCGGCGGAGAAGACAAGCAAAGCGAAGCGGCAGGCGGCAAGGTCACGCAGATCATCACCACCGAGGATCCGGCGGATCAAGAACCGGTGGTGTTCGGCGAGGATCCGGCGGTGCTGATCGTGCACACGCATGCGACGGAGTCCTATCTGCCGTCGACCATCGGAAATTATCATAAAAAGGGGAAGAAGAACACGGTGCGCGATGTGGGCGATGTGCTGGCGCGGACCCTGGAGGAGAACGGGATCGGGGTCGTCCATGACCAGACCCTGCACGATGATCCGTCCTATAATCAGTCCTACAATCGTTCTTACGAGACCACGGAAAAGCTGCTCAAAAAATATCCCAGCATTGTCTGCGTCGTCGATCTGCATCGCGACGCCATCGCTTCCGAGGCACCGGCGGCGACCGTTTCGGTCGGCGGCAAGACCTGCGCGAAGTATTCCTATGTGGTCAGCAACGCGGTGGAGACCTATCGTGACAATCTGAAATTTATCCAGGCGATGAACCGGACCGCGGCCCAAAAATACAGCGGATTTACCGGAAAAGTCCTGGAGCGCGGCTACCGCTACAACCAAGGGCTTTCTTCCAAATACATGCTGCTGGAGATCGGCTACAACCGCAATGAAATCACGGACTGCCGCAATACGGCGGAATATGTGGGAAAGATCCTCGCGGACACTTTGAAAGGGGGGAACTGAAGATGCGTACGTTTCGAGAACTGCTGATGATCGCGCTGCTGTTCTTTATCGGGACTCTGGCGCTGCTGGAAGCGGACAAGCGCTGCGCGGACTTAAACGGTCTGCCGGCGGCAAGCGATCGGCTGCAGGAGGAAATTCTGCAAATTTCTGCAAAAGCAGTTGAATTACCGTCTGTCTTGGGTTAAAATAAAAGGTAGATTTTCTTGTATTTTCGCGCGTTTGTCGTGAAAAACACAGAAAACCGCAAAAATGCAAAAAATGATACATGTGAGGACAAGATGGACTACCAAAAATATATCCGAAATTTCAGCATTATCGCCCATATCGACCACGGCAAGTCGACGCTGGCGGACCGCCTGATCGAAAAAACAGGACTGGTCGCCGACCGTGACATGAAGGAACAGTTCCTGGACAACATGGATCTGGAACGGGAACGCGGCATCACCATCAAGCTGCAGACCACGAGGCTGGTCTATAAGGCGAAAGACGGGCAGGAATACATCTACAATCTCATCGATACACCGGGCCATGTGGACTTCACGTATGAAGTTTCCCGCTCCCTCGCGGCCTGCGAGGGAGCGGTGCTTGTCGTGGACGCGACGCAGGGCGTAGAGGCCCAGACACTGGCAAATGTTTATCTGGCGCTGGACGAAAATCTGGAGATCCTGCCGGTGCTCAACAAGATGGATCTGGCGTCCGCAAGACCCGACGAATGCAAGGAAGAGATCGAAGAGATCATCGGTTTGGACGCGGCGGACGCGCCGGAAATTTCCGCCAAGACCGGCATGGGCGTCGAAGAACTTCTGGAGCGTATCATCGACGCGGTCCCGGCGCCGCACGGCGACGAGAACGGCAAGTTGAAGGCGCTGATCTTCGACTCCAAATACGACAATTATCTGGGTGTCATCATCTATGCCCGCATCATGGA
The DNA here is from genome assembly GCA_934271235.1 of uncultured Clostridia bacterium. Lineage (GTDB taxonomy): Bacteria > Bacillota > Clostridia > Peptostreptococcales > Anaerovoracaceae > CAG-238. The sequence goes on along the minus strand of CAKQQT010000007.1, from coordinate 70,662 downwards.
CGGGCAGGTCAAAAAAGGCGATGTGATCCGCATGATGGCGACCAACAAAAAATATGAGGTCACCGAGGTCGGCGTCTGCGCGCCGAACCTCAAACCGGTCAAAGCCCTGCGGGCAGGTGAGGTAGGCTATATCTGCGCTTCCATCAAGCAGGTGGCGGACGCCAGAGTCGGTGATACCGTCACCTTGGACGCTGACCCTGCCGACACGCCGCTGCCGGGCTACAAAAAAGTGCAGTCCATGGTCTTCTGTGGTATTTACCCGGCAGAAGGCGAAAAGTACGAGAGCGTTAAGGACGCCCTCGAAAAACTGCAGGTCAACGACGCGGCGTTCACCTTCGAGCCGGAGACCTCGCAGGCGCTGGGCTACGGCTTCCGCTGCGGATTCCTCGGTCTTCTGCACATGGAGATCATCGTAGAGCGCCTGGAACGCGAATTTGACCTCGGTGTCATCACGACATCCCCAAGCGTTATCTACAAAGTGGTCCGGACGGACGGCACGGTCGAAATGCTGCAGAATCCGTCCAACCTGCCGTCGCCGCAGGAGATCGATCATATCGAGGAACCGATGGTCAAGGCGAACATCATGATCCCGAACGATTATGTCGGCAGCATCATGGAGCTGTGCCAGCAGCGGCGCGGCACGATGCTGCACATGGAATACATCACACCGACGCGTGTCCAGCTGCATTACGATATGCCGCTCAACGAAGTCATCTATGATTTCTTCGACGCGCTCAAGTCCAAGACCCGCGGCTACGGCTCGCTGGAATACGAATTCGACCGTTACGAAAAGTCGCAGCTCGTGAAACTCGACATCATGCTCAACCGGGATCTGGTAGATGCTTTCTCGATGATCGTACACGAATCCGAGGCTTATGCGCGCGGCCGTTTCGTCTGCGAAAAGCTCAAAGAGATCATTCCGATGCATCAGTTCGAGGTGCCGATCCAGGCCGCGATCGGACAGAAGGTCATCGCCAGAGAGACCGTCAAGGCCTATCGCAAGGACGTTATCGCCAAGTGCTACGGCGGTGATATTTCCCGGAAACGCAAGCTGCTCGAAAAGCAGAAAGAGGGCAAGAAGCGGATGCGTCAGTTCGGTACCGTCGAGGTGCCGCAGGAGGCGTTTACCGCCGTGCTGAAATACGACGATAATAAATAACCGGGATCCTGGATCGAAGGAGGAACGCGAAAGTACAGAGAAAAGCAGCTTAGTATAGAGCAGAAAAACGGAGCATAAAAGTTGAAACGATCACAGAAGTAAGGAAGGTAGAAAAAGATAAGTATATGGAAAAGCTAGGAATCTATGTGCATGTCCCATTCTGCATCAGAAAATGTCCGTATTGTGACTTTTATTCGGAAGATGATTGGGACGCAGACAAAAAGGCAAGCCTGGTCCGCGCGCTTTGCCGCGAGATCGACATCCGAGGTGCACATTACCGGCGTCAGGAAAAACGAAAACTGACGAGCATCTATTTCGGCGGAGGCACACCGACCCTGTTGGACGCGGATGATTTTTCCCGGATCATGGAACATATCGGCACTTTTTTCAAGATCACCACGCGGACCGAGATCAGCATGGAATGTAATCCGGCCAGCGCGGATGTGCAAAAACTGGAAGCTTATAAAAAAAGCGGACTGAACCGGCTGAGCATCGGCGTGCAGTCCTTTGATCCGGCGGTGCTGGAAACGCTGGGCCGGGTACACAGCCCGGAGGAAGCGGTCGCTTCCGTTGATAAGGCGCGAAAAGCCGGCATCCGCAATATCAGCCTCGACCTGATGTTCGGCGTTCCGGGACAGAGTTTCACTTCCTGGATTCGCACCGTCGAAAAGGCGATCAGCCTCAAACCGAAGCACCTGTCGCTCTACAGTCTGGAGTTTATGAAAGGGACGCCGTTCGACAAGGCGCTGCAGGCGGGAAAACTGACGGAAACGGCGCCGGAAGCCGATCGTCTGATGTACGAGAGCGCGCTGCGGCTGCTCGAGGAAGCCGGACTGCATCAATATGAAATTTCCAATACCGCGACCGAGCGGCATCAGTGCCGGCACAACCTTGGATACTGGGATCTGAGCCAGTATCTGGGCATCGGGCCGTCCGCCCATTCGTTTATGGAACATGTGCGTTTTTCAAACGTGGCCGATACCGCGGACTATATCAGCGCCATCGAGCGTGACCGCGAGGGAAAAGGCATGTTTTTGGGCACTTCCAACGCGCTCGGCAGTCTGGCGGTCGATTCGTTTGTCAAGAACGCGTACCGCGACAACGTGGCGGAATATCTGTTTACCGGCCTGCGCAAGAATGCCGGCATCAGCCGCAAGGCGTTCACGGAGCGTTTCGGCAAGGACATCTGGGACATCTACCGTGATGCTTATGAAGAATTCCTGAACTTTGTCCGCGAGGGCTGTGCCGAGGAAGATGAAGACGGCATCCGCTTGACGGTCAAGGGTATGAATATTTCCAATCAGATCATGGCGTTGTTTGTATGAGAAAACGCGGGTGCGGATCCGGCAGCCTGCCGCGGTGCGTCTGCGCTGCTTTGCGGCAAGTCCGGACGATCCGGCGCTGCCGCTGTGCCGCGATTTCGCGGCGGCTCCGCGTGAACGGCAAGGAGGAGACATATGGAAAAATACATCATGGCACTGGATCAGGGGACCACGAGTTCCCGCTGCATTTTGTACGACCGCAAGGGCAATATGGTCAGCGTCGCGCAGAAAGAGTTTACGCAGATTTATCCGAAAGCGGGCTGGGTCGAGCATGACGCGATGGAGATCTGGTCCACGCAGATGGGTGTGGCGCAGGAAGCGCTGCTCAAGATCAACGGCACGTATGAAAACATCGAAGCCATCGGCATCACCAACCAGCGCGAGACCACGGTCGTTTGGGACAAGGAGACCGGTATTCCGATCTATCACGCGATCGTATGGCAGTGCCGCCGGACTGCGGAATACTGCGATGAACTGAAAGCGGCCGGGTACAGTGATAAGATCCGTGAAAAGACGGGTCTGCTGATCGACGCTTACTTCAGCGGCACCAAGCTGCGCTGGATCCTCGAACACGTGCCGGGCGCCCGCGAAAAAGCGGAAGCCGGCAAGCTGCTGTTCGGTACGATCGAGACCTGGCTGATCTGGAAACTGACCGACGGCAAGGTGCATGTGACCGATTATTCCAATGCCTCTCGTACGATGATGTTCAATATCAACACCCTGCAGTGGGACGACGAGATCCTGGAGATCTTAAATATCCCGAAATGCATGCTGCCGGAGCCGAAACCGTCCAGCTGCTTCTACGGGATGTCCGGAGAAAATCTTTTCGGCGGACAGATCCCGATCTGCGGCGCGGCGGGCGATCAGCAGTCGGCGCTGTTCGGGCAGACCTGCTTCCACGAGGGAGAATGCAAGAATACTTACGGAACCGGCTGTTTCCTTTTGATGAACACCGGTGAAAAACCGATATTTTCCAATAACGGACTGGTCACGACGATTGCCTGGGGACTGGACGGCAAAGTCAATTATGCGCTGGAGGGTTCGATCTTTGTGGCCGGCGCGGCGGTACAGTGGCTGCGTGATGAACTGGACTTGATCGAAACCTCGCCGCAGTCCGAAGCGATGGCGGCTTCCGTACCGGATGCCAACGGCGTCTATGTAGTCCCGGCCTTTGTCGGTCTGGGTGCGCCGTATTGGGACCCATATGCGCGCGGTGCGGTGCTGGGTATCACACGCGGCGCGAACAAGAACCATCTGGTGCGTGCGACGCTGGAATCGATGGCTTACCAGACCAAAGACCTGATCGACGCGATGACCGAAGATCTGGGAGGCACACTGGCGGCGCTCAAAGTAGACGGCGGCGCGTCGGCGAACAATTTTCTGATGCAGTTCCAAGCGGATGTGCTGGACTGCGAAGTTAAACGTCCGCAGTGCATCGAAACCACCTCACTGGGCGCAGCCTATTTGGCGGGACTTGCGACCGGCTACTGGAAGAGCAAGGAGGACGTACTCGAAAACTGGCAGGTGGATCGTGCCTTTCTGCCGCACATGGAGGATGCCGAACGGACCAAGCTGCTGGCCGGCTGGAAAAAGGCGGTCGGCTGTGTCAGAGGCTGGGCAAAAGACGAAGCGTGATGCGGATCGGATCCGCCCCGCTTTTCGCACGATCTGCGGAGATACTGCGAGCGGACCATAGCAGCATGACGATAAAAACGCAAGGGGATACGATTTAGGAGTAAAATGATGGGTGAAACGATAAAAACGGACGCTGCGCCACAGACCGGCGGAACGATTAAACAAAACGCCGCGCCAAAAACCGGCGAAACGATCAAGCAGCGCGATTATATGTTCGATACCTTCCGGGGACTTCTGATGTGGTCGATCCCGATCTCGCATTTTACGAGAGTCGCGGGCCATTTCAGCCAAGCTTCGCTGGGCGGCGTGGTATACATTACGATCAATGTCTTTGTGATGCAGGCCTTTGTGTTCCTGTCCGGCTATTTTTCGAAGAAACCGGATCGCTCTAAAGAGACTTCGTTCCATACTTTTATGTGGCCGTACCTTTTGGGTATTCCGTTCTTCTATTTTGTCCGGCAGTATTTCTTCGGCAACGCGATCCTGCACTGGGATATCCCGCCGTTTGCGCTGTGGTATCTGTGGGCGCTGTTCTTCTACCGCTATTTTACCAAGGAGTGGATGAAGATCCCGTACATACTGGAGCTGAGCATTGTCGTTTATCTTTTGGCCGGGCAGGTGCCGTTCTTCTCGGATCGTTTCGGCCTCGGACGGATGGTATCCTATTTCCCGTTCTTTGTGATGGCCTTTTACTGTACGAGCGACCAGATCAAAAAGCTGCAGTGTCTCAAAAAGTGGCATTGCTGGGCGCTCGGCGGCGTGCTGGTGGGCATCTCCTGTCTGCTGGCGTTCTGCGTACCGCAGCTGCCGGTCGGTTTTTATCTTTTGAAAAATCCGGCATGTGAGCTGGGGATCACTTGGTATTGGGATATCATCGGCAGAGCGTTGATCCTGTTCCTCGCGTGGGGCTGGATCATCCTGATGCTGAACATCCTGCCGAGCAAAAAGAATTATCTGGCTTATGTGGGCATGAACACGATGCCGATCTATATTTTCCACCTGATCGTCCGTTATGCGGTCAAGTTTAACGGTATCGGACTGGGTATCATTCCGGTCAACAACTGGGCGGTCTATTACGGCCTGATCTTCGGGCTGGCGTCACTGTGCGCGGTCGGATTTTCCGCCAAACCGGTCGTCAAGGTCTATGACTTTGTCGTCGAGGGGACTTGGAAGATCTTCTGCTGGCTGCTGGCGCGCTGTGTCGATCTCCTGGGCCTGGTACACATCCCGGTCACAGCGATCAAAGACTGGACGCTGCGTACGATCGGCGGCAGCGATGTGCCGAAAGAAAAGTGAATGAAAAAGGCTGCTTTGCGGCGATGAGAAGAGCATCACCACGAAGCAGCCTTCGCTGTTTTTTGTGTTGTCTTTTGCGATTTTTTTGCAGCGCAGGCTCGGTGCGCACTTTACAGACTGAAACCGGCGCGCCTTGCGATGCGGATCGCCGCTTTCTTTACGGCGCGGACCGGCACGTATCTTATGGCGCGGTCGGCGGATTCCCTGCGGCGCGGACCGGCACGCACCTCCTCGTACGGATCGCCGCGGCCGCTTTACGGAAGAATGCCGATGGAAAGCTTGACCAGATATTTGTCGTAGCCCTCGGTAGAAAGGTCGTCGAGGATGACATCTTCATAGAAGCAGTTGTCGAGTTTTAGGGCATGCTCCTTGGCGTAAGCGAGCAGTCTGCGGCAGTTCGCATGGATATTTTCGTAGCCGTGCGCGTCGTAAAGCACCAGAAAGGTGCCGCCGCTGCTCAGCGTCACCTGCTTGCTGTCGACTTCGGCAAGCTCCGACGGGTGAACATAGGTATAGAACTCCGAATATTGATAGCCGTCTTCGGTGACGGAATCGCGGGGGATCGTCGCGCCGATCGGGTAGGCGCTGTAAAGCCCCAGAGATTGGCAGAACGCAAAATGTTTTCCTAAAGCTTCCGCCACCGCGCGCTCATCATCCGCGCCCTTGTACTCCGTGGTGATAAAATATTCATCCGGCGCTTCCTCACGGATGATCTTGCCGACCGGCGCATGCAGGCCCTCCTCCGTCTCCCGGATCTTTTTGTCGATATAGCCTTTCGCCCAGTTCAGCGCCGCAATACGTTCGTCGATCGTGGCTTTTTTGGATTCCAGCAGGGCGATCAGCGCTTCCGGCGACCGGTGATCCATGTGTTCCTTGATCTCCTGGATACTCACGCCCAGCTCCCGCAGCATGACGAGGATGGCAAAAGTCTCCGGCTGCGCGTAGGAATAGTAGCGGTAGCCGTTTTCACCGATCAGATCCGGCTTGAAGATGCCGCACTGATCATAGTGGAACAGCGTCTGCTTCTTGACGCCGAACAGCTTGGCAAACTCGCCGGTGGTAAAATAGGTCTTGTTTTTTTTCATAGCGCTGTGCCTCCTGCCTTTCCCGATACTGCATACCGCGTAAAATTTGACAAGCGTTCGTTTTCATGGAACAGGACCATTGGCCCGGACGCTGAGCGGCTCTGCGTTCGTCTTTCGACTCAGCAATCGCCTTCGCTCGGGCACCTGTCTTGCATCTGCGCTGTCTGCGGCTGCGCCTTGTCCCTTAAAGTGCCACGCGCTGAAGCGCTGCACTTCTTGGCGTGAGGCCTGCCTCGCTTCTGTCTTCGCTGTCGCTCGCCAATCAGCGGGCTAGGGCTTCAACTCGCAGTGCCAAGAACATTGTACCACATTTCGGGGCACTTTGACAGGAGCTTTTTCATGAGAGCCGCACGCAGGGCAGAATCCCGCCGTAAAATGGTCAAAGTAGATAAAAACATTGCTTTTTAAATTACTTATCCACAAATAGAATGAAAAAAATTATAAAAAAGATAAAAAAAGGAAAATTCATTCAAATTCTTCTATAAAATTATATGACTGCATTTGCCCGGAGCGCATGCTCCACATTCGAAAAAAGTCGAAGAATAGTGAAACTTGTCGAAAAAGCACGGAAAAGCACGAAGCCGATAAGTGGCAACCGGGGAAGTGAGAGGCTGACCGTGAAAAAAGTGGATATGTAACAGAAAAAAAGCCAATTCTATCTACCTTGCTCTTTTCGCCCCCCCTGTGATATAATGTTCTTGCACAGCGACTTGAAGCCCTAGCCCGCTGATTGGCGAGCGACAGCGAAGACAGAAGCAAGGCAGGCCTCACGCCAAGAAGTGCAGCGCTTTAGCGCGTGGCACTTTAAGGGACGAGCCGCAAGGCGTCGAGCGCAGAGGGAGCGGCAAGGCAAACCCAAGGAGCGGCAAGGCAAACCCAAGGAGCGGCAAGGCAAACCTTATGATCAGGAAGAAATACTTGGAAAAAGAGGAACTATATGAAATATTTAGAAATCGGAATTGAAACGCAGCGCGCCGGGATCGAATTGATCCTGTCGGCGCTGATGAATCTGGATATCACGGACGCTGTGGTGGAAGACCCGGCGGATATCGACGATCTGCTCAAAAAAGAGAAAGGCTATGAGTGGGACTATATCGATGACAGCGTGCTGGAACTCAAGAATGAAACGCCGAAAGTAACGGTCTATCTGAACGATGACGAAGAAGGGCAGACCAAGGCGCAGCAGGTCTGCGCAGCGATGCGGGAACTGAAAAAACAGGCAGCGGACGGCGCGTTTGGGGATGGGATCGACCTTGGCACTCTCAAAACCGAGATCCGCTGTGAAGATGACAGTGAATGGAAAGACAATTGGAAAGCCTACTTCAAACCGGCCAAGGTCAGCAAGAGCATCGTTGTCAAGCCGACCTGGGAACCTTATGAGGCGAAAGACGGCGAGAAAGTCATCGAGATCGATCCCGGCATGGCGTTCGGAACCGGTACGCATGAAACCACTTCGCTCTGCATCCGACTGATGGAAGAATACCTGAAGCCGGGAGAAAAGGTGCTGGATGTCGGCTGCGGCTCCGGGATCCTTTCGATCGCGGGGGCGCTGTTGGGAGCGTCGGAAGTGCTCGGCGTTGAGATCGATCCGGATGCGGTTGCGATCGCGCGCGAAAACATCGCGCTGAACCATGTACAGCAGATCGCGTCCGCACAGTACGGCGATCTGACCAAGGGCATTGACTTTAAGGCAGATGTGATCGTGGCCAATCTGATGGCGGATCTGGTCGTGATGCTGAGCCAAGATGTGGCGAAGCATCTGCTTCCGGGCGGCCGCTATATTTCGTCGGGTATTCTGGTCGAGAAAATGCCGGAAGTCGTTGACGCGATGCGCGCGTTGGGGTTCGCCGTTTTGGAAGTCAAGGAAGACGGCATGTGGTGCGCGATCGTCGCGAAACGATAGAAAAGCGTGAGGAAAAAGCAAGATGATAAAATTTTTTGTAGAGGAAGAAGCGGTCACGAGCAGCCGGATCTATCTGGAAGATCCGCAGGATATCAAGCATCTGACCCGCGTGCTCCGCGCTAAAGTCGGCGATGCGGTCACGATCGCGGACGGCAGCGGATGGGAATATGAGACAGAAATTGAAGAGATCGGGGATACCTGCGTGACTTTACGCATCACAGACCGGCAGAAAGACGCGACGGAACCTCAAACGCGCGTGACTTTGTTCCAGGGCGTGCCGAAAGCGGCCAAAATGGAGACCGTGATCCAAAAAACCGTAGAACTTGGGATCGACCGCATCGTTCCGGTTTTTACCGCGCGGACAGTGGTCGTCGAAAAGGGGAATTTCAGCAAGAAACTGACTCGTTGGCAGAAGATCGCCGATGAAGCGGTCAAACAATGCAAACGCGGCATGATCCCGCAGGTTGCGCAGCCGCTTGATTTTACCGCTATGCTGCAGGAACTCGCAGGCTATGATCTGGTCATCTGCCCTTATGAAAATGAAGAGGGCAGGACCCTAAAAGACTGTCTGCTGGACGCAGAACAGGAAGACGGTGAAACACCGCGGAAGATCGCGGTGATCATCGGTCCGGAGGGCGGCTTCGCGGAAGAAGAGATCGCAAAGCTGCGCGCGCTGCCGCAGCCGGCGGAGATCGTCAGCCTCGGCAGGATCATCCTGCGTACCGAGACCGCAGGCATGGCGGCGCTGGCAATGATTATGTATGCATACGAGCTGTAGCGCACAGTGAGCATGCCGAACGATATTTTTCGCATAAAAAAACCGGCATTCCGGATGCAGGAAGCAAGTCTGCCTGCTCGGAAACCGGTTCTTTTTCATTTCTGTTATTTCGCCTCAGCGCCTGCCTTTTCATCCTGACGCGCTTTGACATAACGCTTGATGGCGGCAAAGGTCTCATCGCTGATATCGTGCTCGATCTTGCATGCATCTTCCGCCGCGACCTTGGCGTCTACGCCGATGTGTGTCAGGACTGCGGAGAGCACAGTATGCCGTTCATAGATTTTCGCTGCAATTTCGCGGCCGCTGTCGGTCAGGTGCAGATGTCCGCCGTCATCAACGGTAATGTAGCCGTTTTCTTTTAACAGGCCGACTGCTCTGCTGACGCTTGGTTTGCTGAAACCCATATATTCTCCGACGTCGATCGAGCGGACAGCAGACATCTCTTTCGACAGAACATAAATCGTCTCTAAATACATTTCACCGGATTCTTGCAGTTTCATATACGGGCCTCCCTACTTCTCATCTTTCTGCCATTCCAGCATCTTGCGGTAGGTGCTGCATCCGAAAACGATACCGACGATAAAAACGCCGGCGATCGCCGCGTTTCTTACGATCTTAGAAACGTCAACCGTAACACTGACTTCTACCGAATCACGGTTTTTGGCTGGTCTATTTTTTCCTTCCTTTTTTGGATTCTTTTTCATGCTGATATCCCCCTCGCTTGTCTCTGATAGGAAACAGGATCATATGGATCGGTGTCTCATTCCTATTTTAACAGAAAAAAGCAGAAAATAAAAGAGAAAACTTTCAGGAGTTTTCGGATTTTGAGAATGCAGCCGCGTCTTCGGCGATCGTTTCGATGCGAAAAGAGGGGGTGCGCAGGTAACGGCCGAGACCATAAAGTGAATCCGCATCTCCGCGCCGGACTTCCGATGTCCGCTGATAGGAGGTGAATGTCGCCGCGATCCCGATGTCTTTAAGGATCGGATCGGCGCTCCGGTCCGCGGGGTAGGCTCCGTAAGGCCAGGCGAATACCTGCGGTGCTTTGCCGATCGCTGCTTGGATCGCTTCTTGATTTTTTTGCAGGTCCTCGGTCAGGACGCGCGTGTAGGCTTCAAGCGATTCTCCCTTTTTACGGTCCGCGCCTTTGCGGCCGTTCTCAATGTGATGCAGGTCGTAGGTGTGGCTGGCGAATTCCACGAGGCCGGACTTACTCATCAGCGCGGCTTCGCCCCAGGAAAGCGTGCAGGCGGCAGGCACGCGGTAAATGTCGTCGGAACTGCGCTCCGAGTCTGCGCCGATCAGCGCGATCACAGCCTTGGCCTGATATTTCTGCAGTAAGGGGAACGCATAGGTATAATTGTTGCAGTAGCCGTCATCGAAACTCAGGATCACCGGTTTCGCGGGAAGCTTGGCGCCGTTTGCCGCGTAAGCAATCAGCTGCGACGGCAGGATCGAGGTATAGCCGTTGTCACGCAGCCACTTCAGGTCACTTTCCAGACGATCCGCTTTGATAAAATAATCGTTTTCTTTCGCGCTGCTTTCGGTAATGCCGTGGTACATGAGGATCGGGATGCCAAGCGACTCCCGGCTATCTGTCGGAACCGCAGCAGACTCCGCCGCGGACACCGGCGCGGACGATGATAAGGCAGCCGCCGCACTCCGGCAGACCTGCACATAAGAAAAAACTCCCGCGGCCATCAGCAGAGCCAGAAAAACCAACAGAAGATAATCCGATTTGTTTTTTTTCATAGATCTCTCCATTCCGCCGCCGCTGCGCGGACTGTTCCGCTCCGAAGCACAGACGCGAAACCGGCAGGCAGCGGCGGCTGCCATGCTCTCTAAATTTATGCATAGGACGCGAAAAAAAGAAGCGCCGGCTCTTTCGCCGCGCCGGATTTTGTGGTACAATGTCCTTGCACTGCGACTTGCGGAGCGTAAGCGACAGCAGAGCAGATGCAAGACAGGTGCCCGAGCGAATGGTTCTGTTCCATGAAAACGAGTGCAAACGAAGTTTGAATGGATAAACAGACCTTCTGCTTTTGTTCCCGGGCTTTGAAGCCCTAGCCCGCTGATTGGCAAGCGTAAGCGAAGCCAGAGGCGAGGCAGGTCTCACGCCAAGAAGTGCAGCGCTTTAGCGCGTGGCACTTTAAGGTAGCCGGCTAGGAACAAGTCGTAGAAGGCAATCGGCAAGCCGAAAGGCGCAGACGGAGCCGCTCAGCGTCCGGGCCAATGTCCGGTTATGGGACAAACTGCGCCCACAATCAACGAGAAGGAGGGCCCATGAAGGCTGCATTTCATACATTAGGCTGCAAGGTCAACCAATACGAAACCGAAGCGATGAAAGAACAATTTCGCCGCGCCGGATACGAGATCACCGGCGAAGAAGACTCGGCAGACGTTTACATCATCAATACCTGCACGGTGACGAACCTCGCGGACCGCAAATCGCGGCAGTATATCCGCCGCATGAAAAAACAATGCCCGCAGGCCGTGATCGCCGTGACCGGCTGCTACGCGCAGGTCAAACCGGAAGAAGTCGCGGCGCTGCCCGAGGTGGATATCGTTGCCGGGACCGGCGAAAAGAACCATCTGGTGCAGTACATCGGCGAATATCTGCAAGATCACCGCAAGCAGACTCATATCCTGGAGTACGACGCGCTGACGTCCTATCACGACAAAGGCATCATCACGTCCATGGATTCACGGACCAGAGCCTACATCAAGATACAGGAGGGCTGCAACCGCTTCTGTTCCTATTGTCTGATCCCTTTCGCGCGCGGACAGGTGCGCAGCCGTGACCCGCAGGAGATCGTACTGGAAGCCCAGACGCTCCTTTCGCACGGATTCAAGGAGCTGGTACTGACCGGCATCAATACGGCGCTCTACGGTACGGAGGAAAATTTTTCGTACCCGCTTTCGGAAGAAGAAAGGGCTGCCGGTATGCACGGCATTGAGATCATCATCCGCAGACTGAACGCGTTGGACGGAGAATTTCGCATCCGGCTGAGTTCCTTGGAGCCGACCGTCGTCAACGCCGATTACGTCAAACGCCTGCTGGCTTATCCGAAGCTTTGTCCGCATCTGCATCTCTCAATCCAGAGCGGCAGCGATACGGTCCTGCGGGCGATGAACCGCCGCTATACACGGGAAGAATATCTGGATATCGTCCGGGTACTCAAGGCGCAGGATCCGCATTACGGCATTACGACCGACATCATCTGCGGATTTCCGGGCGAGACCGACGCGGATTTTGCGGACAGCGTGCGTATGGTGGAGGAAGCAGGCTTTCTCAAAGTCCATGCCTTTAAATACTCCAAACGGGAGGGAACTGCCGCCTGCAAGATGAAAGATCAGGTGCCGGGAGAGATCAAAAATGAGCGGGTGACTGCGCTCATCGAAGCCGGAGAGCGGGCTGCGCGGATTTTCCTGAGCGAAAGCATCGGCGAAGTGCGGACCGTGCTGTTCGAGGAAGCTGCGGACAGCGAGGGGCTCATCTGCGGCTATACCGAGAATTATGTCAAGTTCTACGCTTACGGCAGCGCGGAAGACTTAAACTGTTTCAAAAAAGTAAAACTGTTGGAATCATATCAAGACGGAATGAAAGGAGAACTTTTACCATGAGCGACTGTGTATTCTGCATGATTGCAAACCATGAAATCCCATCCAATATCGCATACGAAGATGACAAGATCATCGCGTTCCACGACCTGGAGCCGCAGGCACCGGTGCATGTCCTGGTGATCCCCAAAAAGCACATCGCGTCGTTGGACGCGACCACGGACGAGGATCAGGAACTGCTGGGCTATCTGATGTGCAAGATCAAGGACATCGCGCGTGACCTCGGACTGGAAAACGGCTACCGTGTCGTCAGCAACAACGGCGACGATGCGTTCCAGACAGTCAAGCACCTGCACTTCCATGTGATCGGCAAGCAGCCGATGGGCTGGCCGCCGTTCCCGAAACAGGAGCCGTAGCCGAAGCCGCCAAAAGCCGCCGCAAAAAAAGAAATTGCAGGAAATCACAAAAAAACTGCGCCGCTTTTGTGAGAATGTGGTACAATGTACTTAGCACTGCGAATTGAAGCCCTAGCCCGCTGATTGACGAGCCGTAAGGCGATGGCAGAAGCGAGGCAGGCCTCACGCCAAGAAGTGCAGCGATTTAGCGCGTGGCACTTTAAGGGACGAGGTGAAGCCGAAGGCAGAGCAGATGCAAGACAGGTGTCCGAGCGAATGGCTCTGTTCCATGAAAACGAGTGTAAACGAAGTTTGAATGGATAAACAGACCTTCTGCTTTTGTTTCCCAGCTTTATCTGGCTAGGAACAAGTCGTAGAAGGCGATTGACGAACCGACTGTGAAGGCATTTGCCGAGAAGGAGGCGAAGTCAGAGCCGCTCAGCGGCCGGACGATTGTAAGTATGATGAAATTTGATATGCACTGTCACACAAAAGCGGGTTCCATCGACGCAAGTGTCAGCGTGGAAAGATATATCGAGCTGCTTTCAGCTCAGGGATTCGATGGAATGCTGATCACCGACCACGATTCTTACAAGGGCTATCACAAGTGGATGCGTAAGCACGGCAAATCGTTTTGGAATATCGAGCATCTGGAGGAACAGATCGAGAAGACTCTGCACAAGGAGCATCCTCTGAAACAGGACGCGCAGACTTCCGCAACGGAAGTGTACAGCGAGGCGGCGGAAGAGACCAAAAAAGAGTTCTGCGTTCTGGCAGGGATCGAATATGATACCAAGGACGCCGGACATTTTATCGTCATCATGCCGGATCACATCCGCCTGCGGATCCTGCAGATCCGCGGCATGTCGGTGGAAAAACTGATCTACATCGTACACCGTTTCGGCGGGATCCTGGGGCCGGCGCATCCATTCGGACAGCGCAGTTCCAGCGCCATGTTCTTCAAAAAGATCAAAAGCAAGCCGGAGATCCTGCAAAAAGTGGATTTTATCGAGGGTTTCAACACCTGCGAAAAAGAAGAATCCAACCGCCTGGCCAGCGCGCTTGCGAGCAAGCTCGGCAAACCCTGCACCGGCGGTTCAGATGCGCATAACGAAGCCTATGTGGGGATGGCCTATACGCTTTTTGACCGTGAGATCACCTGCAACAACGATCTGATCGCCGCGATCCGTGAGGGGCAGATCGTGCAGTGGGGCGGACAGGTACGCAGCCACACGCGCAAGGCAGTCATGAAAGACGCATTTTACAGTGTCTGGGGTTTTAAAGTCTACAACCGCGGACTGGGCTTTTTGTTCGCGCCGTACCGAAAATACCGGATGCATAAATTGAACCATGCGGCTGCGGAGCAGTAAAATGACCGGGTATCCCGGCAGAGCGATGGGAGCACGCTGCGCGCTGCCTGCGGATTTTTTCCCGAGAAAATAAGTGAAAACGACTGCGAAAACATTGCAAGAAAAAATTACAAAAAAACTTGCGAAGCGGATGAAAAAAGTGTATAATAATTTCGGTTTGACATGCGAAATGTCATAAAATCTGTTCATGGCTGAACTATTTCACAAAAGTCAGGAGGTGAATCGGAACATGGCACAAGTAATCGTAAGAGAAAACGAAAGTTTAGAATCCGCTCTGAAGAGATTTAAAAGATCCTGCGCCAGAGATGGCGTTATGAGCGAACTCAGAAAAAGAGAACATTACGAAAAACCAAGCGTAAAGAGAAAGAAAAAATCTGAAGCCGCTAGAAAAAAGGCTAAGAAATACTAATCCGTTCACAGTCATTTCTTGCCTGCGGTGACAAGACCAGACGCGGTTTTCGTGAATCGAGGTGAATGATAAATGGCATTGAAAGAAAAATTAATGGCCGACTTCAAAGATGCGATGAAGTCGCACGACGAAGTGGCTAAAAATACGATCAGTTTCGCGCGCGCGGCGATCAAGCAATATGAGGTCGACCACCGGGAGGAACTGGACGATGACGGCATTGTTGCAATTTTATCCAAACAGGTAAAGATGAGAAAAGATGCCCTCGCTGATTTTGAAAAAGCCGGAAGAACAGATTTAGCCGAATCCTACAAAGCAGAGATCGATATCCTTAAAAAGTACCTGCCGGAACAGCTTTCCGAAGAAAAGCTGCGGGAAGTGGTCGCCGGGATCGCTGCCGACCTGAACATTGAGGGCGGTATGCAGAACATGGGCAAGCTCATGGGCGCCGCGATGGGCAAAGTCAAAGGACTTGCCGACGGCGGACAGGTAAAAAAAGTGGTAGAAGAATTTCTTAAAAAGTAATAGGAAACCATGAAATACTGAGGCAGTTCCCTTGATCTGCCTCAGATTTTTTTTCTTGCGATCATTGCTGAAATAGCATATAATTTAATGTATCGGGATATATGGGAGCGGAAATGGAAGGTATCTACCGAAGAGATGTATATGAACTTCCGATATCGGCGATCCGAGAAACGATCGCAAATGCGGTCCTGCACAGAAGCTATCTCGACAAATCCTGCATACAGGTCTGCATTTATGACGACAGAATGGAGGTTTCCTCTCCGGGAATGTTATACGGAGGCTTAGATATAGAAACTGTAAAGACAGGAAAGTCTGCCTGCAGGAATGAAGCAATTGCAGAAGCGTTCCATTATATGCGTATCGCAGAGGCATGGGGGACCGGCTTGCCGAGGATCCTGAGCCGGCGCCTGGAATACGGACTGCCGACCCCACTGTTTGAAGAATTCGGCAATGGGTTCAAGGTCACACTTTTCAGAAAGGAAAAAGAATGGTCTGATCAGGTGCGCGAAGCTGCTTATACGTATTATCCGTACGGTGTGCAAGACAATGCTGAACGTGACATCCAAGCTGACACCCAAGCTGACACTCAATATGAACCCCAATATAACACGCAAGACGCTCATAAAGCGGAAATAGAACGAATTGTCGAATTGATCAGACAATACCGCAAAATCACGACCAAAGACATTGCGCAGGACTTAGGCGTGAGCGTGTCCACGGTTAAGCGGAGACTCAAATCCATACCGAATGTTTCTTATATAGGAAGCGGCTTCAGCGGACACTGGGAGATCCGTGAAACGCCCAATGAAATATGAAATTGATTTGGAGGGAGCAGCCTATGAAAAAAATCTTTTCCGATCGACGAGTTTGGCTGGTGATGGTCCTGCTGATCCTTGTAGGCGGGATCACATCTTTCGTTTGGAGCCGCGATGATTCCGTGGGTTATACGGTACCAACGGATATAAGCGTGTATGGCATTACCGGCAAAGAGACTGTATACGGATTTTCGGAATATATGGAACTGGATCCGGAACGGATCGAAAAAATAGAAGTTGCTGTATTTGATGACCTTTTTGAAAAAAACGAGGAACAAAAACATACGCTTCTTTCTCTCACAGAAAAAGAGAAGATCCGGTCCTGCATGGCATTACTGGACGAAAGCTTTGAAATTGTAGACTTGCCTGTGGAGTATTGCGCCGAAGCTCGCTTTACGACTTGGCCGCCGTATCGCTTTACCTTTTCCATGTATGACGGAACGGATCAAATTTGTGCTGTCAGCGTGACCGATGAGCCGTCCAGGATCATTGAGAAAGACGGCGCATACCGGGAAATGCTTACGACCGGTGATGTTTTCACACAGCTCCAAGAAAAGTATGGCATGGCTGCCTATCCTTGACAGATTGTTTTAACTCCATAGCGCTTAACGGGCACTCGGAACCTGGCAGGAACCGGGTGCTTTGTTTTGCATGCGGTAAAACGGCGGGAGGCGCACATAACGATAAATCTTCGCATGCGCGGCTCGCTCTGCGCATAAGCTATGAAGAGGAAGCGCGTGGCTTCTGATCTGATGACGGCAGGGGGGCGGCGGATGAAACTGCTTGAAGAGGTATCTTACGATCTGGATTTTCGCAAACCGCGGGTGATCTGTGAAGAGGGACTGGTGATCATGGAAAATGTGCAGTCGATCGTGATGCTGACGGACAGCGCCGTGACGGTGCATAACGGCAGCCGTTATGTCACGGTGGCCGGAGAAAATTTTCTGATCCGGGAGATCTGTGAGGGGAGACTGGCGATTGAAGGAAAGATTCAAAAAGTGGAATTTTTATAGCGACCGGGTTGAAGTCCGCATTGAGGGGTTTCAGATCGGCAAGCTGCTGGACGCCGCCGCGAAAAACGGGATCCTGCTGCGGAATGTGCGGATGCATGCGGAAACAGAAGCGCAGGCTGAGATCGCGTCCTGCGACTTAAAGCGCTTAAAAAAACTCGGCGGAGCGAGATACCGCATCACAACACGGAAACGGCAGGGCGGCGTTTATCGGGTACGCCGGATGCGGAAGCGGCCGATGCTTCCGGTGGGGATCCTGCTGGCGGCGGCGATCGTGATCGGGGAATCTTTTTTTGTCGCGGCGATCGAGGTTGACGGTTACCGCGCGATCCCGGAATCCGAACTGCGTGCCTGCCTTGCGGAATCCGGCGTCCGGGAGGGCGTCTATCGTCCGGGCATCGATTGGGAAAAGGCGGAAGCGGCGGTGTTCGCGCGTTTTCCGCAGATCATGTGGGTGCGGCTTGTGTACGACGGCAGATTGGTGCTGCTGGAAGTCGCGGAGACCGGCCATAAGATCATCCGTGGGGAAACGGAGCTTTCGGCGGAAGAGGAAGACCTGTTCATCCCGGCGCCTGAGGACCGGGACGGCTATTGCGACATCGTGGCCGCCCGCGGCGGCTATATCGAGCGCATCGACCCGGTCTGGGGCGATGCGATGGCGGAGCCGGGCGACTACGTCAAGAAAGGGCAGGTGCTGATCCGCGGACAGATCCCGATCGAGCCGACCACGTTCGAGGAAAACGCGCCGAAAGAATATTATGTACGCGCGCAGGGCGAGGTTTGGGCGCGCGTACCGTATCGGCTGACCTTCCGGCAGGAACGGTATCTGCGCAGCGCGCAGGTTGCGGGTGAGCAGACCGGGCAGGCAGAGCAGGACGCAGAGAAGGCCGGCGAACAAGGCAGCGAGCAGGGCGGCCGGGGCGCAGAGGACAGCGCGCCGGGCGGCGCGGCGGTGGTTGCGGATCGGGTCGAAAAGAGCCAAAAACAGGCGAAAGCAAAGGCGGAACAGCAGATCCGCATCTGGGCCAAAGAAAATTTGCCGGAAAACGCTGAAATTGTAAAGAAAAGTTTGAATTTTACGCAAAAAGAAAATATAATAGAAGTAGGTGTGACCTTGGAGGTCCGCCAACAAATCGGAAAAGAACAGGAGATTGAATTTGGAACGCAAAATTCAGATCAGCAGCGAGATTGACCGCACAGAGCTTTTTGGCAATCTGGACGTCAACCTCAATCTCATTCAAGAAGCGACCGGCGTCGAAATGATCCAGCGGGAGGATGACCTCATCCTCAAAGGTGATCGGGAAGACACGCTGGAGAGCGCAGAAGCCCTGCTCGGCGAACTGAGCAGCATTCTGGAAAACGGAGAAAAACTGGATAAGCAGAAAGTCCTCTACGTCATCAGCCTCAAAAACGAGGGCGTATCCTATCGGGAAAGCAAGGTGAACCGGGATGTGATCTGCTTTACACATAACGGGCGGCCGCTCAAGCCGAAGACCATCGGACAGAAATACTATGTCGACAGCATCCGCAAGAAGGATGTGGTGTTCGGGATCGGGCCGGCCGGCACCGGCAAGACCTATATCGCCGTCGCGATGGCGGTCAACGCCTACAAAAATAAGGAAGTGCAGAAGATCATCCTGGCGCGGCCGGCCGTAGAGGCGGGCGAACGTCTGGGCTTCCTGCCGGGCGACCTGCAGGATAAAGTCGATCCGTATCTGCGGCCTCTGTACGACGCGCTCTACGATGTGCTCGGCCGGGACGCGGCCCTCAGGCTCAAGGAAAAGGAAGTCATCGAGGTCGTACCGCTGGCATATATGCGGGGACGCACGCTCGATAATTCCTTTATCATATTGGATGAAGCACAGAACACGACGCGTGAGCAGATGAAGATGTTTTTGACCCGTATGGGTTTCGGATCCAAGGTCGTGGTGACCGGCGATATCACGCAGATCGACCTGCCGCGCGGCAAAAAGTCCGGGCTGGTGGAGGCGGAACGCGTGCTCAAAAATGTCAGAGACATCGATTTTTGCTACCTGAAAGATACGGATGTGGTACGGCATGAACTGGTGCGGAAGATCATCAACGCTTACGAGCAGTTCTATCAGAAACATCCGGAGGAACTGCAGGAGGAACGATAAATGGAACTATATTTTGAAGAGGGACAAGTCGTCACCGAAGAGATCCTCGATAAAATGATACGGGCGGCAGAGTACGCCGTCGAAAGCGAAGATGTTTTCGGACTGGAACCGGAGCACTGCGAGATCAGCGTGACCTTTGTGCAGCCGGATGAGATCCAAAGTCTGAACCGGGAATACCGCGGCATCGACCGCGTGACCGACGTTCTATCTTTTCCTCAGTTCGCGGACCTTGCGGAGGAACTGCCGGAAGTCGGAGAGATCTGCTTAGGCGATGTAGTCATCTGCAAAGACCGGGCCGAGGAACAGGCCAAGGAATTCGGACATTCCTTTGAACGGGAGATCATCTATCTGTTCGTGCACAGCGTGCTGCATCTTTTGGGGTACGATCACGAAGAGGAAGACGAGAAAAAGCGCATGCGGGCAAGGGAAGAAGCGATCATGACTTATATGGAGATCCCGCGCGAGGCGGTATCGGAACAGGAGGTATAAAATGATGTACAGAGATCTATTTTTAATGGCGAAGGAAATGCTGCCGCGGGCGTATGCGCCGTTTTCAAAGTTCCGGGTGGGCGCGGCACTGCTGACCAAGGACGGAGAGGTGTTTACCGGCTGCAATGTGGAAAATTCCTCCTTCGGCGCGACCATCTGCGCGGAGCGGACCGCGTTTGTCAAGGCGATCTCCGAGGGAAGCATGGAATTTGAAGCCATCGCCATCGTCAGCTCCGAAGGAACGGCTTGGCCGTGCGGCATCTGCAGACAGTTCATGAAAGAGTTCTGCGACGACGACTTTAAGATCATCTCCGGCGATGACGAAGAAAGTCTGCGTGTTTATACCATGGAAGAGATCCTGCCGGAGGGCTTCCGGCTGTAACGGCGCGCGCTGCGCTCTGCGCTGTGCAACGCGAAAGGAAAAACGAAAGGAAATACAGATTGAAAACAGGATTTATAGGAATTATCGGACGGCCGAATGTCGGCAAATCAACGCTGCTCAATGCGATCCTCGGAGAAAAGATCGCTATCACGTCCAGCAAGCCGCAGACGACCCGCAACACGATACGCGGTATTTATACGGACATTCCGGAGGGAGATCACGACAAAGGCGTGCAGATGGTGTTCATCGACACGCCCGGCATCCACAAACCGCACAGCAAGCTGGGCGAACTGATGACCGAGTCCGCCGTCAATACGTTCAAGGAAACGGAAGTGGTGCTGTTCCTGGTCGACAGCAAGCTGGACAAAGGACCGGGAGACCGCTACATCCTCAACATGCTGCAGGAGGTCAAAACGCCGAAGATCCTCATCATCAACAAGATCGACCAGATGAAACCGGAGGATTTTCAGGCGATCTACGAGGAATACAGCCGGATGGGCGTGTTTGACGACATCTTCGGCATCTCCGCGCTGGAAGGCAAAAACGTCGATAAACTGCTCCTGCGCCTGCGGGATTTTCTCGAGGAAGGACCGATGTACTTCCCGGAAGATATGGTGACCGACCATCCGGAACGTTTCATCGTCAGCGAGATCATCCGCGAAAAGGTACTTTTGTATCTGGAAGACGAAGTACCGCACGGCGTGGCGGTCGAGATCGAGCAATATAAAGAGGAAAAGAACCTGACGCGCATCAGCGCCGTCATCTACTGCGAGCGCAAGTCGCACAAGGCCATCATCATCGGCAAACAGGGACGCAAGCTCAAAGGCATCGGCAAGAGCGCGCGGCTGGAGATCGAAGCGCTGCTGGGCAGCAAGGTCTATCTGGAGCTTTGGGTCAAAATTAAAGAAAACTGGCGAGATTCCGATTTTGCTCTGTCAAATTTCGGGTATAAAGAGATGTAGGTGATCGTATGCTTACCGATACAGAAGCCATCGTTCTGCGGCAGGTCCGGACAGTCAACGGACGGCGCATGCTGCTGCTGTTTTCACGAAAATACGGCAAGATCAGCGTCGGCAGCAATCTCGCGGAAAGCGGAAAAAACAAGTCGGCATTGCCGCAGCGGCCTTTTACCTATGGAAACTATGAATTGTTCAAGTCACGGGAAACCTATAATCTGAACCATGCCCAGGTCCTCAAGAGCTATTACGGCATCGGAGAAGATCTGGACAAATACATGGCGGCGTCTTATGTGCTGGAGCTGACCGAAAAGCTGCTGGCGGATGAACTGCCGCAGCCGGCGCTGTTCCGGCTGCTGCTGGAGTTTTTGGACGCGCTGGAGGCGCGGAGCAAAAGGCAGGAGACGCTGGTCGAGGCGTATGTGGTCAAAGCGATCGCTGCGCTCGGGACGATGCCGCGGCTTGACGGATGCAGCGTATGCGGCAAAGCAGGCGCAAACCGCTTTTTCAGCGTAGAGGAGGGCGGCATGATCTGCGCGGACTGCGCGCGGCATCTCGCGGAGGACCCGGACAAAGAACCATTGATTTATGACACGAATTTTGATATAGTAAATATATTGAAATATTTTCGGAAAGAATCTTTCGGAGCCTTTGAAAAGATCGCGCTGGAAGATGAAATATTCAAAAAACTCCACGCGATCCTGAGAAGCTGGCTGGCCTATCATTTCGGCGTGGAAAAATTAAAAAGCGAAGACTTCTTACGGAGTCCGTTAACTTGATTAAGGAGGTATTGAAATGGAAATCACATTGGAAAAAATCGAACTGGTCAAAGACAGAACCGGCGTATCTTACAAAGAGGCGAAAGAAGCGCTCGAAGCTGCTGACGGCAGCGTGGTCGACGCGATCATCGCTATCGAAGAAACGGTTGATGTAAAACCGGGAACGAAAGCAAGCGACTTTGCTGCGGAAACCGTGGAAAAGATCAAGGAGCTTGTGAAAAAGGGGAATGTTTCCAAGATCACCGTAAAAAAAGATGACGCAACGATCGTCAATGTTCCGGTCAATGTCGGTGTCGTAGGGGCGATCGTGGCACCTTGGGGCGTGATCGCGGCAGCTGTTGCGGCATTTGGATTCAAGTGCCGGATCGAACTGACGACGACCGACGGCAAGGTGATCGACATCACCGGCAAGGCGGAAAATTTCGCCAGTGACGCCAAAGAAAAAGGCTCTGTAGTCTTTGACGGCTTGATGGCAAAGGGGACCGATGTCGTCAACAACGTTAAGGAAAAAGCGCCGAACGTTGTCAATGATGTCGTGGAAAAAGGCACGGAGACCTATAACACGCTCAAAGACGCCGCAGCTGATAAGTATCACGAATTCAAGGCAAAGAGAGAAGAAGCCGACGCGGACGCGGAGGAAGCAGACTCCGAGAACTGGGAAGCGTTCTGTGAAAAAGTAGAAGACTTCTGCGATAATCTCAGCGACGCCGCAGGCGATATGGCTACCGCCGCAGCCGAAAAGGCAGGAGAAGCCGCGGAGAAGATCAGCGAGACCGTGGAAGACGCTTATGAAGACGTCAAAGAGACCGTCACCGAGAAGACAAAGGAAAAAGGCGGATTCTGGAGTATTTTCTCCGGCAAGAAAAAAGAAGAACAGGAAGAACCCGCAGCAGAGGAAGAAAAAGCCGAGCCTGCGCCGGAAGCGGCAGCAGCGGAGGAAACATCCGAAGCTCCGGAAGAAAAATAAAAGCAAAAAAGAAAGATAGGTAGGTTTAGAGAACATGAGCGATGTAAACAGAGAAGTAACAATGGAAAAAATCGTTGCCCTTGCCAAGAACAGAGGGTTTGTCTATCCGGGCTCCGAAATTTACGGCGGTCTGGCGAATACATGGGATTACGGTCCGCTGGGCGCAGAACTGAAAAAGAATGTCAAGAACGCCTGGTGGAGAAAGTTCGTACAGGAATCCAAGTACAATGTCGGTCTCGACGCTGCGATCCTGATGAACCCGCAGACCTGGGTGGCATCCGGACACGTGGGCGGATTCTCCGACCCGCTGGTAGACTGCAAGGCCTGCAAGTCCAGATTCCGCGCGGACAAACTGATCGAAGATTTCCATGCAGCCAACGGCATGCCGGAGATCGTCGTCGACGGCTGGAGCAATGAAGAACTCGAAAAGTACATCGCTGAGCACAACATCCCTTGTCCGGACTGCGGCAAGACCGATTTTACCGGTATCCGCCAGTTCAACCTGATGTTCAAGACATTCCAGGGCGTTACCGAGGATTCCAAGTCCGAATTATATCTGCGCCCGGAGACCGCACAGGGTATTTTCGTCAACTTCAAGAATGTACAGAGAACTTCCCGCAAGAAGATCCCGTTCGGCATCGGCCAGATCGGTAAATCCTTCCGTAACGAGATCACGCCGGGCAACTTCATTTTCCGTGTACGTGAATTCGAGCAGATGGAACTGGAATTCTTCTGCGAACCGGGGACCGATCTGGAATGGTTCGACTATTGGAGAAGCTTTTGCCACAACTGGCTGCTTTCCTTAGGCATCAAAGACGAAAACCTCAGACTCCGTGATCACAGCCCGGAAGAGCTCTGCTTCTACTCCAAGGCGACCACGGACTTTGAATTCAGATTCCCGTTCGGCTGGGGCGAACTCTGGGGCGTTGCTGACCGTACGGACTATGACCTGACGCAGCATCAGAACACCTCCGGACAGGACCTGACCTATTTCGATCAGGATAAGAATGAACACTATATCCCTTACGTCATCGAACCGTCGCTGGGTGTGGAAAGAAGCGTGCTGGCCTTCCTGTGCAACGCTTATCATGAAGAAGTCCTGACTGACGCCAACGGCAAGGAAGACGTGCGCGTAGTCATGAAATTCCATCCGGCTCTGGCGCCGTTCAAGGCAGCGGTCCTGCCGCTGGCAAAGAAGCTGGCACCGGTTGCGGAACCGATCCACGAAGAACTTTCCAAGTACTTCATGGTCGATTACGACGCGGCAGGTTCGATCGGCAAACGATACAGAAGAGAAGACGAGATCGGAACGCCGTTCTGCATCTGTGTTGACTTTGACACAGAAGTTGACGGCTGCGTGACCATTCGTGACAGAGACACGATGGAGCAGGTCCGGATCCCGGTTTCCGAAGTTCGTTCCTATATCGAGGAAAGATTGTCATTTTAATGACGGAAGTGGAGCAACATGAAAAAATTCGTCTACTCATTTAATGAGGGCTCAAAGGAGATGCGGGAGCTGCTCGGAGGAAAAGGGGCAAATCTCGCGGAAATGAGCAGGATCGGCCTGCCGGTCCCGTTTGGCTTTACGGTCACTACAGAAGCGTGCAGCCGCTATTATGAGGAAAACAAGACGATCGCAGATGACATTCGCGCCGAGATCGCGGAAAAGATCCAGGATCTGGAGCATGTGACCGGAAAGACGTTCGGGAGCAAGGAAAACCCGCTGTTGGTTTCCGTGCGCTCCGGCGCCGCGGTTTCCATGCCCGGTATGATGGATACGATCCTGAACCTCGGCCTCAACGATGAAAGCACGGAAGGGTTAGCTTTACTGACCGGCAGCCGGAGATTCGCGCTGGACAGTTACCGCCGCTTCATCCAAATGTTCGGAGATGTCGTACTCGGCATCCCCAAAACAAAATTTGACCGCATCTTTGACGGTCAGAAAGAAAAAGCCCATGCAAAATTCGATGTTGATCTGACAAGCGAAGATCTGGAGGCTGTGATCCGCGCTTACCGGCAGATGGTCGAAGCGGAAAGCGGCAAGCCGTTCCCGCAGGACCCGAAGCAGCAGCTGCTGGCGGCGATTCAGGCGGTCTTCCGCTCCTGGAACAACGATCGGGCGATCCTGTACCGCAGACTGAACGGGATCCCGTCGAGTATCGGCACGGCAGTCAACGTACAGTCGATGGTATTCGGCAATATGGGCGATACCTCGGGGACCGGCGTGGCGTTTACGCGCGATCCGGCGACCGGTGAAAACAAAATTTACGGAGAGTTTCTTGTAAACGCGCAGGGAGAGGATGTGGTGGCCGGTATCCGGACGCCGCTCGGCATTGAGAAGATGGCGGACTGCTTTCCGGAAGCCTACAAGAGCCTTACCCGCATCGCGGAACTTCTGGAAAAGCATTATAAAGATATGCAGGACATGGAGTTCACGATCGAAAACAATAAATTATACATGCTCCAGACCCGAAACGGCAAACGCACGGCACAGGCTGCAGTCAAGATCGCGGTGGATATGGTGCAGGAGGGGCTGATCGATAAGAAGACGGCGATCACCAGGATCGAACCGCAGCAGATCGACCAGCTGCTGCACCCGACCTTCGAACCTGCGGAGCTTGCCGCGGCGCAGGTGATCGCCAAAGGCCTTGCGGCGTCACCGGGCGCGGGCTGCGGCAGACTCTGCTTTACGGCAGAGGACGCGGAAGCGGCTGCCGCAAAAGGACAAAAGGTGCTGCTGGTCAGAGAGGAGACTTCTCCGGAAGATCTGGCCGGGATGGTCGCGGCTGAGGGCATTTTGACCGCCAGAGGCGGCATGACCAGTCACGCGGCGGTTGTCGCGCGCGGGATGGGCAAATGCTGTGTGGCAGGCTGCTCGGATATCCGCGTAAGTGAAGCGGAACGGACACTGACGACCGCGGACGGCAAGGTTTATCGCGAGGGCGATTTCCTATCGCTCAACGGCAATACCGGCGAAGTTTATGCAGGCAGGCTCAAAACCGTCGTGCCGACGCTTTCCGGCGATTTCGAGACCGTTATGGAATGGGCGGATGAACTGCGGGAACTGAAAGTCAGAGCCAACGCGGATAATCCGCGAGATGCCAGACAAGCGCTGGAATTCGGCGCGGAGGGTATCGGACTCTGCCGGACGGAGCATATGTTTTTTGAGGAAGAGCGGATCCCGGCGATCCGCCGGATGATCCTTGCGGATACGCCGGAGGAAGAGGCGGAAGCGCTGGAGGCGATCCGGCCGTTCCAACAGAAAGATTTCAAGGAGCTGTTCCTTGTGATGGGTGACAGACCGGTCACGATCCGGCTTCTGGATCCGCCGCTGCATGAGTTCCTGCCGCAGACGAAAGCCGAGATCGCGGAAGTGGCGGAGCTGATGGGCGTCAGCATCGAAAAGCTGGAAGCCAAGGTCTCCGAACTGCATGAGATCAATCCGATGCTGGGACATCGCGGCTGCAGGCTGGCGGTGACCTCGCCGGCGATCGCGGTGATGCAGACGGAAGCCATCATCGGCGCGGCGCTGGAGGTAAAGCAGGAAACCGGCAGCGATCTGGTGCCGGAGATCATGATCCCGCTGGTCGGCAGTGAAGCCGAGCTCAAGGATGTAAAGCAGACGATCGTACAGACCGCACAGCGCTGCATCCGGGAAGCCGGCATCCCGCTGGATTACCTGATCGGGACCATGGTGGAAACGCCGCGCGCGGCGATCACCGCGGACGAGATCGCAAAGGAGGCGGAGTTCTTTTCCTTTGGCACGAATGATCTGACGCAGATGACTTACGGCTTATCTCGGGATGATACGGGCAAGCTGATCGAAACCTATATGAAGCGGGAGATCCTCAAGGATGACCCGTTCCGCACGCTGGATACCGACGGTGTCGGCAAGCTGGTAGAAATGGCGGTGAAACTGGGCAGACAGACCCGGCCGAAGATCAAACTGGGGATCTGCGGCGAACACGGCGGTGACCCAAAAACGATTCAGTTCTGTCATCAGATCGGACTGCAGTATGTATCCTGCTCTCCGTTCCGGGTACCGATCGCCAGATTGGCAGCGGCGCAGGCCGCGGTCCAAGCCGAACAGGATGCGAACGCATAGCGGCAGATCGCAGCAGACGGATCACGTCAGCTGCCGCAGAATATGCGGAGGACTTGCGGAATAATTGCCTGCGGGACCGACCTGCATCACGAGGCGAGACTCGCTGAACCGGAAACGGTCCACGCAAAAAGCAAAGCGAGACTCGCTGAACCGGAAACGGTCCACGCAAAAAGCAAAGCGAGACTCGCTGATCTTGAAAGCGGTCCACGCAAACGTGAAGCCGCAAGAAGATTTAAAAAAGCTAAAACAGACAAGTGCGCCCCTGTGCGGGCGCACTTTTGAAAAGGAAACAAGCAAAAATAAACGAAAAAAGGGGACGAAGAATGGGAGCATTAGGGGGAACAACCTTCGGCAATGTGCTGATGACATTTTTGATTTCGATGGTTCCGGTACTGGAACTGCGGGCGGCGATCCCCGCAGGCGTGATCGCCGGGCTGGATATCAAGATCGCTTTATTGACCGCGGTGATCGGTAATCTGGTGCCGATCCCGTTTATCATTGTCTTCATCCGCAAGATCTTCAAATGGATGCAGACCAAAAGCGAACGGCTCGCAAAGGTCGTCAAACACTTTGAGGATAAAGCGGAGAGCAAAAAAGCGCAGGTCCTGCGCTATGAATTTTGGGGACTGATGATCTTTGTCGCCATCCCGCTCCCGGGCACCGGCGCTTGGACCGGCGCCCTGATCGCTGCCATGCTGGACATGCAGCTGAAACGCGCGTTTCCGGCCATCGCCGCAGGCGTCCTGGTCGCCGGCACGATCGTCACCATCCTGACCTACGGCGTCAGCTCGCTGGTATAGGCAGAGCACAGCCAAGCGAAAGGCCTGCACCGACGGCCGAACGAAGGGCCTTCGCCGACGACTGAGCGTCGCAGTGCAATCCTGCACCGACGGCCAAGCGAAGGGCCTTCGCCGACGACTGAGCGTTGCTGTGCGATCCTGCACCGGGCGATTGGGCAAGCGAAAAAAGTTTTGCTGCATAAAACTAGATCCAAATCGCACTTTGCTCCGAAAAAAAGCATCATACGCGAAGCAAAGAGTAGAAAGTCGGGTGGCGAGAGGCAGGGAGAACACGGGTGCATGCGAGAAAAAGCTCGAAAAAGTGCGAAGAATGTCGAGAATTGTAAAAAAAGAGAAATGCAAGGGGAGAAGAAAGCAGTCGATGGGATAAATCTGAGGATAGAATGGCATCGGCATGCTTTTTTTGAGCAAAACCACAAAAAGATAGCAGTCCTATGCATCAAAAGTTTTTTTTGGGATTTTTGAGAGAGGCCTTATGTGAAGACAGGCATGAGCAGGGCGCCCGCGCGGATCCTTTTCGGACTCGCGCGGGCGCCCTGTTTCAGTGAGTACCTATGAATATTGGAACATTCGGATCAAAGCGGATTAAGCTGCTTTGTTCTTTTCGATATTTTTCTTGAGCTGTACTTCCGGTTCGGTCGGCATCTTGAAGAACGGTACGAATCTGTCCAGACCTGTGAAAGTTAAGATCAGCAGGGAAAGAACCGCGATCATAGCCATGAAGTTGAACTTGATGAAGTCAATGTTGGTCAGCGGAACCAGCGGATAGACGCCGGCAGCGATACCGACATAGAAACCGAGGTAAACGTGCCAAGGAATCAGCTGGGAACCGAATACGCCCATCGCGTCGCCGAAGGTCGCGTTTCTCAGTTTTAACTTATATTCAGCTTCTTCTGTTTCGCATACAACGTTATCTTCGGTAACCTGCTTGATAACCGGTCCGATGGTAACGATCTGTGCCATTTCGTCAGCCAGTGCAGCGTTGCCGAGCAAGGACAGGACTGCGTTCCAGCCGAGTAAGTGTCTGACTTTCTTGGAAAGCTTCTGGATCAGTGCTGCCAGAGGCGCGAACGCGTCCATCAGCTGCATAACGCCGCCGAATGCTGCAACCCACATCATCATCGGGATAACCCAAGCGCCTGCGTCTTCTACACCTGCGTAGAAGAAGTCATCCAGAAACGCCTGCAAGTCGCAGGATGTGCCAGCGAAGAGACCTAAGATGTAGGAGGAAACGATACCGGAACCGATGCAGGCAAAGGTGTTGACACCCAGAATTGCCAGTACGATAACGAGGATCAGCGGAATGACCATGTACAGCGCGACGCCGTCGGAAACCTGATTCAAGAGGTCGATGGCTGCCGGACGTTCTTGCTCGAGGAATGCGTAGATCTCCGGCGTGATGTTGTCCATAACGGTGGAAGCGTCGCCGGTGCCATGCAGTCCCATCACAGAGGCTGCGATATAGAAAGCAATGGCTGCCAAAATTAAGCAAGAGATCGACCAAACACCCTGGTGACGGATTCTGTCCGTAACCTGTACGCCCTGGATACCGGAAGATACGATGGTCGTATCCGAGATCAGGCCGATGTTGTCACCGAAGCAAGCACCGCCGGCGATCGCGCAGACCGTCAGATAGATGTCGCCGCCGACGATATGGGACAGCCAGAGGAAAATCGGCGCGCAGGCAGCAAACGTACCCCAGGAAGTACCGGTAGCTACGGAAAGCACGCCGGTGCAGATCAAGCCGACACAGGCAACGGTTTTGGCGGTTACGCCGAGTTTCAGCGCGATATTTACAACGGATGCGCCGACACCGAAGCTCATGAAGCAGTTTGCCATAACATAAGCGAGCATCAGGATGAACAGAGCGACAAGAATGTTGCTGACGGAGCTCATTGCGGCATCCAGACATTCCTGCCATTTCTTTTTTTCTACGAGCATTGCGATGATAACGGCTGTTAAGAAGGCGATCGGAGCCGCGACCATAGCGTCCTGCCCCTCCAAAAGATGACCCTTGCCGCAGATCATCAATCCTGCCAGCACGAATACTGGCACGAATTTGAGAATTGCTTTTACAACTTTCATTTAGTTTCTCCTTTAAAATTGATTCAGAATGATGATTCCGCAAATAATATATAGCAAGGAGTATGCCAAGAAAACGCTAAGAAAAGAAAAATGGTACAATACTTGAAATTGCAGTGCTTGTATACATTATTTTTTTAAAGAGATAAAGCAAAAAATAAAAAACAGACCCGAAAATGGGTCTGAAACATGATCGAATAACCAAAAATGGGTCAAACGCCTTGACAAAAAGACAAAATCGGGTATACTCAAAAGAGTGCGAAGCGCCATGCGCAAAATGCAAAGCGTAAAATGCAATACGTAGCATTTCATGCACAAAGTGCGGCATCTCCCGCGCTATGCGCGGCGCACGAAACAGCTAAGAGGAAAGACAGAAACAGAAAAGGACAGCATATGAAAAACGCAGGAATCGATCGGGTACTGGAGCCAAAAGGCAGTCTGACGGTAACCGCTTGGAAAGTTGATAATGACCGGACACTCAGAGCAAAGGAACTTCGCATCGCGGTGGATCAGGTCTCCATGGAACGCGACAGCCTTTTGCAGATCTGCAGTATCTGTGAATATGATGAAGAGAAGATAAAGGAAAAGATCTTTAAGATCGTGCGGGAACGCGGGAAACTGCAGAATCCCTATACCGAAAGCGGCGGCCTGTTTTCGGGGATCGTTGAGGAGATCGCGGAGGATCTTGCGGACTGCGGGCTGAAGCCGGGCGATCGTGTGGTGAGCTTGACGACGATGACGGCCCTGCCGTTTTATCTGGAGTCCATTCAGAGCATCGATTACGAATACGGGCTGCTGCACTGCAGCGGCTACGCGATCTGCTTTGAAGCCACCGTACTCAAGGAGATCAATCGGTTCGATCCGGATCAGCTCAAGACGCTTCTGCGCGCGCTGGACGAAGAAGGCAGCTTTTATGGGATCGGCACCGAGCTTGCATCAATGCGGGCGGACAACGGCGTTATCATCGGCAACAGCCTGGTCGAGATCGTCCTGTATGCGCGTATGCTCAAAAAGCGCAACCCGGAGATGACCATTTCCTGCATCTTTGAAAGCAGCCGCGGCGGCAGTGTGCAGGCAGTGAAAGCGGCGCTTTTGGAAGCGATCGGCAGCCTGGTTTCGGAGGCGATGTTCCTGCCGATGAACCTGCCGGTCGAAACCGCCAAAAGCGTGCGGGAAGCCCTGCGCGGACGTGATGTGGATGTCGTCATCAATCTGGAGGAGATCAAGGGATGCGAAAGCGTCGCGGCTCTGATCGTGCGTCCCGGCGGTTTGGTGTGCCATACGAACATCGGCAACGCCTATTCCAAGGGCATGCTGATCGCGGACAGCCTCGGCAAAGAAGTCATCAACTACGCGCTCGACGGCATCTACGCCAATACTTTCGAATATGCGCTGCAGCTTGTCAGCGAAACGGAAAACGTGTTCCGCAATCTCGACGAGTTTTACCGCAGGACCAATGTCGATCATATCAAAAAACGCAAAGCGTCGATCGTCAAAGAAGAACGCACGCAGACGGCCGCCAAACAGATCGACGGCTTCCTTTATATGAGTCCCGTTACGGAAGACATGGTCGAGGACGTCCTGAATGTCGCGCAGTACGACTGCAACGTCATCATTCAAGGGGAGACCGGCGTCGGCAAGGAGAAAGTCTTTGACCTGCTCCAACAGAACAGTCCGCGCCGCTCGCAGCCGTGCATCAAGATCAATTGCGCCACGATCCAAGAAAATCTGGCGGAGTCGGAGTTCTTCGGCTATGAAAAGGGCTCGTTCACCGGCGCGTCGACGACCGGCAAGGAGGGCTACTTTGAGATCGCCAATAACGGGACTCTGTTCCTGGATGAGATCGGCGCCCTGCCGCTGGCCATGCAGTCCAAACTGCTGCGGGTCCTGCAGGAGAACAGCTTTTACCGCGTCGGCGGCACCACGCCGAAGAATGTCAACGTGCGCGTGATCTGTGCCAACAACATTCCGCTGCGCAAGCTGGTGGACGAGGGAAAATTCCGCGAAGACCTGTATTATCGACTGAACATCTGCTGCATCAACGTACCGCCGCTGCGGGAACGGCCGGAAGATATCGACTGTCTGGCGGGAGCTTTTATCCGCCATTACAGCCAAAAATACGGGATCGAAAAAAGCTTTACGGCCGAAGCCTGCCGCAAGCTGGAGGAATATCACTGGCCGGGCAATGTCCGCGAACTGGAGAACACCGTGCATCGTCTCTACATCAGCGAGCGCACGCAGCAGATCGACGGCGACGCGGTCGACGAGCTCCTGAACGTGAATGTTTACAACGAAAGCATGATCGACCTCAAAAAGGAATTTCGCCGGGAAGAATCTATTGATTTCAACAAGATCATGGACGAGCAGGAAAAGCGGCTCATCGCCTACGCACTCAAAAAAGAGGGCACTACGCGTAAAGCGGCGGAATTTCTCAACATCCCGCAGACCACGCTCGCGCGCAAAAAGATCAAACATCAGCTGTAGCAGCAAGCAGTACAACAAAGATCCGAGGTGTATGGGGCAGCTCGGATCTTCGGCTTTTTACTTTATATTCTTTATTCTTTATTCTTTATTTAACTTTATTATGGGTTGAATTCTTTATTTGCTTTATTTTTCTTTACTTATTTAACTTTATGACTTTATGATGGGTCGGTGCAGAAGATCCTGCTTATTTCATCATCCAAGTCTGGATCTTGAAGTCCTGACCGACTTCTTTGAGAGATTCGAATCCTGCAACGATGGTTGCTTTGATCTCATCATCTGTAAAGTCGTGATAGTCACGCTCGCCGATGTTCTTCATCGCAACTTTGATCATCTCCACTGCAGTCTGCGGATCCATGCCGTTGTAAGGAACGGTGCTGATCGCTTCGTTGAAAGCGTTGTCTAATAATTCTTTCTTGTTTGCCATAATGCTTACCTCCGTTTTTTAATACATCTTTAAATTTATTTTGATCTTTATTTTGGGTTTCTATTTGTATCCCCTTTTGCACTTATGTACAGCAAAAGGCGTGCCAACTTTTAATTTTAACCAAAATCGGTAAAAAAATAGGAAAAAAGGCAAAAAATAAGGATATTTTCTGTGAAAATAAGCAAAAATACAAAAAAGAACAAAAAGAAAGAACCAAATTTGAGTCATAAAAAGCAAAGGATGACCCAAATTCGGTTCAAATATTGTGTTTGCTGAATGAAAGCATCCTGCTGCAAAAATCATTCGATCGACTTCAGCGATTCCGCCATATTGATCTTATCCAGACGGAAGTACATGGCGAAGTTGACGATAAGGGCAAAGACAAAGGTCATCGCCACAGCCAGCAGATAGCTCAGCGGTTCGATATGCACATCGAAGCTCAGTAGGTCGACCTGGATCTGATCCATGACAAACGAGTGGAACCATTTGCCGACCGGAATGCCGACCAGCGCGGAGATCGCCGTGAGCACAAAGTTTTCCCGGAAAACATAGGCGTTCGTCTCACCCGGATAGAAGCCGAGCACCTTGATCGTAGCGATCTCCCGGATACGCTCGGTAATGTTGATGTTGGTCAGATTGTACAGGACGATGAACGCCAGCGCGCCGGCACATGCCATAATCAGAGCGATGACATAATTGAGGCTGGCCATCATGTTGTTGACACGGTCGCGCATATCCTGCGTGATGCTGACAGAGGCCACATGGCGCGCGTTCATCAGTTCCGCGCCCTCAGCGTGCGGATCCGCTACGGTGCCGTCCGCACCGCGGTGCCCGATGACATAGGCAGTATTGATCTCCGGGTGTCCCCACTGGCTGCGGTAAGTATCCAGATCGATATATACATAATTATATACATGGTTTTCGCACATTGCCGTGATGACCAGATCCATCTCCTGCATATCGCTGTCATAAACGGTAAGCGTATCGCCGACCGACAATTTCAGGTTTTCTCCGAGGTTCTTGTTGATGATGCAGTTTCCGTCCGTCGGGTAATCCAGCGGCGTATCGCCGTCTTTGAGTGTGATGAAGTCCGCGATCGGATCGGTCGGATCGGCAACGATCATGTTGACGGATTTGACCTGGGAACCGACATGCGTGTCAACGGAGAGCGCGTTCAGGAAAAGTACCTCGTCGAGATAGTCCCGGTTCTTTTCGCAGAAAGACTGCTGCTCCGCTTCGCTGAGGTCGCGGTCAAAGGTAACGGTATAGTCGTTGTGGAAGATCTCATCATACTGCACGGAAATGATGTTCTTGATGGAATCGGAAAGCCCCATGGCGGTGATCAGGAGTGCCGTGCAGCCGCAGATACCGAGCACCATCATAAAGAAACGCTTCTTGTAGCGGAAAATGTTCCGCAGGCAGACTTTGTGCAGGAACTTCAGTCGGTTCCAGATGAACGGCACGCGCTCCAGCAGGATGCGCTTGCCGAGAGCCGGGGCTTTCGGCCGGATCAGTTCCGCCGGGACGTTGATCAGTTCCGCGTAGCAGCAGTAAACGGTCGTGCCCACGCAGCAGAGGATCGCTGCGAGGATGGAAAGCATGCCCAGCTTCCAGTTGATCACGAAGAGAAGATCGGCGAAATCGTACATCATGCCGTAAGCCGTCCAGATGACAGACGGGAACAGGAAGATCCCGCCGAAAAAGCCGATCAGGCCGCCAGCCAGTGAGGCACTGCCGGAATAGAAGACATATTTGCCGAGGATGCGGCCCTTGCCGTATCCGAGCGCTTTGAGCACACCGATCTGCGTGCGCTGTTCGTCGATCATGCGCGTCATGGTCGTCATGCAGACCAGTGCGGCGACCAAGAAGAAGAAGATCGGGAAGACCTTGGCGATGGAATCCACGATGCTGGTGTCGTTGTCGAAGCAGACATAGCCGATGTTGGTATCGCGGCCCAGCACATAAGTCTTTGGATTTTCGATATCGTCGATCTTGTCGTGCGCGTCCGCGATCTCATCTTCCGCGTCGGCCACCTTCTGTTTGCCTTTTTCCAGTTCGCTGCGGCCGTCCGCCAGCTCCCGGCGGGAATCCTGCAGCTCTTTGCGGCCGTCTGCCAGTTTGGCATAGCCGTCTTCCAGCTGCTTTTCTCCGTTTTCGATCTGTGTTTTCGCATCCGCCAGTTCTTTCGCGGCGGCTGCAAATTGTGTGTCGGCCTGTGCCTTTGCCTGTTCGTACTGCGCGAGATACTGTTCATAGTAAGGTGTGCCTGCAGCGGCTTCGATCTGCGCTTTCTGCGCGTCCAGCTGCGCATACGCATCGCTCTTTTGCGATTGATAGTCGGCATAGCCTTTTTCGTAATCCTTGCGGGACTGCGCCAGTTCTTTTTTGGAAGCATCCAGCTTCTTCTGGTTATCGTCTAATTCTTTCTGTCCGTCACGGATCTTTTTTTCACCGTCGGCGAGCTGTTTTTCCGCGTCGGCGAGTTCCGCTTTGGCGTCGTTTAATTTGTCTTCCGCTTCCGCCAGCTTGTCGTTGGCTTCCGTGATGATGTCATCGTAGCGGCTGCTCGCGCAGGTCTCCAGCGCGTCGGTCAGCGGCTGCTCCATGGCGTCGGCATTCTGCTTGTACGCGTCGGAATAGATCATGCCGGTTTCCGTAAGGGTGACATAGATCTCCGTAAACACTTCACTGTCCCAGCCGGCAGGCGGTATGTAAAAATAGGTCGCGACGCTGCCGTTTCCGAGGGAAGTGGAACCGCGCTCAAAATTAAGGTAAAGCGGAGACTCACAGATCCCTACCAGTTCATATTCTTCATAGGCGAACAGATCGCGGGTATCCTGCTTGTTGCCGGCAGTGATGCGGATGGTCTTGCCCAGATCCGCTTCCGTAAAATAGCGGCCGTCGCCGACACATTGATCCGGCTGCGTCGGCAGATGACCGGCGTCTAAAACCGGCGTGTTCATGTCGTCGAGCAGGGTGTGGAATTTGGCGACCTTTTCGCCGGTATCGCTTTCGGAGCCGTCCGTATCATCTTCGAAAAGAAACAGAGCGTCGGACGAATAGCTGCCGCGCGCCTTGTCAACTCCGTCAAGATTTTGGATCTTCGTTACATCTTTTTCTTCCAGACCGAGCGTGGAGATCAGTTCGAAATCATAAAAATGATTCTGTGAAAGGAAGGTATCGCCGGTCAGCAGGAAGTCTTCCTTACAAATCTTCAATCCGCTGAAAAAACCGACGCCCAGCGCGCAGATCGCCAAGATCGCGATCCAACGGCTGAAACTGCCTTTGATCTCCCGCAGGGTGGCTTTTGTCATGGCATTTTTCATAGAAACGTGACCGCCTTTCTACCATTCGATGGTTTCGACCGGAACGCGGTGTTCATTGCGCTCCACCGAGGAAACGGTACCGTTCTTGACATGGATGATGCGGTCCGCCATCGGAGCGATCGCGGTATTGTGGGTGATGATGACCACCGTCATGCCGGTTTCGCGGGCGGTATCCTGCAGCAGTTTGAGGATCGCCTTGCCGGTGTTGTAATCCAGCGCGCCGGTCGGCTCATCGCAGAGCAGGAGTTTCGGATTTTTGGCCAATGCGCGCGCGATCGCCACCCGCTGTTGCTCGCCGCCGGAAAGCTGCGCCGGAAAGTTGTTGACGCGGTCTGCAAGTCCTACTTTGATCAGGGCTTCTTTGGCGTCCATCGGCTCTTTGCAGATCTGCGCCGCCAGGGAAACGTTTTCGAGGGCTGTCAGATTCTGGATCAGATTATAGAACTGAAAAACAAAGCCGATCTCATAGCGGCGGTAGGTGGTCAGTTCGCGGGCGTTATACTTGGAGATCTCCGTTCCGTCGAGAAAAACTTTTCCCTCGGAGAGCGCGTCCATGCCGCCCAAGATATTTAAAAGGGTCGTCTTGCCGGCGCCGGACGGACCGACGATGACGCAGATCTCACCCTTTTCGATCTCAAAAGATGCGTCGCGCAGGGCTTCGATCGTGACTTCCCCCATATGGTAGATTTTTTTGACATGCTCGAATTTAACAAATGGTGCCATCGGTGTTCTGTCTTCCTTCCTGTTGTGGTGTTAAAAACATTGGCCCGGCCGCTGAGCGGCTCTGCTGTCGGCGCAGCCTCGGCAATCGCCTTCTACGACTTGTTCCTAGCCGGCTAAAGCCGGGGAACAAAAGCAGAAGGTCTGTTTATCCATTCAAACTTCGTTTACACTTGTTTTCATGGAACAGAACCATTCGCTCGGGCATCTGTCTTACATCAGCTCTGCGGTCGCTGCCGCTCCGCAATCGCTGTGTAAGGACATTATACTACAGGATTCAATATTTTAACAGGACGAATCTGTGTTTCCAGGCCGAAAAAATGATAAAAAAGCTAATCATTAGCAGAAACATAGCGGCAAAGGTCAGGTAGTTGACGGTCAGCGGATCCAAAAACCGCATGAAGGTCAGCAGCGGTACCGCCGCCAGTCCGGCAGGAACAGCGAGAAGCACCTGCGCGAGCCGTTCGCTGAATTCCGCGGGACCGTACAGATAATAGGCCAGGATCGGCAGCAGGACCGGCAGCATGCCGAGCGCGGCGCCGACCGTCGTGTATCCGATCCGCAGAAAAAGCGGAGCGTCGTTTTCAAAGCCAAAGCACATGATGGTGACTTCCGTCAGAAAGATCAGCAGCACGCAGCCGCTGTACACGCCTTTTTGGTTGATAAAAAGTCCTGCCAGCAGCGGGCCGATCAGCAGTCCGCCGAACCAAAAAACGGATCCCGCGGGAGTAACCGCAGGCAGCCGTTCGGCCTGCAGTCCGTATTGCGCGAGGAACAGTCCGAAGCTCAGGGCAAAGCTGATGATCAAGGTATAAAAAAAGACTTTGCGGGCGCTGCGGGAACGAAAACGACTGAGCCGCCGCCCGGAAGCCGGTGAGGGCTGCAATCCGTTCTGCAGCAGAAAACGGGGCGGACGTTCTAAAAAGAACAGTACGCCGAGCAGCATCAGAGCGCCGGCAGACAGCAGCGCCGGATAAGTAATCCTTTCCAGGAGTATTTTCCACAGCAGACCGAATGCAAAAGCGCCGGACCAGACCAGCCCCAGCAGCAGTGTTTTGCTGAAGCGGAACCAGCTGACGATCAGGTTGGCAGGCAGGATCAGCGCCAGCCCGCCGTAACCGAGACCTGCAAGAAGCGCTCCCGCAAGCACAGGCAGACCGTTTTCCTCAGAAACACAGAGAAAAAATCCGCCGCAGCACAGCAGAACATACAGACCGGTCCACAGCCGGAACGGAAGCAGGTTGTAACAGCGCAGAGCGAGCGGTACGCCGACGGCCAGACCGCAGAGAAACTCCGGGGAAAGGAATAAAGAATAATCTATGCATAAAAATCCAGCAAGTGGACTGATGACAAGAAGCAGACCGAGTATGTTTCGGGTCAGGTAAAAAAAACGTATCACGGGATCCGTATCCTCCAATTTTGTGCAGTGTTTCAATCTACTTTTTAGTATGAAGACCGTCTGCGATATTATACTTTGCATTTTCTGTTAAATTTTCGTATATACTTTGCAAATTGCGAAAAACGTGGTATGATGGAAAAAAACATGCACATAAAAACATGCAGAACGAAAAATCGGAGCGACTTGTATGAAAACATTTTTGGAAACAAAACTCGGCGTGATCTTCGACGGAGTCTGGCAGACCAAAGAAATCTTGCTGCTGCTGGCAGTGATCGCGATCTGTCTTTTGCTGATCTTGCTGGCAATACGTCTGGTCCAAAAGATCATAGACAGCCGGAAACTGAGAAAAGATACGATCTTCAGCCATCGGAAGAATAAGTACAAGGATGGTATCGGCAAACGCCGGAACCGAAAATATTGATCTATGTATCCCCGCAGAACGCGGGGGTATTTTTTTTGCCTTTTTGACTTACATCGCACGGAGACCGCGGACGGGTCTTTGCAGGAGGCAAAAGACAGAGCACTTCGGACGGCTGCGCTGCTCAGAACAGCCACACTGCTCAAAACGGCCGCGCCGGTCAGAACAGCCACACTGCTCAGAGCGGCCGCGCTGCTCAAAACGGCTGCGCCGGTCAGAACAGATAGCCGTTGGTGTCGCAGCATTGGCAGGCGCTCGGCAGTCGGCGGATCC
Organism: uncultured Clostridia bacterium; assembly: GCA_934271235.1. Lineage (GTDB taxonomy): Bacteria > Bacillota > Clostridia > Peptostreptococcales > Anaerovoracaceae > CAG-238. The sequence goes on along the minus strand of CAKQQT010000007.1, from coordinate 31,660 downwards.
CCGCGTTTGCGCTGCCGCTGCAGCGGCAGGTGCTGCCGGTATTGCGGACGCTCCCGCAGGTCCCGGAAGAAGTCTGCGTCTGCGGGCGGTTTTGACCGCTGCTGCCGATATTCTGCTGTCCGCTCTGGCACTCGCAGTTCTGACTGCAGGCGCCGCAGGATTCCACACCGGCACACTGCCCGAGGTCGTCACAGCAGGTGTTGATCTCGTCGGCCTGCAATGCGAATAAGGTAGGCCGAACGACCTGCAGATGGATACCAGGCGTGAGGACCAGATTGGAGGTGAGTACGACGGATACGGCGTCGGCACAGCCCTCGGTCGCTTCGCTTTCGACTTCCAGCGTCGGGTTCAGCAGTACGCCGCAGGCATTGAAATCAAAGACCAGTGACGGTGCGATGCCGTTGGTCTGGCAAGGGATCTCCACACAGTACATGGCGAAATTGCTGCTGCCGGTAACGGTGATCGGGAAAGAACCGGAAACGTCGTTGCGCGTTTTCAGCGTCAGTTTGAAATTACAGTTTTGCTTGCCGTTGGAAACAGTACCTTCCAGAACGATGGTCAGAGAAACTTCCCATGGGCCGCCGGCTTCTGCCAAGAAGAAATGCCCGTCGTTGTCACAGGTGATATTGCAAGGGCTGCAGGTTCCGCATCCGCTGCACAGATGACGGTCGATCGGCGTGCAAGGACACTTTGTGATATCCGGCATGATCCCGCTCAGATCAGCCACATAGCGTCCGTTCTGCAGGTAGAGCGCAGAAACCGGGAAACCGTCTACGGTCACGGCACTTGCCGGAAGCGGTCGGGTCTGCGGCAGGACGATCTCATTGACGACGACGCAGGAGTTGGTGATGGTGAACTTGGTGCTGCAGTTGATATCGAAATTGCAGCAGCTGCAGGTATTACAGCTTCTGCATCCGCATCCGCCGGAACATCCGCCGCTGCAGTTTCCGCCGCATCCTCCGGAGCATCCGCATCCGCCTGCATTGCCGCATCCGCATCCCGATCCGCCGCAGCTGCCGGAACCGCATCCGCATCCGCTTTGCTGTACGGCGCCGCCGATGACCAGATCCTGTGTAAAATTTTCGGCATTTGCCGTCAGTGCCGCGATGATCGGACAGGAAAGATCCTCATTGTCAAAAAATATTTTATCCAGATAGACCCGATTCTGCACATTGCCGCTGCCGACTCTGCAGCCGGCCGAACCAACGCCGGCCGAAACGACGCCTGTGCGGCTGCCGCCCGCGCTGCAGGAAGAACCCGTTTGATTGTTTGATAGATTCATAATTGATTACCTCTTTTCATATTTTGATAGGTACTACAATATATGCGCGGGCGCGGCGATCGGTCACAAGCGGCGCGCGGAGAACAGGGCAGGCCGCGCAGAGAACAGAACAGGCTGCGCGGAGAACAGGGCAGGCCGCGCGGAGTAAATTCCCTGAGGCCGGTCCGACGAAAGGCACAATTTTGCGGCAAACAGAGCAGGCCGCAGCGGCCGACCTGACGAAAGCCGTGATTTTGCGGAAAGTAGATAAAATGCGTCGTTTTTCAGTTACTTATCCACTTTTTTCCGGGTGTACGCAAAGACGATGGCGGCGTTTGATCGCTGTTTCGAGCAGGTTCGACTTTTTTCGACACCGTTTGACGTTCTTCGACGTTTTTCTACGGGCGGAGTTTGCTGCGTGAAAGGTTGACAAATGGATCGCTTGCCCTGAATTTTCCTTTAAATACTTTTAGTGGAAAAAATCAAGGAGCCGCTATTCGAATTTGTGGATAAGTAATGCAAAAACCAATGGTTTTATCTACTTTGCCCATTTTTAACCTGACTATTTTTAATGTCGTGCGCGGCTCGCTTTTGCGGTGCGGCCGGAGTGACCGAGCGGCGGACGTTGGCCGGGCGATCATCGGCCATAAGGACTGCATGCGGAGCAGGGCAGGCGGCGTGGTAAGCTGAAAGGACCGCGCGAGGAGCCGCGCAGGTGCGGCAGCCCTGCGCAGGGCAAATTTCCCGCGGTCCGCTTTTGCGGCGCGGATGAAGCCGCGGCTGCGCGCGCAGGAAAAAATTACCGACGCTGTTTGTGGGGATAAAACACTAAAAATGCGATATTTTCTATTGAAAAGTGTTTAAAAGTGGTGTATAGTGGTGATATAACCCACGATATAGGGGCGTAGTGTCGGTATTTTTAGACGGAAGGAGGTCGAGCATCATGTTTATGGGAACCACTTACAATTCCATTGACGAAAAAAACAGGATGATCGTGCCCTCCAAACTGCGTGCCGGCTTAGGCGCCAGATGCATCCTCACCAAAGGGCTTGACCGCTGTCTGTACATTTACACGACGGAAGACTGGGAGAAGCAGATGGAAAAGATCGCGCAATTGCCGGAGTCCGATCCCCATGTGCGTGCGTTCATCCGGCATTTCTGCGCCAACGCGGCAGAGTGCGAATTTGATAAGCAAGGCAGGATCGGGATCCCGCAGGAACTGAAAAACTACGCAGGGATCGAAAAAGAGCTGGTCACCATGGGCGCCATGTCCAAGATCGAGATCTGGGCAAGAGACGTCTGGGACGCACCGGATAATGAAAATAAGATGGAAGCCGAAGACTTTGCGAAAGCACTGTCTGCGTACAACTTCTAGAGAGAAAGGCGGAAACGATGGAATTCAAACATACCTCCGTACTCTTTGAGGAGTGCATGGACGGGCTGGCGATCAAACCGGACGGCATTTATGTCGACGGGACTCTGGGGGGCGGCGGACACAGCAGCGGCATCTGCGAGCGTTTGAACGCGGACGGACTGCTGATCGGCATCGACCGCGACACCGACGCGCTGAAAGCGGCGGAACAGAGACTGAAGCCATATGCCTGCAGGAAGATCTTCGTGCAGAGCAATTATTCACAGATCAAAGAAGTCCTGGCGGAACTGGAGATCGAACAGATCGACGGCGCGCTGCTGGATCTGGGCGTATCCTCCTTTCAGTTGGATAACCCGGAACGCGGATTTTCCTATATGCAGGAAGCGCCGCTGGACATGCGGATGAACCAGGACGATACCTTTACCGCTTACGACGTGGTCAATGACTACGACGCGAAAGAACTGCGCAGCATCATCACACGCTACGGCGAGGAACGCTGGGCAGCCCGCATCGCCGACTTTATTGTCAAAGCGCGAAAGGACAAGCCGCTGGAAACGACCACCGAGCTGGTGGACGTCATCAAGGCGGCCATTCCGGCCTCTGCGAGACGGGACGGCCCGCATCCGGCGAAACGGACCTTTCAGGCGATCCGCATCGAAGTGAACGACGAACTCGGACAGCTGGAAAAAGCGGTTGACGCGTTCTGTGACGTTCTGGCGCCCGGCGGCAGGCTGTGCGTGATCACCTTCCATTCACTGGAAGACCGGATCGTCAAGGAAAGCATCGCCCGGCGCGTGAACCCGTGTACCTGTCCGAAAGAATTTCCGGTATGCGTATGCGGCAAGGTCGGAGACATTACCAAAAGATCGGGCAAGCCGATCCTGCCGACGGCCGAAGAGATCGAACGCAATCCGCGGGCCAGGAGCGCGAAACTGCGCATTTGTGAAAAGGTCTTGCCAAAGCGATGAACCGTACAGACGGTCCGCGCGGAAAACACAGACAAAGCAAGACACGAACCAAACCAAACGACTCGAGATTAAAGAAAGAAAAATAGAGAAGAAGCAGCAAGAAACAAGAGCAGATAAGCGAGAACAAACAGAAAGGAACCAAGGATGGCTTTACCGGACAGAGCCTATACCGCGGGCTACGGCCAGCGTGCCTACCAGGCTCCCGCGTCCTATCCGGAACGGGAACGCCGCGTCAGTATCAGGGAAAGAGAAAAACTGAATACCAGAGCTCCGCAGCCGGAAGCACAGCCACAGCCGAAACAGACCGGCATCCTGACCCGCGCGATGCTCGCCAAAACGACAGCGGTCCTGATCTTCGCGGGCATGCTCCTGATCGGGACGGTGTTCCTGACCGCAAAAGCCACGGAGATCAAATACTCGATCAATACGCTCAGCCGACAGAATGTGACGCTGCAGAAGGAGATCGATGTGCTGGAGGTCAAGATCGGAAGCGCCAACAGTATCGAGAGCATCGAAGCTTACGCGACCGAGAAGCTCGGCATGCGTTATCCGAAAGCCAATCAGTGCATTTATCTGACCGTAGACTCGGCAGCGACGCAGGATCTGGTCCAGCGGATCAAAGAAAAAGCATATCGTGAATAAAACAGCCGATCCGGGAATATACAAAAAGAGAAAGAACACAAGCAGAAAATCAAATAAGATCATAATTTCATTATGAACGAAAGGAGCCGGACAACGAAAAACATAGGAAAGTCTGGCTTTCTTTCTTCGAGGAACAGAACATGCGGAGGGAAACACTATGCGGGCAGCACCGGTCAGCACGAAAAATAAAAAAAGGATCGCCATCGGCTTTTTGATCATCGCCGTGCTGCTGCTGCTTTTGACGTTCAAAGTCGCCTACTGGCAGATCATCAAGGGAGACTGGCTGACCGAAAAGGCCATCGCGCAGCAGACACAGGATACGCCGATCGAGGCGAAACGAGGCGCGATCTACGACCGCAACGGCAAGGAACTGGCGACCAGCATCACCTGCTATACCCTGTGGGCAAGGCCTGCGCAGGTCAAGACACAGAACAACAAGACCGCGACCGATGAACAGATCGCAAAGATCGCGGCGTCGATCGCCGAGATCGTCGGGAAGGACGCGGAAACCGTGCAGAAGAACCTGACCAAGTCGACGGCGCTGGTGCGCATCGCCAGCAATCTTGACAAAGAAACAGCAGACGCCGTGCGAGCGCTCAAGGTCAACGGACTGGAGCTTGCCGAGGGCACGAAGCGCTATTACCCCCTGGGAAATTTCGCTTCACAGCTTTTGGGCAGCGTCAGCGCGGACAATACCGGACGCGCGGGGATCGAACTGGAATACGACCAGTATCTTTCGGGCGTTTCCGGCAGATGGAAAAAGAACACCGACGCGGCCGGCAATGAACTTGTCGAGGGCGCGGAGGAATACCACGAGGCACAGGACGGCTATAACGTCGTGCTGAGCCTGGATGAAGCCATCCAGTATTATGTGGAAAAGGCACTCGAAAAGGGAATGGAAAAGACCGGGGCAAAACGCATCATGTGTCTGGTCATGAACCCGCGGACCGGAGAGATCCTGGCCAGCGCCACAACGCCGGGCTATGATCCGAACGATCCGATGGACGCCAAGAACGTTCCGGAGGCGCAGCTCAAAACCTATGAAAAAATGTCAGCGGACGAGAAGCAGAACTATCTGATCAGCTTTTGGAGAAATCCGGTGGTCAGCGATACCTATGAACCGGGTTCCACGTTCAAACTCTTGACTTCGTCCTCCGCGTTAGAAGAAAAAGTCATCAACACCAATACGACGTTCCACTGCGCGGGCAGCTTCACGGTCGCGGGTGTCCGGCTGCACTGCTGGACGCACGGCAGTCACGGAACGCAGACCATCCGCCAGGCCATCGGCAATTCCTGCAACCCGGCGCTGGCCAAAGTCGCGGCGCTGATGGGCAAGACCACGTTCTACAAATATCTGGGTCTGTACGGCATTACCGAAAAGACCGGCGTGGATTATCCGGGTGAAGCCGGCTCCATCATGTACGCGCTCAAAGATGTCGGCCCGGTCGAACTGGCGACCATCGGCTACGGACAGAGTATTTCCGTAACGCCGATCCAACTGCTGAGCGCCGTCAACGCGATCGGCAACGACGGCGTTCTGCTGCAGCCGCATTATGTTAAGGCGCTGACGGATGAAAACGGCAAAGTCATCAAAGAATATAAACCGGTAACGGTGCGCAAGGTCATTTCCGCCAAAACGGCGAAAGAAATGCGCAGCATCATGCAGTACGTCGTTGATGAGGGCGGCGGCGGCAACGCGCGCATCGCCGGCTACCGCGTCGGCGGCAAGACCGGTACCGCGAACAAGATCGACGCGGGAAGCGGCAAATACGGCGACGATTATTACAGCTCGTTCATCGGCATGGCGCCGATGGATGACCCGCAGGTGTCCATCCTAGTGGTCGTCGACAGCCCGAAGGGTTCCCATTACGGTTCCATGGTCGCGGCGCCGATCGCCAAGGAGATCCTCACCGATACACTGCGCTACCTGAATGTGACGCCGCAGTACAGCGACTCTGAGAAAAAAGCCATCGAGGGCAATTACACCATCGTTCCGGATGTGACCGGCAAGCCGTTCAGCGAAGCGGTCGGCATCATCGGCGGAAAGGAACTGAAATACAGCCGGCCGAAGTCCGCGCAGGGAGACGATGAATTTACCGTCATCGACCAATATCCGAAAGCGGGGACCAAAGTCAAGAAAAATTCCGTGGTCTATGTTTACAAGGAATAAAAGGTGACAGAATGAACCGGACCGACCGGAAGCAGAAAAGCGCGGAAGACGATCCGAAACAGAAAAAACATAAAAAAAGAAAGAGGATAAAAATAAGATCCTAAAATAAAATAGAGCAGGAGAGGGTATGAGACTGTCCGAATTACTGGAAAAGCTGGAGTATCAGCTTCTTTTCGGCACGGACGACAAAGATGTGAAAGCATTGAAATACCAATCCGAAAAATGCGCGCAGGGCGACGCCTTCTTTGCCCTGCGCGGCAGAGACGCAGACGGGCATGATTTTCTTGCCGATGCGGCGGCACACGGCGCGGAGATCTTCTTTGTGGAAGACGCGCAGGCTGCCGACAAGCTGAAATCCCCGAAACATGGGAGCCGCGAAAGGCCCGCCGTGCTGCCGACGGCCATCCGGGTGACGGACAGCCGCCGGGCGCTGGCACTGGCAGCCTGCGCGTTTTACCGATACCCGTCAGAGGAACTTCTGACGATCGGGATCACGGGGACCAAAGGCAAGACGACGACCGCGTTCCTGCTGCAGGCCATCCTGGAACAGGCCGGCTTACCGACCGGCATGATCGGGACCGTGCACTGCGGCTATGCGGGACATTACCGGACCGCGGCGAACACGACGCCGGAGTCCTGCGAAATACAGAAAATGCTGCGGGAAATGGCTGACGCCGGGTGCAAAGCCGCCGTCATGGAGGTTTCCTCGCAGGGTCTGAAATACAGCCGGGCAGCAGGCATTTATTTTGACTATGCCCTATTTACCAATCTCACGCCGGACCATATCGGCGCGGGAGAACATGCGGATTTTGCGGAATACGCCTACTGGAAAAGCAGGCTTTTTACACAGTGCAGGACCGCGGTCCTGCATGAGGCCGATCCGCATTGGAAACAGATGGCGCAGGACAGCTGCGCCGAAAAACAGATTCTATTCCGCGCGGGCGAGGTGCGGCTGCTGCGGGAAAACGGCCTGTTGGGATCTTCGTTTACGATCCCGGGCTGCGAAAAGCCGCTTTGCATCGGACTGCCGGGGACCCACAATGTGGAGAACGCAATGGGCGCGATCGCGATCGCCCAAGATCTGGGCATCCGCGGAGCATCCATCCGCGAGGCTCTGCGCGAAGCTCGCGTACCGGGCCGCACCGAAACGGTCGATATCGGCCCGGGGTGTACCGCGCTGGTGGATTACGCGCACAACGGGGTCGCCCTGCGGCATCTTTTGCAGACCCTGCGGCAGTACGAGCCGCGGAGACTGCTGCTGGTGTTCGGCTGCGGCGGAGAACGTGACCGCGAGCGGCGCTTCGAAATGGGCAGAGCCGCTGCGCAGCTGGCGGATATTTCCCTGGTCACCTCGGATAATCCGCGTCGGGAAGATCCGCGGCGCATCCTGCGGGACATCGCCGCGGCCATGGACGAAGCGCAGGGAAATTACCGCATCATCGAGGACCGGCGGGAAGCCATCCGCACGGCGGTGCAGATGACAGAGCGCGGCGATATCCTCGTGGTGGCGGGCAAAGGCCATGAGACTTATCAGCTGATCGGAGATGAGATCCGACATTTTGACGACAGAGAAGAACTAAGGAAAGGGCGAAAACTATGAGAGCATTTACCATCGAAGAAATCTGCGGAGCAACCGGGGGACGTCTGCTCACGGGAAGCGGAGAAAGCCGCATCCTCAGCATTGCCACCGATTCACGCAGAGCAAAAGCGGGCGATCTTTTCTTCGCCCTGAAAGGAGAGGTGACGGACGGCCATCGCTATCTTGCGGGCGCGATCCAAAACGGCTGCCGCTCGCTGGTCGTATCCGACCCGCAGATGGTGCCGAGGGACGCTTTCCTCAGCGCGTCTGAAGAACCGGATATCGTCGTGGTGCCGGACACTACGCGCGCGCTGCAGGATCTGGCCGCGTATTATCTGGGAACTCTGCCGCTGGTGCATAAGATCGCCGTGACCGGCAGCGTCGGCAAGACCAGCACCCGCGATATGCTGTACTATGCGGTACGCACAAAATACAAGGCTGCCAGAAGCGTCAAAAACTTCAATAACGGATTCGGACTTCCGCTGAGCATCCTCGGTTTTGCTCCGGATACCGAAGTCGCGGTCCTGGAGATGGGCATGGACGATTTCGGAGAGATCGAACGGCTGGCCGATCTGGTGCGCCCGGATATCGCGCTGATCACCAACATCGGTATTTCCCATATCGAAAAACTGGGAAGCCGCGCGGGGATCCTGCAGGCAAAGATGGAAGTCACGACCTACTTCGGACCGCAGGACACCTTGATCGTCAACACCGACTGTGACCTGCTGACACCGGAGCATACACAAGGAGATTACCATCTGGTGCGGGTCGGCACGGATCCGCAGGATGATTATGTGATCTCGGATATCTGCGATTTTGGAGATCAGGGTATAAAATACCAGTTAAGACGTAAAGATAAAACTTATGAGATCCGGCTTCCGCTGCCGGGCGCGCACAACGCGGGCAACGCCTCGCTGGTCATTGCCGCGGCAGAGCTTTTGGGCATTACGCCGGACGAAGCCGCTGCCGGCATGCAGGAGGCGGAACTGACCGGAAACCGGCTTAAGATCCGTCAGGCAAACGGCATCAAAGTCATCGATGATTCCTATAATGCATGCCCGGCTTCTGTAAAATCTGCAATTCAGACCTTGACGGCGACGCAGGGAAAGCGTAAAATTGCTATTTTGGGAGATATGTTCGAACTGGGACCGGAAAGCCGCAGCGGACACCGTGAAGTCGGTGCGTTCGCAGGTCAAAAAGGCGTGGATCTGCTGGTCGCCATCGGCAAAGATGCGGCGTACTACGCAGAAGGCGCGGCCGAACATCTGGACGCAGCGAAGATCCGATATTTTCCCGAGAAAAAAGATTTCCTGCAGGCTCTGCCGGAACTGCTGCAGCCGGGCGATGTCGTATTGGTCAAAGCCTCGCGCAGCATGGAACTGGAAGAGATCGCGGACCGCATCTGCGAGCCGGAACGCGGCGCGCATTGACGGCCCGAAGACAGGAAATAGGAGAACAACAAGGAGATACAAAAGATGGAGATTTTACGATACCCGGTGATCGCGCTGGCGGCCGGATGGATTTTGGGAGCAGTCTTTACCAAGCTGCTGCTTCCGTTCCTCGAAAAGAAACAGTTCAAACAGTTTGTACGCGAAGTCGGACCGCAGTCCCACCTGTCCAAGACCGGGACGCCGAGCATGGGCGGACTGGCGATCATTTCGGCAGCGGTGCTCACGTCGGTCGTGATCGGCCTGATCGCGGGCGTGGCGGACGGATGGCACCTTGCGGTGATCCTGCTGGTGATGGTGCTGTTCGGACTGATCGGCTTCATCGACGATTACGAAAAAGCCATTAAAAAGAACAACGCGGGCATCAGCCCGAAGCAGAAGCTGGTGATGCAGTTCGTCTTTTCCGGAGCCTTTGCGGTATACGCCTACTTTTTCTCCGGATTCGGGACCGTACCGGGAAGCGCAGTGTGGATCCCGATCGCGGACCGCTATCTGGACTTCGGGATCTTGTACATTCCGTTCATCATGTTTGTGATGATCGCGTTCAGCAACGCGGTCAATCTGACCGACGGTCTGGACGGCCTGGCTTCCGGCGTGACGGCGCTGGTCGCTTTCTGCATGGTGATCCTGGGCGTGGGCGCTTATCCGATGCTGACCGCGGCGCCGGTCGTTTACGGCGCGGTTTCCGGAGCCTGCCTGGGCTTCCTGCTGTATAACAAAAATCCGGCACGCATCTTCATGGGCGATACCGGCTCCATGGCGCTCGGCGGCGTGCTGGCAGCGGCGGCGGTCCTTTTGAAGATGGAATTTCTGGTGGCGATCGCGGGACTTTTGTATGTGATCGAAGCACTTTCCGTCATCATTCAGGTCGTTTATTTCAAGAAAACAAGAAAAAGATTTTTCAAAATGGCGCCGATCCATCATCACTTTGAGCTCTGCGGCATGAAAGAAAAAAACGTAGTTTATATGTTCTGGGCTGCGACGCTGGTCTTCTGCATGCTGGCGATCGTCATCAGCAGTCTGTAAGAACGAAAAAAGGAAGCAGAGGGATTTTTTATGAAAAACAAGAATCTGGACAACATAAGAGGGAAAAAGGTCCTGGTCGTCGGTATGGGCAAGTCCGGCATCGCTGCCGTGCAGGCCATGCTGAAGCTGGGCGCGGAGGTTTCCATTCAGGATTCCAAGGACCGCGCGCACATCGACGGACAGCTCCTGAATTTTTTAGAAGGCAAAAATGTAACCTGCTATTTTCATGAAGTTCCGGTCGCGGACGCGAAATTTGACATGCTCATCCTCAGCCCCGGCGTAGATCCGCAGCTGCCGTTCGTGCAGGAAGCCAAGGCGCACGGCGCGGAGATCATCGGCGAGCTGGAGATCGCTTACCGCATCGCGCGCGGCACGTTCGTCGCCATCACCGGCACCAACGGCAAGACAACGACCACCACGCTGACGGGTGAGATCTTCAAACGCTCCGGCCGCAAGACCTATGTGGTCGGCAACATCGGCGTCGCGGTCATTTCCAAGGCGCTGGAGGCTGATGAAGACGACTGGCTGGTGACCGAAACGAGCAGCTTCCAGCTGGAGACCATCCGCTACTTCAAGCCGGCGGTTTCGGCGATCCTCAACCTGACGCCGGATCATCTGAACCGCCATCATACCATGGAGGCTTATGGGGCAGCCAAGGCACGGATCTTTGAAAACCAGGATGAAAACGGTTACTGCATTGTAAATTATGACGACAAACTTTGCTTCAGCCTGACGAAAGACTGCAAAGCGAAAGTCATTCCGTTCTCCCTGAAAGAAGAACTGCCGCTCGGCGCTTATCTGCGAAAAGACGGCATGCTGGTCATCGCGGGAGAAGACGGGGAACGCGTAGAGCTCTGCCATCGGGATGAACTGAAGATCATCGGCGACCACAATGTCGAGAACGCGCTTGCGGCGGCCGCTGTCAGCTATTTCGCCGGGATCGAGCCGCAGGTCATCGGCGAGAGCCTGAAAGCTTTCGGCGGTGTGGAACACCGGATCGAATATGCCGGAGAAGTGGACGGCGTGAAATTCTACAATGATTCCAAGGGGACCAATGTCGACGCGGCGGTGATCGCTCTCAAGGCCCTCAAAAAAAATATCATCCTGATCGCCGGCGGCGACGGCAAAGGTCAGGCGTTCGACGGACTGATCGAACAGCTGCCGGGCCGCGTCAAGCACATGGTGCTGCTCGGCCGGGACGGGAAGCTGATCGCGGAAACCGCCGATCGGCACGGATTCGGGGATTATTCCTTTGAACCGAATATGGAAGCCTGTGTCAAAGCAGCGTTCGCCATGGCTGAGCCGGGCGACACGGTATTGCTGTCCCCGGCCTGCGCAAGCTGGGATATGTACGATAATTTCGAACAGCGCGGCGATCACTTCAAAACCTGTGTGCAGCGGCTCGCGGAATGATCCGCCGCCGATCAAAGTTAGGACGATTTTATGAAACGACTTGCAGACCCTGCAAAACAGAATACGGGAGACCTGAGCGTGATCCTGCTGGTGACGATCCTGGTGATCTTCGGTATCGTGATGATCTTCAGCGCCAGCTATTACTACGCGATCGGTCAATGGGGCGATGCCTATCACTATCTGAAACAACAGCTGATCTGGGTCGCGATCGGCAGCGTGGCGATGTGGCTCACCTCTCGATGGGATTACCATGTCTGGCTGCGCTTCTGGATCATCGGGCCGATCATCTGTCTGATCCTGCTGCTGCTGATCTTCACGCCGCTGGGGATCACCGTCAACGGCGCGACCAGATGGCTCGGCAAGGAGGGCTTTCCGATGACCATCATGCCGGGCGAATTCGCCAAAGTCGGCGTGATCCTGTATGTCACCGGACATTTCGCAAAAAGACCGAAGAGCGCTTCGGACTGGTGGAAAGGCGTAGTACCGGTGCTGGTGGTAGCCGGCGTCTATTTCGCGCTGATCATGAAACAGCCGAACATGTCGACCGCTTTCACGGTCGTACTGATCGCCGGCGGCATGCTGCTGGTGGCCGGGATCCCATGGAAACACGTGGGCGTGCTCTTTGCGCTGGGTACTGTGGCGGCGGTGGTCTTCATCCTCGGAGACCCGGACGGCTATCGCTACGGACGCTTTGTCAGCTTTCTGGATCCTTTCGCCGATGCGCTGGGCGACGGCTGGCAGGTCGTGCAGTCGCTGCTGGCGCTGGGTACCGGCGGTCTGACCGGACTGGGACTGGGCAACAGCGTACAGAAAAACTTATACCTGCCGGAAGCGCAGAATGACTTCATTCTGGCCATCATCGGCGAGGAACTGGGCTTTATCGGCATCCTCGTGCTGGTGATCGTCTATCTGCTGCTGGTCTGGCGCGGCTGTCATATCGCGATGAACGCCAAGGACTACGCCGGCATGATGCTGGCAAGCGGCATCACGATGATGGTCGGCATCCAGGTCGTGATCAATATCGCGGTCGTGACTTCTTCCATGCCGCCGACCGGCATCATCCTGCCGTTCGTCAGTTACGGAGGAAACGCGCTGCTGATCTTTATGGGCGCGATGGGAATCCTGTATAATATATCAAAAACAGCGGATCTTTAGGAGAGGCGGAAACCATGAGAGTAATCGTAACAGGCGGCGGGACCGGCGGACATATCTACCCGGCTCTGGCGATCGCAGATAAATTTAAGGAAATGGATCCGGAAAGCGAGATCCTGTATGTGGGAAACGACGAGGGCATCGAAAAGGATATCGTGCCCAAAGCCGGCTATCGGCTGGAACTGGTCGACGCCCGCTGGCTCAACAAGTCCAGCCTCCGGCAGCTCGTGCGCACCGGCGTGCGCGTGACCAAAGGCATTCTGGAAGCGAGCCGCGTGATCCGCAGGTTCCGGCCGGACGTCATCATCGGGACCGGCGGCTACGTCTGCTTCCCGGTCATCGTGGCCGGCAGGATGTACGGCGCCAAAACATTTCTGCATGAACAGAACGCGTATCCGGGACTTGCCAACCGCACGCTGGAACGCTATGTAAATAAAGTCTTTCTCGGCTTTGCGGATGCGGCGAAATATTTCAAGCAGCCCGAAAAGATGGTCGAGACCGGCAACCCGGTGCGCAGGAGCTTTTTCACGCTTTCCAAAGAAGAAGCCAGAAAAAAACTCGGCTTTGCCGCGGATGACTTCGTCGTCTTTTCCTTCGGCGGCAGTCTCGGCGCCGAAAAGATCAACGAAGTCGCTTTTGAACTGATGCAGGTGCTCAACGGACATCCGCACGTGCAGATGGTCTTCGGCACCGGCAAGTGGTATTATCAGCAGACGCTGGATCTGGCGGCGGAGCGGGGCATCGAGATCCGGGAAAACATCCGCATCAAGGACTATATCGAGGATATGGAAAACTATCTGGCGGCTTGTGATCTGGTGATCAGCCGCGCGGGCGCGCTGTCCGTCGCGGAAACGACCGTCTGCGGCAAGGCGGCGATCCTAATCCCGTCCCCGAACGTGACCGGCAACCACCAGTATTACAACGCAAAGGCCGTTGCGGACCGCGGCGGCGCGATCCTCCTGGAAGAAAAAGATCTGTCGGCGGACGGTCTGATCCGGGAAGTCATGAAACTCAAAAATGATCCGCAGCTGACAGCGGAGATGGGCCGGGCCAGCCGGGCCTGCGCTCCGGTCAAGGCGCTGGACATCATTTATCATACGATCTGCAGCGAATGCGGCAAGTGAACGTGACTGAGCTGCCGATGCGGACACGATCCGAAGATCCGCTGCAATTCGGCACAAGCAGTCTTGTAACGCAAAAAGCACCTCCCACATAGGATAATAGAGTTGGGAGGTGTATTTTTTTGGATTTCTATCAGATAGACGGCGGTATTCCCCTGCGCGGCGAGTATCGGGTAAAGGGCGCGAAAAACGCGGCGCTGCCAATCCTGGCGGCGGCCGTATGCAGCCCGGGTGTACATAAACTTTACGACTGTCCGCGCATCGGCGATGTGTTTGTCATGGAGACGATCCTGACGGAGCTGGGAGCCAAGACCTCCTGGGAAGACTGCGCGCTGATCGTTGATACACGGACCGTGACTAAGAACGAAGTCCCGCGGGGACTGATGGAGGGGATGCGCTCGTCCGTGTTTTTGCTCGGCAGCCTCCTGGCGCGCTGCGGCGAAGCGAAGATCTTTCGGCCGGGCGGATGCCGGATCGGCAAACGGCCGATCGACATGCATCTTGCGGGTCTTTCACAGCTGGGTTTTGAGGTGCAGATCCGCGAGGAAGAGGTCCTCTGCAGCGGCGTCTGCCGAGGCGGGCAGATCACCCTGCCGTACCCGAGCGTGGGGGCGACCGAAAACCTGATGATGGCTGCGCTGGCCGGCGAGGGCGATACGATCATCGAGAACTGCGCGGCCGAGCCGGAAGTCGCGGATCTTGCGGGATTTCTCCGAAACTGCGGCTTTCCGGTACACGGAGGCGGGACCGATACCATCTTTGTCAAGGGCAGCCATGCCCGGATCCGAGCGCTGGAACATACCGAACTGAAACCGGAGACCCAGTATTTTATCTCGGAGGACCGCATCGAGGCGGCCACGTATCTGATGGCGGCGCTGGGCACCGGCGGCAGCGTGCTTCTGCGCAACGCCAGGCCGGAACTGCTGAAAGAAGTGCTGCGTACACTGGAACGCATGGGCGCTGTCATCCGCGCCTTTGACGATATGATCGAACTGCGTTCGCCGCGGCGCCTCAAAAGCCCGGGGATCGTCATCACGCAGCCGTATCCGGGATTCCCTACGGACTGCCAGCCGCAGCTGATGAGCCTGGCGGCCTGCGCAGCCGGACTGACGACCATCCGCGAGGAAGTTTTTGAGAGCCGCTTCACGCATAAAAAAGAACTGGTGAAAATGGGAGCGGATATTGAAATCTGTGGGAAAAATGCTATAATAAAAGGGATATGTACGCTTCGCGGGAGCGAAGTCCTGGCACTGGATCTGCGCGGCGGCGCGGCACTCGTCCTGGCGGGCCTGATGGCAGAGGGACGAACGTGTATCCGCGGGATCGAGCATATCGACCGCGGTTATGAGGATCTGCATAAAGGAATAAGAGAACTGGGTGGCCTGATTGAAAGAAGAACATAACAGAAAAAGAAAAAAAAGAATCAATCCGTTTGTGGGAATGTTTCTCATACTGCTGGCGATCATCGGCGCGGTGATCTTTTCCCGGTCGTCCTTTTTTACGGTGCAGCATTTTGAGATCGAAGGGAACGCGTATTATACAGACGATGAGATCCTGCTGATGGGCGGCTGCGAGACCGGAAAGAACCTGTTCTGGGAGATCGACGCCAAAAAGATCCGCAGCCGTCTGCAGCAGGATGCTTATATGGAACAGGTCAAGGTCAGCCGGAAGCTGCCGGATACCGTAAAGATCACGCTGACCGAGCGCAAGCAGACGGCGGCGATCGCTTACGGTGAAAAATATGTGGTGATCGACGCGGCCGGAACGGTCCTGCGCAAGGCAGGCGTGGATCCGAAGATCCCGGTGCTCAAGGGACTGACGATCAGCAAACTCTCCGTCGGGGAACCGGTGGAGGTGGAAGAAAAAGTTCTGTTCCGTCAGTGTTTGGAAATGGTCTCTGTCATGGAAAAAAACGGAATGTATTTTAAATCCATCGTGATATCCAAGACCGACGCCAAGGCCTATATCCTGGATTCGCTCTACTGCGTGGGGACGCCGGAGACCATCATGACGGCGATGGAAGACGGCAAACTGCAGGCGGTGACCGCCGAACTCTTTGACCGCAAGATCGAAAGAGGCAAGATCCAGATCAGCGGCGATCACACGATCTCCTTTACGCCGAAAATCGATTAAAATAGCCATAAAATACGCGAAAAAACAGGTGCAAAGCTTGATGTTTTGTGATAAGATATATTATAGTGCAGCCAAATCACGGGCGGCATCAGAAACAAGACCGCATACACATGAGAAATCATTGGGAATACATCATTAGGGAGATATAGGGAGGTAGGATTCAGAATGCTACAGTTTGAAACAAATATGGAAAAATCGGCAGTGATCAAGGTCATCGGAGTCGGCGGCGGCGGATGCAACGCCGTCAACCGCATGGTGCAGTCGGAACTCAAAGGGATCGATTTCATTGCCGCTAATACGGATAGACAAGCCTTGAACAACTGCCTGGCCGAGACCAAGATCCAGATCGGGGAAAAACTGACCAGAGGACTCGGCGCCGGAGCGAATCCGGAAATCGGACAGAAAGCAGCCGAAGAAAGTCTGGATGAGATCACCGCACTGCTGGACGGCGCGGATATGGTGTTCATCACAGCCGGCATGGGCGGCGGCACCGGAACGGGCGCGGCGCCGATCATCGCCAAGGCGGCAAAGGATATGGGCATCCTGACCGTCGGCGTTGTCACCAAGCCGTTCTCCTTTGAGGGACCGAGAAGAAAGAAACAGGCGGAGCTCGGACTCAGCTATCTGCGCAGATACGTGGACTCTCTGGTGACTGTTCCGAACGACAAGCTGATGGAGACCTGTGAAAAGAATACGACCGTCAAAGAGGCGTTCCGCATGGCGGACGATGTGCTGCGCCAGGGCGTGCAGGGCATTTCCGACATCATTTCGGATGAAGCGTTCATCAACACCGACTTCGCGGATGTCCGTTCGGTCATGACCGACAGCGGCATCGCGCACATGGGCATCGGTTACGGCAAGGGTGAAAAGAAAGTCACCGAGGCTGTGACGGCGGCCATCGAAAGTCCGCTGCTGGAAACGACCATCGGCGGCGCGAAAAAAATGCTGCTGTACATTCTCGGCGGCATGAACTTCAGCATGTTCGAAGTCAAAGAGATCACCGACGCGATCCGGGAGAGCGCGGGAGAAGCCTGCGACATCATCTTCGGTGCGAACATCAATGAATCGATGGAAGACGAACTCTACGTTACCATCATCGCAACCGGATTTGACGAAGGACTGGAAGCACCGGAGAACAACAAAGAACAGGCAAAGGCTCCTGCCGAGAAAAAAGACGAAGGCCGCGGATTGAACAATTACGATGTTTTCGGCAGAGTGGAGGGCCTGGAGGGCAAAGAAGTGGATCTTCAGGACATCCTGAAAAAAGAGGAAGAAGAAAAGGGAACTTCCCGCTTCGTGATCCCGGGTTTTTTGAAAGATTGACACAAGGCCGGTGAAAACCGGCTTTTGTATTTACCGGTCCGGCAGAGCCGGACGCAGGCACAAGAGCAGCCTGCAGGGCGCGGGCCGGACCCGCGCGGAGACTGCAGAGCGAAAGGAGGAAATCGGTGAGAGAAATACGATCCAAAGACAATCGAATCTTCAAACGATGCGAACAGCTGACCGTACGCAAGTACCGCGATCAGAGCGGACGTTATCTCATCGAGGGCGAAAACCTCCTGGCGGAAGCGGTCAAAAATCAGGCACAGATCGAAACGGTGCTGGTACGGGAGGGTTATGAACGGCCGATCCCGCCGGGACTGGAAAGCAAACTGTTCCTGCTCGACGCGAAGCTGTTCGACCGGCTGGCACAGACCATGAACAGTCAGGGCATCCTGGCCGTCGTGGTCAAAGACGACCATCGCAAAGAAGATTTTCTCGCAGTTTCCGGCGGCAATTTCATTGTGCTCGACCGGCTGCAGGACCCGGGCAATATCGGCACGATCCTGCGGACTGCGGATGCGGCAGGGTACCGGCTGGCGATCCTGATGAAGGGGACGGCAGATGTCTACTCCCCGAAAGTGGTAAGGGCGGCGACCGGTTCACTCTTTCGAATGCCGGTTGTTTCCATGGCTTCCGCGGAAGAGCTGGTGGAATTTACCAGGGCAGCCGGCAAGAAACTGACAGCGACCTGCTTAGACGCACAGCGCTGTTATTACGAAGAGGACCTGACACACGATATCGCGCTGATCATCGGCAACGAGGGCAACGGGATCTCACAGGAACTCATCGAAAGCTCGGATATCCGGATCCGGATCCCGATGCACGGCAATATCGAATCGCTGAACGCGGCTGTCGCAGCCGGCGTTCTGATGTATGAAGCGGTGCGCGGAAATCCCCGGACATAAAAACAGATCCTTGTAAAGAAAAAGATCAAAAGAATCGAAACTATAGAGAAAACGGAAAGGTTAGAGAAAAAATGCAGGAAAAATTAGCACAAATTCTGGAAGAAGCAAAAAAACAGCTGAGCGAAGTATCTTCCGTGCAGGAAGCGGAAGACGTCAGGGTCAAGGTCCTCGGCAAAAAGGGTCAGCTGACGGAGATCTTAAGATCTATGGGTAAACTTGCCCCGGAAGAAAGAAAGGAACTCGGCATGGCGGCCAACAAGGTGCGCGCTGATGTCGAAGCACTTCTGGACGATACATTTTCGCAGTTAAAAGAGAAAGCAAGAGAAGCAAAATTCAAAGCCGAGAAGATCGACGTGACGGAACCGGGACAGCCGTTCCATGTCGGGACTAAGCACCCGCTGACGATCACCATCGAGGAGATCTCCCGGGTCTTCAAGTCTATGGGATTTTCTCTCGCGGAAGGACCGGAAGTGGAGACCGTGTTCAACAACTTCGACGCGCTGAACGCAGGCCCGAACCATCCGGCCAGAGACTGGACCGATACCTTCTATATCAATGACGACATCCTGCTCAGAACGCAGACCTCTCCGGTACAGGTCCGGACGCTGCTCAAGCAGAAACCGCCGATCCGCGTTTTCGCGCCGGGCAGATGCTTCCGCTGCGATACGCCGGACGCGACCCACTCCCCGATGTTCCATCAGGTAGAGGGACTGGTCGTTGACGAGGGCATCACCATGGCAGACCTCAAAGGCGTACTGGACAGCTTCGCAAAGCAGATGTTCGGCTCCGAAGTCCGGACCAAATTCCGTCCGCACCACTTCCCGTTCACAGAACCGTCTGCCGAAATGGACGTTTCCTGCTTCAAGTGCGGCGGCAAGGGCTGCAGAGTCTGCAAAGGCTCCGGTTGGATCGAGATCCTCGGCTGCGGCATGGTACACCCGAATGTACTCAAGGTCGGCGGCGTTGACACCGAAAAATACACCGGATTCGCGTTCGGTATGGGTGTCGAACGTATCGCCATGCTGAAGTACGGTATCGACGATATCCGTCTTCTGTATGAAAACGACATGCGGTTCATCGAGCAGTTCAAGTAGGATTTAGTACGCAGCAGATTAGGAGGATAAAAATGATAGTTTCATTAGAATGGTTAAAAGATTATACAGATGTGCATGTAAGTCCGGAAGAATTCTGTGACCGCATGATCATGTCCGGTTCCAACCTGGAAACGCTGGAACTGGTCGGGGAAGATATGAAAGACGTCGTGGTCGGCAAGATCGTGAAGATCGAGCCGCATCCGAACGCAGATAAACTGGTCGTTTGTCAGATCGATATCGGCCGCGCGGAACCGGTACAGATCGTGACCGGCGCACCGAACGTATTTGAGGGCGCGTACGTTCCGGTCGCGCTGGACGGCAGCCATATCCCGGGTCCGATCCACGGACAGCCGAAGCAGGAGGGCGGCACGGTGATCACCAAAGGCAGCCTCCGCGGCGTGGAATCCGACGGCATGCTTTGCTCTTTCGGTGAACTGGGCTTTGAAGACAAGGTCGTTCCGGTCAACCAGAGAGATGGGATCTGGATCCTCGAAAAAGAATATCCGCTGGGCAGCGATTTTGCTGAAACCATGGAACTCAAAGACGCGATCATCGACTTTGAGATCACCCCGAACCGTCCGGACTGCCTGTCCATGATCGGTATGGCGAGAGAAGCGGCGGCAACTTTCGGCACCAAGCTGCGGTATCCGGAAACTTCCTGCAAACATGAAGAAGAACATGCCAAGGATTATATCCAGGTCGAAGTCAAGTCTCCGCTCTGCAGAAGATATGTTGCCAGAGTTGTCAAGGACGTTAAGGTGGAGGATTCCCCGTGGTGGCTGCAGAGAAGACTGATCCATGCAGGCATGCGTCCGATCAATAACATCGTAGATATCACCAATTTCGTCATGCTCGAATACGGTCAGCCAATGCATGCGTTCGACATCGAAAGCCTTGCCGGCAAGAAGATCATTGTCGACACGGCAAACGACGGTGAAAAATTCGTCACCCTTGACGGCACCGAAAGAACACTGGACGACAAGATGCTGATGATCAACGACGCCGAGAAACCGGTCGCGGTCGCAGGCGTGATGGGCGGTCTGAACTCCGAGATCGAAGCGGACACCAAGACCATCGTAGTCGAATCCGCGAACTTCGTTGCCAACAGTGTCAGGACCACATCCAAGAGACTGGTCCTGCGGACCGAGGCTTCCGGCCGTTACGAAAAGGGCATCGACCCGAACCTCTGCGAAAGAGCAGCGGACAGAGTCTGCGAACTGATCGAGCTGATCGGCGCAGGTACCGTTGTCGGCGGCAGTGTGGATATTTATCCGGAAGTCGCGGAGCCGAAGACGGTACACGCGAGAGTTTCCCGCATCAATCACGTGCTGGGCATCGAACTTTCCAGAAACCAGATGGTCGCTTACCTCGAAAGCCTGGAAATGATCGTCAAAGGCGACGGCGATGATCTCTATGTGACCGCGCCGACCGTCAGACAGGACATTGAGATCGAAGAAGATATCGTAGAAGAAGTCGCGAGACTTTACGGCTATGACAACCTGCCGGTCACCATTCCGAAGGGAAATAACGAGGCAAGTCAGTCCTACGAAAGAGATATCAAGGATCTGGCCAGAGATACGCTCTGCGCGCTCGGCGCCAACGAGATCCAGACCTATTCCTTTGTCAGCCCGAAAGGCGTGGACAATGTAAGGATCGCGGAAGATTCCTGGGAAAGAGGCTTCGTGCGGATCCTCAATCCGCTCGGCGAAGACACTTCCGTCATGCGGACCATCCTTACCCCGGAAATGCTCGAAGTCATGGGCAGAAACTACTCCAGAAATCTGGAATCCATGCGCGCGTTCGAGATCGGCAATACATTCATGGCCAATATGATCGACGAACATCAGCTGCCGTTTGAAAGCGATAACCTTTCCATCGGCCTCTACGGCGGCGGAGATGATTTCTTCACGCTGAAAGGCATGATCACCGAACTGCTGTACAAGCTCGGCATCCGGGATCTGACCTTCGTGCCGGAGACGGAATACGGCGTTTACCATCCGGGCAGATGCGCAAGGATCGTCGCAAAACATATGGCGGATTTGGAAGACGGACCAAAGGAAGAAGAAGTGGAACTGGGTATCATGGGCGAGGTACATCCGGACGTCGCGGACAAATACGGCATCGGCATACGCGCTTATACGGCCGAACTGTTCTTCAAGACCGTGACCGAGCTTTCTGACACCACCAAGGCTTATCATCCGCTGCCGAAATATCCGGCAATGGCAAGAGATATCGCGCTGGTCGTTGACGAAGATATGACCGTCGGCGAGATCGAAGACGTCATCAAGAGCGCAGGCGCAGAGATCCTCAGAGGCGTGAAACTCTTCGATATCTACAGAGGAAAACAGGTCGGCGACGGCAAGAAGAGCGTAGCGTTCGCACTGACCTACCGCAACAACGAGCGGACCCTGACCGATGAAGACGTACAGAACGCGCACGGCAAGGTACTCGCAGCCTTAAAGGAAAAACTCGGCATCAATCTGAGAGAGATGTAAAGGGAATACAAGATGGAAGACAATCGCGTCAAAGTGAGAATTTACGGGCAGGACTACATCATCTCCGGCGAACGGGATGAAGAGACCATCCGGCGGATCGCAGCCTATGTGGACAGCCGCATCCGGGAAGTCAGCAAGTACTTTTCGGGAAACGTGCAGGGGTCGCTGGCAGTCCTAGCAGCCGTCAATATTACCGACGAACTCTTTGAGACCCGCGAAAAGATCGCAGCACTCACAGAAGCCAAAGAACAGGTGGAAAAGGATGCGCAGCATTATCTGAAAATGTGGGATGAGGCGAAAAAAAGCTTTATGCAGTACAAAGAAGAAGCGGCCAACGCTGCGGCCGACAAACAGAAGTGCGAGGAAAAATATCGCCAGCTGGAGGAAAAATGCAGCGAATTTGAAAGTTCTTTCTTCGATATCCAAATGGAGAATATCCGTCTGAAGAGCGAACTGGAAAAGAGCAGGAAGACCAATGAATAAAAAAGCACTTGCGGTTTTAGAATATGACAAGATCCTAAACATGCTGCGGGAGTGCGCGGGTTCCGAGATGGCCAAGGCGAAGATCGCCATGTTCCGGCCGTCGTCGGACCCGTATAAGATCCGGGAAAGACTTGCCGAAACCAGCGAGGCCGTACAGGTCATCGTGCGGAAAGGGGCGGTCCCGCTCGGACAGCTTTACGACATTGAGAATGCGCTGCATCTGGCGCGAAAAGGCGGCAGCCTGACGATGCGGCAGCTTTTGCAGGTGCTGTATGATCTGAAAGTGACGGGAGACGTCGTGACCTTTCTGCGCAGCGATCTGCCGCAGCTGCCGATCCTCGACGGCATGCGGGAAGTCCTGGTGACGTTCCCACGGCTCGCAGACCGCATCGACCGCTGCATTTTATCGGAAGATGAAATGGCGGACAGTGCGTCGCCGGAGCTGAAGGACATCCGCAGGAGCATCGTGCGGCAGAACGAGGCGATCCGCAATCGGCTGAACCAGATCCTGAGCAGCCGCGACAACCAGACTTATCTGCAGGACAGCCTTGTGACGATGCGCGACGGGCGGTATGTGGTGCCGGTCAAGGCCGAGCATCGTGCCAAGATGCCGGGTATCGTCCACGACCAGTCCTCGAGCGGAGCGACGATCTTTGTGGAACCGCAGGTGATCGTTGATCTGAACAACGGGCTGCGGGAATTGGAACTGGCAGAACGCGCAGAGATCGACCGCATTTTGGCCGAACTATCGTCGAATGTGGCGGAGCA
Source organism: uncultured Clostridia bacterium (assembly GCA_934271235.1). Classification (GTDB taxonomy): domain Bacteria; phylum Bacillota; class Clostridia; order Peptostreptococcales; family Anaerovoracaceae; genus CAG-238. Next base: position 8,307 of record CAKQQT010000007.1, on the reverse strand, counting down.
CTTCCACGATCTGATGAACAATCAAAAGATCCTCGTCCAAATGGACGTGATCTTTGCCAAAGGAAAGCTTTCCGGCCGCATGCAGGCAGAGCAGCCGCAGATGAACGAGGACGGGGAATTGGATCTGAGACAGGCAAGACACCCGCTCCTGGAGATCAAAAAGGCGGTGCCGATCAACGTGGCAGTCGGAAAAGACTACCGGACGCTGGTGATCACCGGACCGAATACCGGCGGCAAGACGGTCACGCTCAAGACCATCGGCCTGCTTGCCTTGATGGCGCAGACCGGACTGCATATCCCGGCGGCGGGGACCAGCCGGATGCCGATCTTCCGCAATATTTTCGCGGATATCGGCGATGAGCAGAGCATCGAGCAGAGCCTGAGCACCTTTTCCTCTCATATGCGCAATACGGTGGAACTGGTGGAAAAAGCCAAAACCGGTACATTGGCGCTGCTGGATGAACTGGGAGCCGGTACCGATCCGACCGAGGGCGCGGCTCTGGCGATCGCCATTCTCGAACGCCTTGCGGCACAGGGCGCGGTCACCGTGGCAACGACCCATTACAATGAACTGAAAAAATACGCGCTTTCCACGCCGGGCGTGGAGAACGCTTCCATGGAATTCAATGTGGAGACTCTGAGCCCGACCTATCGCCTGTTTATCGGCGTACCGGGCAAGTCCAACGCCTTTGAGATCTCCCGCAAGCTGGGGCTGCCGGACGCGATCATCGATCGCGCGGGCCAGCTTTTGGAACACGGCGATATCGCCTTTGAAGATGTGCTGAGCGCTATCGAAAGAGATAAGCAGAAAGCGGAAGATGAACGCAGCGAGGCGATGCAGCTCCGGCAGCAGATGGAAAAGCAGCAGGAAGAGCTCAAAAAGCGGGAAGCAGCCTTAGCGAAAAAAGAAAAAGAGCTCTTGAGCGCGGCCAAAGAAGAAGCGCGCGCGATCGTGCGCGAAGCGAAGGACACCGCCGCGGAAGTGCAGAAAGAACTGCGGTCGCTGGCCAAAGAACCGAGCCTGGGCGAACGCAATAAGCGGCTGGAACAGAGCAAGCGCCGCCTGCGGGAAAGCGAAAACAGATACGCGGTCGCTCCGGAAAAACTGGTCAATTACGATCCGGTCCGTCCGGAGGAACTGAAGATCGGCGATCGCGTCAAGCTGCTGACGCTTGACCAGAACGGCGAGGTGCTGTCGCTGCCGGATGCCAAAGGCGATCTGATGATCAACGTAGGCATCCTGAAGATCAATGCCAATGTGCGGGATCTGATGCTGATCCGTGACGGCTCGGCCAAAAAGAAACCGCCGCGCGGCACGAAGTACGGCAGTCTTTACCGCATGAAAGCACAGAATATTTCCTCGTCGGTGAACGTACAGGGTAAATCGCTGGATGAAGCGATGATGGACGTGGATAAGTATCTGGATGACGCCTATATGGCCGGACTGAAAGAAGTGACGGTGATCCACGGCATGGGTACGGGCGTCCTGCGCACCGGCCTGCGGCAGGCGTTCCGCCGGCACAAACATGTGGACTCGTTCCGCAAGGGCGCTTATAACGAGGGCGGAGACGGCGTGACGATCGTCAAACTGAAGGAGTGATCGGGATGTATGTCATCAGCAGATGTCTACTGGGACACAACTGTAAATATAACGGCGGGAACAACCGCAATGAGGCAGTCATCGAGTTCTGCCGGACACATCGTTATCTGGCGATCTGTCCGGAGACCGCGGGAAAACTGCCGTCGCCGCGTCCGCCGGCCGAGAAGGTCGGAGATCGGATCGTGGACAAGGAGGGCCGTGATGTCACGGCTTTCTTCGAAGCAGGCGCCGCCCTGTGCATGCAGGCGTGCCTGGACGCCGCGGAACGGGAGGGCGAGCCGCTGGAGGGAGCCATCCTCAAGGCCAACAGTCCGTCCTGCGGATTCGGCAAGATCTACGACGGGACGTTCAGCGGCACACTGACAGATGGGAACGGTGTCTTTGCCGATCAGATACACCGCTACGGAATTGATGTTATTACAGAAAAGGAGACAATCAAATGGTAAATTTTAAGGATGAAATTGCCAAACTGCTCGCAGAACAAGTGACCGATCTGCCCCTCGAAGAGATCCGGGGTATGATCGAAGTTCCGCAGGATGCAAAAATGGGCGACTACGCATTCCCTTGCTTTAAACTCGCAAAAGTGATGCGAAAGGCGCCGCCGCTGATCGCCAAGGGCATTGCCGAAAAGATCGCGGACGCGCCGATGTTCGAAAAGGTCGAACAGGTCAACGCGTATGTCAACATGTTTATTTCCAAAGAAGAATTTGTCAAGGACGTTGTGGAAGACGTACTGGAAAAGGACGGCGAGTACGGCAAGACCAACATCGGAAACGGCACTCCGGTGATCGTGGAATTTTCCTCCCCGAACATTGCCAAGCCGTTCCATATCGGTCACATCCGCAGTACCGTCATCGGCAACTCCATTTATAAGTTATACGACGCGATGGGCTATCAGGTCACGCGTATCAACCATCTCGGCGACTACGGCACACAGTTCGGCAAGATGATCGTCGCTTACCGCCGCTGGGGCAATGAGGAAGACGTCAAGAGAGAACCGATCAAGACGCTGCTGCATTACTATACCAAGTTCCATGTAGAGGCCGAAAAAGACCCGTCGCTGGACGATGAAGCAAGAGCGACCTTCACGAAGCTGGAACACGGCGAACCGGAAGAGACCAAGCTCTGGCAGTGGTTCCGTGATGAATCCCTCAAGGAATTTACCCGCGTTTACGACATGCTGGGGATCTCCTATGATTCTTACGCAGGCGAGTCGTTCTATTCCGACAAGATGCCGGCTATCGTGGAAACCTTGAAGGAGAAGAACCTGCTGGTGGAATCCAAGGGCGCGATGATCGTCGATCTGGAGCCTTACGGCCTGACGCCGGCGCCGATCCTCAAATCGGACGGTTCCACGCTGTACATCACCAGAGACCTGGCTTGCGCAAAATACAGAAAAGACACGTACAACTTCTATAAGAACATCTACGTTGTCGCTTCGCAGCAGAACCTGCACTTCCAGCAGCTCAAGAAGATCCTCGAGCTCATGGGCTACGAATGGGCGAAGGACATCATCCACGTACCGTTCGGCTTAGTCAGCTTGGAAGACGGTACCATGTCCACCAGAGAAGGCCGTGTTGTTTTCCTGGAAGACGTGCTCAACCGGGCGATCGACGAGACTCGCGACATCATCCGCGAAAAGGGCGTTGCGACCGACAATATCGAAGAGACTGCCAAGCAGGTCGGTATCGGCGCTGTTGTTTTCAACGAACTGTCCAACAACCGGATCAAGGACTACGTGTTCTCCTGGGATAAGGTCCTGGATTTCAACGGCGAGACCGGACCTTACGTACAGTACACTTATGCGAGATCGGCCAGCATCCTGCGCAATGCGGGAGAAGAAGCGGTACGCGCGGCACACGGCCCGGTCAGCGCGGCATATATCACGAGCGAGAGCGCTTATACGCTGGCGAAGCTGATCTACAAGCTTCCGGAAGTTGTCATCGAGGCCGGTGAAAAATATGAGCCGTCCATCGTGACCAGACACATCGTGGACCTCGCACAGGCGTTCAACCGCTTCTATCACGATGAACACATCCTGGTCGACAACGAAGAAGAAAAGAGCGCGAAACTGGCACTGGTCATCGCTGCCAAGACCGCGATCAAGAACGGCCTGGCACTGCTGGGCATGGAAGCGCCGGAACGGATGTAAAACTTTTCTCGGCTGCGCTCGAAAATGACAGCGGAGCCGATGCAGCACAAGAATGATGACAGTAAGCGGAGAAATAGAATGAGATATGTAGGAGATATTTATCGGCCGCCCAGTGAGGCTTACAGCCTGCTGGTGCAGGTGACGATCGGCTGCGCGCACAACAAGTGCACGTTCTGCAACATGTTCAAGGAAAAACAATTCAAGGTCCGAAACGTTGACGAAGTCTTGGAGGATCTGGACTGGGCAAGAGCCCATTACCGGCGGGTAGAACGGATCTTCCTCTGCGACGGCGATGCTCTGTGCCTGGCGAATCACAAGCTCCTCAAGATCCTCGATTATATCGCGGAGAAATTCCCGGAATGTGAACGTGTCACCACCTACGGGCGCGCCAAGGACGCGCTCCGCAAGACGGACGAAGAACTGCGGGAGCTGCGCGCCCACGGACTGAAAATGGTCTATCTGGGAGCGGAGTCCGGCAGCCAGAAAGTGCTGGACGCGGTCAAAAAAGGCGAGACCAGAGAAGAACTCATCGCGGGCGTACAGCGCATGGAAGCGGCGGACATCCGCACGTCGGTCACCTTTATCAGCGGATTGGCCGGACCGGAACTCTGGGAAGAACATGCCATTGAGACCGGCAAGATGATCACGGAAATGAATGCGTCTTATGTCAGTCTGCTGACCTTGATGCTGCAGCCGCCCTGTCCGATGCTGGAAGACTACAAGCAGGGTAAATTCAAGTTCCTGACTCCGGAAGAAGTTCTGGCGGAGACCTGCCTGCTGCTCCAATACGCGCGTCCGTCAAAACCGTGCGTATTCCGCAGCAATCACGCTTCGAATTATGTTTCTTTGCGCGGCAATCTGCCGATGGACAACGAGGCGATGATCGCTTCCTTAAAAAAATGTATGCAGGACCGGGGACTGCTCAAGGATGAGCGGTTCCGGATGTTATAACGGTCTTATGTGACTTGCGCCGCGGGCAGCAGGAGGATTCCTGCTGTCTGCTTTCTCAATGGAACAAAAATGAAGATATTACTGACAACCTTAAATTCCAAATATGTGCATTCCAACCTCGCCCTCAAATACCTTTACACGGTGGCTGCGGGTGATTACAGCGATGTGGAAGTGCGCGAATTTACCATCAATAACGATCCGCACTATGTTTACGGCGAGATCGTAAGAGGCGGTTACGATATGGTCTGCTTTTCCTGTTATATCTGGAACATCGAGCAGATCAAAACACTGGCGGCGGATCTGAAACTGGCGCTCCCGGATCTTTTGTTCACGGTCGGCGGTCCGGAGGTCAGCTATCAGGGGCCGGAATTCGCCCGGCAAAATCCGTGGGTCGATTTTATCCTCCGCGGCGAGGGGGAATACCCATTCTATCGTCTGTGCCAGGTTCTGCACGATCCGCAGCGGCCGTTTGAAACGATCCCGGGTCTGATCTATCGGCAGGACGGAAAGATCTATGTCAACAGCGAGATCGAACCGATCGATTTCAACGCCGTGCCGTTTCCGTATTCCGTTCTGGACTGCGAGAACGACAAGGTCGTCTATTATGAATCGACACGCGGCTGTCCGTTCCGCTGCTCGTACTGTCTTTCGTCGATCGACAAGACCGTGCGCCCGTTGGCGATGGACCGCGTCAAGGCAGACCTCGGCTATTTTCTCTATAAACGCGTGATGCAGGTCAAATTTATTGACAGAACGTTTAATTACGATGCGAAACGTGCCTATGAGATCATCAAATGTATCCTTGACAACGACAACGGCGTGACCAACTTCCATTTTGAGATCTGCGCGGATCTGCTGGACAACGAGACACTGGAGCTTTTTCGCGGCGCCCGCAAGGGGCTGTTCCAGGTGGAAGCCGGCATCCAGTCGACGAACCCGCCGACGCTGGCAGCCATCAACCGCAAGGAGAACGTCTATCCGGTGCTCTACAATCTCGAGCGTCTGATCGCGCTCGGCAACATCCACGTGCACGTGGATCTGATCGCCGGGCTGCCGTATGAGAGCTATGAGCTTTTTCGCCGGTCTTTCGACAAGGTTTACGCGCTGCACGCGGATGCATTGCAATTAGGCTTTTTAAAAGTCCTGGCAGGCACGCCGCTGGCCGCGCAGCTTACGCAGCACGGGATCGTTTACCGGCCGCACGCGCCTTATGAGGTGATCTCCACGGCCTATATCAGTGCCGAAGAACTGGTGCGCCTCAAAATGATTGAGGAAATGCTGGACATTTACGCGAACCGCGGCGGTTTTTCGCATACGGTCGCCTATCTGATCGAGACGGTGGGCGACGGGCCTTTCCGCTTTTATGAAAAGCTGGCCGACTATTATTACGCGAGCGGGTTTCAGCACAGAGACCGCAAGAAGGACGATCAGTACCGGATTCTGCTGAAGTTCGCGCGCAGGCTTTCCGAGGAACAGGGCGACGCGCAGATGGCCGAACAGGCGCTTGCGATGCTGGGCCGTGACGCGGAAGAAACGATGAATCCGGAAAACCTCAAACGTTTTTTAAGAAAGGGTTGGGAACTATAATATGAACTTAGAGCAGAAAGACAGAATCGGGCAGTACCTGCTGCCGCACCTTGATCAGATCATCTTTGGCGAGCTTTCGGAGTCGTATCTTGCGCGGGCGGGGATCGCGGACATCCTGCGGGACGTGCCGGTACCGCTGCGAAAAACCGAATTAAACCATATCACGACCTTATCGATCGCGCGCAATATGGCTTTTGTGATCGGCTGTGATCCGACTTTTCAGTATCGAGAAAATTATATCGCCTACATCCTGCGGGCGTTTGACAAGCGCTTTGCGGACGGCTTGATTGCGGACGGCGTCGAATGGGCTTCCAAGAACGATTTTGACTACGCCTGCATCCAGTTCCGTGCGGCGATGCAGATCGACCCGGAGAACGCCAATGCGTATTACTGTTACGGCCGGGCCTGCAAGGACGCGTATGAACTCGGCGAAGAGGAAGAATTCGTCGGACGGTTCAAGGCGGAATCGCTGGAAGCGTTTGAGATCGCGACTCTCAAAGATCCGAAGCTTGCGGAAGCCTACTATTTCCTGGGCTATGCCTATGTCAACATGGGTCTTTATGTGAAAGCAAAACTGACCTGGGAGGAATATCTGAAGCTGACAGAGGGGCGCAGCGAGGAAGGCATGGAGGAACTGCAGAAGGAGATCCGCGGACGGCTGACGCAGCTGGAAAAACCGGTCAAGATCGAGGAAGCCTACAATCTGGTCCTTTCCGGACGGTATGAAGAGGGCGTTGAAGCGCTTTCTCCATATTGCGAAAGCGAATTCGCGTCCTGGTGGCCGCTCTGGTTCTATCTGGGGACCGCGCACGCCGCGTTGGAACAGGACGAAGACGCCATCCGCTGCTTTAAAGAGGTGCTCCGCTATGCGCCGAGCAACGCAGACGCGATGGAAGAACTGGTGCGGCTCTATGAAAAGACCGGACAGGAAGACTTAAAGGAAAAATACCGTACAAAGCTTACGATCGTACGGCAGAACGCCGAGGAAGACCGCCGCCTGGCAGAAGAAAATGCGGCGGCCGAAAAGGCGCAGCAGGCAAAGCGGTCGGAGGCTATGGTGAAAGAGGGTACCGGAAAGTTAAACTAAGGAGGGACCGTATGAACATTCTCGTGATCGACGGACAAGGCGGCATGATCGGCAGACAGCTGATCACCGAGATCCGCAAGACCATCCCCGACGCAGAGATCACCGCGGTCGGGACCAATACTCTGGCGACAGCCAGCATGCTCAAGGCCGGCGCGGACAGCGGCGCCACCGGTGAAAATTCTGTCATCGTATGCGCGCGCAGAGCTGACGTGATCATCGGCCCGGTCGGCATCGTGATCGCGGACTCCCTGCTCGGGGAAGTCACGCCGGCGATGGCGGCGGCGGTCGGCAGCAGCAGCGTCAAAAAGATCCTGCTGCCGGTGAACAAGTGCAATAACATCATTGTCGGAACGGCGGACAAGAGCACTTCCGACCTGATCGCCGAAGCGATCCGGCGCGTGCAGGAGCTTTAAGGCGGCGCTCTCCGGCGCCCCGCAGCTGCTTCAAAGCCGAAACGCTCCGGTGCGCGTGCAGCGCCGAAAACGATGCATGCCGGCGCCCCCCCGGCATGCTCCGGTGCGCAGGCAGCACCGAAACCGCCACGGACCGACATGCGCGGGAGCCTCAAAATCGACGCGCTCCAACGCGCTTCGGCAACTGCAAAATGTATTAAAAAAAGAACAAAGAAAAACGTAGATTATTTTAAAAATATGCTTGACATTTTATGGTCTTATATGTATAATAATTTATGTTGTCGGTGATAATAAAGATGCCGATAAGCAAGTGTTCCGAGGTAGCTCAATGGTGGAGCAGGCGGCTGTTAACCGCAAGGTCGAGGGTTCGAGCCCCTCCCTCGGAGCCATTTTTATCACTAAAAACAGAAATGTCGGATGTGATAAGGGTGCATTGCAGAAACATTGAGATATCGATGTTTATGCCGGAGTGGCGGAATTGGCAGACGCACAGGACTTAAAATCCTGCGATCCTTAC
>CAKQQT010000006.1 GCA_934271235.1 uncultured Clostridia bacterium | reverse complement strand
GATCTTACCGATCTGCAATACAACCATCTTCCTGTTTGGCATTTACTGGCTCTGGAACGCGATCACCTTGTATTTCCGGTGTAACCCCGTATTCGCAGCAAAAGACCCGCGGCGCGCGCAGCTTGGCTATGCTGCCGCTTCCGCAGGTCTGGGGATCGCCTGGAGCATCATTTCTTTCTTTGCCTTATCCAACGAGGCTCCGCCGATGCTTCTCGTCAGCCTGCCGTTCGTGGTCTGGATGGGCTGGCTGCGCGCAAAACAGAGGTAATTCGCCGTTACTTTTCCAAACGAAGCACTAATTCATGCAGCCCATATAAAGGTCCCTGCTCCAAAAATCCGTCCTCATCAAAATCTTCAGTCATAAACCGCATCGCTTCTTTCTGTAAAAACGGAACCACTGCGATATCCCCGCGCGCACCGAGGACGAGGCAAAGCATAGACTGCATGTACGCGCTGCGCACATTTTCATACTCCGTCAAAATCCAATTACAGCAGTCGGCCTCTGCGTGCAGGAAAAAATAGAGCGCATTCTCGATGAAAACATCCTGCATACTCCGCAAGGCTTTTTCTTGAATAAAATCAAACAGATTCGCTTCGTTCTCAAGCATCCTCTTTCTGAATTCTCGTTGATTCGACCTCTTCAGTGGTTTGCGCATTAGTTTAAAAAACTCATCCGTGGTTTTTGCCTCCCGGATCATGTTTTCAACTGCTTTGCTCTCTTCTGTTTCCGCAAAAAGCCCCTCCGTAGCCTCCTCGAGCTCCTGTTTGAATCCCGGAACCTTATATAGAGCATACTCCACACCGGCCGCTGACAACGGCTCGAGTCCATAAAAATCCACATATGCCTTTGCGCTCTTCAAAAGGCTGCGTTTACTGCTCTTGCTCATTTTGTCGGTATCGGAAAATCCGTATTCCGTTTTCAGTCTTTCGTAGATTTCAAACACGACCGGACAGATCGCGGTATTTTTTACAATGTCCATCAGACTGCCCATTCTTCCCGGCTGGTTGGTAAAAGGATAGTCCTTGCATGCCTCCGGTTTGCAATTACCCAGAATGCAAACGCCTTCCTGATTCAAAAAGGCGCAAGGATCCCCCTTTGTCTGATAGTTTCCGTTTTCGGGGTTCTTTTTCAAGAAGGTACTGATCACAAGAGACTTTGGCATCTCAAGTTTTTTGGCGATCTTCTCTAAATCCTTCTTCGGAATTTCAGTGGTATATTCCTTACAGCAATTTCGGCATTTACTGCAGTCATACTGAGAAAAAATCTCTTCATGCAGCCGTTTGAACTGCTTGTCCAGTTCTTTTTCGTCCGCGCACATCTTTAAAAAAGTACGGAACATCCAGTTTTCTTCCTCTTGTTTCTCTGCTGCTTCCCTTACTCTGTTCGGTTCTATCATCTTAATCTGTACTTCCTTTTCTGCTTCTGAAATTTCTGTTTCAAAATTCCCTGCCGCCGAAACGTGGATCGGCGGACCGGACTCCCTTATTTTATCAGAAAATCGCCTGACGCGCCACCCTAATGAGAAATTTCCTGCATGATCCCAACTGGTTCTGAAACGCAATCATATGGAAGTCCCTTGTCATTCCTTTTTTCTTTGTTCCTTTGCAAGCTGCAGTTTTTGGTTTCTTGAACGCACTTTCTCCGGCTCTGAATACTGAATGATTCCTTCTGCCATCAGTTCTTTTAGAGCTTTCGATAAGGTGGAAGTTACTTTCGTATATCCCAGCTTAGACGCCAGTTCCGAAGTGGAAATGTTTCCGCTTTCAGCTAGCGTAACCACGATAAGCTCTTTCAGCTCCGGCAGGCTGCGACGCTGTTTTTTCTTTGATGCGGCAGCTTCCGGCACGAGGAATTGCTTATGAACAGGTAAAATCACTGTAAAGTAAGTCCTATCTTCATCTGTTTCAAACAATGGCAATTCTGAGCCATTCGCTTCCATCGCATGGAGAATTGTGGGAATTCCGGTGTTCCGTCCCTCTACCAGCTTCAGTTCCTTCAAAAAATCCCCGATTCTCCTATTTCGATAACGCCTTGAAATCAATCGGCGGTTCATCAAATCCTCATTGCTGATCGTCCGGTCCGGTCCCGGCAGGCTGGTAATTTCCATACGCTCTGGCGTGACCGTAACCGTGATCGGTTCCCCAATTTGGTAGGACTTGTGATAAACAGCATTGGACAGACTTTCCTCTACCGCCGCATAAGGCAAGTTAAAAATGCGTACGGCTTCTGCCTGATCAGGAAGTTTGATTACTTTTTCCTTGATGATGTAATTCTTAATATAGCTAAGCGCATCCCGCAGCTGACGATCGAGCGGACCTGTAAAAACCTTCTCTGTCATTCCAATACCGGTTGGGTCCGGCTTATCAACCACCTCGATCCGGGCATACGGAAAGAAATCATCCGGACGTTCATTGAAAAACATCAAGCCTACATTCAACGGCTTTCTCCATTCTAAAGGACCGCCGATCAAGCGCATAGAGGCAGCGGTTTCAGCGACCGGTTGGGTAAGCGAGTGTTCATACAGATCACTTTTTACCGTATAAAGAAATTCTGAAATCAGACTGGACTTCAAATCCTCTATTTTGGCTGCCGGATTTGGACGATCATCATAGGGCTGGTTGCTCGCCAGCATAAACAACTCTTTTCCTTCATAAGAAGCCTGCTCCACAATCGGGATATATCGCGGTTCAATGAGATTGCATTTTTGCAGTAATTCCTTGTTAATCCGGTCAATCGATTTTTTGCTTAAGCCCTTGATCGGAAACTGCGGCATTCCATTTTCTTCATCAATGCCTATAATGATATAGCCGCCGCCCCAGTTATCGATATCATTTGCAAAAGCGCAAATAGAATGTAAAATTGGTTCAGGGTTCCAGTCTCCTTTGTATTCAATGCGTGCGCTCTCAATCACGCGTTGTTGAATTAAATCTGATACGTTGATCGGCAATGCCATAATAACCTCCTGACTCATGCGGAATATGCCCCATTAACTTACCCCATTAACTTACCCTATTAACTTACCCCTTTATTGTATCAGATATTCCGGTAAAAAGCAAAGCAAAAGTTGGGTAGAATTTCCTGCGTCGCCTTGTCAAAACCCGAGCATTCTGTTAAAATGATGACAAAGCACACCGGCAGCGATGCTTCGACACACATTTCAGAGAAAGGGGTATCTCTCATGTCTTCCATATCAGCAACAGCAAAAAAACTCATTTACTGGATCGGCTATCTGCTGCTCTTAGCCGTCGGCATTTGGTTGTCCGCATCCAAGATCTTATCGATCTGCAATACAGCGATCTTCCTGCTCGGCCTTTACTGGCTCTGGAACGCGATCACCCTGTACCTTGGTTGGAATCCCGCGTTCGCGCAAAAATACCCGCGACATGCGCAGCTTGGTTTCGCAGCCGCTTCCGCGGGTCTGGGGATCGTCTGGATCGCGATTTCTTTCTTTACCTTATCCAACGAAGCTCTGCCGATGATCCTCGTCAGCCTGCCGTTTGTGATCTGGATGGGCTGGCTGCGCGCCAAGCAGTCTTAGTTTTCAACCTAAAAAAGATGCTGCCCGCATGGGCAGCATCTTGAAAAGTCTGGTATGAACTTTTTGACGAAAGTCTCCGGACTAACGCTTGGAGAACTGGCTTGCTCTTCTTGCTTTTTTGAGTCCGTATTTCTTTCTTTCTTTCATTCTTGGGTCTCTTGTTAAGAAGCCTGCAGCCTTCAGCGGAGCTCTGTACGCTTCCTTGTCAGCTTCGCACAGTGCTCTGGAGATACCATGTCTTAACGCACCTGCCTGACCGGTGAATCCGCCGCCGTGTACCGTTGCGATCACGTCAAACTTGCCTTCGCAGCCTGCGATCTCAAACGGTCTCTTTACTTCTCTCTTAACGATCTCCATTCCGAAATAGTTGTCGAGATCCTTTTTGTTAACAGTGATCTTTCCAGTTCCAGGGATTAATCTAACTCTAGCAACTGAACTTTTTCTTCTGCCTGTTCCTTGATATTGCATCTTTGCCATTGTCTATTCCTCCCTTTCCTAGAATTCCCAAGTTTCCGGTTTCTGTGCAGCATGCGGATGTTCCGGTCCTGCATAAACCTTTAACTTCTTATACATCTGTCTGCCTAACTTTCCGTCAGGAAGCATGCCTTTGACTGCATGTCTGATGATTTCTTCCGGCTTCTTTGCCTGCAGCTTTTCGAACGTGATCTCACGAAGGCCGCCCGGATAACCGGTATGTCTCTTGTAGATCTTTTCTTTTCTCTTCTTGCCTGTTACCTCAACCTTTTCCGCGTTGATGATGATAACATTGTCGCCGCAGTCTACGTGCGGAGTGTAGATCGGTTTCTTCTTACCGCGAAGGATAGAAGCAACTTCGGATGCAAGTCTGCCGAGAGTCTTGCCTTCTGCATCGATGACGTACCATTTACGTTCCACTTCTGCAGGTTTTGCGATAAATGACTTCATTTCTTTTCCTTTCTACCTACTGAGTTTGACTTTGCGGCAGAGCTTCGCATGGCTCCGCGGTCAAACGGGTTCGGCTTTGTCTACTGGGATCCTGCTTCTTGCGGACAGCAGAATCGTTTTCGATATACTAAAAACGTTTAGTTTCGGGTCCCGGACGGCTGTTCCATCCTGTGCCCGCCTGCACAATCGTGCCATATTATTATATAGCGAAAGCCTTGCAAATGCAAGGCTTTTTTGCAATTAATGCATTTTTTATTTTTTGCTCACAGCTATACCATCGCTGGGTTTTCCCACAGCGGCAGTTCTCTGCCGATCCCGTGTTCCAACGCATAGCGATAAACACGTGCCGCAATTGCTACGTCATATAACCCCAGGCCAACATTGCAGGAGTATGTAAGCTGCTCCTCATTATCGCGGCCCAGTTTCTTTCCGCTGATCAGATCTGAAACGCTGCCATCGATTCGGCTGTCGTCGATCTTGCCGTCGCGATACATGTAAGCAAGCGTATCTCCCACGCGGTGTTTATCCGTTTCCCAATCATCAATGAAAATTTTATCTGCTTTCAGGATCAGGTCCTCATCTACTTCATTATCTCCAAGATGCGCTACATAACATCCGTGGTCGATTTCACTTCCGTGGATGATCGGTTCCGTGGCTGTTGTTGCTGTAACGAGGATGTCCGAGGTACGAATCACATGGAGTCTGTCCAGATCCGTAATGACCGGGATCCCGAGCTGCTGACTCATATCCTCCGCGAACTTGTCTGCTCTTTCTTTGGAAATATCGCTGATCAGCGCTTTCTCTATATGCGGCAGCGCTTCTTTGATTGCCATAAGCTGCGTTCTACTCTGTGCCCCTGCTCCAAAAAGTCCAACGACCTTTGTATGCTTCGGCGCCATATATTTTGCACAGATGCCGGTTACCGCACCGGTACGGATCGCACTGATCACAGCACCATCCATCACCGCCAGCGGCAGCTTCGTTTCCGGATCATTGAGTACAATGATTGCTGATGCACGCGGCAATCCATATTTAAAAGGATTGCTCGGACCACTGCCGATCCATTTGATTCCCGCCATGTGGAATTTGCCGCCAACATACGCCGGCATCGCATTGATGCGGCCGGTCGTTTCTTCGCTGTTCGGCTCCGGACGCTTCATGACGACCTTACCCGGAAGAATACAGTCGCCCTCATCAAACAGCCGAAAAACCTCTTCTAAATCTTCCATTGCTTTTTTCATTGACATACCGCCGCAGGCAATGACATCTTCCTGTGACAGATATAAAATTTCTTTACTCATTTGATTTGTACTCTGACTCCTTTCCTATTGATAGGTCCGATTCGGCTTGTGCCAGCATCCGCAGATTTTGCCGATCAGCAGCAGCACAACGACGATCGCTAAGCAAACGATGCCGACTTTAAGGTTGCCGTAAGTTACGATCATGCTTGGCACCAAAGCTGTCACTAAACCGCCTCCGAGCAGTGGGCTTGTGATCGGCGCCTGAATCGCATAGGCCTTGCTGGCGATCGTATTCATTTCAGGGTCTACGGTCCTCAGAAGCATAAAACCGACAGCTGTAACACCTGTGTTGACACCGAAATGCAGAATGCCCTGCTCGAACCAGTCTTCTTTGAAAAGCCTCGGGCAGATCCAGTAAAAATAGAATAACATGCTGACCGCGGCAAGAATAGAAATCAAAATGATCGGGATGAGGTTGTCAGCGATCGCCGAAAGTTTGATAGAAGTAATCGCAGCAACCACCAATACATCCAGCGCGATCCCCTGAATCCGCTGCAGCGTCAGATGATCAACATACTTCATAAGTCCTAATGCAGACATCACGCGGTTGACAATGAAACCACCGAGCATTGCCATCGGAAACAGCGGCAGCCCATCAACCAGGAAGCTCAAAGCCCACTTGATCAGATAGCCTAAAATAATCGCCACGCCGATCAACGCAATGTGGAACGCAAAGCTCTCTACTACATTGCTGTTCACCGTCTCATACGCGTTGGCCTTTTTCTCCTCTTTGCTGACAAAATCCTTCTGCTCTTTCAATTCTAATTGTTCAACCTTGTTTTTCGGTGACAGATATCCTTTTCTGGCCGCATGATTGATCATGATCATGCCGCCGATAATGCCAAACAGCAAACCGATCGTGGCAGAAGTCAGAGACAAAGCCACGCCTTCTTCGCCCCAGCCGAAATTTTCAAAAACCTCAGCCATTCCTCCGGCAGTTCCGTGTCCGCCGGCCCAGCCGATTTCGATGATAGACGGAAAAAGTTCGTTGACTTTGAACACCGGTCCTAAAAGAACCGCTGTCAAAAGACAAGGAAGTCCGATTTGAAGGAATGATCCTACGGTACCTACGATCAGCTGCGGCACCGCAATATCTTTTGCCTCTTTAAAATTTTTCACATCGCTGAAGTCTGTACACATCAGGAGCGGTGCGAAAACCACTACGATCAAAGATCCCGGTAATGCGCTGAACGTGCCGGTCATTTCTTCCGGCAGAATGTTCAGACAATTATAACTGAGTAAAAGACCTACAATCCCGCCTATTAGGGAAGCCGGCATATAAATCTTTTTTAGGAACGGAAGTTTCGTTCTTAAAATAACACCAATCAGCAGAAGACCACCGATAACTGCTAGGTAAAACGTCAATAATGCAACATCTGCCGATGCGAGTGATCCTGTTGGAAACATAACATATCCTCCTCTTTTTTGTTGAAAGTTCATGCGCATTCGAGTTTTCTCTTAACTTTCTTAATTAATTTTCAGCAAAAATCATGCCACATTCTTGGTTTACTTTTTTCATCATTTTTGCTTAATTCTTGAAAGTTTTGTACGATTTATATAAAAAAACAAGGAGACGCGCGTCCTTTTCTGAGCGCACATCCCCTTGCTTCTATACCTTTTTTCTCCCTTTTCATACCTTTTTATTCTATATTTCTCAAAACGCCTACCTTTTTCATCCCCTTTTTTGTCAATTCCATACCTTTTCGGCCGCGTGAAGTATAAAGGAACCCTTCCTCTTCTAATTTTTTTGAAAGTTTTTTTATTTTGTCTTCCGAAAGCATAAGTTCCCTTGCAAGGGTTCTCCGTCCTGACTGCAGCCCATGTTCAGATCTCTCAAAAATCTTTTTCAAACATGCCATTTCAATTTCGCTTAATTCGTCGAGTTCTGTCTCGTTCATCACAGCATGTTTCTCCAAAACCGTTCGCACTTCCTGTGGTAAATCTTTTCGCTGCGCTGTTTCGCAGTCGGTCGCGCAAATTAGATATTCGACCACGTTTCGCAGCTGCCGGACATTGCCAGGGAAGTCATAAGCCATTAAATCAGCCTTTACGCCCTCAATAAAATCTTCAAAATTTAGCATTTCTTTCCTACTGTCTGCCAGTTCTGTCCAAAACCGTTTCGCCAGCGGAAGGATATCCTCTCTGCGTTCACGAAGCGGCGGAATGTTAAGCGGTAATACGTTGATTCGATAATACAAATCTTCCCGAAATTTCCCCTCGTCCACAAGTTTCCGGATATCCTTATTTGTCGCAACAATAATCCTCACATCTACCGGGATCAGTTTGTCATCTCCCACTCGTCTTACCTGTTTTTCCTGCAACACCCGCAGAAGTTTCACCTGAAATCCCAGTGGAGAATCTCCGATCTCGTCTAGAAACAGAGTTCCGCCATGTGCTTGTTCGAACAGTCCGGATTTTCCGCCTTTTTTTGCTCCGGTAAACGCTCCTTCCGCATATCCAAAAAGTTCACTTTCCAAAAGGCTTTCAGACATGGCTGCGAAGTTTACCGCAACAAATGGTCCGTTTCGTCTGTCTGAACACAGGTGAATCGCTTGCGCGAAAAGCTCTTTTCCGGTTCCCGATTCGCCATAAATATACACCGGCGAATCATACTTGGAAATTTTGCGAACCATGGTTTTCCGCTGCTCTATTGTCTCGCTGACACCGGTGATGTCGTTCAATCCGTACTGTGCAACATACCGTTTCTGCGCGATCTTCATACGGATCTTCTGTTCCAGTTTCTGAATTTCCGTTACTTCTTTTACAACATACAGCGTCTCAAAGATCCCGTTTTTTTCCTGAAGCCGCAAAATATTTACGAGTACTTTTTTATCATCAAATGAATAAATTCTATTTTTATTTTCTTCATCGCTTTCCAAGAAAGCAAATTTGATTGGTTCCTTTGTCAAGGCTCGATGCACACTTTCACCAACAAACTGTTCCTGCTTGCAATCAAAGATTTTCTCAGCAGCGTTATTAAAGACCGAAATACACCGCCTGCCATCCACAGCGATAATCGCTTCATCGACGCTCGAAATGATCGTCTCCATTCGGTTTTTGGTAGTCTCGTTCTGGTTGTTCAACTGATGCACTTCACCGACCAGTGATACGATGTCTTCAATATACTTCGTACTGAATCGATCAATCGTCCCCCTCGGAACATCCAACCGAAGAAGAATCTCCACGATCGTGCTTATGCCGATGGTTCGGATTCCGATATCTATCACTTTTTCTATGTCCGACGGGATCAAATCATGCTCTCCGACCGTAATTACCGTTTTGATCTCTTTATCCACCTTAGCGCCGGGATAAAGCGGCTCATATGCGAGATGTGTGATCCCCAGTTCTTTCAAATACGCAATAGTTTCCATTGCTGATGAACAAAAATCATTGACAAGATATACTTTCGTTCCCTCCGGCACACGAAAAACCTCGTTCAGCGCGTTGTAATCTACAGAACGATTCGCCACAATTTTTTCGCATCGGCTGTCAAGCTTCTCTTCTGCCATATGAAAAGAATCTCTCCCGGTAAACACCAGGAGAGATTCCTCATTTATCTGAGCCTTACCGTCTATTTCGTTTAAAACATACGGATTCACTTTTACCATTCCTGCGAAAAGATTGTCTAATTGCTGTTTCAAAAACATTGCCGTGTCTCTGCGTACGGCGACAATCCCTATCGTTTTCATCAGCCCAATTCCACCATATGGAACTTCTTTTTGCCTTTCTGGATCAGCAGTTTGCCGTCCGCGTCAAACAGATCCGCCGTCACGTTCATCTTACGGTCAGTGACCTTGTTTCCGGCAAGTGTCAGTCCGCCCTGCTCGATCGTGCGGAAGCCCTCGCTGGTGTTCGGTACCAGTCCCAGTTCCTTAATGAGTGTTACAACGCCGATGCCTTCGCCTTCGAATCTGGCTCTGTCCATCTTGGTCGTCGGAACATTCGCCATGTCGCCGCCGCCGCCAAAGGCCGCACGCGCGCCGTCGAGCGCTTTCTTCGCTTCCTCTTCGCCGTGTACCAGCTTGGTGACCTCGTAAGCCAGGACTTCCTTGGCATGGTTGATCTCGGCGCCTTCCAGCGCGGACAGCCGGTTGACTTCGTCCATCGGCAGGAAGGTCAGCATGCGCAGGCATTTGTTAACGTCCGCATCCGCGACATTTCTCCAGTACTGGAAGAATTCGTACGGACTGGTCTTTTCCGCGTTGAGCCACAGCGCGCCCTTCGCGGTCTTGCCCATCTTCTGGCCCTCGGAGTTGGTCAGGAGTGAGAACGTCATACCGTAAACTTCTTTGCCTGCCATCTTACGAGTCAGATCTACGCCACCGATGATGTTGGACCACTGGTCGTTGCCGCCGAATTCGATCTTGACGTCGAAGTCGCGCGCCATGACCATGAAGTCGTAGCTCTGCATCAGCATATAGTTCAGTTCGAACATCGTCAGGCCGCCTTCGCGTTCCATTCTCTGCTTGAAGCATTCCGCACGCAGCATGTTGTTGATGTTGAACTGGGTACCGACCTCCCGCAGGAAATCGATATAGTTCAGCAGTCTGAGCCATCTTGCGTTGTTGACCGCAACGGCTTTGCCCGGCTCCGGTTCTTTGTTCTCGTGTCCCGGTGTGTAAACGCCCTCATTACCGACATATTCCCATTCGTCATCAAAATCCAGGAAGCGGTCGAACAGCTTCTTGAACTGGTTGCAGTTGTTTTCGATGGTTTCGATCGTCATGACCTTACGCATATCGGTACGTCCGGATGGGTCGCCGACCATGCCGGTGCCGCCGCCGATCAGAACGACCGGGGTGTGTCCGTATTTCTGCATATACATCATGATGATGACCTGCATGAAGTGTCCGACGTGCAGACAATCCGCAGTCGGGTCGAAACCGATGTAGAATTTGACTTTCTCGTTCTGCAGCAGTTTACGGATCTCTTCCTCATTGGTGGACTGCTCGATAAAGCCTCTCTCTTTCAGAACATCGTAAGCATTATCAAAGTGGCTCACGCTGTCCGGGATAAAATCAAATTTCATTCTGTTTTCCTCCTACTTCGTACCGAACAATCTATCGCCTGCATCGCCGAGTCCCGGAACGATGTACGCATGTTCATTCAGTTTTTCATCCTGCTGCGCAATGTAGATGTCTACATCCGGATGCGCTTTCTGCAGTGCTTCGATGCCTTCCGGCGCCGCGATCAGGCACATGAAGATGATATCCTTGCCGCCGCGTGCTTTGATGGAGTTGATCGCATCGATCGCCGAACCGCCGGTCGCCAGCATCGGGTCAACCACGAAAATGGTCCGCTTGTCGATATCTTTCGGCAGCTTGCAGTAATATTCTACCGGCATATGGGTGTCCGGATCACGATAAAGGCCAACGTGTCCAACCTTTGCGTTCGGGTAAAGTGCCAGCATTCCGTCTACGAAGCCCAGTCCTGCTCTGAGGATCGGTACGATGGCGATGTCTTCGCCCTTGAGCATTTTTTGTGTCGTTTTGCAGATCGGCGTTTCGATCTCCACATCCATCAGCGGAAGATTTCTGGTTGCTTCATAGCCCATGAGGGTTACGACTTCTTTTGCGAGTTCTCTGAATTCCTTGTTGTTTGTTTCTGTCTTTCTCATCAGAGTCACTTTGTGCTGAATTAACGGATGATCGAATACTAATACTTTTCCCATCATTTTTCTCCTTTATCTCATTGATTTTTCATGATTTACTTTGTTGTATCGTTTTCTTTTTTACGGCCGCTTTCGGAGCCTGTCCGGGTTTCCCGTGAAAATGCGCAAGCAGAGCTTACATCTCGTCGAGCATGTCCACACGTCTCTGGTGCCTGCCGCCCTCAAACGCAGTGTCCAGCCATTCATCAACGATCGCAAGCGCGAGTTCCGGCGCGGTCGTTCTGCCGCCGAGCGCGATCATGTTGGCGTTATTGTGCTGCTTGGTCAGGTGCGCCATCTCGACCGAAGTACAGAGACCGCA
This sequence comes from uncultured Clostridia bacterium, assembly GCA_934271235.1. Taxonomy (GTDB): domain Bacteria; phylum Bacillota; class Clostridia; order Peptostreptococcales; family Anaerovoracaceae; genus CAG-238. The sequence continues at coordinate 123,626 of CAKQQT010000006.1, read as the reverse complement.
GCGGATCCCCTTGACCTTGTTGGCCGCGATCGAAATACCGATTCCGGTACCGCAGCATACGACGCCGAGGTCTGCCTCGCCCGAAGCGACTGCTTCCGCGCAGCGTTTTCCGTAGATCGGATAGTCCACGGATTCTTCGGAATGGGTCCCCAGATCCACAACCTCCAGTTTTCTCTCTTCCAAATGTTTCTTGACCAGTTCCTTCAGCGCGAATCCGCCGTGGTCTGATGCAACTGCAATTTTCATTACAGAACCTCCTTTATATTATATCCCGCGGATTTGAACATCCGGTTCATCACCGCGAATCCAACGCCGTCTTCCCGCAGCGCCGCCGCCAGGATCACGTCCACGTTTGCTTTGTCACAGGCCCGAAGTCTTGCGAAAAAGTCATGCGCGGCGGTTTCGGTGTCCGCGTCGTCATAGACGATGATCTCGACCTTTTGTCCCTGCTCCGCACGTTTCATTTTTTCTTCCGCCATCGCCAGTTTCACCTTTTTGCGTTCGCCGCTGAAGATGATCATTTCCGCTTTCGGCGCGTAGTGCTTGTATTTCATGCCGGGTGCCTTCGGGTGAAAATCACGACCCGTCTGCAGCAGTCCGTCTCCGCCGTTGTTGAAGATGTCCGGCTTTTGCAGAAGCGCCGGATCGACCGTCACTTCCTTGCCGAGTGCTTGGCGGAGCATCGCCTGTGTGATCACGCCGGGACGCAGGATCGCCGGTATTTCGCCGGTCATATCCACGACAGTAGACTCGATCCCGGCCTTGCAGTCACCGCCCGCGATGATCGCGTCGATCCGTCCGTCCAGGTCCTCCGCCACATGGCTGTAGCGCGTCGGGCTGGGCTTTCCGGAAAGGTTGGCGCTCGGCGCCGCGATCGGCACACCGGCCTTGGTGATCAGCGCTCTGGCTGTCGGATCTTCCGGCATCCGGACGCCGACCGTTGCAAGTCCGCCGGTCGTGACCTTCGGTATGATCTCTTTGGCAGGCACCACCATCGTCAGCGGTCCCGGCCAGAAAGCATCCATCAGTGTTTCTACATCCGGCGTGATCCCGTCGGTCAGTTTTTTCATATCCTCTCTGTGCGAAATATGCACGATCATCGGATTATCCGACGGTCTTCCTTTGGCCGCATACACTTTCCCTACAGCCTCCGCGTTCAGCGCGTCCGCACCCAGACCATAAACGGTTTCCGTCGGAAACGCGACCAGTCCGCCGTTTCGGATGATCTCCGCCGCCAGCTTGATATCTGCTTCTGTTGTTCCTAAAATTCTTGTATCCAAAATTGCCTCCATCCCATCCGCGTCAGGCGAACGAGCTTCGCTCTGGCCTTGCTGCCTTGCGGCAACGCCTAGAAGTTCTTCATCTTCTCTGCCTGGTCGCTGGTGATCAGACCATCGATAATCTCGTCAATGTCGCCGTCCAGAAAGCTGTCTAATTTATAGATCGTCAAACCGATGCGGTGATCCGTGATCCTGCCCTGCGGGAAATTATAGGTCCGGATACGCTCACTGCGGTCACCGGAGCCGACCTGGCTGCGGCGCTCCGCCGAGATCTCCGCGTTCTGCTCCTGCAGCTTCATATCGTACAGACGCGACCGGAGTACCTTGAACGCCTTGTCCTTGTTCTTGATCTGCGACTTTTCATCCTGACAAGTTACGACCAACCCGGTCGGGATATGGGTCAGACGTACCGCGGAGTCCGTCGTATTGACGCACTGTCCGCCGTTGCCGGAGGACCGGTACACGTCGACACGGACATCGTTCGGATTGATCTCGACTTCCACGTCGTCGACTTCCGGCAGCACGGCAACCGTCGCGGCGGACGTATGGATACGACCGGAGCTTTCGGTTTCCGGCACACGCTGTACGCGGTGCGTACCGGATTCGTATTTAAGTCTGGAATAAGCGCCCTTGCCCTTGATCAGCACGCTGGCTTCCTTGATACCGCCGATACCGGTATCGTTGGAATCCATGATCTCGGCTTTCCAGCCGCGGCGTTCCGCGTAGCGCAGATACATACGCAGAAGATCCTGCGCGAACAGCGCGGCTTCTTCGCCGCCGGTGCCGGCACGGACTTCCAGAATGACATTCTTTTCATCGTTCGGATCTTTCGGCAGCAGCAGGATCTTCAGCTGTTCCTCCATCTCCGGTATCTGATCTTCATATTCGGCAATTTCCATCTTGGCGAGTTCGCGCAGCTCCTCATCGCCGGAATCCAGCATTTCTTTGGCTTCCGCGACTGCCTCCTTTGCCTTTTTGTATTCCCTGTATTTGTTGACGATCGGCTCCATTTCGCCCATCTCTTTAATGTGTTTCTGCCAGAGCTTCTGATTGTTGATGATGTCCGGGTCCGAAACTTTCAGAGACAGTTCTTCGTATTTTTCCAATATGAAATCGAGTTTATCAAACATTTGGTTCTCCTTCATTTCATTCTTTTCTAATCTATTATTGTAGCATAAAGTTTGCAAGATGAAAAGGGGAAATGTAATAGCAAAAAGTAAAAAACGAAGAGCAAAATATTTTCCATAATTTTCTAAGTATGTATAATGTACTGCTTTTTCGCACCTTTTAAAAAATTTGTACGGCTTCCAGCGGGGTTTTGCCTGTTTCCGCACGGTTTTTCACTGTTTTTACAGGTCTGTCCGAGCGGCCGGGTCCCCGCGGTGGATTTACGGCGACACGCTTCGAGCGGTCTCGACAAGGTTTGACAGGCGTCTGTCCGTACGAACAGGCAATATTTTCTTTGTCTGTTAAATTTTCTCATCCCTCTTGGTTGATCCCCGTACAAATTTGCAAAAAACCGCCCAAAAGCAGTACATTATTCATCCGGAAAGTGCAAGCAGCATGCCCGGCCTGCAGCTGCAATAAAAAACCCGAAGCCAAAGCTCCGGGTCTGTTTCCTATGATTAGTCGAGGTTGTATTTGTTCTTGAACTTTTCAACACGACCGCCGCGGTTGATCATCTTCGCTGCGCCGGTGAAGAATGGGTGACATGCTGAGCATACGTCAAGTCTCATTTCTTCTTTCGTGGATCTTGTAACGAAAGTGTTGCCACATGCGCAAGTAACTTTACATTCCTTGTAATCAGGATGGATTCCTTCCTTCATGTTCGTCTCTGCCTTTCCTGTCGGTCTTACAACCTGCCGACATATTTTTGTATTTTGCCGCAAAAACTTTTACAGCCCTTATACTATACCACAATTCTGCTGTGAAAGCAAGCAGATTTTTTGTTTGCGGCGCGTCTTACTTGTAGATCTGCGGCGTATTTTTGCCGCGCATTTACAGAAGTTCCAGCAATTCATCCCGACTCATGTTCATCAGGCCGCCGGTGTTGCCGCTGAGGATCTCATCTGCCAACGCGCGCTTGGCTTCCTGCATTTTGAGGATTTTTTCCTCCATCGTATTTTTTGCGATGAGCTTGTAGACAGAGACCGCCCTTGTCTGTCCGATTCGGTGCGCACGGTCGGTCGCCTGATCCTGCGCGGCGATGTTCCACCACGGATCAAGATGGATCACAATATCCGCGCCTGTCAGGTTCAGACCGGTCCCGCCTGCTTTCAGGGAGATCAGGAACACCGGCGTATCATCCCCGTTAAACCGTTTCACCATTTCGATACGTTCTTCCTTTTTTGTCTCTCCGGTAAGTTTAAAATACGCGAGGTTCTCTTGCTGCAGACCCTGTTCCAACAGTTCCAGCAGGGAACGGAATTGCGAAAAGGCAAGGATCTTATGTCCGCCGTCGACGGCATTGCGGAGCAGTTCCATGCAGGCTTCCCGTTTGGCCGACTCCCCGTCGTAGTCGTGGAAGCAAAGTGCCGGATCACAGCAGATCTCTTCGTTCTTTTCCGGCAGATCGCTCAGCACATCCTGCTTCAGACGGCGCAGAATGAACGGTTCCACGAAGCGTTTCAGCCTAGTCATCGCTGCCTGATCCTGATGCTTCGCGATCGGCAGTTCCAACTCCTTGCGGAACCGATCATAGGAATAAAGGAAGCCCGGCATCAGAAAGTCAAAGATGCTCCACAGTTCACTCAGTCGGTTTTCGATCGGTGTTCCGGTCAGCGCAAAGCGGACCTTGCTGCAGACCGCCTTCACGGCCTTTGCTGCCGCCGTCGTATGCGTCTTGATCGACTGCGCTTCGTCGATGATCTGATATTCGAAGTTCTGATCGGCATAGAAAAGGATATCCCGCTTCAAAAGATCGTAAGATGTGATCACCACATCTGCGCGTTCTGCCGCATGGATCTGTTCCTCACGCTCCCCTTTGCTGCCTGCGATCACCGCGACCGAAAGCTGCGGCGCAAACTTGGCGAACTCCTCCTTCCAGTTGTATACCAGAGAGGCCGGAGTCACAACCAGCGCAGTTCCCAAGCGTCCCTCCTCTTTCGCTGCCAGCAGCACGGAGATCACCTGCAGCGTCTTGCCTAAGCCCATATCATCTGCCAAAATGCCGCCGAATTGATAGGCTTCGATGGTACGCAGCCACTTATATCCAAACTCCTGATAATTTCGCATAACGCCCTGCAGAGATTCCGGGATCTCGTATTCCGAATCCGATACAGTCTTGAATTCCTTTACCAGATGCTTGAAATTCTGATCGCGCTTCGCATAGAACGCCTCGTTCTTTTCCAGCACCTTGTCCAGATAGAGCGCACGGTAAGCCGGAATCTCCATGTCGCCTTTGACAAAATCTTTGGGATCGGCTTTCGTCAGATCCATGAGGGTTTCCAGTTCTTCCAGCGTGTTTTCATCCAACTGGACGAAATCACCGTTTTTGAGGCGATGATATTTTTTCGCTCTCTGATAGCTGCCCAAAATATCCAGCAGCTCATCCTCGGTCAGATCTGTAGAAGAAAGCGTCAATTTCAGGAGATCGCTTTCCATACGTACGCCGACCGTCATCTGTGGTTTCCGGCGGATCGTCAAGCGCTGAAAACGATCGGTGGCGTGCACTTCCCCCAGTCCGAGCAATGTATCGACGCCGGTTTCCAGTACCTTATATTGCTGTTCTTCTGTTTCCCCGCTGTACCGTACGCCGCTGCCGTCGCCGTACGGGAAATATTCCAGAACCCGCTCCATCGTTTCCCGTTCTAAATTAAGATCGCGGTATTCTTCATAGGCCTCATCCTTTGCCGCGTGTTGTGTCTCCTCTCGCGGCAGTGCTTCCAGCAGGTTTGCCATTTTTGCACCTGCCGGAACGGTTGTGTTTTCTCCGTAACGCACCTTTGCCTCACAGGAAAGCATGCCGTCCTCCACATCCAGAAAGAAACTGAATTCTGCTTCCGGATACAAGTATTTTTCAATTTCGTCAGCGTCTTTGATCTCAATCTCCGCGAATTCCTTTAGGATCGGCAGCATGCGGTAGTAAAATTCCGAAAGGTTTCTTCTGCCGATCACAAGGGAAACTTCGTCATCATACCGCCTGTCTCGCAGAGAGTCCAACAGCTCCAGATTTTCATCATCCGCTCGGCTGAGGTTCTCTCCATCAAAGAAATAGATGTGATCTGTCCCGTTTACGAGCTTCGGAAGCCGCCCGTTCAGTTCGATCCCCTCGAAACTGCCGGACGCATCCGATCGGCGGACCATACAAAGCTTGATCTTCGGGCTTTTTCGTACGCACCCTGCTTCTCCGCTCCGCTTGGAACCTTGCGAGCGATCCGTAAACGGGAAACGCTTTGCTTCCATCAGCGTATAAAATTCATCCAGTGTCCTTCCGTAAAGCGGAATCGATGCTTTTAGACTGCCAAACTCTTGGCCATATTTTTGCTGCAGTTCCGCATTCCGCATTTCCACCGACTTCACTTCTTTTTTCATGAAGCGATAGAGCCTCTGCGCCTCATCATCCAGACGATCGGACACAAAGGAAAGCACATGTTTTGTACCAAGCTTCATTTCTCCATGTGATTCCACGGTATCCACGAGCTCGGTCAGATTCTTTACCACATACAGTTTTTCGCGTCCGACCCGAAAAGCCAGATGAAAACTTCCGTCTGCTTCCACGTCCAGGCGCGGTTCCAGATGGATCTGCCCTTTTGCGGTTTCCTCCGCAGCTTCCATCCGGCGATTTGCCGCACGTTTCGCACGGCATTCCCGCAGCAGCCGAACGCCGTTATAGTCGGTCGCGTCACCGATATGCTCCTTCGCGATATAATCCTGTGCCAGCAGCAGAAGCGCGAGCGTATGTGTACATAAACTTCGTTTGTTGGCACCATAAAAATAATATTGATAGGCATCCGCATACTGCGGGCAGTCCGGCACCCCACAATCCGTGTCAAGGATCTTGTCCTTTGAAAAAAGGATGCCGACCGGTCTCGTCACCGTATAATTTCCATAAACTGCGCACTGGCGCTCCATTTCACCGTAATAACCCCGCCGGAATCCTTCCTGCACCGAGTCCAGCTCGATCTTATGCTGTTCGATCAGTGTTTGTGCATCTCGGAGATCCTGCTCATAGATTGGGTACGGAGCCGCCGCTTTGTCCAGATCGTAGAACCGATACGGCTTTTCGCCGTTTTCGCCGGCAGTCTCTGCCCGAAACGGGAAAACACGTACCGGCGGCGCTTTTTTTACCTTCTGCGGTTTCACGCCGGCTTTCGATGTTTTGTCCGCTTTTTTTGCTGCCCGGATCTTCAATTCCCCGTCCGCTTCCATTTTAAACAATGCCGCTGCCATGTGCTTGCAGCGACGACCGTCCTGCGCGTGCGGGCAGCTGCACTGCAGACTGCTGATCGAGGCATCGCCCCGCGTGATCTTAACAACATAAGGTTTTGTGCCGTAAACATAAAAGACCTTTGTGTCCCGTCCTTGATTTCCCCTCTGCGCGAGGACCTTGCCTGCTCGGAAGTAGTCCTCCCCTCTCTTTAAAATCATATTCGAAAATAAGTACTCCCAGTTTATATTCATTGCGTTCTTTTCTCCACTGTCCAAGTTTCCTTCATATTGCTGCTTCTCATTATACACGATGTTTTTGGCCCGTGCAATTCTTATCAACCGCATTGCAGGCGCACCCCTGCTGTGCTATACTTAGCCTAGAAAAAATATGATACGAGGAGTGCAAGATCATGGAACATAAGACGGACCCATACACACAGCTTTCTCATACGATCCTTGCCTGTATGACAGAAAAAGATTTTCTCAGGCGCATTAAGATGAATCCCGACGAAATGACCGCATTGCTGCGTGCCGAGGGAACGCGGCAGCTTGCCGAACGGCTGCTTGCCTGCACCGACGCCCGCGGTCGGTTTTGCGCACAAAAAGTGCTGGCCGAGATCCGGCCGCAGTTAGACCGCTTCTGCGAAGCGCCGGAAGAGGGATGGCTGCAGCACGCCTATCAGCGGGTGCTTCACCGCCTTTTCCCGGAAAAACCGGCCGGAAGCGCCGAAACGCCGGCGCAGAGAGCCGCGCGTCTGTTCCTGCTGCAGTTTTTGAAAGCGCTGTACCGGTATGAACGGCAGACCCTTCCGTTCGATCCGACGGTCGATTTTATGACGCTGACGCCGCAGGAGAGCGAGCAGCACTCCGGGAGCGGCGAATACCGCCAGCTCCTGCGTACGGCTTCCCGCCATTATATTTACGAATTTATGCGTCTGGGCGTTGAGCTGACACCGTTCAATACGCTGGGACATATCGCCGGCGTACACTATGTCGCCATGCATGCGGCCAGACAGCTCGCGACTCTGCAGGTCCCGGTCGATCTGGGCCTGATCTCCGGCGCTGCCGCCGGGCACGACATCGGCAAATACGGCTGCAAAAAAAGCGAAGAAAAGCGGATCCCGTATCTGCACTACTACTATACCGATCTCTGTTTTAACCGCTTCAGTATGCCGATGATCGGGCATATCGCTGCCAATCACTCCACTTGGGATTTGGAACTGGACAATCTGTCCGCCGAGTCCCTGCTCCTGATCTATGCGGATTTTCGGGTAAAAAGCAGCCGCAATGCCGACGGTGCGGAGATCGTCCACTTTTACACGCTGGCAAAATCCTTTGACGTGATCCTGCACAAGCTGGACAACGTGGACGCCGCCAAAGAGCACCGTTACCGCAAAGTCTACAACAAGCTGCAGGATTTCGAATCCTATCTGAAAGCGCTCGGCGTCTGCGTCGATCTGCCGGCGATGCCGTGCAGTCTCCCCCCGCAGCCGACCGCGGTGCAGCCGGCCGACTACGCGCTTTTGGAAAGCGCGGCGGTGATCCGTGAATTCAAAAATCTTTCCATCGCACATAATATCCGCCTGATGAACAAATTCTACAATCAGGAGGATTTCGCGAATCTGATCGAAACCGCGCGCAGCGAAAAAAACTGGAAGAACCTGCGTACCTATGTTTCCATTCTGGGCGAGTATTCGACCTATATGACGGAAAAGCAAAAGCTGATGACCCTTCGCTTCCTGACCGAGCTTCTGGTCAATAAAGAAAGCGATATCCGCAATCAAGCCGCCGAGGTCATCGGGCAGATCGTCGCGCACTTCAACGAAGAATACAAAAAAGAACTGCCGGCAGGCGTTCTGCCGCCGCATAAGGATATCACCAATCTTTCACTTTGGAAAGATACACTCAAAAGCATGCTGATCCCGGATCATAAACTGACGGAGCAGCACAAAAAATGGCTGGAAAACAGTCTGAAAAGCGCCGCCTACGCGCTTCTGGCATCCGCACAGCCGGAAAGACGCCGGGAATACGCCGAACAATTGCTGACATGGTACCGCAGCGACGTTCTGACTTACCGCAGCAAGGAATCCCTGCTGCAGACCGCGGTCACGCTGGAACCGGAATTTTTCACGCCGGAGCAGGCTGCAGACATCCTGGCTTTCGCTGAGCGCATGATCGCGGAAGAGGATCTCGGTCTCAAAGCTGCTGCCATCGACGTTAAGCATCACTTCCTCGGAGCACGCTTCAACCGGGCCTATGATCACGACATCAAACTCTGTCTGGGCTTTGATCCGGAAAAGGAGCTTTCACGGGAAGACCTCTCGGAAATGTATCTGGATAATCTCAAAGCGAGCACCCCTTGGCCGGTCAAGATCGCTAACATCCAGCTCATGCTGCGCGCGCTGGAACAAGCCGGAACCGATGGGCAGGCGCTGCATGTCGCCACGCATCTGGGCAATCTGGTTAAAGTCAGTGAGACCGTGGTCGTGCGAAAATTCGCCGGCCGTGCGCTGGTTTCCATGATCGACCGTCTGCCGCTCGAGCAGCGCAACGAGATTGCGGTCGAGCTCAGCAAAGGTCTGGAGATCGGCGACTATCAGTTTTCCAAATACATTCCGGACTATCTGGGCGTGATCATGCTGCATCTGCCGCCGCGCGAGCTGGACGAACTGCTTTTGGATCTGGAAAAATTCTTCAGTTCCACAAACGGACAGGTAGTAGGCGCTGTCCTGCACACTCTCGGCGTAGTCATCGAGCATTACGATCTTTACCGCACACTGTTCGGCGAGCAGGAGACAGAAGCGCACAGCAGCAGCCGCAAATACCGGGTGCTCAGTCTGATCGTGCGCGGATTCGCAAATTACAGTCCGTCCATCAGCCGAGAAGCGCTGTGGAGCATCGGCCGCAATCTGTTCGGCTCCGCGAAGCTTTCCCTGCAGGAAAAACACGACCTCTTCCGCCACTGCGGCAAACGGATCCTGGCGCTTTACGAGTCCCGCAGTGAAAGCGAACTGGACTTTTTCCACAATGCGGCTGTCCTGAAGCATCTGTATCGCTTTATCTGCGATCACGAGCTGGAAGCAGGCGCGTTTCCTGCCGCCGATGCGAAAAAGGTCGCCTTCTTCCCGGGTACCTTTGACCCGTTCAGCCTCAGCCACAAGGCGATCGCCCGCGAGATCCGCGACATGGGCTGTGAAGTTTATCTGGCGCTCGACGAATTCAGCTGGTCCAAAAAAACGCAGCCGCGCCTGCAGCGCCGCAAGATCATGAGCATGTCGGTCTCTGACGAAGAAAATATTTATATTTTCCCGGATGACATCCCGATCAATATCGCCAACCCTTCCGACCTCGCGAAACTCAAAAAGATCTTCGCGGGCAAAGACCTTTACTTTGTGGCCGGAAGCGACGTGATCGAGAATGCTTCCTGCTATCGCATGGAACCGCAGCCGGATTCGATCCACACACTGAACCACATTATTTTCAAGCGCAGTTCCGATGAACGCCGAGACGCGTCCGCAAATCAGACCCATTATCCGATCAGCGGCAAGATCATCAATCTGCATCTGGAAGAGTACTTTGAAGATATCAGTTCCACCCGGATCCGCGAAAATATCGACTCCGGCCGAGATATTTCGAACCTCATCGATCCGGTCGCACAGAACTATATCTTCGAGAACGGTCTCTATATGCGTGAACCGGCTTACAAACACGTGCTGCAGGCCCGTGACATCCGGCTGGAAGCATTCGGGACAGCCAGCCCGGCGATCTTGGAGGACTTACAGGCAGACCTTACCGCGCAAGGCTATGATCTGTCCGCGGTCCGCAGCTATCTGTCGGATGATCCGGTCCGCATGCTCTGTATGCGGGACGGCAAAAATGAGGACCGCATCGCTGCCGCCGCAGCCGTTAAGCGGGTGGACAGCATCGACCTGCTCAAAACGTTCGGAGATCAGGATATCGCAGCTTATATCCGCAGCATGGCGGCCGGTTCTATCGCGGTGATCGGCGGACTGTTCTTTTCCGAACAATCAACCATTCCGAACAAGGAACAGATCATTCTCGTGGAAATGCTCTCGGAGCTTCTGGCCCGTGACTATACGTACGTCGTCTACCATCCGTGCTGCGAAGCCGGGCTTTCGCCGCGCATGATCGAAACCGTCACCCGGCAGGGCTTCCGCAATATTGCTCCGGCAGGCGCAGCGCCGATCTACGCCGTGGACATGCGCTCGCCGGTGATCATTTTTAAAAATGCCGATACGCTGATCAAGCATCCGCTGAACAACCGGCAGGCGATCCGGAACGCGCTTGAGCACGCGCATGACCGGCTGCTGAAGGTACTGACCGGCATTTATCCGGGCGAGCTGGTGCTCTCCTACAACTCGGATATCATGTACCACAAAATGATCCACCTGATCGCCAAGATCAATCAGGTCTCCCCGGTGCCGTATGAAGTGAAATCCTACGGCAGATATATGGCCGTTCCGTTCGGCAAGGTTCTGGAGGGTTCGGCGGTCCCGAATACGGTGACAAAAGCGCTGCATACCGAAAAATACTTTTATGAGGATCTTTCCGGATTTACGATCGAGGAAAAGAGTTACTACTCGACACTCGAAAACCAGATCCGTACCATCCGTTCGTTCAACCGTCCGGTCATCCTGATCGACGATCTGCTGCACAAGGGTTACCGTATGAACGAGATCGATCCGATCCTCAAGGCAAACGGCGTGGTCGTTGCGGATACGGTGGTCGGCGTTCAGACCGGCCGCGGCCGCGATCTGATGACCCTCAAGGAGCGGAGCGTCGACAGTGCTTATTTCCTGCCGAACCTCAAGTGCTGGATCGATGAAAGTGCCTTGTATCCTTATATCGGCGGCGACAGCATGAAGCCGAAAGGTACGGCGGCAGCGGCCTGCGACCTGATCCCGTCCCTGAACCTGCTGCTTCCGTTCGCGGTACCTTCTTTCCTGGGCGAGATCCCAAGCGCGTCTTTCTATGATTTTTCGATGACTTGTCTGGAAAACGCGCGTGAGATCCTCAAGACACTGGAAAGCGAATATCAGAAGATCTTCGAACAGAAGCTCACGCTCAAGCGCCTCGGCGAGGTCATCACCAGTCCGAAGAATCCGGATCTGCTGCGTCACACCCGCATGGACGAAAACATGGCGGCTTCCGACTTTGTCGAAATGGACATTGAAAAACTGATCCGTATGAAAAAACTTTTTAAGGAAACAAAAGAAAGGATGGCTGCAAAATGATAAAAGAAAACTCGACCCTTTCCGCACAGGCCGCGCCGGAAAAAGCAGCTGCGCGGCCGCTTTCGCAGCTTTGCCCGGGGCAAGCCCCGCTGACGCTGCCCGCGCCGCTCAAAAAAGACCACCTGTGTGTCAATATCGCCGCGCTCGGCGACGTGGGCGCTTCCCTGCTTTTGGGGCTGCGCCTGCTCGGCGGCGATCTCATCGACCGCATCGGGATCTATGATCTCAACCCCAACACCGTTTTACGCTACGAAGCGGAAATGAACCAGATCGGCTGGCCGTTCGGTACTCACGCGCTTCCGGAGGTCGCCGCGGTCACCGAAGCGGAGATCTTCGACTGCGACCTCTTTGTCTTCTGCGCGACTAAGGCGGTTCCGCCGGTCGGCAGCGGCGGTGATGTGCGCATGCTGCAGTTTGAAGCAAACCGCAAGATCGCCGCGCACTACGGAAGACTCGCCAAGGAAGCCAACTATCGCGGTCTCTTTGCCGTGGTCTCAGACCCGGTCGATCCGCTCTGCAAGGAGGTCCTGCTTTCCTCCGGCCTGTCGCCCGCGCAGATCCATGGCTATGGGCTGGGCGTGATGAATAAGCGTGCGGAATATTACGCAAAAAAAGATGATCGTTTTGCCTCTTACCTGACGGAGGGGCGCGCGTTCGGCCCGCATGGCGCGGATCTGATCATCGCAAACAGCATCGAGCATTATGACGACGCGCTGTCGCGCGAGCTGACTGATCTGACGGTCAAAGCGAATCTGGCGATCCGCGCGCTGGGCTTCAAGCCGTATCTGGCACCGGCCTTATCCTCCGGCGCGATCTCTCTGCTGCTGACGCTGCAAGGCGAATGGCACTACAGCTCGGTCTACTTCGGGAAAGGCGCCGACGGCGCGTTCCTCGGACTGCGCAATCGAGTGCAGCAGGACTGTACCGAATATGAGGATCTCCTGCTTCCTCTGCCTCTTTATGACCGGATCGAGCACGCTTATCGCAATCTGTGCGCATTGGTCTAATAGCGCCGCCGTTTCCATGCGGCAGACACAAAAAAGAAGGTGAAAAACATGAAGTTTTATCTGATCCGAACTTTATCCGATCCGCAGGATCCGCGACTTGTGCAGGTTCTGCAGGTCATACGCGAAACAGTAAAATTCTCCGCAAAGGTGACGGAATTTACAGAGCTCTGCTCCGATCAGGCTTTTGCGGAAGCTGCCGCAGGCGGATGCCTGCGCGGCGCTGTGCTGCTGTTTGTCGCGGATACGGATGCAGGCGGCATCAGCTGTGAGACCCACGCCATGCTGCGGTTTCTGCATCTGCATGCCGGAGAGCTGCTGCTTGCCGGCGCGCGCGGGGGCATCCTCGTCCATGGGCAAAGCGATCTCTTTACCAAAGACCTCGGCCGCCGCATCGCCTTTGCCGCAAACGGCTGCGGCTGCCTGTTCCCGGGAAAGCCGCTGGTGGAAGCCTGTCCGGATCTGCATAATTTCACCGTCCGCAGCGGTCTCTGGGCATGCAGTCTTGAAGAAGCTTACCGGCTCAGCTGCCGTCAGCTTGTCGAGAAGCTTGTGGACTTTGCGCCGCCCGCGGTTTCAAAGCCAAAGATCCTTGCGGTCCACGCCAGCAATCACCGCACGTCCAACAGCCTGCTGCTTTGGCAGATGATCGCCGCGGAGCTCGCCGAAAAAACCGATATCGAAGAGATCTCGATCCGCAACGGCCAGATCTGGGACTGCCGCGGCTGCAAATACGAAGCCTGCCTGCACTTCGGCGAGCAGGGCGACTGTTTTTACGGCGGCGTCATGACCGAAAAAGTCTACCCGGCGATCATCAAGAGCGATGTGGTCGTACTGATCTGCCCGAACTACAACGATTCCGTGAGCGCCAACATCATGGCCTTTATCAACCGTCTGACCTCGGTCTTCCGTGTCAATGATTTCAGCAGCAAGCGGGTTTATGCGCTGGTCGTCTCCGGCTACAGCGGCGGCGATCTGGTCGCCCAGCAGATCATCGGCGCTATGAACATGAACAAGAATATGATCCTGCCGCCGCACTTCGCCATGCTGGAGACCGCGAACGCGCCCGGGGAACTGCTGCAGATCCCCGAGATAAAAGAAAAAGCAGCGAAATTCGCTGCTTCCATTGCTTCGTTTCCTATTTCGTTGTGATCACCGTCGCCGCCACGATGCGGTCCTTGCCGGTCAGGTCGGTCAGGCCGATGATCTTTTCAAACCTGCCGCTTTCGTGCAGCAGCTCTTTGACGGCGTCTTTCTGATCGTAACCGATCTCCATCATCAGCACGCCGTTCTTCTTGAGGTGGTCCGGCGCCTCCTTTGCGATCCGCCGGTAAAAGTCCAGCCCGTCCGTGCCGCCGTCCAGCGCCAGCATCGGCTCATGCGCGCGCACTTCCGGCTCCAGCGTGCCGATCACGTCATGCTTGATGTATGGCGGATTGGAGATGATCAGCTGATATTTTCCCTTGCCGAATCTTCCATGAAAATCCGCCGCCGCGAACAGATCGCTCTCCACAAATTTCACGCCTTTGCAGCCATTTGCCTGTGCGTTCTTTTTGGCGACTTCCAGTGCCTTCGCGCTGATATCCGCGCAAGTCACCTTTGCGGAAGGATCCAGTTTGGCGATCGAGATCCCGATGGCGCCGCTGCCGCAGCAAAGATCCAGCACCTCGACGCTTCCGCGGAACGTTTTTTCCGCGGCATAGACATTGCCGCGCAGGCTGCCGCTCTTCAAAAGCTCCAAGGCGTTTTCTACCATCGTTTCGGTATCCTGCCGCGGGATCAGAACATCCGCGTTGACGGCAAACGGCAGACCCATGAATTCCTGCGTCCCGGTGATATGCTGCAGAGGCACACGGGACGCGCGCTCTTCTACCAAGCGGAAGTAAGCTTCGCACTGATTGTCCTGCAGCGTCCGCTGCCACGCCATCATCAGCCCGGTGCGATCCAGTCCCTCCATATAACAGTAAAGCTCTTTCGCGTCGATCGCCGCGTCGGCAACCCCCGCGTCGGCAAGCATTTTTTCTCCGATCCGTATGACTTCCTTTAATGCCAGACTCACGCTTTTTCCTCCTTCGCAGGCGCATCCTCCGCGGACTTTACCGCCGATTCCGTTTCTGCCTCTTTTCCGACCGGGCCCTCGTATTTGATGTCGCCCTCGGCCGGATCATAATACCGGACCTCGCCGTCTACCGGTCTGCCGTCCAGATCGCAGACGCCCTCAAAGTAAGGCACCTCGTCGCCGTCGTTGAGAACCGCCTTAACGGATGCGATCGCTACTTCCAACTGCGCGAAATTCGGTTCCTTGGTCGTCAGCTTCTGTAAGTACAGTCCCGGCATGCTCAGGATCTCGACCACGATGTTATTGCTCCTGCCCGCCCATTTGAGCAGTTCATAAGAAATGCCCGCGATGACCGGCAGTACCAGGATCCTGGTCACCATCCGCAGCCAGACGTTCGGCCAGCCCATAAATGCATGTACGATGATCGCCACCACCATGACGAACATCAGGAAGCTGGTCCCGCAGCGCGGATGCAGCGTGTAGAATGTCTGCGCGTTTTCCGGCGTCAATTCCAGCCCGTTTTCAAAGCAGTGGATGGTCTTATGTTCCGCGCCGTGATACTGGAACACCGTCTTGATATCCTGCATCTTCGAGATCAGCGCAATGTACGCGACAAAGATCAGGATCCGCACAACGCCCTCGATCAGGTTCAGCAGGATGACGTTTTCCGTCAGCTTCGCGCACCAGCCGACGATCGCGGTCGGCAGCAGCATGAAGATGCCGATCGACATCACCAGCGCCAGCACGACGGACAAAACCATCAAGATGTTCCAGGCTTTATCCTTGCCGACCTTGGTTTCGATCCAGATATCGAATTTATCCTTTTGGTATTCCTCCGGGTAATTGGCTTCCAGCACGTCCGCGGAATACATCAGGATCTTCGTTCCGTAGACCAGTGACGCCACGAAATTGACCACGCCGCGGACAAACGGGATCCTGCCCCATTGATTCCCCTGCGGGGTCGGCTGTGTCTTCATGTGTATCTTGCCGTTCGGCAGCCGGATGGCGATAGCAGTACGCTTCGGCCCGCGCATCATGATGCCTTCCATGATCGCCTGCCCGCCGATGGAGGTCGGACACGCGTCTTTCAAAAAAATTCGTTTTAAATCCATATTCTGTCCTCTGTTTTCTCTAGTCCATCAATACCTTTTTGATCACTTGTATAAAATCCTTGTTGGTCTTGGTGTGCGCGAGATTATCGATGATCTCGCTCGTCACATCCTGCGGATCCCGGTTGGCCATCGCGCGGCGCATTGCCCAGATCGCTTCCAGTTCTTCCTGATCCATCAGCAGATCCTCACGCCGGGTGCCGGACTTGTTGAGGCTGATCGCCGGAAAAATACGCTTTTCCGAAAGTCTGCGGTCTAAGTGCAGTTCCATGTTGCCGGTGCCTTTGAATTCTTCAAAGATGACCTCGTCCATGCGGCTTCCGGTCTCCACCAGCGCGGTCGCCAGAATGGTGATCGAACCGCCCTCCTCCATCTTGCGGGCCGCCCCGAAGAATTTCTTGGGGCGATGCAGCGCGCCCGGATCCAAACCGCCGGACAGGGTCCTGCCGGATGCCGGCACCACCATATTATAGGCTCGCGCAAGTCTTGTGATACTATCTAATAATATTACCACATCTTTGCCGTGCTCAACCAGCCGCTGTGCGCGTGCCAGCACCATTTCGGCAACCTTGACGTGGTGCGCCGGCAGTTCGTCAAAGGTCGAGTAGATGACCTCGCCGCTGACCAGCGAGCGTTTCATATCGGTGACTTCTTCCGGCCGTTCGTCGACCAGCAGTACGATCAGCTCCACATCGGGATAGTTTTTTTCAATCGCGTTGGCGACTTTTTTGAGCAGTACAGTCTTGCCTGCTTTCGGCGGCGCCACGATCAGTCCTCTCTGTCCCTTGCCGATCGGCGCGACCAGGTCGATCAACCGCATAGACAGATCCCGCGTGCCGTTCTCCATCCGCAGCCGCTGGTAAGGGAACACCGGCGTCAGATCGTCAAAGTCCGGTCTGCGGATCGCCGCGCCCGGCTCATCGCCGTTGACAGTCACAACATAGAGCAGCGCGCCGAAACGTTCCCCTTCTTTCGGCAGGCGGGTGATGCCGCGGATCTTATCGCCGGTCTTCAGGTTAAATCTGCGGATCTGCGTCGGTGACACATAAATATCTTTATCACTGGTCAAAAAATTGGAAAACCGAAGAAAGCCGAAATTGTTTTCCTCTTGGATCTCTAAGATCCCTTCGACCTCCGGGCGTTCTTCCTTTGAGTATTCTCTTTTGGCCGGTTTCTCTTTTCCTTCTCCGTTTGCCGCGTCCTCTTCCGTGCCGGAAAGCTCTGCCTCCGAGATCGAAGCGGTCGCCGGATCTTCCGTTACAATCAAAACCTG
Source organism: uncultured Clostridia bacterium (assembly GCA_934271235.1). GTDB lineage: Bacteria > Bacillota > Clostridia > Peptostreptococcales > Anaerovoracaceae > CAG-238. The sequence goes on along the minus strand of CAKQQT010000006.1, from coordinate 106,276 downwards.
CTCCGAAACCGTTGTTTCCGGAGTTTTTTCTGCATTTTCCATGACTTCTTCTGTCACGATTTTTTTTCTTGGCATTGGATATTACCGTTTGCAGCGAGACGATGTGCTGCACCTTTCTGTTTAGAATTGAAAGAATAGCTAAAAATAAGATCTTGTTCAAGACGGGATAGCATATAAGAATATTGTAAACGCTTCCTGCAAAAAAATCAAGAGCTGCCGGGAATTCCTGCGTAAAATCAAACAGAGCGCCCAAATGGGCGCTCCGCTGCTTGTTTCGGTTCGTTTTTTATTTCTTTGTGTAATCGTAGAAGCCAACGCCTGTCTTTCTGCCAAGCTTGCCGGCTCTTACCATCTTTCTCAGCAGAACGTGTGCTCTGTACTTCGGATCACCATATTCGCTGTAAAGAACGTCCATGATCGCCAGTACAACGTCCAGACCGATCAGGTCGCCTAATTCCAGCGGTCCCATCGGGTGGTTTGCGCCAAGCTTCATCGCGGTGTCGATACCCTTTGCATCTGCAACGCCGTCAGCTAAGATGCCGATACCTTCGTTGATCATCGGGATTAAGATTCTGTTTACAACGAATCCCGGAGCTTCTGCGACTTCTACCGGAGTCTTGCCTAATTTTTCGGTTAACGCAAGGATGGTATCCTTAGTCTCGTCAGAAGTCGTGAGACCCTTGATGATCTCAACCAGCTTCATAGCCGGAACCGGATTGAAGAAGTGCATGCCGATAACCTTGTCAGGTCTTCCGGTTGCAGCAGCGATCTCGGTGATGGATAAGGAAGAAGTGTTGGTCGCGATGATCGTTTCCGGCTTGCAAAGCTTGTCAAGTTCCGCAAACAGAGCTTTCTTCGCTTCCATATCTTCTGTTGCAGCTTCAATTACCAGGTCAGCATCTGCGATAATGTTGATGTCAGTGGAACCGTGGATTCTTGCAAATACAGCTTCTGCTTCTTCTGCAGTCATTCTTTCCTTTGCAACCATCTTATCCAGGTTTTTCTTAACGGTAGCAAGTCCCTTTTCGATCGAAGATTCTCTTCTTGCTCTCATCACAACTTCATAACCGTTCTGTGCCAGAACCTGAATGATGCCGGCTCCCATTGTGCCTGTTCCCAGTACGCCAATCTTTTTCATTAAAATTGCCTCCTTTTAATATGTATCTTAAATACTTTTTTGGTTTTGTTAAAAAATTAACTCTTTTCCATTAACTATTATACCACAGATTCTCAAAAAAGAAACCCCTTTCTTTCGCTTATCTTGTATTTTTTACAGTGCTTTTTCACTTTCGAGAAGAAAACACACGGGTTTGAGGTCGTTTCGGGACGTCTTGTGAAAATATTCCGCTAAAAAATGTCTTTCTCCGCTTCTCCTGTTCCTTTTTGCGGAAATCTATTGTAAAATGAAAACAGGAAACAAAGAAGTGTTGTATTTCAATATTGCCCAAACCGTATCGGTCAAGAAAGGAGCGACCCCGATTGAATCTTGTCATTCAGAAATGCATCGGGAACAATCTGAAGGCCTTGCGTGCTTATCACGGTCTGAGCCAGCAGCTCATGGCAGAGACCGTCGGCATCACGCGTTCCCTTTATGTCCAGTATGAACTGGCCAACCGTTCTCCGGATGCGGAAGTTCTGTTTAACATCGCACAGTGTTTCGGCATTGAAATGAGCCTTCTGTTTGAACGTGATCCCGATACGTTCCTCAACAGTCTTACATCCAGTCAAATCTTCAGTCGTTCGGCATCAGATCTTTTAAGCAACTATAATTTATTATCCCCGTTCTCAAAAGGCAGGCTCATGGAGTATTCCGAAAAACTGCTGGAGTGGGACAAGCAGAAAGCCTCCCAACTCCGTGCTCTCGAAGAACTACGCCGCGTAAAATTCTGAATTTTGCGCGGTTTTTTCCTGCGCTCGATCAGCCTTGCGTTCCCTGCTCCGCATACAGATAGATACTGCGGCATTTTTTGTCGAGAATGCGGTTGACCTCGGTCAGGTTTCCCTCATTGCAGAGGATCACGATATTGTCGCCGCTTTCCAGCACCGTCTGCCCGCTCGGAACCAGTTCCCTTCCGGCACGCTGCACCGAAACGATCAGATTGCCCGCAGGCAGTCCAATCTCCGCCAGCGTGCGGCCCTCCATATAGGAGCCGATCTGGATCTGACTTTCCACAAAGATCTTATTGCTTTTTTTCGGCCGTTTTTGGTTCTCCCCCTGCAGCATACGCGCAAGCAGCTGATCGTAGACCGGGATCCCGCCGAGGATTTCCGCCGTCATATAGGCGATCAGCGAAACCAACGACAGCGACAGCAGATTGGACAGCGTGCCGGTCATCTCGCTGATGAGGATGATCCCGGTGATCGGCGCCCGCACGATGGCGGCAAAATAACCGGCCATGCCCAGGATCACGAAGATCGACACATAATCATTGGCGTAACCGACTGCCGGGCTGACGGCTTCTGTAAAGAAGCCTCCGGTCACAGCGCCCAGGACCAGCAGCGGCAAAAAGATGCCGCCCGGCGCTCCGGTACCGAAACTGAGTATCGAAAAGCCGAACTTGACAGCTAAAAGGACCGCCAGCGCCCATACTCCGAGGCTGCCGCTGCCGACATGCCCGACAAGGCTGTGTCCGCTGCCCAGTGCCGCCGGATAAAACGCAGCCAGCAGCACGACGCACACGCAAGGGATCGCTGCCTTCAGCCATCCCTTGCGGAACTTGGCGAAACAATTCTGCGAAAAGGCGAGCGCTTTGTTGTAAAATACACCGAACGCGCCCAGCAGGATACCCAAAACGATGACCATCCAATAATGCGACAGCGGCAGTCCGTTCGTCACGGTCAGGTCAAACACCGGACGCAGCCCGAAGATATAGGACGCGATCCAGTCCGCAGTAATGGCGGAAGCCATCGTGCTGAGCAGAATCTCCGTGGAAAAGCTCTTGTGCAGTTCCTCCAGCGAAAAGACCACGCCTGCCAGCGGCGCGCTGAAAGCAGCCGCCAGACCGGCGCCCGCGCCGCAGGTCATCAGCAGTTTTTCTTCTGTACGGAAGCGATTGTTCACACGCGAAAATCCTTTGCCCACCATAGCGCCCAGCTGAATGCTGGGGCCCTCTCTGCCCAGCGAGAGTCCGCCGCCGATGACAGCTACCGCGCCGAGGAATTTGGCAATCAGCACCTGCAGCCAGTTGGCGTTGATCTTACCATGCAGTTCGCCCTCCACCTGCGGGATGCCGCTTCCCGAAATCAACGGTTCGCGCTGCAAAAGGAACGCAGCGAAAAGGGTCAGGACCATCAGCAGGAAAATACCCAGAAACGCCAGGCTCCATCTTTGTGCCACGCCGTCCAGAAACAGGCCGCGGATTTCTTCCGCCTTGAGCAGCGTCCAGCGGAAGGCGGAGCTTACCATGCCCGCGAGCAATCCCACTGCCACGCCCTCAAGGATGAGACGATATTTAAAGTTTTCCTGCCGCATGAGCATATCTTTGATGCGGCTTTCTTTTCTGCGTTTTTCCGATCTTTTTGTCATATGTCTTCCTAAGCCTACGATAAGTATAAATTCGTCGTCAGATATTCGGGATCGCAAGTCACGTCGATGCCCATGCTGCGGAGCACCTGTTCATCGCGTTCGCTGAGGATCGCGGTGCAGTGCGCCTTGCATCCGTTCAGTTTTTCCAGCATTTTTACGGCCTTTTCCGCGCAGGAATTGTTCTCAGCCGAGATCGTCAGCGCGGTCAGCACTTCCTCCAAGTTGAGGCTTGTCCGGTCATAATGCAGGATATCGCCCTTGAGGTCCTGGATGCTGCCAAAGACATTCGGCGCGATCATATACAGGTCGTCCGGGATTCCTGCGATCTTCTTGATGGCATTGAGCACCGCCGCTCCGGCTGCCACCATGCGGCGGCTGCTGCGGCCGGTCACGATGCTGCCGTCCGGCATTTCGATGGCCATAACGACCACATTGACATATTTTTTATCACAGTTGCGCTTATATTCCGCGTAATCCCGCGCCGGTGCCACGACCTTGCGGTCCTCTTCACTGGCGCCGACTTCTTTCATCAGGAGTTCCGAACGCTCCAGCACTGCTTCGGTGATCTTGCCCTTCTTATAGTCGCATTTGGCGATCATGAAGCGGCGGATGATCTCCTGCACCGAAGCCTCACGCACCGCCTCGTCGTCGGTGATGCAGAAGCCGACACGGTTGACACCCATATCCGTCGGCGACTGATATTCCGATTCGCCGGTAATCTTTTCGATGATCCGCTTTACGACCGGAAAAACTTCCAGATCGCGGTTGTAGTTGACGGCCATCTGTCCGTACGCTTCCAGGTGGAACGAGTCGATCATGTTGACATCGCGCAGGTCCGCCGTCGCTGCCTCGTAGGCGATGTTGACCGGATGCTTGAGCGGCAGGTTCCAGATCGGGAAGGTTTCAAACTTCGCGTATCTGGCTTTGGTCCCTCTTTTGTATTCATGATAGAGCTGGGAAAGACTGGTTGCCAGCTTACCGCTGCCGCCGCCCGGACCGGTGACAACGACCAGAGGTTTGGTGACTTCGATATACGGGTTCGCGCCGTAGCCCTCTTCGCTGACAATGGTGTCGACGTCGGTCGGGTAGCCTTTGGTATAGCAGTGTTTATAGGTTTTGATGTCTCTTCTCTCTAATTTATTGATGAAGCGGTTGACCGCCGGCGCGTCCTCATAGCGCGTGACGACCACACTGTTGATCTTCAGGTCATGTTTGCGGAAAATGTCGATCAGCCGCAGCACTTCCAGATCGTACGTGATGCCGAAGTCCTGCCGTGTCTTGCTGTTGATGATGTCGCCGGAGTAAATGCAGATGATGATCTCCGCCTGATCTTTCATTCTCTGGAGCAGTTTGATCTTGGCGTTCTCATCGAATCCCGGCAGCACCCGCATCGCGTGTTTGTCGTGCACCAGCTTCCCGCCGAATTCCAGATACAGCCGCTGTCCGCTCCCGGCGTTGATCCGCTCCAGGATGGACTTCGACTGTTCTTCAATGTATTTTTCCGCGTCAAAACCTTTTTTCATTTGTTTGTCTCCCTGCCTTTTCTCTTTGTTTGCTTTTGTATGTTCTTCTGTTTTCTCTATAAAATGTCGATCGTCAAGCGGTTTTTTCCCTCTGCCATGCCCTCCAGGCTCACCTGATATTCGATATCGATGTTCCCGGTATACGCTTCCGCGTCCAGACGGTTGTCGACCCTCTGCGTCAGCACTTCCATCCCCATCCTGCCATAAGGGGTATTGTAGGTGCTGCTGATCCTTTTTCCTTTTTCAAAGTAAAGCTCTGTCTGCATCCCCGTGCTGCCGATCCGCCGCATCTTGAGAGAGTCACCGCGGACTCTGAGCGTCGTCTTGCAGCCGGCCATACCGGAAACGTCACTTTCGTCGTAAACCACATAAACAGCATCTCCGCGCACGTACAGTTTCCCGTCGGTCACGAATTCCATCTGCTCTTCTTCATGGTTGCCATAGCACTGTTTTCCGGTGATCTTCAGCGTGATATCTCTCATAGCCCAGTTCGATGATCCTTTCCACGGTCTCGGGATATTTCACCCCGGCCGCTTCCCACAAAAGCGGGAACATGCTGTACTTGGTGAATCCCGGGATCGTATTGATTTCATTCAGATAAAGTTTCCCTGTTTCGCGGTCTTTGAAGAAGTCTACCCGGCAATACCCCTCTCCTCCGATCGCCTTGTAAGCTTTGACCGCCATGGCGCGGATCGCCTCCCGGTCCTCTGCCGTGATCGCAGCCGGAATGCAGATCCGGGAAAATCCCTCGCTGTACTTTGCCTCATAGTCATAGAACTCGGCAGTTGAAAGGATCTCGCCGACCTCTGCTGCCTGCGGATCGTCGTTTCCGAGGATCCCGGTCTCCAGTTCACGGCAGTCGATGAATTCTTCGACGATGACCCGGCTGTCATACCGCATCGCCAGTTCCAACGCCGCTTCGAGCGCGCCGCGGTCCTTGGCTTTGCTGATGCCGACGCTGGACCCCAGATTCGCCGGTTTTACAAAATTCGGATAGCCGATCGCAGCTTCGATCTGCTCGATCACCGCCTGCGCATCCTTGCGATACTGCGCCCGTGTCAAGAACGCATGGCGGCACATCGGCAGCCCGGCCTGCAGGAACACCTGCCGCGCGACCTGTTTATCCATGGCGACCGCCGACGCGAGCACGCCGCATCCACCGTACGGGATACCCAGTGTTTCAAAAAATCCCTGGAGCTTTCCGTCCTCACAGTAAGGACCGTGCAGGATCGGCAGCGCAAAGTCGATATAGTTTTTAAGATCGCCGGGGTTCAGATCCTGCGCGGACGCCAGCCAGCTTCCGTCTTCGATCTGATCCGCGCTGCCGCAAAACCGCTTCCACGCGCCGTCTTTCGTGATCCCGATATAGACCGGATCGTATTTTTCGGTATCCAGCACACGGATCACCGACGCCGCGGACATCAGCGAAACCTCGTGTTCGCCGGATCTTCCTCCAAAGATAACTCCGATTCGTTTTTTTGTATTTTCCAAACTTCTGCCCTCCATGACAAACTACTTCTTCATGCCTGCTAAAATCCTCTGTAAATGTGCTTTATCAAAATGGTATTTCTTGCAGCAGAACTGGCAGACCATCTCGGCCTCGCCGTCCTCTTTGATGATCTCCGTCAGGTCCTTTTCGCCGATGGTCATCAGCACCTTTTCCAGCCGTTCTTCCGAGCAGTCGCAGTGCCAGCGCAGATCCCGGAATTCCAGCATCCTGACCTGATAATCCTCCGGCATGCCGCCGAAGATCTCTTTCAGCATATGCTGCAGCATTTCCTCCTGTGAAGCCTCCCGTCCGCCGCAGGCTTCCATCGCGTTTTCCACCAGCGTCGTGATCGGAGGCAGATCCGCCAGCATCGCTTCCAGCGCGTCGACCGCTCCCTCCTGCGCGTCCGGCAGCATCTGGATCATCATGCCTCCGGCCGCCAGCACACTGTAATCGGTATCGATCTTCACGCCCAGTGAGATCGCGGAGTTCTGCTGTTCCGAAATGAAATAATAGGCCGTCAGGTCCTCGGCGATCTCGCCCGAGACCAGCGCGATCGTACCGACATACGGTTCCTTGAGCCCCAGATCCTTGATCACGGTCAGTTCTCCGATGCCCAGCGAACCGCCGACATCCAGTTTGCCGGCCTCCGTCAGCGGAAGCTCCACATCGGGATTCGCGATATAGCCTTTTACGTCGCCGCCCTGTGTTGCCGTCGCCAGGATCTGCCGCGCCGGGCCGTCTCCCTTGAACAGCACAGTCAGCTTATCGCTTTCATTTTTGAGCAGCAGGCCCATGATGCCCGCGCCCGTCAGGACTCTTCCCAAACCGGCCGTGGCCAGCGGCGTCGTGTTGTGGATGTTTCTGGCCTCCTCCACCAGATCCGTGGTGACCGCTAAATATACTCGAAAAGAACCGCTTTGATCGATCCCGGTCATAACTTTACTCATAAGATCCCCTCCTTCCATTTTTTCTGCATCCGGGCACAATGATCATCCGCAGCGGCTTCTGCCTCCTGCGCGCTTTGTCCCCGGGAAAAAATATAGGTTTTCAGTTTCAGCTCCGTTCCGGACGGTCGTACGATGATCCGTGCGCCATCGGCCAGATCGGCACAGTACAGCGGCGGGTTGCGGTAGCAAAGTTCTTTTTTGACCGCGAAACCGTCGCGTTTGAGTCCGTCCGCAAAGAGCTGCTGCATTTGTCGTTGTATTTTTCGGCGTTCGGCTTCACTGCGGTAATAGACCGAAAAGGTCCGCGAGGCAAGATGCCCGCAGCGCTGATAAATCTCCTCCAAACGATCCGCAAGCGTCCGTTCCTCGGCTTTCAGCTGCGCCGCCGCGAGGCAGACCAGCTGTGCCGCCATGATGCCGTCCTTATCTCTGGTATAGTCGCCGTATAAATAGCCGAGGCTTTCCTCAAAACCGAACAGAAAATACTTTTCACTTTCTGCCCGTTTCAGCTTTTCCATCTCCGCCGCGATATTTTTGAACCCGGTGAAAACATTTTTGACCTGCACGCCATAGGCTCCGGCAATGTCTTCCGTCAGCGGGGAACTGACAATGCTCTTCATCATCACTTCCCGCCCGCAAAGTGTGCGGCCGCCGATCCCGGCATCGTGCACCCGGCACACATAATCAAAAAGCAATTCTCCGACCTGATTGCCGCTTAGCTGCCGGTATGCTCCCTCGTGGAGCACCATCACGCCCAGTCGGTCGCTGTCCGGATCCGTTGCCAGGATCAGATCCGGCAAAGCTTTCCCCTCCGCCGCGATGCCGCGGCAGGTCCTAAGCGCTTCCTCAAAGGTTTCCGGATATTCCGGATTCGGAGACGGGCAGGTCGGGAAGGTGCCGTCCGGCGCCTCCTGTGTCTGCACGAGGTCGAGATCCCGGATCCCCAGCTGTTCCAGTGCCGGCAGAACGTAATTCCTGCCGGTCCCGTTCAACGGCGTGTAGCAGACCGAAAGAGCCGCGAGCGCTTCCCGGCAGCGCGCCGGAGTGTCCCACCACGGGGTGTTTTCCCGCAGCGCCTGTAAATAAGCTTCTTTTATATGGTCTCCCAAAAAAGATATCGTACCTGCTTTTTCTCCGTCTGTCAAGTCCTGCATGCCATTTGGCAAAAAAGCCGCTTCGCGTTCGATATACGTCTCGATCAGCGCCGCTTTTTTATCGTCGATCTGATCGCCGTAATGGTCGTAGACTTTATAGCCGTTATATTCCTTTGTATTATGGCTGGCCGTGATCATGACGCCGCCGTTGATCCGCAGATGGCGGACCGCAAAGGAAACGACCGGGACCGGCGTCGGTCCGGAAAACAGATAGACGTTCACGCCGTTTTGTGCGAAGGTTTCGGCTGTCACCTGCGCGTATTCGCGAGAGTGCCTGCGGGTATCCCAGCCGATGACCATCGCCGGTCTTTCGTAACGCTCCGTCAGGTAGCGGCTGATGGCCCGCGTCGTCCGGCGCAGGATCACCGAATTGATCCGGTTGGTACCGGCTCCCATTTTTCCTCTCAGACCCGACGTGCCAAACGCGATCGATCGGCAGAAACGCTCGTAGATCTCTTCTTCGTTTCCGCGGATCGCCTCCAGTTCGTCTGCCAGATCCGTCGGCAGCATTTGTTTCCGCCACTGGGTATATTCCTTTAAATATTTTTCCATACTAGTTTGTGGATCCGTTCTTTCTCTTTGCTTTTATCATCATATTTTATCACATTTCACATGTTTTTTACACAGAAAAAACACAAAATGTGATTATAATTTGAGTATCAAAAGAAACTAAGAAAAAAGGAGGCAACCTGTTATGGATGATTGGGATAAATTTGAAGCAGAACGCCCGGAAACCAAAAAAACGGGCGGTGGACAAAGCGACTTTACACATACGGTCTATGTAGACACTGCGGAGGCTCCGCACAAAAAGCCAAAAGAAAAAAACAAGACGCCTTATGTTACAAAAAAGTTCTTCGCGCTGATGCTCGTTCTCTGCATGATCCTCTCCGCAGCAGTCGGAGCAGGCGCTTACGCGCTGGCGATCAGCAGCTTCGGCGGGATTTCGGTCGATAAGAGTATCCACACGACGAATTACAATCTGGCAAAATCCACCGGCAGCGTACTTTCGATCGAAGAGATCGTCGCCAAAAATGAAAATTCCGTGGTTGCCATCGAGACCGAATCCGTCGCCACCGACAGCTGGCTGCGTCAATATGTTACGCAGGGCGCCGGCAGCGGTGTCATCTACAGTGAAGACGGCTATATCATCACCAACAATCACGTGATCGACGGCGCAAACAGCATCAAGGTCACCTTATACAACGGCAAGACCTACGACGCGGCTCTGGTCGCAACCGACGCGCAGACCGACGTCGCGGTCATCAAGATCAACGAAACCGGTCTGACTCCGGTCACCATGGGCAGCATGGATCAGGTTTCGGTCGGCAGTTTGGCAGTTGCCATCGGCAATCCGCTCGGAACGCTTTCCGGTACTGCGACCGACGGCATCATCAGCGCGCTCGAACGGGAGATCACCATCGACGGCAAGGCTATGTCACTGATCCAGACCAGCGCCTCCATCAATCCGGGCAACTCCGGCGGCGGTCTCTTTGACCAGTACGGCGATCTGATCGGTCTGGTCGTTGCCAAATCGTCCGGTTCCGATGTCGAGGGGCTCGGCTTCGCGATCCCGGTCGATAAAGTGGAAAGCGTCGCCAAATCTCTGATCAAAAACGGATATGTCGAAGGCAGACCTGCCGCCGGCATCGTGATCCAGGATCTGACCGACAGCAGCACTGCCATGCAGTACGGCGTTTCTCTGACCGGCGTCTATATCACGGACGTTACCGGTGAGAACGCAAAGAAAGCCGGCCTGCAGAAAGGTGACATGATCTACTATGTCGACGATGTCAAGATCACAGATTCGTCCGTGCTCCTCAAGACCATTCAGGACCACAAGATCGGTGATACCGTCACATTCACAGTCGTCAGAGGCAGCGACATCCTTAAATGCGACGTGCAGCTGGAAGACTCCGCGAAGTTTAACCAGACAACGAACAGCAGCTCGCGGAGCGGTTCTTCCGACGCGGGCAACTAAATCGCTTCTCCTATAGTTTTTATATACATGAAAAGGCTCAGCATCCGCTTGCTGAGTCTTTTCATTTCCAAACATCCGGCTGTCTATTCCGCGCGGTCCCTGTTTTCTCGGAGAGCTTCCAGGATCTTCGATTTTAAGACCAACCGCCCCTGTGTGTCCACATGAAAGGATTCGCGGTAGGCCGAATCTCGGCAGTCGACCAGACACAGCGGCGGGAATACCACGCACCACCAGTTTTGACCGTTTCCGCTGCCCAGCGTGATCGTCAGCGCTTCATAGTTGCCGGCCGGAAAGTAAATATCGTCGTAAGTCTTTGCCGGTATCGCGCAAACGCCGAATTCCGCCTTTGCCTGATAATCGCAGCCGCGCGCACGCAGGCAGTCCTGTGCCCAGCCCTCGATCTCCGGCAGATGCTCTCTTACGTAGCTGCGGCTGATCTCGCCGCGGTCTGCATCCGCCGCGCCGTCTGCCTCTGCTTGCAGCAGTTCGTTCGTCAAGCTGTTTTCCAGCTTTGAAAACACACTGTTTCTTACCATGTATTTTATGTTCTGATCTTTCTGACTGTCGCTGTTGGCGATCACATGAAATCTTACGATCCCCGGATATTCGTTGGCGATCCCCTCGCTCGCGCCGACGGTCAGAATGTTTGCGGCAGGCCGCGCACAGGCCCGGCCCTCAGCGCTTTCCTGTGTGCGGTCTTGCGTCCACGCGCCGGTCATCGTCAAAACACAGATGGCGGCGGCCATCAGCAGCAGCATCCGGTGTTCCGCCCTTTTTTTCTTTCTCTCGTCCATAATCTTCCTCCTGATGAAAAGATTATGGACAGATCCTTGTGGATTTATACCGAAAGATCCGCAGTTATTTGAGGATCAGCAGCTTTTCACCCTGATGGAGCGTGTCATCCTCCAATTCGTTGAGCTGCGCGATCGTCTCCACTGTCGTCTTGTATTTTTTTGCGATATCCCAGAGCTGATCGTTTTGCTTTGCCACATAGATTACCATCGGCGCGCGCCGCTGCCCGCCGCTGCTCTCCTCAAACGCCGGATTGACCAGCACTTTGAACGGTGCCCGGCGCATGACCTCCGTGGTGACCAGTACGCCGGCGTTGAACTCGATCTGCTTGCCGTTGATCTTTTCGGCCCAAAGATCCTTGAGATAGATCTGATCGCGGATCATTTCATCACCTGTAAGCTGCGGCAGCGCGGTCACTACACGGAACGGGATCTCTTCGGTGAGCGAAAAAATGCGCGGTGAACCGTTTTCACCGGTTTCGGCGCACCGGCAGATGACCTTGGCCAGAACACTGCCCTCGGTCACGACCTTTCCCTGTTCACACCGGCTTTCGCCGTCGTGGATCTCTCCGCTCGTATAAAGGATCTGCTGCAGTTCGCTGCCCTGCGTCTCCGGAGAAAAGATCTCGCGCAGAGACGATTCGCCCATCGTAGTCCCGACCAGCGTCCGACATTGTTCTTCTTTAAAATCGCACAAAAAGTCCTTTTCCCGATGATAGGCATCGACAATGATCTCCTTTTCGATATTGCAGTAGATCTCCACACAAGTCAGCAGGTCGCCCTCCAGCCGCAGGACCTCTTTGCCGTCTTCGCCCTGTATCATCTTGACCTTCAGGTTGCTCCCGTCAAAGGAAACGTTGCTCCCGGCGCAGTCGCCGTCCGTCTGGATCGGGATAAACTGCGTGAATTCCACCTTTTCCTGTGCCTGGTGCAGATTCTCACAAGCTTCGGCCTCCTCACGGCAGCTGTACAAAAGATCGATCAGGACAAAGCCGTTAATGACCACTTTTTCGCCGGTCACCTGTTTATAATTCTCGACCACCCGGATATCCTGCCGGAGGATGCTGTCGATCGGACATTCTTCCTGCAGCTGCAGATCCTCCTGCAGGTTCAGCGTGTCGGATTTGCGCAGGGCGATGTTGGTGATCTCGACCTTTTCGCGCTGCATCTGGATCTCCTCGCCGTTGATACCCTCAAAGAGTTCCACTCTGCGGTCGGTATACTCTCTGGCATAGACCGCGAGTGAGATCTTGACGCGGTATTTACGCTCGTTGATCACCATGTATTCGATCTTTTCGATCTTCGTATCCAGCAAAAGCGCCGCCCCTTGCGAAATGCCGGTATGCCACTGTTCTTTGAACGGTACGCGCGCCTGCACGGAAATGATCGGCCCGCAGTTTTCTTGTTTTTCCGGCAGGTATAGGGTCTGCAGCTCGATCTCGCCGGAAACGCTGACATAGTCTTCATTTTTGTTGAGCTGGCTGACTTCCTTGTTTGTCGGATGGTTTTTTCCGTCGATCAGCAGGATCTCTCGGAGGTCCGGCTTGGTATCCGGTACCAGAATATCTTCTTCGATCGTGATCACTGTTTTCGGTTTTTCGGTCATATTGGTCACCTGGACGGAAGAATAAACCGCCTCCTTGCTCGCGGGAATGATCACCCGTTCCTCCGTCTCTTTTGCCGGAACCATTGCATAGTCCGGTATTCCTTTTTCATAGGTCATAGCTTTTCCCCTTTCCAGACTTGGTCTTGCTACAATCTATTCTCCTGCCGGTGTTTCTATGCAAAAAAAGAAGGCCTATTGGCCTCCTTTGATAATCTTTTCTCCCTGCATCATCACGAACTCTTTGAGCCGCGCAAGGTGTTCGTCTGCTTCTTTTCTTGCTTTTTCGACATTGCCGCTCATGATGGCTTCTTCGATCTCCTGATGCTCCAGCGGCTGATTTTTGTATCTCGAAAAATCATCGTAAAAGATATACCGGAAACGCAGCGCCAGTTCCTGTACCTGAGAGATCATCTGGATCAAAGTTTTATTTCCGCTGCAGTCTACGATCGTCTTGTGGAAATTCTCGTCCCATTTAATGATCTCGGACGTATCCTCGGATTCCACCGCCTTTTTGTAAGCTTCAGTTGCTTCCTGCAGCCGGAGCTTCTCTTCCGGCGTGATTTTGGCCGCGGCCATACCGGCCGCCAGACTTTCCAGATACTGACGTACTTCCAGCACGTCAACCATATCCTTAATGGAAATATCCGACGCATAGGCGCCTTTTCGCGGTTCAATGGTCACAAGACCTTCTTTTTCCAGCTTTCTGATCGCCTCACGGATCGGCGTACGGCTGACGCCCATGTCATCTGCCAGTTCGACTTCCATCATTCTGTGCCCCGGCGCGATCTCTCCTTTGAGAATCTGACGTTTGAGCTCTTCATAAACGATCTCACGCAGCGGCTTATGATTTTGCAAATCAAAGTTCAGCATTTCCTCCACCTCGAAATTCTTTCTTACTTTCTACATCTTTTTTTCATCTTTATCCAGCATCTATTTTCAGCTTCTACTTCATCGTATCTGCCCAATAAGCTTCAAATCCGGCTTTCCGGATCTCCTTGCACGCCCATCTCGCCGCGCCGAAGCTGTCGTAAACCCCGATCACGGTCGGTCCGCTCCCACTCATCAGCACCTTACGTACGCCGTCTGTCGCTGCGATGGCGTCCTTCAGCGCTTTGACACGCGGATAACGCGCGAGCGTATAAACTTCCAGAACATTGATCATATTCCGGTATATCTCTTCATCCTGCCGCCGCATCAAAGCTTTTTTGAGCAGCTTCATATCGGGATGTTCTTCGATCACGCAATCGTCGATCCCCGCGAAGACCTCTCGCGTCGAAACGCCGAACGCGGGTTTTGCCAGTACCAGATATTTACGGAACGGATACCGCAGCACCTGCAGTTTCTCTCCCCGACCGCTGCCCATCGCACAGCGATAGGAGGTATTCTGCGTCAGGACACAGAATGGGATATCCGAACCCAGTTGTTCCGCGATCGCGCAGAGCTGTTTGGTGCTCTGCCGGAGCCTCCAGAGACGGTTCAGCCCGATCAGCACCGCCGCGCAGTTGCTGCTGCCGCCGCCCAGTCCGGCAGCTACCGGGATCCGTTTCTCGATCCGGATCGTCAGCAGTCCTGTTTTTTTCTGTCCGCAGGCCTCTGCCTTTTCGATCATAGCCTGTGCTGCTTTATATGCAAGATTGCGCTGGTCCGTCGGCAGGTAAGGTTTGTTCGTCGACAGAACGATCTGAACGGGATCTGCACAGGCTCCGGCGTCACCGGCCTGCTCCTGCCAGCAGATCCGGATAATATCCGACAGGGATACCCTCTGCATGATCGTATCCACACTGTGATAGCCGTCCGGTCGGGTCCCCGTTACATCCAGCGCAAGATTGATCTTGGCATAAGAACGCAGTTCCAGTTCCTGCTTTTGCAAGCCCGCCATAAAAATCTCCCTTCCGTTTCTTCGTCTATGTTAGACGAAATGAGAGGACAAAGCCCTCTCACCTGTCTGAGATTTATTTCTTTTTCCCTTTGCCCTGTGCTTTTCTGCGAGCAGCTCTGGCTTCTTCTTCGGCTTTCTTAGCCTCTGCCAGTGCTTTTCTTCCGGTGATATATTTGCCGCCGCCCGCTGAGATCGGACGCGGTCCTTTTACTTTATAATTGCCGTTGTCCTCTTCGTAGTCATCGTCGTCATCTTCTTCGGCTTTTTTGGCAAGTTTCGCCGCTCTTTTCGCCTTGTCTCTCTGATCTTTTTCTACGATCTCTTCTACGGACTTACCGGTCTTCTTCGCTTCTTTATACGGGTTGACTTTCTCTTCTTTCTGCTTTTCGTTCTGTTCCTTGGCCGCCTTCTTCACGCCGCGCATGGTCACAAACATGATACCGCCGTACATCACGACCATCAGCAGGATATTGACCATGGTATTGGCCTGCTGGTTCATGGTGCGGAACGTTACGGCTGTATCCTTGCCGAGCGTGCTGCCGTTGTCTGCCAGAAGATCCTTAGAGATCTTCAGCGTGTATTCGGTGTTGCTGGCAACTTTTATTTTGGAATTGTCGCCGGTATTGTCGAGCAGGACCAGGATGATGCCCTTTACGCCCTCTTCCTTGATGTCCTCTTTCGGAACGTAAAGCACCATCAGCGGGAAGCTGTTTCCGTCCGGATCGACCAGCTGGAACGCGTTATCATTTTTATTTTTTAAGACCTCCTGCGAAAATTCTGTATCGAAATACAGCTTTACGCCGACGTTTTCCATAGCGGCGCCGGTCGCGCCGTCCCGCGGGTATTCGTCCACGAGGTTAAAATTTCCTGTCGTTTCGCCGTCCGCAAAGCAAACAGCTGTGCAAAGCATGAGTGTTACGATCACTAGGCTTAAAATACGGCCTGCTCTTTTCATTCTTTTGTTTCCTCCGATTTCTGTTGTTCTTTTGTACTTTTTCTGACTGCCCGCAGTTCCCGGAAAAAGCTGCGTACGATCTCGCCGCATTCTTCCTTGATCGGACCGTCCTCTATCTCGATCACTTCGACATAATGGTTGAGTTTTTCTTCCTGCACGATATTGAACACGGAACCGCAGCCTCCGGCCTTCGGATCCATGACGCCGATATACAGCTTTTCGATCCTTGCCCAGACGATCGCGCCCGCGCACATGCTGCAGGGCTCCATCGTGACATACAGATTGCATCCCGTGAGGCGCTTCCATCCCAGCGTCTCGCCGAGATATTTCCCCGCCTGCCGGATAGCGATCATTTCCGCGTGTGCGGTCGGATCTTTTTCGGTCAAAGTCAGGTTATGTCCGCGTCCGATGATGACGCCGTCTTTTTCGATCACCGCGCCGATCGGGATCTCGCCCAGCTCTTTTGCGGCTCTGGCTTCTTGCAAAGCCTCAATCATGAACTTTTCCATACTTTTATCATCATAGCACACTTTCACGGATTGTTCAACCATTTTTGCGTACTGCATCCCGTACTACTGTATCCCGTACCGTGGATTTCTTTCGAATTTGATGATTTATTCAGCGAACAGTTCTTTTAGGTCGATCAGCTTCACATTTTCTCTCTTTTTGCAGCGAAATCCACTTCGCGAAAAAAATACATACTTGTAACAGTCAAGCCCTGTCGCTTTTACCTGCGCGATCTCTTCATCGATCATTTCATCCGATACCGGTTTCTTTTTGAATTTCACTTCATAAAATGTGTATCCAAGCTCATCTTGCGTCACAATATCAAACTCACCGTTTGACCTTTCTGCGGGATTATCATAATAGTACTTTCCGATCTTCTCAATGACAGGCTCTATTTCGCCCTTTTTGTTTTTGCGGATCAAATATTGTTTACATATATTTTCGAACAAATGCGGAACATATTGCTCTTCAAAATCTTTTTCAATATATTTCCGATAAAAAACCTCTGAGTTCATAATATTCATCTGTGAGGAATACTTAAAAATGTACCGGTAATAAAACAGCGAGAGATTGTCACAAATGTGATACGCCATTTTCTTTTTATTGCCTCTGTCATTCATCGGGGATGTCTTAGCCACAACCTCCATCCGGATCAATTTGTCAAGTACATCCGCAAGCGTCGGTCCACTCGATACATGTGACTGTGCCAGAATATCGCTGTACTTGGAGAAGCCTCTGGATAACGCCTCAAAGACCTCATTCGCATTTATGATCTTTGAGAGTTCCGCATTTAGGTACATGGAGACTTCATTCTCCAATCTGGCTCCCGGCGACGCGATCAAATCGATCATATTCTCTTTTACACTTTTCGAGTCGTCAACCAGCCTGTTATAGTATGGAATCCCGCCGAACACCGAATAGATTCTCACCTTATCCTCCGCTGAATAGCCCGGGTAAAAAAGGGAGGATTCATAATAATCCATTTGCTTTAGATAAATGGTTAAATCCACTCTTCCGTACAACGGATTTTCATGTTCAAGAAGCGAACGCATGACCTCCACATAAGAGCCTAAAAGGATCAAGGTAATTTTTGATTTTTTTCTGTGTTTGTCGATCATCGCCTGGAGGATACTGTCCATGCCTTTTATGGATTCCCGCAGGTACGGATACTCATCCAATACCAGAATGATCTTTTCCTTGGCGGATAGCTCAAAGATGTAATCAAGCAATGACTCCATATTTGAAAATGCAAGCTTTGGAAACCCCATGCTCTCAGACAGGATCTCGCTCAATCCGTTTACATTGCTTCCTTCGGCAACTTGTTTACATTCATAATATAATTTTTTTGCCCTGATTTTTGAAAGTGCCTGGCTGACCAACTCACTTTTTCCGACTCTTCTTCGTCCATAGATCAGGGAAACATTCATTCCGTCGGCCTGCATAGCTCGATTCAGTTTTTCCAGTTCCTCTTTTCTTCCGATAAAATTCATGAAACTCGACTCCTTCCGACTCGGTTTATTCCGAGTTAATTGTAGCACTTTTGTTTTTCTGTGTAAAGGAAATTTTTGTTGTTTAGTGTGATCTTTGTTCGCTATACCTCCGAGAGTGCCAGCGTCCGGCTGTTGAGCCGCGCGATCCAATAGCCATAAAGATAGTCTGCCACCTCACCTTCCAGATCTTCGAGTTCGTCATACAGACAGCGTCCGCCTTTCATCGGCTGCCAGAGGGTAAAGCCGGTCCTGCCGCCATCCGGCTGATCCTCTTTTAAGAACCTCCCCGGTATCGCGACGAAGCTCTCCGCGCCTGCCTGCCCGATCAGAAAATGACTGTGCTTTCTCGCCTGCCGGACGCCCTCAGGGCAGAACTTCTCTAAAAGGTCGATATCCGTCTGCCGCACCCACGAAGCCCCGGTTTCATCAAAGTCAAAGACTGCGTTTTCCCTGCCGCGTCCGGCAGCATCGTTCTGCGAAGCAGCCGGACCGCTGCCTGCGCCGGCTGCCGATCCGGCGGCATTCGCGCCGACGTTTATCGCCCCCGGATTTTCCTCTGCTCCCTTTCTTTGGTTCTGCAGCAGCTGACTTAAAAAATACATGACGTACGGACCGTATTGATTTCCCATTTCGGCACCCTTGCCCGCCGCCGCAAAAACAGCCTTGCGGACCCTTTCTTTTTTTAGTAAAATATCTTCAATGATCATTTTATGAAAGGAGGGGCTGCTCTTATGATTCTGGATCTCATTGTTTTGGTCATTTTCAGTCTGACGATCTTTTTTTCCATGCGAAAAGGCTTCGCTATGACTGTCGTCAGTTTTCTGCGCGGCATCGCCTCGGTCATCGCTGCCTGGCTCTTCTGTGATGATCTGGCGCTGTTTTTCCTGCAAAAGACCGCCCTCGGCGCGGCCGCGGCGTCCAAGATCCACGAAACGCTTTCCGCCAGATGGACCTCTTCCAAAACCTACGAGCTGCTTCCCGATCTTCTCAAAGGCAGCGCGGACGATACCGCGTCCGCCCTCATCGACGGCAGTACGGACAAACTGACGATGCTGCTTTTGACGATCCTCTGCTTCTTTTTGATCCTGATCGGACTGAGGCTGCTGTTCGCCCTGCTCCTGCACACGTTTTCGAAAGAACATCGCGGCGGCTTTGTCGGCAGCGTGGACTGGTTCCTCGGCATCCTGATGGGGATCCTGCTCGGCGCGATCTCGGTTCTTTTGTTTCTGGCGCTGCTGTTTCCGGCTGCCGAGCTTTTCTTCCCGGCGCACGCCGATACGATCGCGGGCTGGATGGAGGGTTCCTATTTTGCGGAAGATCTCTACAACAACAATCTGCTCCTGATCCTGCTGCGCGATTTTGCCGTGAAATAGAAAAACCGCTGAGCCACAGCGTATGATCTGTGATTTCAACGGTTTTCTGGTTTCAATTATTCAACGATGTTCTTAGCCTCGTGAAATGGTCGAACCGGTATAGATGTTCGCGCCATGCGGATTGTTCTGAATATAATCGTAAAACGTATCAAAATCTACAACACGGTCCTCCCCGGTTGCTGTCGTATAGATATGGTGCGTAAAGCCGCTGCCATCAACATACACCTCATAGCAGATGCATTCCTTGCTTAGCAACTTCACCGTCGTATTGTACGGCATTCCTTCAAGGACCAGCTTGCGATCCGCGCCGCTCAGGGACGCGCTGTAGATCTTCGTATAATCTTTCTCACTGTTCGACACATGATAGTACAGCCGTCCGCCGTCTATCGCGTTGCCTGTGGCACCGGCGATCGTACGGATAATTTTATCCTTTTTGCAGTCAAAGATCCGCATACCGTCTTTGCCGGTGCTGAAGCCGTACAGATAACGCGCGCCGCCGGAGTTATAGTCATACGTCGTTTTAAAGTTCCCGGATACCTTTTTCACTTTTTTCGTTTTCAGATCCAGACTGTAAAGCGGTGTTGTCTTTGAATAATCACTGTAGCTCACTCTGTAATACAGCTTGCCGCCGTAGATATTGACCAGATCGATCTTTCCATTGCCCGCTTTTTGCGTGACCGTTTTGACCAGCTTTGCTTTGCTGCCGCTGACGCTGCCGCAGTAGATACCGGTCTTGCTGCCCGCTTGCGAAGTTCCGGTTTTCGTGCTTTCCACCGTGTAATAAACCTTGGAGCCGTTGGTTAAAATGCGTGCGTCAAGGTTCCGGATCCAACTGTCGGTGTTTACCGTTTTGCCGATCAGCGTACCTGCGCCGTCTTCGGTTTTGGAATAATAGAGCTTGCTTGCAGCCGGGTTTCCGCCCCATTCTGTCCAGTAATATCCGCCTGCCAAAGCCACACGTTCATTTCCGTCTTGTCCATAATCCGCCCGATACACTCCTTGAAGCATGAACGGACTTGCAACCTGATATTTCGTCGCTGCATCGGCTTTGTCGGTCATCAGCAGCATCGCGCAGACCAGCATCAGCATCGCTGCCAGCACGGATACTAAGACCTTTGTCTTTTTGAAACTTTTTTCCATCTTTTTTCCTTTCTTTCCGTCTGTCCGCTTACCCCTTTGCGTTCTGCTTTCATTATAGGAAAAACCCGTCTTTCTGTCAACGTAAAAAAATGCGCCGCGTTTTTTGCCGCACCTGTTTCTTTTTTCTGTATCTGGTGGTATAATAATAGAAAATCAAGAAAGAACAACAAGATATGGTTACATGTCTTTTAAGGAGGGAGTCATATGAGTGTAACGATCACAGGGGACGCGCCAAGAAAAGAGGCGCTGGCTTATGTCGATTATCTGGAAAGGAAACATCATCGCAAGCTGAAAACGCTGGATATCCATCTCGACGGCGATTATGCCGATCTGAACTATGAATTTGAACAGGTTCCGTTTGAGCGGATCCGCCGCATTACCGGCTATCTGGTCGGCACGATGGATCACTGGAACAGTGCGAAAGCCGCCGAAGAAGCGGATCGGGTAAAACATTCGCTGGACGACCCGTCTGCCTGCGGCTGCGGGTTGGAACAGTTATAGCGGCAGTTTACTTCTTTTGCGGCAAATCGATCACGGCATCTGCTATGATCAGCTGTGGAAAAATTTGGTTTCTGCATAGAACTAGATCCAAATCATGCTTTTTGCCGAAAAAAAGCATGGTTTGTTTGCCCGATTGCTTCATTTTCGCTTCAAAAAGCCTGGATAAGGAATCCGATCCTTATTCAGGCTTTATTTTTTGTCTTTATGACATATAAATTTTACGCACCATTTGTTGCCCTTAACAATTTTCGATTCGCTGCCCTAGGAGTTTCCGGATCCTTTCTTGGATCCATGCTTTTTTTACGGCAAAATCCTAAAAAGATAGCAGGTTTATACATACAAAAGCATTTTCGTCCGGCCTTGCAGTCTTACAATCTCGCGGCCTTGCAATCTCGCAGCCCTGCAGTCGCGCAGTCTCACCGCGTCACACGGCCGTCATCTCGCCGCCAATCGCCGTTCGGTCTGTCAGCCGATGCCGCCGAGCATGGCGCCCGCGATCAGCGCTGCCAGCGCGCACAGACAATAGAGATACTTGCCGAGCGGATGGAACCATGTCCCGATCTGTTTCTTGCTGCCCTCGTTGACGGCTTCGACGGCCGTCTTCTTCGGCAGGATCCAGAAGAACATGATGCCTGCAAGCAAAGCTCCGAGCGGGCAGATGTAGATCGAAACCACGTCCATCCACTGCGAAGTCCACGGCTGGATCAGCACGGAAACGACCGCTCCGATCAACCCGATCACCGCGACCGCCGGGATCCTGCGCAGTCCGGCCTTTTCCTGAAGGAACGCCACCGGAACTTCGTAAAGATTGACGATCGAGGTCGCGCCCGCGAACAGTACACAGATAAAGAAGATCATGCCGACGATCCGTCCGCCTGCCATGCCGTTAAGCACATTGACCAAGTACACGAACATCAGCCCCGGTCCCGCGGTATCCGGCGTCACGCCGCCCGCCGCCATAGCCGGCAGGATGACCAACGCAGCCAGCATTGCCGCCAGCGTATCAAAGACCGCCACGTTGCGCGCTGCGCCCGGCAGATCTTCCCTTTTATCCAGATAGGACCCGTAGATGACCGAGCCGTTACCCGCTACCGAGAGCGAGAAAAAGGCCTGTCCGAACGCGAAGATCCAGACTTCCGGGTCAGCCAGACCTTTCGGATCCAGCGTGAAGATATAACGATAGCCTTCTCCCGAACCCGGCAAAAAGGCAATGTAGATACCTAAAAGCAAGAACAGGCCGAACAGGACCGGCATCATGATCTTGTTTGCTTTTTCGATGCCGCCGCTGACTCCCATCGCCATGATGATCAGCGCCGCCGCCAGTCCGATGATCTGCCACGTACTGTTGCCGACCGTAAAGATGCCGCCATCCAGCATCATGCGCACCGCAGCGCCCAGCGACTCCGAACCCGGCGCCGCCGCGTCAAAGGTGCCGCCGATCACACCCATATCGGTACCCATCGCAAAAAGCTGTCCGGAGATCCCCATAAAGCAATATTTAAAGATCCAGCCCATGACCACCGTATAGCCGATGGCAAGTCCCATCGCGCCGATGACCGGAAGCGCACCGATCGCGCTGCCGACGGAACGCCTGCCGAATCTTGTTTCCGTACATTTACCGAATGCGCCGACCGGGCCGGCTTCAGCCCAGCGTCCGAGCGCGAATTCCTCGATCATGCCGGAGGATGCGATCAGGATCACGAATAAAAGGTAGACGACCAAAAAGGTCATGCCGCCGTATTTTGACACCATGATCGGAAAACGCCAGATGTTGCCCATCCCCACGGCGGAGCCGATACATGCGATAATAAAGCCGGTTCTGGTTCTGAATCGGTCTCTTTCCATAATAAATTCCTCTTTCTTTGCTTTTGTCCTGCTCTTAGCATGCCGATCCCCCGGTAAGTCACGCAGTCTTTACTAGCATAGTCTATTTCTTAACAAAATTCAACAAAAATTTCTCTTTTGCTCGCAGCGGTTCTCAAGATCATTCCTCCAGGATCTTCTGCTGCCCGAACGTCGTATTGTCCGTGTAGAGATCGTTCCACGAAATGGCCTCCTGCGCGCGTCCTGCGTGGATGTAGTCCAGCAGCACGCGAGAATTGTGATAAAGCGCGGGAATGCCGTATTTGCGGGCGTAACGCTCCCAAAGCGATGCAAAGGTGCTCTTGAACGCTGTGTAAAACAGTGGGGCGAGCGTATTGCCGCTGACCAACGCAAGCGTGTGATGGAACCGAAAGTTGTAGTCTGCTGCCTCCGCCGGGCTGCCGGCATGCCCGATGCCCTCCACCGCGCGATCCAGTTCTTCGTAGTTTTCCTCGTTCAGCCGGTTCTCGGAAAGCAGGATCACCATATTGTCCAACGCGCAGTGAAATTCATTGAAGGACTTGACCTCTTCGGCGCACAGACTGCCGCCGTCGTGGTTCATCAGCGAAAGAAGCGTTTCCTTGCCGCCGTCCATGCGAAAATCCGAAACAAAGGTTCCGACGCGCGGCCGGACCGAGAGGAAGCCTTTTTCCTCCATCTCCAGGATCCCCGCGTGAATGACCGCCTTGCTGACACCGAACCGGTCGGCCAGTTCCCGCTCCGGCGGCAGCTTCTGCCCCACCGAAAGTCTGCCGGAGAGGATATCCTGCTCCAGCCTGCGGATAAAGCTGTCTTTCAGCGATAAGATCTTTTGTTTTTTCAGTTCCATCGTACCGTCTCCATTCCATGCCGCGTGCCGTGCCCTCGTCATGCCGATCTGAAAAAGCCGGGCAAAAAGCCCGGCTTCTGCAATCCTTGTTATTTTACATAAACTTTCGGCAAACGCTGTCCGAAAGCACAGGTGATCTCATAGTTGATGGTGCCGGTCGCCTTGGCGATATCATCCGCCAAAATGGTGTTCTTGCCGTCACTGCCCATGATGATCACTTCATCACCAACCTTGACATCCGGAACATCGGTCACATCGATCATGCACTGATCCATGCAGATATTGCCGGCGATCGGCGCGATCACGCCGTTCACAATGACTTTCGCGTTCGGGGAATACGGACGAGGATAACCGTCTGCGTAGCCGAGTGCGATCGTCGCGATCTTGCTTGGTCTTTCCGAGATGAATCTGCGGCCGTAACCAACCGAGAAGCCAACCGGAACATCCTTGAGATGTACAATGTTCGCTTTGACGGACATCACCGGCTTGATGGAAAGCTCTTTGACATCCACTTCGTCGGAAGGATAGCATCCGTAAAGGATGATGCCCGGACGGCAGGCGTCGAAGTATACCGACGGCAGCTCCATGACCGAAGCGCTGTTGGCCAGCGTACGGAACGGGATCTCGATCCCTGCGGCAGTCAGTGTTTCATAGAATTTATTGTATTTTGCTTCCTGCTGATGCGAATAAGTCTTGTCGAACGCGTCGGCGGTGGACATATGAGAAAACATCCCTTTGATCTTGAAGTTTTCCAGTGCGGCGATCTTTTTCACATCTTCGACCGCGTAGTCCAGATCATCCGCTAAATAGCCGATCCGGCCCATACCGGTATCTACCGCGATCAGTGCGTGTACCGTCTTGCCCTTTGCTTTTGCGGCAGCTGCGAAAGCCGCTGCATTCTCGGAGCAGCAGACAACCGGTGTGATATCATAATCCACGATGGTATCCGCATACATATCCGGTGTCAGGCCGAGCATGATGATCTCTTCTTTTGCGCCTGCTTCACGCAGCGTAATGGCTTCCTGCAGGGTCGCGATCGCAAAGGTCTTGCAGCCGTTCGCGCGCAGTACTTCCGCAACTTTCACCGAGCCGTGACCGTAAGCGTCTGCCTTGATCACGCCGATCATCTGTCTGTCGCCGATTTTATCTTTAATCTGTTTAATGTTGTAATCTAAGTTGGTTAAATTGATCTCAGCCCAAACGGGTCTTAATGCTTCCTTGTACATGATACCATACATCTCCTTTGTCTCAATAAATCAATTTTGTATACAAGAGCATTATATGCTTCTTGCGCCGCAAATTCAAGAGCTTTCTTGCAATTCATCCCGCAATTCCCTGCGCGGATCTGAGCAGGCCGCCGACCAGCACAAAGTAACTCGGTACCTTGCCTTCCTCGATCCATTCGAGCGGGATCTCCAGAAGATCATGCACCGTCTTGCCGACGTTTCCGCCGATGGATTCGATCGAACAGCGCATCTTATCCGGGTATCTGCACGGCTTTCCTTGCGGGCGCGTACAGTTTTCCTTACCGCAGATGCTGCAGCTTCCCGCGGACAGCGAGATCGAGCCCGGATGCTCCGCTTCCATCGCGAACAGTTCCTCGCTCATCCTCGCCTTGACCTCTTCCATGATCCGCAGACTCTCTGCTTCGGTCGTGCCGTCCTCAAAGAATATCTGATAAGCGAGGATATAAAGGTCGTCGTAGCGTTTCCAGTAATCTTCCTGCGAAAAATCGTAAGGCGGACAAGACCACATATGGTCATACCGCGGACAGGCTTTGCAGTACTCCAAAAATTCCGCGATGTTCACATAATTCTCGAAATATTCTGCGACCGAGATCTCTTTTTCGTAACGCTTTGTCCAGTACATCTTTTTTCCTCCTTGTGTTCCTGCTCTTTTCAAAGGCATTCCTCTTAAATTTTATTATACAAAAAAGTGTTGTGCTGCGCTACTGTTTTCAATATTTTCATTCCGAAAGCAGTGTTTGTCCAAAAAACGGGAGCAGCCGCTTTGCGCGCGGCAAAGCGGCTGCTCCCGTTTTATCCCTGTTTCTTTTATTCGTTGTTTATTCGATGGCGATCCTGCCTGCAGAAAGCTTTTTTTGTTCTGCTTTCGGCAAGGTGATGGTCAGGACGCCGGATTCATATTTTGCTTTCACGTCCTCCGGATCTACATCTCCGACGTAAAAGCTGCGGCTGCATACGCCCGCATAACGTTCCTGACGAAGGACACGGCCTTTCTTGTCCTCTTCATCCTTGTCCAGACCCTTTGCGGCACTGACGGTCAGATAGCCGTCCTTTACGTCAATATTGATCTCATCTTTTGCAAAGCCCGGCAGTTCAACTGCGAACTCATAGTTTTCATCTTTTTCGCGAATATCGGTCTTCATCAGGTTCTTTGCATGCTTTCCGTACAAAGGATTACGTCCGCCGAAAAAGTTGTGATCAAAAGAATCATCAAAGAATTCATCAAACATATTTTCACCAAAGATACTCGGTAACATCTTAAAAACCCCCTTTAAGCTCTTCGCTTCCTTTTTCTTTATATCTATATTATATGCCGTTTCGGCACCGATACAAGCCTCCGGGAGTATAAGAATCCGTCTGTTCTTTGTGCGTTTTGCACAATCTTTTATCGTGCATCGGACCTTGCGCAGATCAAAGCCATGCGCTCAGATCCGCACTTTGGTCCGTCGTATATTTGCGGCCTTGGTAATACAGTTCTCCTTGCTCGCTGAAGCTGCACTCCGCCAGCTTCACAAGCGTTCCGTCCTTTTCCTGATAGAACACGAGGTCGATCTCTGTTCTGCCGGAATATTCCTCATATTGATATTTGCCGTTGTCCCGGCACTGCACTTCACGCAGCGTGTCCTTGCATTTCTCTACGTCTGCCGCCTCTTGAAGGTACGTCATCTCCGGGCTTCCCATCCCCGCTATGCGCGTGATCAAAATGCGGTCAGCCTCGCTCATACCCTCTCCCAAAAGGTCTCCGAGCGTCGTCTCCGTCTTTTCGGAACAGCCGCCCACAAGCACGCACAGCAGCAAAGCCCCAAGCAGCAGCGCCGGTGCACCGCGTTTTTTCCTCATAACTCTCCCCATTTTTTCTCCTCTCGTTCATTCCACGCGGTTCGATTGAGAAAAAAGAATATCAGCAGCGCCAACGCGATCACTTCCGCCGCGGTAAAATTCATGTATAAACGGAATTGTTCTGCCGTCAGGCGAATGAAAAGAAGCCCCGCCGCATAGACAAGACACGCGCCGATCACCGTCTGTTTGACGCCGCGCAGCGATATCTGCTCCGCTTTTGCCCTGCGTACAAACACGACAAACAGGATCCCCATCGCCAGAGACACTGCCAGATCGATACCTATGACGTGATCCAAGAACCAATTCGCATCCCTTCCCTGTGCCTGCTCGATCATCTGCAGCCATTCCTCGTAGCTGACAGGATAGGTATATCCCGGTTCTCCGTAAGTATCATACTGACCCAGCAGACAGTAAAAGAAGATTCCCTGTATCAGCAGCGCCAGAAGGACTGCCAAAGCTGCAGTAATCCGCATGCCGCTTCGTACTTTCCTGTTTAACGTTTGTCTTGCACCCATTGTTGCTGCACTCCTTCTATATGTATGCCGGAAGCATCCACCTTAAGTTATTTTCAAATACAATATTGCATCTTATACCTGGGACTGTCAATATATTTGACAGTCCCGACTCTTTGTATGTGTTTTTATTTTTCCGCTGCGAACGGATTATGCTCAGGAAATTCTTTTACATATACTTGCTGCCCGATGTCTAAAGCATATGTCGTCGCATATGGATAAGTATCCCATCCAAGCAATACAGAACTGTAGTCCCTTGTTACCGGGTCCCGTAGTGTAAGGGTTTTACTGTATCCTCCCGCATCTATTATTTTTTTACAGGTTGTCCCATTTGTAATTGTTTGAAGCGTGAACAATATAGTAAAGGCCGTTCCCACGTGTGGCAGAGAACCTACAATTGCCTCTACACATAGAGGACACATAATATGACGACTGCTTCTTTAGAATATAATAATATGAGTCATCGAAATCCAAATATGTGCATAGCGCATTTTTTCCGGAAACTGTAGTGTTTGCAACAGTCCCTCCGTACGGATAATTATATTTTAAAATATGCGCTGATTGTGTTGCAATCTCTTGATCCCCATAATACTTATACCTAACGCTATATTCAATCTCTGGCAATAAAATCTCTTTGTAGTCCTCTAAGAAATCCAGTCTGCCTTGCTCTTTTAATTGTTCATACACGCTGTCCATAACGTCTTGCTGTTTTGCTTTGATTTCCTTTTGTATTTCAGCTTCACTTATGTAACCTTTGTTTTCCCTCTGATTGTCTGGGGTTGCCGCAAAAGCAACTGCTGTTGTCGACAATACTAACATCACGATAAGTACCATACTGATTATTCCACGTACGTTCCTATTTTTCATCATTTTCGTTCTCTCTTTCTTTAATCAATACTCCACTTCAGCGCTATATTTTGTAACATGTTCGCTTTTGCTTCCGGCGTAGGCATAACAAGATGCCTTCGCGCGGTACTTATAGCCCTTTGGTACCGATACCGTTTTCACTACGACACAGTCATATCCGGCATTTGATTCCAACCAATCATCATAATCCGACCACTCGCCGTTACGGTATTGTTGGAGATACAAATGCACCGTTGCTTTCGTCGTTATCCCATCAAATCCATATAGCTTTCCTATGGCAGTTGCCTCACCCTTTACGATTGTTAAACTCGCTTTTGCGGACGTATAATTATTAGCCATAGGAGCTATCTCAATTGCCGCTGCCGGAACAGTAAAAGCAAGCGAAATTACGCAAACCGTAAGAAACAATGCAATTCTTTTTTTCATTTCAAATTCACCTCCCTTCGCGTATAAATAGTTAGAAGTTTTTCCCTTCTAACTATAATAACCGTCCGAGTCGTGAATTTTGGACATAAAATTTCTATTTTTTCAAATTTTTTTGAATCTATCCTACTGTCTCCGCAATTTTTACCAACGTATCTTTGTCGACGTTTCCAATTAATTCAAAGCACGAAATACCGTCTGCCCATACTAAATGCGAATTTTTTTCTTTTTGCGAAATATATCCTTTATGACCGTTTATCACAATCTCTTGTAAATCATTGTTTTCGCTATCTATACTAAGCCTCATCGTATCTATACCTCCCGTCTGATCGTAAATAATCTGTTGTTCTACTCTTTGGTACTTTATTTGGACGGAAAATGGATACTCCACTTCTTCCACAACCGTGAATCCATCTGGTGTCTGTGGGCGCTTCGGCTCAAATTCACCGCGCATGTCCTGCGGATCATCGATATCGAAGGTAACATCCAAGGTGCCTTGTGCATCGTTTGGTGTTTCATTCCAGTTGACCCGCAAGAAGTAGATCGTGCAGGCTGCCAGAGCCAATATTAAGACCGCCGCCAGAATGGCGATCGCCGCCCTGCGGAAGGTGTGCCGTCCGAAATTTGCGCGTCTTGCGGAAACCGGTTTTAACTTGATATCAATACCGTTCTCGCGCAGCATCCGCTCCATTTTTACATCAAACTCCGGCGAAAACGTGTAGTCGTAGTTCAAGTCCTCCGGATCCGGAACCCAACGATAGGCATCATCCATAGCTTCTTGCAGAAGTTTGCGAAATTGTAATTCCGTCACGACCGCTCCCCCTCTCTGTCCCATATCTGCGCCAGCATGTTTCTGGCACGCTGCAGCCGTTTGTAAGCCGCGTCCTCGCTGATGGCAAGCAGTGCGGCGATCTCCTTCATATGATATCCGAGATAACCATAAAGAAACAGCACCTCTCGCAGCTTATCGGGCAGTCCGATCACCGCAAGCCGCAGCTCTTTGGCAAGCAAACTGTCCGCTGTCTCGTCAAACCCGCAGGAAAGCTGCTCCAAGATCGTACGCAGTTCGTCCTCCGTGGCGTGCTGTGTTTCATCCTGCGCCGCGTCGTAAACGCAGTGCTCCGCATCGCGCGCCTGCTTCTGCTGCATGGCCAATGCTGCATTCCTAACTATAATAACCACGAAATTTCGTGTTTCTGGACATAAGATTTCTTTTATTTTATAAAAATTTTTAGCGATACGCAAAAAGGCTTCCTGTACCGCGTCTTCTGCTAAGCCTTCATCGCGTAAGATCCCTTTGGCGACCCAGTGCATCAATTTGCGATAGGTCTCGTACAGCAGTGTAAAATCCTGCTGTTCTTCTTCTGTATCGAGTAGCTGTAAATAAAATTGCAGCATGATCACTTGCCCCCTGCCCCAAATCCTGTATTAAAAATAGGATACCAGAATTTTCTCTTGTCGCCAAGTATTTTATTATCGTAACACGCACCACCTTCCGCAGCTCTCTGCATGTCTCGGCCTATCACAAAAGAGCGCCCGCATGCGGACGCTCTCGTATCATTCTTAGTCTGTGTAGTTGTCAAAGTAACCCTGAATGTAAATGAACGGGGTTCCCTTATCTCCGGAGCCGGAGGTCAGGTCGCACAGGGAGCCGAGCAGGTCGGTCAGACGTCTCGGCGTCGTGCCCTCGGTTGCCATCTGGCCCACCAGATTGTCATCTTTTTCGCGGATCGCCTGCTCGATCGCAGCCTTGAGTTCGTCGCCGCGGAGATCGCCGAAATCATTGTCAGCCAGATACTTGAGCTTCAGCTCGTTCGGCTGTCCCACAAGTCCCGCTGTGAATCCCGGGGATACCACCGGGTCCGCGAGTTCCCAGATCTTGCCGACCGGGTCCTTGAACGCGCCGTCGCCGTAGACCATGACTTCCACGATCTTGCCGGTGCGCGCCTGAATGTCTGCCTGTACGCCGTCCACGAATTCCTGGCAGTGGATCGGGAACAGCTTGATCGTGCCCTCGGTCGCCTTGTTGGAACCCAGAATGCCGTAGTCCGGATTGTAGCCGGAGCCGTCTACCGGAGCTGTCAGCAGGTCGTCCATACCCAGGACCACTTTGCCGCCCGCCTCTTTGATCAGACGTTTGGTGCGCGCTCTGGTATGGATATCCGCGCAGATCACTTTGTCCGTATAGTCCACGATCTTGCGAGGGTTGTTGGCGAAGATGATCTCCGCTTCCGCGCCTTCCTCTTCGATCAGGCCTTTATAGTAGTTGACATAGTCCACATCCGTAAACGTATGCTTGGACTTGCCGAAAAGATCTTCAAATTCCGCCTGTGTCAAAACATCCTTGTAAGGGTCGATCCCCTTTTCGTCCAGCAGATCAAGGTCCAGCAGGTGGTTGCCCACTTCATCGCTCGGATAGCTGAGCATCAGCACGACCTTCTTCGCGCCCTTCGCGATACCGCGCAGGCAGATCGCGAAACGGTTTCTGCTGAGGATCGGGAAGACTACGCCGATCGTCTCGCCGCCGAGCTTTGCCTTGACATCCTGCGCGAGCTGTCCCGTCGTCGCATAATTTTTCTGCGCGCGCGCCAGAATGGACTCCGTGATCGCCAGAACGTCCTTGTTTCCGATTTCAAATTCGCCGTTCTCTACGCAGTCCATAAAGGTATCGACTACGATTTTTCTGAGGTCATCGCCCTCTTTGATGATCGGTGCACGCAGGCCGCGGGACACCGTACCGATTCTTCTTGTCATCGTTCTTCTCCTTTGCATCCTCTTGCCGGATCCGTTCCTTGCCATGATTAAACCTTTTCGGCACAGGTTTTGTTTCGCAGGCGGATCTTTTGGCCCGCCCGCATGAAAATGTACAATTAAGTATATCATATGTATAAAAAATATGGTACAATATTTTTAAGAATATTTTGGCGGAGGTAGTCTATGGCTTTTGGCTTTTTCAAAAAAACAGAATCAGCAGACATCATTTTTTACAACGGTCACATTTTTACGCAGGATCCGGATCTTCCATGGGCAGACGCGGCTGCCGTAAAAGGAGAAACGATCATCGGCGTCGGTAATTTTTCGGAGATGGAGAACATCACGGGCAAGGCAACGCAGCTTGTAGATCTCGAAGGAAAATTTATGTTCCCGGGATTTATCGACGCGCACAGAAGTCCGGTGCTCAAAGTTTTTCAGGATCAGTATCTGGATCTCTCCGACTGCCGGTCCGCAGAAGAGATCTTGTCCGCCGTCTCCGCATGGGCCGAGGAACATGAAGACCAGGAGATCCTTTTCGGCTACGGTTATCGGGACGATCTGAAACCGCAGGAGCCAAACGCAGGCGCAGACGCCGAAGATCTCGAACTTGCGGATTTTCCTTATTCGTCCAAACTCCTGAGCCGGGCCTGCGAAGACAAGCCGGTGCTCCTTTTATGTCAGAACGGCGTGCAGTGCTGGACCAACATGGCCGCGGACGCGATCATCGCCCAGACTGCCGAAGATGAAGTGGTCGAGACCATTACGGTCGCTTACGTGCTGAATCTCCTGATCCCGTTTGACTTCGACGAGATCGAGGACCTCGTCAAATTTGAGATCGAAGCGCTCGCGGACAAAGGCTTTACATCCGTACTGGATCTGGCCGCGCCGGACTACTTTGAAACTTTATATGAGGACTCCATCCTCGGTTTATATAACGAGGGCGAGATGCGCCAGCGCTTTTTCGGCTCCTACCTGGTCAACCGCCCGCTGCAGCCGCGCATGATCGTACATAAACTGATGGGCCGCCGGACAAACTGTCTGGAGATCGGCGATATGATCAACGCGGAAATGTTGTACCTGTATCTGGAAAACGCGCAGAATCCGATCCCGTTCACACAGGACGCACTGAACGCCATCACCGAAGAGGTTTCCGACAAAGGCTTCAGCATCTTTATCGAGGCCTTGTCCGCGGAAGATCTGCACATGGCTTATCTCGCGGCGGAAAATCTGCGCAGCAAGGGCTATCAGAACGAGGTCATTCTCGCTTCGGATGCCGCTGTGGATGAGTCGGATCTTCAGGATCTTTTATACCGCGATTCGGTCATTCGGACCTACGAAACCGATCTGTTCTCCAAGACCGGCATCGATCCGGCTGCAGCTTCCGTTCAGGAGGCGATCGAGCAGCTGACCGTCGGCGCCGCGGAGATCTTAGGTATGGGCGAAAAGCTCGGA
Source organism: uncultured Clostridia bacterium (assembly GCA_934271235.1). Classification (GTDB taxonomy): domain Bacteria; phylum Bacillota; class Clostridia; order Peptostreptococcales; family Anaerovoracaceae; genus CAG-238. The sequence goes on along the minus strand of CAKQQT010000006.1, from coordinate 73,628 downwards.
AAGATCAAAGACAGTTATCTTGCAGACTTTGCGATCTTCGAGGAAAACCCACTGGACGGCACGCTGCAGAGCTTCGCGAAGCAGCATGCTTGCATGACGGTCTTGGGCGGCAGTATTGTTTATGACGCACAGGCAGAGGCAGACATGGATCTGTATCGGATCATGTCCGCGCAGCAGCTTTAACAATGATCTTTTGGGAGGTGAATTATGAAAAGATTTTTTACGATCCTTTTAATGTTGACTTTATTGTTTACCCTTGCAGCCTGCTCAACGCAGGACGCTGCAGATTCTCCGGATCCGGTCGTCAATCCGACCAACCTGACTTTTTCTTTGACGGAAGGTACGGAAAATCCGGATGTTGAGGGTTTCACGGCTATTGAGGAAGATCCGTTCATTGCCGAGGAAGGCTCGACAGTGCTGGAAGCGACAGAGCTTTACTGTATGTCCCACGATATGAGCATCACCATCGAAAAGAACGACAGCTACGTCACGGAGATCAACGGATTCGCGCAGGGCGATTATTCTGATACGACCGGCTGGATCTTCACCGTTAACGGGGAACTTCCGGATGTCGGCGCGGGAGAAATTACCATTGAAGAAGGCGATAAAATTGTTTGGAGTTTTATTGACTTTTCAACTTATCAATGGTAGAATAGACCCATAGAATTTGTATAGAAAGTTCTTATGATCGTCACCCTTTCTTCACATTCGAATGTTAAGATAAGAATGTCAAAAGGGATTGATGGTAAATCAATTAGCAAACTTTCCTTCTTTTATTGAATACACACACACTTTCTCGGAAAGAGCCGCAGCAATGCGGTTCTTTTCGATTTTTGATTCTTTTGATTTATGGCCTCGGGTTCTGTCCCCTCGCAATCCTTTCATGCTCTCCTGCTGAAACGTGCAATGTGCAAGCTCGAAAAGTGCAGAGGCGCTGAAAAGCTGCAAGACTGTAAAGACTGTAAATGCCGCAAAGACTCTTGCGTGGCTCTTGGCCTTCCATAATTTTCTAAGTATGAATAATGTACTGCTTTTGCGCCCATTTTGCAAAATCTGCACAGCCTCTGCACAGGTTTTCGCGTTTTTTACAAGCCGAACCGGACCGAAAAACCTTTTCTGCACATGCGCGGCGACACATATCTAGCATTTTCGACACGGCTCGACAAAAGAATCCTCTTCGCGATAGTTGGCTTTTCCTTTATCTGTAAAATCCATCTATCCGAACATCCCTGTCGCGTACAAATTTTCTAAAAAGCGCTGAAAAGCAGTACATTATACATCCGGAAATGTTTGCAGCGCCCATAATCACAGTTTCACGATCCGATCGCTGATATGCTCCACCATCGGCAGGTCGTGTGAGATCACGAGCAGACTGAGTCCGTGTTCCTCCTGCAGCTTTTTGAGTAAATGGATGATCTCGGCCTGCAGGCTGACATCCAGCGAGGAGATCGGTTCGTCGCAGATGATGAGGTCCGGTTCGGTCATCAGCGCCCGTGCGATCGCGGCCCGCTGCCGCTGCCCGCCGGAAACATCATATGGATGCCGCGCGGCAAGCTCCGGCGCAAGCTCCACCTGCTGCATCACCGCAAGTACCCGCTCGCGCAGGGCTGCTTTGCTCAGTTTGCCGACCGCTTCCGCACCGACCCGCTGCTGCTGTCTCGCCTGCAGCACCAGCGGCTCTGCAATGATCTCCTCGATCGTCATATGCGGGTTGCATGCTGCCGCAGAATCCTGAAAAATCATCTGCATGCGCACCCCCTCCCGCACGATCACTTCGCCACTGTCCGGCGCACAGATCCCCATGATGCAGCGCGCCAGCGTGGACTTACCGATACCGGATGGCCCGATCAAACCGACGATCTCGCCCCTGCGGATCTCCAGATCAACATCGGCAAGTACCTTTTTCCGGCTGTGCTTATCGATTGGAAAGCTCTTGGAAAGTCCGCGGACGGCAAGCAGCGTATCGGAAGCTTCGGCTGCTGGCTGCGGCGCATGCTTCCGTTCGGCTGCAGTATCTTGCTGTGCCGCCGCACAGCCCGTCTCCACCTCCGGCTCTGCCGCAGTATCTTGCTGCACTGCTGCGCCATGCACCTCCGGTTCTGTCGACGCCGGCCCTTGTTCCGCGGCACCGATCAAGCCGTGATAATGCGAAGTCCCTTTGCCGTAGGCTGCATAGCCAAGCAGCTTCTTCGTATAGGCATGCTGCGGGCAGGTAAAAATTTGTTCTGTCTGCCCTTCTTCCACGATCAGTCCGTCCTTCATCACCACAATGCGATCTGCGATCTGCTCCGCAAGGCCCAGATCATGTGTGACAAAGAGCATACTGCAGCCCTGCCGCACGCAGGTCTCGCGCAGCAGCTGCATGATCTCCTGCTGTGTTTCAATATCCAACGCCGTCGTCGGTTCGTCGGCGATCAAAAGCTGCGGCTCAGCGATCATCGCCAGCGCGATCGCAGCCCGCTGCAGCATCCCGCCGCTGAATTCATGCGGATACTGCTTTGCGCGTTTTTGCGGCTCGTCAAACCCCAGCTTGCCAAGCAGGGCCACCGCTTCAGCCTCCGCTCTGCGCCGCTGTTCCTGTTTCTTTCTTCGGCACCGGATTGCCATTCCCTCTTGCAAATGATGTTTGTCGCTTGCCTCCCTTTGCCCGGTACGCAGCTCCTTTGCCGCAAGACGCTCCGGATGCAAAAGCAGCACTTCCGCGATCTGCGCTCCGATCGGATAGACCGGGTCAAATGCCGACATCGGATCCTGGAACACCATCGAAGCGACCCGCCCGCGCAGCGCGCACCATTCCGGTTCCGTCAACGCAGAAACATCACGCCCGGCGAGCAGGATCTGTCCTTTTTCGATCACGGCATGATTCGCGTGCAGCCCCAGCACCGCCCTGCACAGCGCGGTCTTGCCCGATCCGGATTCCCCGACCAGTGCGACGATCTCACCCGCCGCGACAGACAGACTCACCCCATGCAGTGCTTCCACGCGCCCGTTCGCACCGAAAAATGCAAGCTGCAGATCCTGCACTTCCAAAATATGCTCTTGTCGATTTCCTGTTTCTCTCATCGATTTCTGTTTTCCGTTTTGTCTTCCATTTGCTCTTCTGCTCGTTCTTCTAATCCATGCTCCACTGTGCGATATTCCAAAAGACGCCCACGCCGTGATGTCCGAGCACGGTACCTTCGGTAATGCCCTGGATCGTTGCTTTCATCGCATAGTCCGCGTCGACATATGCGAGGAAGGTATACGGCAAGTGCTCCGTCAATCTCTCCTGAAACGCACGGTAAAGCTCCGTCCGCGCCGCGTCGTCCGCTGTATGTCTTGCCTCCGCCAGCAGCCGGTCGACCTCCGCATCGGAATACGCTGTGTAATTATCACCCGCATCAGTCGTGAAGATCTTATACGTATGATCGTCCGGGTCAAACGGACTGCCCCAACCGATAATGCAGGCCTCCTGTCCGGCCCAGTCCAGACTCTGCCGCGTTTCCGCGCTGACATCCGCGCCGATCTGCTGCAGCTGGCTGGCGCACATCGCGGCCATATCCACACGAACCTGGTCGTCAGCCATCGCCGCGATCGTAAACGCCAGACGCTCTCCATTCTTCTGATAATAGCCGTCGGCGCCCTTCGACCAACCCGCCTCGACCAGCAAACGTTCCGTTTTCTCAGGGTCATAGGCAAAGCGCTCAATATCCGCATTGTTGTACGCGCCCTTTTGCAGTGGGGAATACGCCGCCTCGCCCTGTCCGAGCAGCACGCCACTTACGATCGCCTCGCGGTCGATCGCGTAGCTCAGGATATTTGCCAGCTCCGGATGCCGTTCAAAGTACGGATTGGCAAAATTATAGGCAATCGCGCGATAGTCCGCTGTTTCCATCCGGTACACGCGAATCTCCTCGTTGTCTGCGAACTGCTCGGCACTCTTTGGTGTGATCTGCGCCATGTCGATTTCCCCGGCTGCCAACTGCATCGCCCGCGCGTCGCTGTCCGGCACGATCACAAAGACCACCTGCTCGATCTGCGGCTCCCCGCCGTAATAGTCGTCAAAACGCTCCATCGTAATGCTCTGCCCCATATCCCAGTCCTTCAGACGATAAGGTCCCGCACCGACCGGGTGCTGATTGAAGTCACTGGTCGCAAGATCCTCGCCTGCAAGCAAATGCTGCGGCAGGATCCCAATCGTCATATAATCCGGGAACGCCACGTTCGGCTGCGTCAGACGGATCTCCACCGTCCGCGCATCCGGGCAGGTGATCTCCGCAATATCCGTATAATTGGAAATGATCTCCGAACCGTTCTTCTCGTCGAGGATCGCCTCCAGCGTAAACTTGACGTCCGCAGAAGTCAGCGGCTCGCCGTCGTGAAAGGTGAGATTTTCTCTGAGGGAAAACGTATAAGTGCAGGTCGTTTCGTCAAAGCTCCAGTCCTCCGCCAGCCCCGGCACGACCTCGTTCTTTTCGTTGTGCGCCGTCAGCCCTGCGAACAGCAGCGCATTGATCTCGCCATGTTCATACAGCGCCGGGTTGATAGCCGTATAATCGCCGCTGCCGTAACGCAGCACGCTCTGTTCACTCTCCTCGGTCCCCGAATCGTTTGCGCCGCAGCCCGTCAGAAGCCCTGCCAGCAGCAAGATCAGCAGTACCCAAGAAAATATCTTCGTTCCTGTATTTTTTCGCATTGTTTGCATTGTAGTTCTCCAATTCATTTTCTGTCAATTCAAAAGTGCCCGCAGTGCAAGGACATTCGCTCAGGCATCAAAGGTTGCTCTGCAAGCGGTTGTTGCGGAAGCGCACGTATTCGCCCAGTTCGGTGATGCAGACCAGGGTCGTGACAAGCACGAGCCCCGGCAGCAGGATCATCCACCACTGATTGGAAAGCAGCGCGTTCTTGGACAGCGACAACAGGCTTCCCCACGAAACCTGCGAGACCGGCAGCCCCAGCCCCAAAAAACTCAGTGTCGTTTCCGCGATGATCGCCTGTCCGAAACTGCTGACTACCATAAACATCGCCGGAGAGATCAGATTCGGCAGCAGATGTTTGCGCAGGAGATAATCGAAGTCTGCCTCCATGATCCTGGCTGCGAGGATATAGTCGCTCTCCCGGATCTGCCGCACCTCGCTGCGCACCAGCTTCGCCAGCGGCATCCACGCCGTCAGCGCGATCACCACTGCGATCGACGTCGGCGACGGCTGTCCCCAGATCGCCTGTAAAAACAGCACCAAGATCAGCGACGGCAGGCTCATCAGAAGCTCGCAAAACCGCATGAGTCCAGTATCTGCCCACCGTGGGGCCAGTCCGCTGACCGCGCCGTAGACCACCGCCAGCAGGCTTGACAACAGCGCACTCAACGCGCCGATATACAGCGACAGCCGTCCGCCGTACAAGATCATCGCCAGCAGATCCCGGCCCATACTATCGGTGCCCAAGGGGTGCTCCCGACAAGGCACTAAGCTGATCGCCTGTCCGTCCATGACCGAAACGTCATATGGCGTGAACCATGCCGCAAAGATGCAGCCTGTCACGATCAGGAGCAGGATCACAAAGGCCGCGCGCGGGAAGCCTTTCGTACGCAGCCGCTTTTTCACCCGTGGCTGCCGGCACGCGCCTCCGCCTCGCTTGCTCTCATCCTGTTTATGCTCACTTCGGCGCAGCATGTCCAGCCTATGCATCCGCAAGACCCCCTTTCGCTTCCGCTTTCATGCGTGGGTCGATCTGCTCGCTGAGTACCTGCGCCACAAACTGGAAGAAAAAGACTACCGCTCCGGTCAGCAGACAGAGCGCAGTCAGCATATGATAGTCCTGATACATCGCACTTTCAAAGCTAAGCTTGCCGAGTCCCGGATAGGCAAATACCGTTTCTACGATATAAGTGCCGCAGAGGATATGCGGCAGGGCCGACGCCATCATGACCGCAAGCGTCGGCAAAATATTTTTCATGCAATGCCGATCGAGGATTTCCCGCGCGGGCATACCTTTCGACTTGCACAACAGGACATAATCCTTACGTGCCTCCTCCGCCAGTTTGTTGCGGATCAGATACGCATAATACCACAGATGCTCCAGCACCGTCACCGCGGTCGGCAGGATCAGATGCAGCGCGCGGTTCAGCACATTGCCGCTCTCCCCGTAATCATATGCGCCGCCGACCGGCAGCAGCTTGAGGTTCACCGCAAAGATCAAAAGCAGCATCAGTGCCAAAAAGAACGCAGGGATACAGCCGGATACCGTCCCTACCTTGCAGATCATGCGGTCCGCAAAGCTGCCCTCATGCAGCACGCAAAATTTACCGATCACAGCCGCCAACCAAAAAGTCAGCACAAACGAAAGCCCACCGAGCAGCAGCGTGTTCTGCCACATCTGCCCGATGACCGCCGTCACCGGCTGCTTGTACTGAAACGAGATCCCCCAGTCGCCGCGCAATGTGCCCTCCGCCCAGCGCAGATACTGCACTGCCAAAGAATCGTTGAGACCAAGCCTTTCGCGCGCCGCCTCCTGTTGGGCCTGGCTCAGCCGTTCCAGTCCATCACCGTAATAGGCCCGCAGCGGATCGCCGGGTGCCAGCCTTGCCAGCACAAAAACCACCACCGAAAGGAGCAGCATCATCAGCAGCATTTCCAGTGCTTTTCGCCATACATATGCAGTTTTGACGCTCGTTTGCCGCCGCATGTTCCGCTCCCTTTCTTCGGTTTCTTTCTTCTCTCTGTTTTTTTCTTCGCCTGCACGAATGGGGCTTTCCTTGCGCAAGCTATACGTTCTCAGCCCCGCTATGCTCAGCCTCGTCCTTCCCGTCCTCATCTGCAAGCGCAGCCCGCACCTCGGCCAGGCTCTTACCGCTCGCCGCAGCGAGCTGTTTCAAAGATGCAAACTCGATTTTTTCCTTGCGCACACCAAAGCCCTCTGAGATTTTGACCTCTATCGTGCCGAGCGGTGTTTCCCGCTGCTCGCTGTGCCGCGTCAGCTCATACCGCCTGTCGGTATGCATACGCACACCGATCGTGCTCGTATGGCGGAAAATCTCTCCGGCCAGCTTTTCTTCCTCTCCGGTTCTGGCAAGCACTGTCAGCTTGACTGCCGGGCGTCCTTTTTTCATGTAGATCGACTCGGTGAACACGTCCAGCGCACCTGCCGCCAATAACTGCTCCGCGGCAAAGGCGATCTCCTCACCGGTCATATCGTCCAGATTGCAAGAGATCTCTGTGATCCTGCCCTCCCGCGCGGCCGCTCCTGCCACCTGACCGGCGGCCGCCTCCGCCGTGCAGTACTGCCCCGCGGCCGCTCCGCTCATCGCAAACGATTCACCCAGCATCACACGCACGCAGTTCGCCTGCGTGAAGTCCTTCGTGCCCATGCCGTAACCGGTTTTTACGACTGTCATCGGCGGCATCGGACCAAAACGATCTGCAAAGGTCTTAAGCAGTGCGGCGCCGGTCGGCGTGCAAAGCTCTCCCTGCACACTGCCGCCGTAGATCGGCATGCCGGTCAGGACCAGCGCGGTCGCAGGCGCCGGAACCGGCAGTCTGCCGTGCGCACACCAGACGGTCCCACTGCCGACATGGATCGGCGAAACGATGACCTGTTCCGGAGCCAGCAGCTCCATCAGGAAACAAACGGCAGTCACATCTGCCACTGCATCCATCGAACCGACCTCATGGAAATGGATCTGATCGACTTTCGCGCCATGCACCTTAGACTCTGCCTCTGCGATCGTCTGATAGACCGCAAGCGCTTTTTCTTTTACGGTCTCCGAAACCGCAAGCCCTGCGATCAAGCTGCGGATCTCCGCCATACCATGATGTTCATGGTGATGCGCGTGATCATGATGGTGATGTTCATGTTCATGGTCATGATGGTGTTCGTGGTCGGGCATAGGTGTATGGTCATGTGCATGCTCATAGTCATGGTCGTGGTGGTGGTCGTGGTCATGGTCATGGCAATGCTCGTGCTCGTGATGATGACCGTGGTCATGCGTATGGCTGCACGGCACTGCGCCCTCTTCCTCTCCATGGATCAGCACGTGCATATGCGTACCGGTAATGCCGCACTTTTCACTCGGTTCCGCTTCAAAAACAACGCCCGGGATCCCCATGGCATTCAGCTTGACCAAAGCGGCTGCTTTGTCCGGCACCAGTTCCAAGAGGGCTGCGGTCAGCATATCACCCGCCGCGCCCATCGCACATTCGATATATAATGTTTTCATCCGTCTAACCCTCCATATTGTTGATCTGTCCGGCCAGGTAACCGGCTCCGAAACCATTGTCGATATTGACCACGCTGACACCGCTGGCACAGGAATTGAGCATCGACAGCAGTGCTGTCACGCCGCCGAGTGCCGTGCCATAGCCGACACTGGTCGGCACAGCGATCACCGGCGCATCCGTCAGGCCGCCAACGACCGACGCCAGCGCGCCTTCCATGCCTGCGATCGCGATCACGACCCGCGCGTTCATGATGTCATCCAAATGCGCGAGCAGCCGATGCAGCCCCGCAACGCCGACATCATACACGCGGCGCACATGGTTGCCCAGGATCTCAGCGGTCAGCGCTGCCTCCTCAGCAACCGGAATATCACTGGTACCCCCGGTCGCCACCAGAATATAACCCTCGCGCCGCGGCGCGGCCTTCTTGCCGACCAGCCCGATGCGGCCGTCTGCAAAATAAGTGAGCGGTATCCCTGTCTCCAGTCCTTGCGTTACCGCTTCTGCCTTCTCCGCGTCCATTCTGGTGATGAGGATCGTCTGCTGCCCGCCATGCCACAAAGCTTCCGCGATCTTGACGATCTGCTCTGCGGTCTTGCCTGCGCCGTAGATCACTTCCGATGCGCCCTGCCGGATCCCGCGGTGGGAATCCAGTGAAGCGATCCCGATGTCATCAAACGGTGCCCGTTTCAGCTTCAGCAGCGCCTCCTCCACGCTCACGCTCCCATCTGCAACCTGCGTGAGCATCTCTTTTAATTCATACTGTTCCATCAACGTACCTCCCAGTCCGGCAACAATACAGGAAACCACGGTTTCAGCTTTTGTGTGATCTCCTCACGGCGTGCGCGCGCTTCCTCGATCTGCGCGCGATTGAACTGCAACAGCGCGCCGCCGTCCCGCACGCGCACCCGAAAGTCCGTGAACCCCAGCGCAAACAGCGCGCCCTCAGCGCCCTCGACCTTGGCCAAAAGGTCTCCGGTGATCTGCATACCGCTCGGGATCCGCGTGGCCAGACAGGCATATGCAGGCTTATCCCAGGTAAACAGCCCGGCTTCCCGTGACCGCTTACGGATCTCGTCCTTCGTCAGTCCGCAAAGGCGCAGCGGCGACAGCACCCGCATCTCCGCGAGCGCTTTCATGCCCGGCCGGTCGCCCGCATCATCTGATGCGTTTGTGCCATCCAGGATCACCGTATAGCCGTCCGCTGCCGCAGCCTGCAGGATCGTTCCGAAGATCGCCTGCTTGCAGTAATAGCAGCGGTCCGGTGGGTTCTGGATCACAGCCTCCTGCTGCAGCACATCTACCTCGATGATCTGCATGTTTGCCCCCAGTTCTTCCGCCAGACGCTTCGCATCCGCAAGCTCAAATTCCGGCTGAAACTGACTCTTCACATAATATGCCTTGACGTCCTTCCCGAAACGCAGTCCCTCGCGCAGCAGATAGGACGAATCCACGCCGCCCGAAAACGCGATCGCCGCTTTCGGATTTTCCTCAAAAAATTCCTGTAATGTCATATCTTTGGCCTCCATTCTGTAATCTGTCTGTCATCTTCGTTTCTATCTCAGACGATGAAAGGTCGCCCTTCTTCAAAAAACAAAAAACCACAAAAACAGCGCTTGTGATCGCACTACCTTCATGGTAATCTTCCCGCCGCCTTCTGACGGCCATTTCTTATGCTTCCTATTTTAAAATATTTTTTTCAATCTGTCAAATCATTCTTTTCTGCGTTCACTGCGGTCACGGTGGTCCCCATCTCTTCCAGCACGCAGTTCACCACAAAGCGCACGTCGTTGCGGCTGTCGTTGGTGCAGGTGGAGAGCGTCAGGATCCGGTCCTCGCCGGTCGGCGTATACACCGGATCGGCAGCGTGATCTCCTGTTTCCGTGTCAGACCCCTGCGCGTACAGGTTCTTTTCCTTGAGCAGGTTGACAAAGGCTTTGATCTTTTTTTTGGTGTCAGTCGGCAGATCGTAGGTCGCGCCGTCGACCGGGGCCTGATAGCAGGAAAATACTCGGTATTTGTTCCAGCTTCCGTCTGCCAGGATGATATAGACGTACGGATGCTTTTCAAGATAATCTTTTTCGAGATACTTGTCGAGCTTGCCGAACATGGTCCCGTTTTTCATATTATGACCGTATACTACGGTATTGTAGTCGCTGAAATCTTCGCTGCAGCGGTAATCCAAAAAGATACTGCCGGCAACCGCGTATTTCTTCTCGTAGGACTGGAACAGGTACTGTTTGTTCGTCTTGCCTTTGAGCAGCGGGTAGTTGATGTCGGTACCCTCGACAAAGATCCAGCCGATCACATCCTTGTTGACTGCCGTCAGCGCTTCAAAGTCGATGACCGGCGGGATCGACTCTTCCTCTTCAACCGGCACTGTATACGTCTTTTCCGCATTGTCATAGATCTCCTTTGACTGGCTGTACTTCTGAAAAATATCGATGATGTTATAGAGCGAAAAAAGGAACACCGCCGCGCAGACTAAGATCACGATCCATCTCGCCGTGCTCAATTTCTGCTTTTGTTGTTTCTCTCCCTTTCTCATATGCTCCTGCCTCTGTTCTTCTGTATTCTGCTTTATTTTAAATTCCAAACAGCCTCGGCCCGCGCCTGCGAACACTCTAAATGTCTGGCCATGGCCGCGACGGCTTTTTCCTCGTTTCTTTCACGGATGCCCTCCAGAATCGCCCGATGTTCTTTAAGGATAGATTCCAGATAAGACTGCTCGTAAAAGATCGATTTTCTGGTCTTATCGATGTAATCTTTGTACGACCGCAGCACCTGCGCCAAAAAACGACTTTTGGCGGATGCGTAGATCACATCGTGGAAAGACGAATTCATTTCCAAAACCCGTTTTTTGTCTTTTTTGCGGGTGTAGAATTCCATCAGGTCGCATTGTTCTTCCATCTCCGCGACCTCTGTGTCCGTAATGCGGGCGACCGCCCAGCGCACCGCCAGCTCTTCCAACGCTTCCCGCACGGCGTAGATGTCTTCGACGTCCTGCTTGGTAAACCCCTTGGCAAAACAGCCGCGGTTCGGCACATAGTCGATCAGCCCTTCGTTTTCCAAAAGTTTAAAAGCTTCACGGATCGGCGTGCGGCTGACGCGAAGCTCGGTTGCGATTTGATTTTCTTTGATCTTTTCTCCGATCTCGTATTCCCCCTTTAAGATCCGCTCGCGCACAACGTCCGCGATCTCGTCGGTGAGAGAAAACGAATTGGAAAACTCCTTGGTAGTCATTGATGTCTCCTGCTAAAAAATATGATTGCCTCCGCAAGAGCGTCGGCAATCTTTATTATACACTATAAAATGTAATTTTCCAAGACCTGTGCGTCAAAATCAAAATCTTCGATCTGTAAATAATATTCCGCGCAGTCTACCAGCGCCTTCATCGGGCAAAGACCGATGACTTCGGTTCCGATCACCTGTACGCCGTATCTTCTTGCTTCTGCTTTGACCAGCTCCGTGACTCGATAGAGCGGAGTTACGCGGTAGTCGGTCATGTTGATGGAGACCTGCGCGATGCCGCGGTCCTCGAGCATGAAGCCCATTGCCTTGACGCATCTTAAGCCGCCGTCCTTTTCGCGGATGATCTTCGCGATATTCTTCGCGATCTGTACATCCGAAGTATTGAGGTTCAGATTGTAAGCTACCAGCGGCGGTCTTGCGCCGACTGCGACGACGCCGCCGGTCGGATGGATCCTTCTGCCGCCAAAATCCGGTTCCCATTCTTCCTGCTGTACTTTTTCGGCCATACCCTCAAACTGACCTTTGCGGATCGTTGCCAGATTCTTTCTTTCCGGGCGTGTCGCGGACATTTCATACAGGAAAACCGGCAGGTCCGCTTCTTCCGCGATGCGTCTTCCGACAACCTGCGATAATGCCACGCACTCCTCGTTGGTCGCGTCCTTGACCGGTACGAACGGCATAACGTCCACACAGCCCATTCTCGGGTGTTCACCGGTATGTTTGGTCAGGTCGATCAGTTCCACTGCCTTTTTTGCCAGTTTGACGCTTGCTTCTTCCACGCCTTTGGCATCGCCGATGTAGGTGATGACGGTCCGGTTATGGTTCGGATCCGAAGAATAGTTCAGCAGCGTGCAGCCCGGCGTTGTACGGATCTGATCCACGCAGGCCTCGATCACGTCCTGTCTTCTGCCCTCGGAAATATTCGGAATGCTTTCAATAATCTGTGCCATTTTTGTTCTCCTTTCGCTTATAACGATGCTTTTACGCTTTCATAAATCTCTGCCGCCAGCTTCTCTGCTTCTGCGACCATCGCTGCTCCTGTTTCAAAGCCTGCCTTTGCCGCTTCATCCTTAACGCCCGGCAGGTTGATCAGCACGTTCAGCCATGCGCCCTTGATTCCTGCCAGCAGGTTCAGCGCTGCCACGCCGAGATCCGACGCCGCGTTCGGATTGGATCTGCCGACGAGTTTTGCGGTTACTTTCAGGCCCTCTAAACAGAGTGTCAGAGTTTCAAACGGAACTTCCGTTGCTTTGAGTGTTGCGTCTGCGATCGCCTTGCTTCTGGCTGCTTTTAACTCATCGGTATCTTTCGGCATTTTGAACGCCGCAGACACCAGATTAAAGGCTTCGGTATCTTTATCGATCGCTGCAGTCAGCTTGTCATAGAGCGCTTCCGCTTCTTCTTTCGCCGCGATGCAATCCGCTTCGAAGTCCTTGTAACGTTCCTTGCCGATGGTCAGAGACGCGACCATCGCGACCAGGCCGACGCCTTGTGCCGCGGAAAGCGCGCTCACGGAACCGCCGCCCGGTGCCGGTGCGTCCGACTTCAAAAGGTCCAGATAGTCTTTCACTGTCATATCTACTAATTTCATAGTTTTATACCAAAATTCCTTTCTTGATCGTTTGTAATGCCATATTGGAACCGAAACGGTAGCAGAGCATCTCCATATTCGGCGCGTTCCAGATGACCATATCTGCCTGTTTGCCTTCTTCCAGCGTTCCCACGGTTCCGCCGCGGCCGATGCCGCAGGCAGGGTTGATCGTAACCGCGGTCAAGATCTCCTCCGGCGTCATCCGATATTTGAGATAGCCGAGGTTGATGACGAACTGCAGGTTCAGCGATGGGCAGGAACCCGGGTTGAAGTCGGTCGCCATAGCCACCGGGATCTCAAATTCATCGATCATGCGGCGCGCCGGCGCAAAGGTCGCGCCCAGATAGAACGAGGTCGCAGGCAGGCACATCGCGATCGTGCCGCCCTTGGCCATGGACGCCATGCCTGCATCGTCGATCACGATCAGATGCTCCGCGGATGTCGCGTGCAGTTCGCCCGCCAGTACACTGCCGCCGATGGCTTCGATCTCGTCCGCATGGATCTTGAGTCCAAAGCCGAGCTTCTTTGCCGCTTCCAGATATCTGCGGCTCTGCGCCACATCGAAAACGGAGTCTTCCGTAAAAATATCGATGAACTCTGCCAAGTCGTGCTCTTTGACATATGGCATCATTTCGTCAATGCAAAGCTGAATGAATTCGTCTTCTCTGCCTTTCCAATCCGCCAGCACGACATGTGCGGGCATGAAAGTGGACACGAGATCCATCGGGTGGTTTTTATCCAATGCTTTGAGCACTTCCAACAGCTTGACTTCTGTCTCAAGATCGATGCCGTAGCCGCTCTTCGCTTCGCAGGTCGTCACGCCCAGATCCATCATTTCATCCAAGAAGCCCTCTGTCTTTGCGTAGAGTTCATCAAAATCCGCTTCGCGCGTTTTTTTGACGGTATCGTTGATACCGCCGCCTGCCCGGAGGATGTCCAGATAACCGGCGCCTTTGAGCTTGAGCGAGATCTCATTCTGCCGATAGCCGCCGAACACCATGTGCGTGTGGCCGTCGACCAGACCGGGCGTCACCAGATTGCCCTCTGCGTCGATCACGGTATCTGCGTCTTCTTCTCTGCACGGGAGCTTCCCGTCCGCGGTAATAGCCTTGATGATGCCGTCTTCCGCGAGAACCGCGGCCTGATGCAGTTTACGGTTTTCACCCTGCTGTTTTCCCTTGTGCGCAAAGCTGCCGACCGGTGTCTGCAAGGTGCCGATATTTTTTATCAGTAAGGTTGCCATATTGTTTCCTCTCAAAGAGAGCAGGCCGCCGCCTGCGGCGGGCAGCCTGCCGATCTTTCTGTTATTTTACGAATTTATCTACGGTTTCATCTACCAGCTCTTCATCCGCGATGAACGGAATGGTGATGTGTCCTTTGCCTGCGTAGTTCTTGTTGTACGCAACGGAAGTTTCGACCGCATGATCGTTTCTCGCCCAGTTTCTGCGGGCTACGCCGCCCATAACGTCCCACATCATCGCGGATCTCAGGATCTCATCGACTCTTTCGGAGCCGTCAAGCAGGAGACCGAAGCCGCCGTTGATCGCCTTGCCGATACCAACGCCGCCGCCGTTGTGCAGCGCGCAGAGCGACATGCCTCTTGCCGCGTTGCCGGCGAAGCATTGTACCGCCATGTCTGCCATAACATTGGAACCGTCCTTGATATTGGAAGTTTCCCGGAAAGGAGAGTCCGTGCCGGATACGTCATGGTGGTCACGTCCCATCATGACCGGTCCGATCTTGCCTTCTCTGACCAGTTTATTGAACGCCAGACCGATGTCGCGTCTTCCCTCTGCATCCTGGTACAGGATACGTGCCTGTGTGCCGACGACCAGTTTGTTCTTCTTGGCGTCGCGGATCCAGATCCAGTTGTCTCTGTCCTGACCGCGGCGGTTCGGATCGATGACTTCCATCGCTGCCTTGTCGGTCGCGTCCAGATCTTCCGGCTTGCCGGACAGGCATACCCAACGGAACGGACCGTAGCCGTAGTCGAAGAGGATCGGTCCCATGATGTCTTCTACGTAAGACGGCCAGATGAATCCGTCTTTATCGTCATAACCGTTCTTGGAGATCTCCTTAACGCCGGCGTCATACATAGCTTTCATGAAAGAGTTTCCGTAATCGAAGAAATAAGTACCTCTTTCGGTCAATGCCTTGATCGCTTTGTAATGTCTGTGCAGGGTCTTGTCTACTTCTTTGATGAAATTGTCACGGTTTTCGTGCAGCTCTCTGGTCCGTTCTTCAAAGGTCATGCCGACCGGGCAGTAACCGCCGTTATAAACATTGTGGCAGGAAGTCTGGTCGGAAAGCAGGTCGATGTGGAAATTCTTTTCTACCGCTGCTTCGAGCAGGTCGACGATGTTGCCGTGATAAGCGATGGAGATAGACTCCTTGGCCGCGATCTTTTCTTTTGCCAGCTTGAAGATCTCATCGATATCATCCATGATCACATCGACCCAGCCCTGATCGTGTCTGGTCTGGATCCTGGAAAGATCCACTTCCGCGAAAATGCCGACAGCGTTGGCGATGTTGGCCGCCTTTGGCTGTGCACCGCTCATGCCGCCGAGACCGGAGGATACAAAGGTATGTCCGGCCAGATCGCCGTCTTCCGGTACGCCCAGTTCTTTTCTGCCTGCGTTGAGGATGGTGTTGAACGTGCCGTGTACGATGCCCTGCGGTCCGATATACATCCAGCCGCCTGCTGTCATCTGTCCGTAGTTGGCAACGCCCATTTCTTCCGCGATCTCCCAATCGTCAAGATTGTCGTACATACCGACCATGATGGAGTTGGTGATAATGACGCGCGGCGCGGTCGGCTTGGACGGGAACAGTCCCAGCGGATGTCCGGATTCTACGACCAGAGTCTGGTCTTCCGTCAGTTCTTCGAGATATTTTTTGATCAGCCGGTACTGCAGCCAGTTCTGGCATACCGAGCCGGTTTCTCCGTAAGTGACCAGTTCATACGGATAAAGCGCAACGTCAAAGTCGAGGTTGTTGTCGATCATAACCTGGAAAGCCTTTCCGGCCAGACATTTGCCTTTGTACTGGTCGATCGGCTTGCCGTAGATCCTTTCATTCGGTCTGTAACGGTAAGCATAGATCCTGCCGCGGGTCGTCAGTTCTTCCATGAATTCCGGCGCCAGCTTTTCATGCAGTTCTTCCGGTACGTATCTTAACGCGTTTTTGAGCGCGATCTTGGTCTGCGCCTTGGTCAGCCGGAATCCTCTGTCCGGGGCACGGCGGATGCCTTCCGCAAATTCCGGATAATCCGGGTACTCGTTTCCGAGCTGAATGGTCATTGCGCCCTTGATTTCTTCATTTTTGAGCATAATATCGGTTCCTCCTGTTCCTTTTTTCAGTCTGTTTTTGTTTTGTCTTTTTTATCTTTCCTGATTGGATAGAACCTGTGTGGGTTCTGTTTGCGTCACTATTTTAAGGTTACGACTTTTTCGACTGCTTCCAGAATGGAATTGTCTTTGATCATTTCGTCGAATTTTGCCAGATAATCGATCATGATGATATCTTTTTCAACCGGTGCTGCGGTTTCACGGATGAAATCATAGGCTGCTTTGGTCGCCGGCGCCAGGTTGTCGATCCCGTGTTCGCCCATTTCCTGACGCAGCCAGATCGCCTGTGCAGCGGATGCCAGTTCAATGCCGATGACTTTCTGCGCGTTGTCGAGTACCATTGCCGCGGTTCTTGCGGAAGTAGATCCCATGGATACATGGTCTTCCTGATTTGCGGAAGTCGGAATGGAGTCCACGCATGCCGGATGGTCGTAAACTTTGTTTTCGGATACCATGGATGCGGATGCATACTGCGCGATCATGAAACCGTTATTGAGACCGCCCTCTTTTACCAGGAATGCCGGAAGTCCCTCGGACAATGCCGGGTTGACCAGTCTCTCGGTTCTTCTTTCCGCTACGTTTGCCAGCTCGGAGATCGCGATCTTCAGGAAGTCAAAGGCAAGCGCCATCGGCTGTCCATGGAAATTGCCGCCGGAGATGACTTCATCTTCGTCCGGGAATACGATCGGATTGTCGGTCACGGCATTGATCTCTCTGGATACCGCTCCGTATACATAGGCAATGGCATCTCTGGATGCACCGTGGATCTGCGGCAGGCATCTCTGTGAGTACGGATCCTGTACCTTGGTCGGATGCAGCGGCAGCGCATTCTTGGATCCCGCGAGCAGGTTCCGCATGTTTTCCGCGACATCGATCTGTCCCTGATGTCCTCTCAGAAGATGCGTCTTCGGGTCGTAAGCTTTCGCGATCGCATGCAGGGCTTCTCCTGTCAGCGCGCCAGCGATATCGGCAATCTTCATCAGATGCATCGCGTCGTACAAGGTGTTCAGGCCGACAGCCGTGAGCATCTGTGTGCCGTTATTGAGTGCCAGTCCCTCTTTGGAAGCCAGAACGACCGGGGTAAGTCCTGCCTGTTCAAAAGCGTCTTTCGCTTCGATGACTTCGCCTTTATATTCTACTTTTCCCAGACCGATCAATCCCAGCGCGATACAGGAAAGCGGCGCCAAGTCGCCGGATGCGCCTACGGAGCCTTTTTCCGGTACGATCGGGTGGATGCCTGCGTTCAGCATGTCGATCAAAGTCTGTAATGTTTCAAGCCGGATGCCGGAGTTTCCTCTTGATAAGGAGTTCGCTCTCAGAAGCATCGCTGCTCTGACATACTTCTGCTCGTATGGCTTACCCATTGCGCAGGTGTGGCTGATAATTAAGTTCCTTTGAAGTTCCGCCGTCTGATCGGTATCGATCGCAACGCTCGCGAACTTGCCGAATCCGGTTGTCAATCCGTATACAACGGCTTTTTCGGCAACTTTCTTTTCAACATATGCTCTTGCTTTTTTCACAGCTTCGACTGCTTCCGGAGCAAGCTCTACCTTTTCGTGATGTCTGCATACGCTGATAACCTGTTCAATCGTGAGGTCACGACCATTGATAATTACTGCCATTTTTCTTCTCCATTTCTTTATAATTATTCATGTAATACGGGTTTTTATGCAGTGCGACGCACGCTCATTTCTTACCTAATATTATAATATTTTTGTGAAAAATATGCCATAGTTTTTTTAGAGAATTCTCTAAAATTCAGTACTTTTGCTTAAATTCCGCTAGGATTTCCTTTGCTTTTTTGTCGTATTTTCTGCTGGTTTATCGTGCTAATACATTACCACTTTATCGTGTATATTTATAAAATCACTTGTATACATAATCCACATTTACCGTCGGTACCCGCAAGACGTTGCAAACAGCCGACCCCGCCCTGCTCGCCTTGCCCTTGGTTGTTTTTTCCGGGCTGAGCCTGTCCGTCTTACCTCTGATCCGCGTTTTTTGCTCTTTTACGGCTGCCCCGCCCGCTTAGCGCAGGCTTGTACCGCAAAATATACAAGTTTTATTCATATGGAGATCGCCTTGTGCTTCTCGGTGTCTTATGCTATGATGTGCTTACAGCGCGAACAGCGGAGAAAAACATCATACGAATGCTGCGGAGGTATTTATCATGAAAATTATTCCTTACGAACCGGTATATCTGCCCGCCCTTCCGGAAATTTCTCTGGCATGGCTTAAGCAATATGATATTTTAGAAGATTTAGATGTCGAAATGGTCAACCACCCGGAACAGATCCTTGACGGCGGCGGTCATGTCCTGCTTGCGGTCAAGGACGCTCCGTCCGGCGATCATCCCGCAGAAGATGTCCTCGGTATGGTCATGCTTGAGAACAACGGCGACTCCTGCGAGATCCTAAAACTCGGCGTCCGGGAAAACGCGCGCGGTCAAGGCATCGGCAGAGCACTCATGGAGACAGTGCTGGAGATCGCAAAAAAAGAAGGCAAGCACAAACTTACCCTTTCCTCGAATCATCAGCTGACTTCTGCGCTGCGGCTTTACGAAAGTATGGGATTTACCTACACCACTTGTGACCGGCCGCATTTTGAACTGTCGGATATTTACATGGAACTGCTGCTGTAGTTCAAAAAAGAGCTGCTGTCCGATTTGCCTATAAAAAATGACCGGGCTGCAGAGCTTTGGTCCCTGCATCCGGTCATCCTTTTTCTGATTCTGTTTTCTTATTAGCCTCTATATTTCCCCCTCGCGGGCACGCCTATGCGGTAAGGCTCGCCTTATGATGCGCAAGCAGGCGGCTCATCGTACCGATGACGATGAACTCGACCGGCATCATGATCAGGCACTGTACGCTCCGAGTTGCCAGCAGCGCCGTAAACGGAGAACCGTACAGGATCGAGATCCAGTATGTATTGACCAGCAGCCCGCAGCCAAGCTGTACCATGGCAACCGCGAGCAAAATGCGCAGCGGCGTCTGTTTCTTGTGCAGCAGCAAGCCATATATCACGCCGGTGATCACACAGGTCAGCGTAAATCCCGGGAAGTAAGCCCCGATCGGAAACAGGATCGCGCCGATAAAGTCCGCAATACCGCCGACGATCGCACCGCCCGCCGGCCCGTAAAGATAAGCCGCGATAAAAACCGGCACGAACGTAAAACCGATTTTCAGGTTCCAGGCGTTAATGGACAGGAACCTCGAAAGTACGATCGCAGCAGCGATCAGGGCAGCACAAACTACCATAGCCTTCAGATCTAATTTTTTCATAAAAAACCTCCTTTTCGGATCTTGTGCCAGTGCATCCATGCACAAAACCCATCTTTGCGACAGTCGCCGCAAAAGGAGATTTTTGTCTCTTATTGCAGCAGCGGATGCGGGCACGGCACCGCAGCAAAAGTTTGCTTTCGTTCGGCGGCAACTTCCCATCCGCCGACACTTAACGCACCGTCCCTACTCTGTCTTGTTGTAATTTCTTTTCGCAGACCGCGGTTTAAGCCGCTTCCTGCCTCGCAGTCATCTGCGATATCACTATCTTACCACAATCTGCTCGTAATTGCGCAAAAAATCTTTGATCTCATCCAAAATTTTTTGCGCGCTGCCTATGCTGACCTCCACGTTCAGCGGCAGGATCGGATCGTGCAGTGACTTGCGGAGCAGGCACCAGCCGGCGGTGTCCGCAGTGCGGATGTTGAGACGCACGCCTTCGTAGTTCGGTTCCACTAAGGAAAATCCGCGCGCCGCCTGTTCCGGTGCGGATGCCCAGATTTTGAGGTCGGCAAGGACCTTTTCGCCGCAGGCTGCGAAATCTTCCCCTTGGATCGGAAAACGCACTTCCAGTGCTTCCTTCGGTTCCTTGAGGGATTCCAGCAGGACATCGATGCCTACGCCCTTTTGCGCGAGCTGCGCCGCTTTGATGACGATCTTGGTCGCCAGATATGCGCCGTCATCGAGGAAATAGTTCTCTTTGTAGGCCGCATGCCCCGAAGTCTCGATCGCCAACTGGCTGTCGATACCTGCCCGGTTCAGTTCGATCGACTTGTTGATCACGTTCTTGTAGCCGCGCTTAAACCGCAGATGTTTGAGGCCCAAGCACTGTTCCAGATATACGGTCAGCTCATCACTGGTGATGCTGTCCGTCACCACGGTGGTTCCCGGATGTTCGACCGCGATCAGCGCCGCTGCCATAGCAACGATGGCGTTGCGGCTGATCTCTCTGCCGTTCTTGTCGACCGCGGAAGACCGATCCACATCGGTATCAAAGATCAGTCCGAAGTCCGCGCCGCTTTCCACAACGCGGCGGCTGATAGACTCCATGGCGTCCTTGTTCTCCGGATTCGGCTGGTGATTCGGAAAATGTCCGTCCGGTTCCAAGAACTGACTCGCGGAAACGTCCGCCCCCAGCGGCTCCAGGATCTGCTGCGCGTAAAATCCGCCCGCGCCGTTTCCGGCGTCGACGACAATTTTCAAGCCTATAAGCGGTTTATCCGGCGTTTCCGGATGCTGCACTTCCGCGACGATCTTTTCCCGGAGATGCGCGGCGTATCTTGCGATCAAGTCTTTTTTATGTACGGTACCGGCTTCAGTCTCGGCTGCAAAATGATCGTCGAGATTTTCGCACTGCGCGCAGTCGATGATATGGCGGATATCTTCTTTGTTCAGACCGCCGTCACGGTCAAAATACTTAAACCCGTTGCGGTTGAACGGCAGATGGCTGGCGGTGATCATGATCGCCCCATCGCACCGATAATCCTCAAAGATCGTCGACATGAACATGGCCGGGGTCGAGGCCAGACTGCAGTCATAAACCGTCGCGCCCACCTCCTGCATCGCGGTGAGGATCGCCTGTTTCAGGCTTTCCGCGCTGAGCCTGCTGTCGTGTCCTACCGAGATCGTAAGTTCCTGCGGGCTTTTTTGCAGTTTTTCACTGAGCCAGAGCACAAAGCCCTTGGTCAGACGCATGGTCTCTTCTGTTCCGAGATTGACCGCTTCTCCTGCGATGCCCTCCATGGCAACGCCGCGGATGTCACTTCCGTTTTGTAATTTCTTATAATCGTAGCTCATACTTTCTCCTATTTTTATCTCTGTCAAATTTTATTTTTGCTGCCGCATCTTTTGCTGCTGTGCCGGACCGGTGATCTTCACGGCCTTGGACCGACGGATCCGGATATCCTGAACGACAGTCCCGCAGTCAGGCGCCGCTGCACTAAATATGCAGCAGGCGCACGCCGGTCAGGAACAGAAAGCAGACCACAAACCAGATCGCCGTAAACGCCGGGCAGATCTGCCCCAGTACATTTCCCGGCTGCGCGGAGTAGTCCCATACCTGCCAGCCCAGCTTGAGGTTGACGATCATGCCGACCGAAAGCTCATAGATCGTAATGATCACCGCGCCTGCCAGCGCTCCCAGAACAAGCGGCTGCGCGAGCAGCCATTCCCGCAGGTAAAACAGCGTCAGCACACAGGCCCCTCCGGTCACCAGCATCGTCCAGTGCGTGTGCCCGCGGTACAGGATCTCCATCAGACCGTAAGCACACCCGCCCAACACAAAGACCGCGATCTCCAGCCATATTGAATTGTTTTCATTTACCATTTCCCTCAAACTCATAAATTTAGTATGAGCCTGCGCATGGCGTTTATGCCTGCTTTTGATTTTCAAATCTTACCACAGACCGCTTTAAAGCGTCTCGATCTGCTCGTCGATCGCTTTTTTCGCGTCTTCTAAGATCGCGTTCACATCATTGCCGATGATATCCAGCGCTTCCGCCGCGATCAGATCCACCCTGCTGACGCCGAGCAGATTCTGAAACAATCCTTTTACATAAGCAAAGCCGAAATTCAGATCCCCGATCACGCCGCCCGCGGTCGTCAGATAGACCAGACGCTCTGCCCGGCACTGTCCGTGCGGGATACCTTCCGGACTGTAGATGAACGACAGGCCGCTGACACTGCAGCGTTCCAGATAGATCTTCAGCTTTGCCGGGAAATCCAGATCCCAGTACGGCGTGCCGATCAGAAGGAAGTCTGCCGCGATCATCTGGTCCGCATAGCGGAACATCGGATCGTCAAACGCCTTTTGGCGGATCAGCTGTTCGCTTTTTGCTGCGGATGCCGCATCCTGAACCGCAATGTCCTCCTCTGCCAGATCGATCTCTTCGATCGTCCATTCCTCACCTTTTTCTGCCATTTTCCGCGCGAACTTCGCGAGATAGTCTCGGCACAAGAGCAAGGTCCTGGATTCCTCGCCGCGCAGGCAGCAGTTTACAAAAAGTAGTTTTTTCATAAAAGATTTTCTCCTTTTTTGACATTTTTCGTCAACTTTCGATATTTTTCGTCATTGTCACCCTTTTTTCTCGTTTGGTTGACCGTCTGACATTTGGGTTTCTTCTGTATAACGCCGTGCGTTTTCCGTTCCGCGCAGAATGCGCTGTGCGCCTCTGGCCAGTGCACCGAGCTCATCCTCGCCCGGCATGATCACAAATTCACCGACCCAGCCTGCGTAGGCTTTGACTTTTTCGGTGAGATAACGAGAATGCGCCGCGCCGCCGGTCAGGATCACGGCATCCACCTTGCCCGCGAACGTCACGGCAGCCGCCGCGATCGCTTTTGCCGTCTGATAGGCCATCGCTTCCAGCACGGTTTCCGCCTGCCGGTCACCTTGCGCGATCCGATGCTCGACTTCCTGCACGGAGGTCGTCCCCAGATAAGAGTACAGTCCGCCTTTACCGCAGATTTTTTTCTGCATCTCTTCTCTGGTATATTTGCCGGAATAACAGAGGTCGGTCCAGAGGATCAGTGGGATCCCGCCGGTCCGTTCCGGAGACATCGGTCCATCGTCATAAGACGATCCGTCGATGATCTTGCCGTCTTTAAGCGCGCTGACCGTGATCCCGCCGCCCATATGGCAGACGATCAGCTGCAGTTTCCGATAGTCTGCCCCGATCGCGTCCGCGTAATGCATCGCCTGTGCTCTGGCATTCAGCACATGAAAACATCCGTATCGTTCAATTTCCGCGAGCCCGGAGATCTTTGCCAATTCCGTCAGCTCGCATCCCACCGTAGAATCGTAAATATACGATGGAATGTGCAGCGGCGCCGCAAGCTCCCATGCCATCATGGCGCCGAGGTTCGACGCGTGCTGCGGGATATCCGGCCGCTTCATCGCTTCGCTCAGCGCCGCGCCCGCGTAATAGCCGCCGCCTTTCAGTCCGACCAGAATGCCGCCTCGACCGACCACTGCCGCCAGATCCGCGAGCGGATACCGCATTTCTGTCAGAACCCTCTGCAAGATCTCCATGCGATACGGCAGCTGCCCGGGGATCGTTCCATAAGACAGCAGCTTGTCCGGGTCATGCGCGATCGTTTTTTCAAACAGTTTTTCTTCATCGCGAAAAACGCCGATCTTCGTACTGGTCGATCCGGGATTGATCGCCAGAATATCTGTTTTCTCCATTTGTTTCTTTCCTGTCCTTTTATCCGAAATCGTTTCTCTCGTTTTATTATACAGGAAAACCTTGCGAAAATCACATAAATTTGTTATCTTTAGAATAGAAAAAACGCAATTCTGTCGGCGATCACCGATCGCCTTTTCACAATAAGGAGGTTCGCATATGCAGCACGAAATTACGACCGTTCATCCGCTGCTCGACAGCCGCGGGGTTCTCATCGAGCCGGGATACAGCAAGGGGCTGATGCCGGAATATCAGCGCAGCGCCATCAAGGGCGGCGCGCTGCGCATCAAGGAGTGGGATTATTATCTGATCGCCTGTAAGGATTTTGCGGTCGCGCTGACCATCGCGGATAATTCCTATATGGGTCTCGACAGTGTTTCCCTGCTGGATTTTCGCATTCCTTGGGAACATACGAACAGCCCGATGTCTTTCCTGCCGCTCGGCAAGCGGAATTTTCCCGCTTCCTCGGCAAGCGGCAGCGTCTCTTCCGGCGGCAGACATCACAAGATCTGCTTCGAACACCACGGCGATCATCGTCTGCTGACCTTCCACATGGACAAGTTCTTAGACGGAAAGCCGATCGACGGCCAGATCCGCCTTGAAAATCCGCAGCAGGAGTCCATGGTCATCGTGACTCCGTTCTCCGAAAAAGAAACGGCGTTTTACTTAAACCAGAAGATCAACTGTCTGCCGGCGTCCGGTCAGGTGCGTTTTGACGGCAAGACCTATGACTTTGAACCGGGCTCTGCTTTTGCGGTGCTGGACTGGGGTCGCGGAGTCTGGACCTACGAAAACACCTGGTATTGGGGCAGTGCCTCCGGCCTGGTGGACGGCGTTCCGTTCGGCTGGAATATCGGTTACGGATTCGGGGATACCTCCGCGGCGACCGAAAATATGCTCTTCTATAACGGTAAGGCGCATAAACTGAACCATGTATTTTTCCATATTCCGATCAAGAACAAAAAATACATCACCCGCGGAGGCTGCTGCGGCGGAAGCAGTGGGACTACCGTCACCACCGCGGATTTCACGGAGGATTACATGTCGCCGTGGACCTTTACCAGCGATGACGGTCGTTTTGAAATGGATTTCATGCCGATCATCGACCGCGCTGCCTGTACGGACGTCAAGCTGATCTGCTCCGACCAGCATCAGGTCTTCGGAAAATTTACCGGCCGCGCCGTCCTCGACGACGGCACGGTGATCGAAGTCAAGGACTTTTTGGGATTCGCGGAGAAAGTACATAACAAGTGGTGATCGTAAAAAGACCGTCTGCGGATGCATCGCATCACACAGGCGGCCTTCTTTTTTGTCTTATTCAGTTTCGTTTCAAAAGTTCTTCTCGGATCTTGTTGACCGCCTGAACGCGGTTTTCCACGCCGAGTTTTTTGTACAGGCGGAAGTTATAGGTCTTGATCGTGTTTTCGGACAGTCCGAGCGCTTCCGCGATCTCCGCGTTGTTGCTGCCTTGATACAGGTATTCGATCATAGCCAGTTCTCGGTCGCTGAGACCGTAGTTTTCTCCCAGCCGCTGCAGGCTGCTTTCATTCAGCAGATCTTCTCCCTGCGTGCTCGCCGTCTCCAGTTCCTGTTCTATGACGCTGCAGGATCTCCATACGAGATAGACGTTCAAAACTGCCAGCATCAGCCAGCTTCCGGTCACCAGATACGGCACCATTCCGCCCGGCTCCAGGATCGGCAGGCTGGAACTGCGCAAAGTATTCAGCACCGCGGATACTACCACGGCCAAAAACGCCAGATCATACAAAATCTCCAGCAGCATGCCGCGCCGCTTTTCTCTGCCGCACTGCTGATAATTCGCGTGCAGGGTCTTTATCGAGAGAATAAAGCGCTGTACAAACAGTGTTGTCAGCACAACAGCATACATCAGCACGATCTGCTTCGCGACCGGAATATTGACATCAACGATCAAAAAGTCAATGATGTTCAAGATCACAAGCAGGACCAGAAAAAAGGTCGTGCTGATCTTTTTGACTTCCCGGTTCAGAACCGGCAGATTCTTTTGCATGATCATGATCTGCAGCGCCAGAGCAATGATCTCCGCGATGATCGCGGCGCTGTAACAAAATGCGAGTTTCGGTTCCATGCAGCCTCCTGTCTGATCAGATCCGATTTTTGGGATCTTTTATCCATACACCAAAAAACCAGACATCGCCTGGTTTTTTGGCTCTTTATTTATTTATCTTTCATATCATAAGGAGGACATTTCGCTCTTTTGAGGTCTTATCCTCTTATAATATTTAAGCAGGTTAAGCAAGATCGATTATGCTTCCAAAGCTTTCAGAGCTGCAGCCTTTTCGGCTTCTCTTTCTTCGAGGATCTTCGCATATTCTTCGTCGGTCAGTTTCGTCATAGTGATGCCGGTATAGCCGAAGATAATGGATACGACCGGGTTCAGCCAGTTCAAAATCGCATATGGAATGTAGCTGGAATCTACGCCGAGGAAGTTCCTCATGGTAGCGCCGCAGGTATTCCAAGGGAAGAAGTTCGATGTGATTGTTCCGCAGTCTTCCAATGCTCTGGATAAGTTCTCCGGACGCAGTCTCATATCTTCGAATTTTTCCTTGAACATTCTGCCCGGGAGTACCAGTGCTAAGTACTGGTCACAGCAGATAGCGTTTACAACCAGACACATCAATTCAGTTGCCAGGACCAGACCGCCTCTGCCCTTTGCGACTTTGAGCAGCAGTTCTGCGAAAGTACCCATGATACCGGTTACGTCTACGATACCGCCGAAGCACATTGCGCAGAGGATGATGGAGATCGTCCAGAACATACCCTGCATACCGCCGTTGGATAAGAGGTCAGCCAGTTTCGCGATAACAGAACCGTCTTCCACGCCTTCCGGAACTTGACCCATGCCGATACCGTTGTTCATGATCGTGAAGATGGATTTCTTCAGAGGAAGACCTGTTGCTGCTTCTACGTGTTCCTTATTCCAGAAAAAGAAAGGTACGCCGATGAATACGCCGCCGATCAGAGACGGGATTGCCGGGAACTTCATCGCAACCGCAACGATTACAAATACCGGTGGGATCAGTGCCAGCACGCTGATATTGGAAGAATCTTTAATGAAATCGGAGATCTGCTGTACGACAGACATATCCACTTCGTTATTGGAAGCGTGCATGAATCCCATGACCGCATATGCTACTAACGCGATCAGCAGGGACGTACCTGTCGTATAGATCATATGTTTGATATGTCCGAATAAAGTTGCGCCTGCCATGGCCGGAGCAAGGTTTGTCGTATCGGATAACGGGGACATCTTGTCACCGAAGTACGCGCCGGATACAACCGCGCCTGCTGTCATCGCAACCGGGAATCCCAGTGCGGTACCGACACCGATCAGCGCCACGCCCATGGAACCTGCTGTAGACCAGGATGAGCCAGTCGCCAGCGATACGATGGAGCAAAGGATACAAGCAGTCAGCAAGAATACTTTCGGGCTGATGACTTTGATGCCGTAATACATCATGGAAGGAATGGTTCCGGCTGCCAGCCAGGAGCAGATCATAGCGCCTACGATAGCCAGGATCAGGCAAGCCTGCATGGAACGGTTGATGGAAGCCAGGATACCCTGTTCCAGATAAGCCCATTTCCAGCCGTTTGCACAAGCAACAATAGCAGCAAAAGCTGCCGCGATGATAAGTGCGATGTGTGGTTCGCCGCCGTCATCTACGATAATGGACCACATCAGTGCGCCAACCATTACGAGCATAACGAGTAAGCATTGCCACAAAGGAATCTTTTTACCCATAATAAGTCCTCCTAATTTAAAATTGTAAAATAAAGTATAAAGCCGGCAGAACTGCAAATTGCCTTGCCCCCCGCCAAGAATAATTTTAACCGCATTGTTAAAAAATTTTCAAGCAAACTTTCGTATATACGCTGTCAACTTTCGTTTATTTATTCTTAACAGTTTCTTTGCAGTCTATTAGCATTATCTTAGCACACAAAAGATATTCTGTCAATTTGTATTCCTTCACAAAGACCAGAAATAGCGTATAGCAAAAAAATCTTTCCTGTTACGCATTGCCTCGCATGGGGTATCCATTGTATAATAGCTTTATCGACACTTACAAAAATACACGAAGCAAAACCTGAATACGACAGGAGGTTAAAAATGTATTGTACAAAAAAAATTACAGATGATCTCATCTGGGTCGGCGCCAATGACCGGCGTCTTGCAATGTTCGAGGGGGTTTACTCCGTCCCGCGCGGCGTTTCCTACAACGCTTATCTGCTGCTCGACGATATCAACGTTCTTTTTGATACGGTGGACAAGGCGGTCGGCAAAACCTTCTTTGAAAATCTGGCGCACGCGCTGAACGGCAAAAATCTGGATTTTGTCGTCATTCAGCACATGGAACCGGACCATTCGGCAACCCTGATGGAACTTTTGCTGCGTTATCCGAACGCGAAGGTCGTCTGCAACCAAAAAATTCTGACGATGATCCAACAATTTTTTCAGTTGGATCTAAGCGGCAAAGCCTTTGTTGTCAAGGAAAACGACACGCTCTCCACCGGACATCATAAGCTGAAGTTCCTCTTCGCACCGATGGTACATTGGCCGGAGGTCATGGTAACCTACGATGAAACGACCGGAACGCTGTTCTCCGCGGACGCGTTCGGCACCTTCGGCGCTCTTAACGGTGCGATTTTTGCCGATGAGGTGGATTTTGAGAACGAGTATATGGATGAAGCCCGCCGCTATTACTGCAATATTGTCGGTAAATATGGTCCGCAGGTGCAATCCCTGCTCAAAAAAGCGCATGGGCTGGACCTCAAGATGATCTGCCCGCTGCATGGCTTCGTATGGAGAAGAAATTTAGAAGATTATTTCGATAAATATGTGAAATGGAGTACCTACACACCGGAGGAAACCGGCGTGATGATCGCTTACGCTTCGGTCTACGGCAACACCGAAAACACCGCGGAAATCATTTCTTCAAGACTGCGCGACCTCGGCGTCAAAACGGTCATGTACGATGTGTCCGTCACCCCTGCCTCCGAGATCATCGCGGCGGCGTTCAAATGGAGTCATTTGCTGTTCGCCTCAACGACCTATAACGCCGGTATCTTTGTCTCCATGGAGGAGCTGCTGCATGACCTGGCGGCGCACAATATCCAAAACCGTACCGTAGCCTTTGTCGAAAACGGTTCTTGGGCGCCGACCAGCGGCAAACTGATGCGTCAGATCATCGAAAGCTGCAAAGATATGAAGATTTTGAATGAAACGCTGACGCTCAAATCCTCTCTCGCGCCCGGTCAACTCGCCGAGATCGACGCGTTAGTCAAAGCAATTTCTGACACGATTCCGCGCTTCGAAAAACCGATGATCGACGAATCTGCCATGGCAGAAGCCAAGATTGACCCTGCGATCTTCCATAAGTTCTCTTATGGGCTGTTTGTGCTGACTGCGCAGGCTGACGGTAAGGACAACGGCTGCATCATCAATACCGCGGCGCAGCTGACCAGCACGCCGGGCAGAATCAACATCGCGGTCAATAAAGCAAATTACACGCATGACATGATTCTTCATACAGGCGTCTTTAACGTATCGGTTCTGGCAGAGGACGCTTCTTTCGATACCTTCAAACGTTTCGGATTTGCCAGCGGCAAGGATACCGACAAGTTTGCGGGATTTGAGCATATCGGCAGGAGCAAGAACGGTCTCACTTATGTAACGCTCGGCACCAACGCGTTCCTCTCCGCCAAGGTCATCGACTCCTACGATTACGGCACGCACACGCTCTTTGTCGCGGAGGTTACAGAAGCGGCAGTCCTGCGCGACGCACCATCTGTCACCTACGGCTACTACTTTGAGCATATCAAACCGAAGCCGCAGCCAAAGATCGAAGAGGAAAAGCATGGCTATGTCTGCAAGATCTGCGGCTATGTTTATGAAGGCGACACCCTGCCGCCTGACTTCATCTGCCCGCTCTGCAAACACGGTGCGGAGGACTTCGAGAAAATTTAAGCCGCTGCGCGCTCGCGCCTGCCCGCGGCAGATATTCCGATACGTATAAAGATACTTTTGTCATGAGGCAGGAAACATCGCAAGCGATATTTCCTGCCTCATAAAATATGATGATGCACAAATCGCAAATTGCAAGGAGGAAATCCAATGTATAGATACGAATACGAGACCGTCAGCTGTGATTTTGGAGGCTGGGGCTTTGGCTCCGGTAATGTTTATAACATCGAGAATTACCGCTCGGTTATTGAGAAAAGAGCCGGAGACGGATGGAGATATGTCGGATATATCCCCACAAAACAGCGTGGAACAGGGCATACGCAGGAAATGGATTTGATTTTTGAAAAAGAAGAATGAAAAGTGGGCAAGGCGAAATCCGGGATTTTGTCTTGCCCATTTTTATCTTTATAGTTCTTGGTTGTGTTATTTAATATACGCTTTCTCGACATACGGGCTGGTTGCCAGTTTGAGCATCGCACCGTATTCCAGCGTAAAGGAAACAACGTCACCGACTTTGTATCCCTTGTCCGCATGGGTAACATCTAAAATCGTATGATCGGAAGAGCCGCCCATGATTTCAATCTGCGCGTCTGTCGGATGCATACCGCCGAGGTCGGTATCCTGTTTACCGACCGCGATGATGGCGCGTTTCATCATCCCTCTGTCCTCATAATACGGCTTTTCACCGAACGCGTCCACACCAACCTCTCCGATCGGCAGAGATGGCTTCTCTTTGAGTTCGATGATCTGCGCTTCCAACGTCATGGTGTCGTGTACGCAGCCCGGAACCGTCTCACCGTAGGCGGTGTCATTGCCGAGCAGGAAAGATTCTCCGAGTCTGAGGTTGTTGATGCCCTCCGGCAGACCTTCTTTCCAGATTAAGTAGATGGAGCTGGAGTTGCCGCCGGAAATCACGTTCAGCTTGATATCGAACTGCGCCTCGATTTTGTGTGCGATGGCTGCCAGTCCGCCCAGATTATCCTGCTTCGGAATGATTGCACCGTAGCAGGTGAGGTTGACGCCGACGCCGTAAAGATGGATGTTTTCCATCGTCAATATTTCGGCAACGGCTTCCATAATCAAATCTTCGTTTTGATAGAAAATCCCCTCTCTCAGATCGCCCATGTCGATCATCAGCAGGATGTTGTGCTTCACGCCGATTTTGCCTGCCTCTTCATTCAGAAGTCTGATGGTGGCAAGCTCCGAGTTGAAGCTGAGATCCACATATTTTACGACCTCCGCCGTTTCACAAGCCATCGGAAGCCTGAGCAGAACAGTCTTTTTGCCCTTGGCTCTAGCCTCGTCCGCGTAGGTTTTGATATTCGCCACGCGAGAATCCGCCATAAATTCTACTGCGGGATGGGCCGCGACCATGCGCGCCATCTCCGGATCG
Source organism: uncultured Clostridia bacterium (assembly GCA_934271235.1). Lineage (GTDB taxonomy): Bacteria > Bacillota > Clostridia > Peptostreptococcales > Anaerovoracaceae > CAG-238. The sequence continues at coordinate 42,390 of CAKQQT010000006.1, read as the reverse complement.
GCACAAAGGCCCTTGGTTACGATCATCAGAGAACAGCCTCCGTCCTCCTTGACGATCTTCGCGCAGGCGTCCAGATTGCTTCTCAGCTTCTTTAAGTCTACTACCAGTCTTGGATACATATTCTTGTCCTTTCATCCTTTCTGCCTTTCGGCATTCTTATCTAGGGTCTTTTGGCATTTTTGTCGCGATACGGGCAATGCGTCCGCATACATGCCCAGCATTCGTGGTTGCAGTTCGGTCTGCCATCCACTTCGCCGCAGGCACGCATCACGTGCTGCGCCGCGTCATAATCATCCGCGGCTGCTGTGTCTGCTTCCGCAGGCTTTGCCTCGCTCGCGCAGGTTTCCGCGTGTTCCACCAGGTCCGCGCCCTTTTTGATCGTACGATCATGCAGCAAGGCCTCTTTTTTCGCCGCTTCCACTTCTTCCTTCGTCGCGCCGCCGATTTTCTCCGCTAAGGCTTCCTTGTAATCGGTCAAATCGTAGCCCATCGCTTCCATCTCGTCCATGTGCTTGCGCGTTTCTTCCTCCTTCGCCTTGCGGGCGGCGGACATCCGCTGCAGTTCTTCGATAAATGCAGCTTTGTTGACAACGTGCTCGTTTTCTTTCAGTTCCATGTGCAGACTCTTAGCCAGCAGGCGGATGGCGCCCTGCCTGTGGGTCTTGGAAAGCACGCCCAGCGATGCCATGATATAGTCATTATCAACTAGGATCTTGACGGATTCCGGCGGATAAAGCTTCATCCCCGTTTCGTTATCCTTCGGTACTTTTTGCATGATCTCCACGCGATGCGGCAGTCTGGTCAGCGCGCCGCCGGTACCAACGATATATTTGATCTGCGTCAGGTCTTTGCCCTCTGCCAGGGTTTGTCTTCCGGTCGGTCCGTAGACATAGCGAATTTGACCGGCGTGACGTTCGACTGCCCGCAGCACAGCCTCTTCCGTCAGGCGTTCTACCAGCTTGAACTCATCCTCCGTCTTTGGGATTGCCACATACGTTTCCAGTGTTTTGTCCAGATCGATGTGCAGCTTCTCCTCACATTCCTTGCGCAGCTTTTCTTCGCCGATGGATTCAATGACTTTCATGCGGTTGACGTATACGCCGAGGTCGCCCTCTACGGTTCGCTTTGCTTTCGGTTCCGGCGCGGTCAGAATGCGGGCGACCGCATCGGAGTCTTCAGTTACGGCGTGCACATCCGTAGTCGCGCCGCCGACATCGATGACCATACAGTCACCGATGCAGTCATACAGCAGCTTCGTACATTCCATGACCGCGCCCGGTGTCGGAATGATCGGACCGTTTACCATGTCTCTGACGTGCTCCATGCCCGGCGCCTTGGTGATATTGTCCTCGAAGGCCTCCTGAATGACCTTGCGGCAAGGTTCGACGTTCAAGGTGTCGATCTTCGGATAGACATTATCGACCAGATAGAGCTCCTGTCCGCTCTCCTCATCGAAGATCAGTTTCATTTCATCCTGGTTTTCAACGTTTCCGGCATAGACAACCGGGGTATGCAGTCCCATATTGCGGATCATTTCCGCGTTGTAGATGGCCGTATCGCGTTCGCCGTAGTCCACGCCGCCGGCGATCAGGATCAGATTCGGGTTGATCTCCTTGATTCTTGCCAAATCGCTTCTTCTCAATCTGCCGACGGTGATGTTGTGGATAATGCCGCCCGCGCCCAGCGCCGCTTCTCTCGCCGCTTTGGCGGTCATATCATAAACAAGCCCATGTACGGTCATCTTCAGACCGCCTGCCGCCGAAGATGTCGCCAGCATTTCATCATATTCCAGACTGTCGATGTTCATTTTTTTGCAAAGGTCATCGATCGCCCCTTGCAGTCCGATGCGGACATCGCCTTCCAACACCGAGGTCGGCGCCTGTCCCTGTGCCCAAAAAACCGGATTTTCGCTGTCCAGATCTTTGAACGCGTTGACAACGGTCGTTGTCGAGCCGATCTCTGCAACTAAAACGTCTACCTTCATTCCTGTCCTCCTTTTTATACTTTGCGCTCCATTGTTATTTTATCTTTATATGACTATCTTTCATTTGTTTGCAATAGAATTTCGGATACCTATAATGGCATCCAGGTGCCGACTCCGGTCGCCACGAGTTTGCCTGTTTCCTTGCAAACCATCTCCGCGCGCAGGCGGATGATCTTCCGTCCGGTCTTGACCGTATAAACCGTGACTGCGGTGTGCTGGCCGTAATCCAGCGGCCGTACATAGGAAATGTTCATGTCCACCGTCGTCGCTTCGTTCTCACCGGCGATAAAATCCGCCATAACGCCGAACGCCGTATCAAACATGCCGGCGATCGCGCCGCCGTGGATACCGCCCCACTCGTTGATCTGCCATTTCTGCGTTTCAAATTCGATCGTCACAGACTGTTCTCCGTAATCACATGCTGTCAGTTTTGCGTGCATCTGATCATCAAAGCATCCGTCCTGCCTGGTTAAATATCCGCTGATGATTTTTTCGGCCTGCTGCAGCCATTCCTGTTTATCCATTGGTGTCTCTCCTTTGCTGTTTTGCAGTCGTTTGTATTTCAATCTATAAGTATATCACAGAAAAGACTTTCCTGTGTAATTTTCAAGTTTGCTTTTTCTATGTCCTGCGATGTCCTGCGATCCGCACATGACCTTTGATGCCGCGAGGCGATCCGCAGGCGATGCCCCCGCGCAGGCGATAAAACAGGGGCTGGGCATGCGGCCCAGCCCCTAGGGTTTCATTTTGTTTTGTTTTGGAGATAAATTATTCTCTTTCGCCTCTTCTTCTCTGTCTTTCTTCAGCTAAGAAAGTAGCAACGTCGATACCGTGGGAGTTACGTCCGAATCCCATGTCGATGCCGGTCTTAACGGCTTCTTCCGGAATTACCTGCGTACCGCCTGCACAGATGATGACCTTGTCTCTGATACCCTTTTCCACGCAGAGCTCATGCAGTCTCTTCATGTTCTTGTAGTGAACATTGTCGTGGGAAATGATCGTGGATGCCAGGATCGCCTGTGCGTTTTCTTCGATACAAGCGTCAACCATCTTTTCAACCGGTACGGAAGTGCCCAGGTATACGCATTCGATACCCCACTTTTCGATACCGCCGTGCTTGATGTTGATGATCTCTCTCATACCTACGGAGTGTTCGTCTTCGCCGACGGTACCGCAGACAACCTTCATGTGTTCGTGTCCTTCGAATTCATCATAAAGTTCTTTGTCCGTCATATAGTGTGGTTCCGGCGGGATCTCAAGGGTTGTCAGATCGATATCGAAATCAACTCTGCCCTTTAATTCGATTCTGGTACCTTCCGCATCCTGCATTACTTCTGCGGAGATGACTTCCGGATCGACCAGGCCTAACTTCTTACCTAATTCAACCGCTGCTGCTTCTGCAACACGTTTGTTGGTCGGGAGCATCATGGTAACCATGACGACTCTGTCGCCGCACCATTCGACTTCCGGTGTGAGGACTTCGCCGGTTCTGTATTTTGCAACCTTTGCAAGTCTTACGTTTACGTTATCTTCTTCATCGAGTTCGTCGATGTAAACGATCTTGCTTCTGTCTTCGAAAGTACAGCCGCCGATCAATGCTGCAGGATCTGCAGGATCTCCGCCGTACTGTTCTACGTTGTTGTAGCCGTAGTGCGCGGTTACCGGAGCCATGTAGTCTTCATCTCTTTCGAAGATGAAGCCATAGCCTACGCCGCCTTCGATCTTACGAGCGATACCGTCGCCGTTTCTTTCCGGATATTTTGCGGAGTCAACGAAGAATCCGTCTTGTACAGCCTGGAAGTAGCCGCCGTTTTCGACGATTTCTTCCATGAACAGGCAAGCTCTTTCCTTCAGGTCTCTGGCCATTTCTCTCAGCGGACCGTCTTTTTTGAGCTCAACCATATCCATTAAGCCGTCTAAACCGATCAGGGTCTGCTTTGCGGTGTCGCAAGCTTCCATGTTGTAGATATGCCAAGGAACGTTTCTTCCTTCGTCCGGTGTGATGGTGGACTGGATATCCGCGCTGGTCAGCTTGGAGATGAACATGTTCATAACGTGGGTAACCGTAGCTTCACGAGCGGAAGACTGGATATACTTGGTGTTCATCTGTGCTCTCATCTTGTATCTGTCGCAGATCTCTCTGAGTGCAACGGCATACGGCAGATCCATGTACATGCAAGGCGCCGGTGTTGCGGTCGGCGGTACGGTGGACAGGGAAATGTTTTCCGGTTTGATGCCGACTTTTTCGGAGAATCTGGAGTTGATCGCGTGCTGAACGATCAGTTCCGGCTGTACCTTCCATGCTTCTCTTGCGGTCGCGTTCGCGTTGTGCGCGCCGTCGATCTGCAGCATGTCTGCCCAAGCCATGACCTTCTTGGATTCGCAGGCATCTACGAAAGATCTGACACAGTTGATATCTCTGTAAAGTACGTTGTACTGCGGGTCCTGATGAGCGCCGTTTACGCCTTCTTCCGCGAACAGTACAGCTACATCCGGGCCTGCAACACCGGATACATAGGAGTGATAGTTGATCGGACGGCCAACTTCATCCTCGATCATATCGATCGCTTTTCTCTGTGCTCTGATCTGCTTTCTGGTGATCGGAACACCGCCGATACCCTGCGGAGTACCTTCCATCAGGCCGTCGATGTGGGACTGACCCATGTGACGGATGACCATCAGATGGTCAGCACCGTGCCAAGCGCCCATTCTCATTCTTCTGATATCGTCTTCGAATCTGCCGGAAGCGATCTCGGTGGTGATAGTCTGCATCGGCTGCGGGTCGATGTCTTCCATGAATTTTGCAGGAGGCAGCGGAACGCTCTGCTTCAGCGGCTTGGAAATTTCATGATATTCGAACGGTCCCATGTGCTGATCTTCCGCTCTTTCTCTCCAAACCCAGCCTCTTCTTCTCGGTTCGTATTTGTCAAGGTCTTTCAGCAGTTCGACAATATCGATCTTTTCGTTTCTCTTTAATTCTGTCATCTTACTTACCCTCCTTGAACGCTGCTACAACTTTATCCCAGCCTTCGCCCTTTGCAAGCTTGATGCTGGCTTCTCTGATGGAGATGTTTTCCAGCTTGGACAGCTTGTAAACACAGTGTCCGCAGCCTTTGCCCATCAGACCGTGGTCCATCGCATGATTTACGATCGGCATGCAGTCTAAGGAGGATACGCCCATTCTCAGTAAAACGGATCTTTCAACAGAAGGAGTCGTATTCTTTCTGCCAAGTTCCAGAAGCGGGTCAACAACCTTGTCGGTCAGTTCCCAGAATCTCTGATAAAGTTCTTCATCCGTAAGATTAGCGATATGCTGTCTTCTTACTTCAAAATCGTCTGCTCTTTTCATCCTTATAATTCCTTTCATTTCACCGCATGTCCCGAAGCGCCGCAAGCGCTCCGGAACACGCATGGATAATCTAAGATAATCTAACTTACAGTAAGCCCTCTGCTTCCAGCGTCTTCTTTACAAAGTCAACGTCGGTCTTTGTTTCGACTGCTAAGAATTCCAGATCAGCGTCGGTCGGCTTTACGCCGGCCTTCTTGACCGCTTTCTTGATGAGAGATTTACGGAAGTGATCGATATCTGCCACTTTGTGTTTGATCAGACCAGGGTTTGCCGGTAAGATCAGGTTTGTGCCAGGCTTGTCGTCCTTCGGATCGCCGAAGCGGATGTCGATGCCGTTGTCTCTTGCAAAATCAAGCTGCGGCTGGATGTGCTTGCCTGCGCCTGTATATTCGGTTTCGGAAACAACGACGATCGCGTCTTCCGGAAGTTCCTGCGCGTAGGAGAATGCTGCCGCCAGTGCGGTATTTCCTGCAGGACCTCTTTCGATACCTTCCAGATTTGCCAGCATTTCGGTCATGTACATAACTTCGCCCTGTGTGGTGGTGATGTATTTGTCCATGTATCTCAGCGGGCGTGCTGCGGAACGCGGAACGTCGGAGTGGTCCGGATCGGTCGCGTAAGGAACGCCGAAACCGGTGTGGCCTGTCGTGCAGGACTTCTTGTTGAAGTCAGCATCGGAAGCCATCGAAAGACCTGTTAAGTCGATGGATGCGGCAACGACTTCTGCCTTGCAGCCTGCTTTGATCAAGCCGCGAGCCGTACCGGTCACCATACCGCCGCCTGCTGTCGTGCAAACGACAACGTCAGGGTCCTTGCCGAGTTTTTCTCTGCACTGGGTCGCGATCTCATAGCCTAAGGTTTCTACGCCGGCGATACCGAACGGAGAATACAGGGATGCGTTGAAATATCCGGTGTCTTCGAGGATGGACAGGAAGGAATAGAATAATTCCGGTCCAACGGTCAGCTGAACGACTTCTGCGCCGAGTGCTTCGCACTTTCTGGCCTTTTCGACGATCTCCGGTTGTCCGACGCCGTGAGAGTCATAGCATTCCTGTACGATGATGCAGTTCAGTCCCTGCATTGCTGCCTGGGATGCGACCGCTGCGCCGTAGTTGCCGGAAGTCGCTGCCATAACGCCCTTGTATCCTAATTTCTTCGCATGAGCGACCGCGCATGCTGCACGTCTGTCCTTGAAAGAGCCGGAAGCGTTGCAGGATTCGTCTTTTGCGAAGATCCTTGCGCCGTAGCCCGGTTTCGCGTATTTGCGTGCTAATTTTGTGATGTTTCTGAGTTCCAGGAGCGGAGTATTGCCGACACCGTGCAGTCCCTGGATCCTTTCGATCTCATCTAATGTATATCCGGTGGATTTCATCAGTGCGTCGTAATCGAAGGAAATCGGAGAAGTTTCGAAATCGGAATAGTCAAGTCCTAATGCTTCTTTTTGGATTTCGTTGGATCTGCCCATAACGGACTGATAGTCCTTTGCTAATGCCATTATTCTTCACCTCCGAAATTCATGATCTCTCTCAGCTGTCTGTCAATTTCGATGATCTCCGGTACGAATTTGCCATAGCTGTGTGTATAGTAAGGGGCCTCATCGATCAGCGTGCCCTCTACCAGACGGCCGACCGCAGTCTTAACGGTGACTTCGTCGCCTAACTTTGCTTCTTCATCCTGCAGGAAGCCTTTTGTCCATTGCTGTAAGTCGCATTTTTTAGTATCGTCCGGCAGTTTTGCAGTTCTTTCTTCTGCTTTCAGAACGATGCTGTGAATGCGGACCCAATCGCCTTTCTTAGCCATTTTCTATCTGTCTCCTTATGATGTTAGATTGATTACTTTACGATCTTCTTGTTTTCTTTGATCAGATCTCTGAAGTCGCCCATGATCGCATGCGGAACCGGGATATCCAGCATTGTGATCAGACCAGGGTCTGCGTTGATGCAGTGCGGGATGCAGTTCATGATCATAGCCATCGTACCGATACCGCCTTCGATCTCCGGAGTGTTTACCATGTTTACAGGAGGAACTGCGTCCAGAATTACATAGTCGCCGGTGTGAACGCCAACCTGTTCCGGTTCGATCTGCTGCGGGTGATCCATGTCGATCTTTCTTTCGCCGTCAATGTTGACCCAGCCCTTCATCGCAACGCCTGCAACCTGTCCTGCTGCCGCGAAGCCGTAAGGGGATTTTCTGTCAACGTCGGTTACGATCGGTTCCATATCCTGACCGAAGTCGTCCCACTTCCAGCCGAGAGCGTCACAGATCATCATAGTGGATTCCGCGAAGCCTACGTGGCCTGCCATCGTGCCGTTTGCTTTTCTTTCGTTGAATTCTTCAACGGAGATGCCGATGCCCTGTTCTTCCATAACTGCCGGTCCGAACGGGGACAGGGAGTTGACTCTTCTGGAAGTTACGTGGTTAACTTCTTCGCAAGCAGCGGTCCACAGAACTACCAGCAGGTCCATGATGAGACCCGGGTTGATGCCGGTACCCATAACGGATACGCCGTTCTTCTTTGCGATTTCATCTAATTTCTTAGCCAGTTCCGGTTCCTGAGCCTGAGGATAAGCCATTTCTTCTGCGGAAGTGATGACGTTCATACCTCTTTCCATTACGAATACCAGCTTGTCAAATACGTCTTTTGTGAAGGAGTTTGTGCAGACAACAACGATATCTGCTGCGCCCGGTTTGATGACTTCTTCCGGAGTTCCAACGATAACGTCTTCTCTGTCGCCCTTTACGATGCCAGGAACGACTTCATATAAGCTCTTGCCTACTTTTGCTCCGATATCGATCGCGCCGACGATATCAACGCCTTTTTTCTTTGTAAGCATTTTGCCGATTCCGCCGCCCATAGCGCCTAATCCCCAAAGGATCACTTTTACGTTTTTCATCTTATTAATCTCCTTTTCAAAACAAAATTTGTTTAGCAACAATTTGCTTATATATTTAGCAAATACTATGCCATGTCCTATTCTGCACTTTGTATACATGGTTTTCGCGCATTTCTTGTTGTTTTTACAAAAAAACATGATGATTTTCCTGTGTTTTTGAAGCAAAAAGTCAAAATCGTTCGCGTTTTTTGCTGTCTTTGCATGCTCGAAATTCAGATTTTGTGCAGTATTTTTTAAAAATCGCAAATATTTTTGCATCTTGAGCGCAATTTTTTTTGCACCTTTGTCGATCAGTTTCGACTTTTTCTCCTGCTCGGTCTGTCAAATGTCTTTGTTTTTTCGACCGCCATCCGATTCTGTCCGAGAAAAGCTTTCCTTTCGACTTTTTTCGCGTGGAAAAATCCATTCTGTTGTCTGTTTTTTCTGAAATTCCAATGTTTTTCCTGTGATGCAAATATTTTTGCATCACTTTATTCCAAGGCACGGAACAAAATCTGCCCGCGGCAAAACTACTTGAAAAACCGCTCGTTTTCTGTCATAATAGGGAAGTGGCTTCTGCCAAAGAAAGGACGATAACGATGAGAATCCGAAAAGAACAAGATGATATGCAGGATGCGGAGATCACGCTGATCGCGACGGTTTCCGACGCGCTTGCGCACCCTGCCAGGATCCGGATGTTCCGCTATATCATGCAGGCTAACCGCGCCATGGTCGCTGTCTGCAACAAAGATCTCGTGGAGCATTTCGACTATGCACAGGCGACCGTTTCGCAGCATATGAAAAAGCTCGTGGATTCCGGTCTTGTGGAGATCAAAAAAAAAGATAAATTTTCCTACTATTATGTGAACCTCGGCATGCTGATGCAGTATCTCAACGCCACGAAGAAGTTCTCGGTCCAGTAGCTTTTTTCCTTTTGATCTTCGAACGTTTCAAAAACGCCAAAAACCCGCCGAAGCGGGTTTTTTTGTTGTCCTGTCTATGGTTTGCCGATCTATGTTTCACACACCTTTTGTCTCATTCCAGTGTACTTCATCCGCATAGACGGTGACATCACCGTTCATATAGAGGAATCCTCCGCGGGTGACTGCCCGCAGGAAGCCATCCTTGTCTGTCTGCGCGGCATAGACGCCGCTGCTCCCGTCCGCATCCTCTGCCGCGTGGAACCGGATATCCCCTTGCGCGGCGAGCAGCTTGCAGCAAGGCGCTCTGCCCCGCAGAAAGCCTTCATAGCCTTCTTCAGTCTTGACCACCAGACTGTCGACGCGCCCCTCATACAAGAGCTGATCGGGCGAGAGCACCTTTAAGTTCATACCGGCTGCCGGTTTAGCTTTCTGTACCATGCTGCGCCTCGTATCTTTCCACGACCTCGTCGATACCGCCGGCCATCAGGAACAGGTTCTCCGGGATGCGGTCATGCTTGCCCTCCAGGATCTCCTTGAAACCGCGGATGGTCTCCTTGAGCGGCACATATTTGCCCGGCGTGCCGGTAAACTGCTGTGCGACGCTGAACGGCTGCGAGAAGAACCTCTGGATCTTTCTCGCTCTGGCGACGGTCAGTTTATCTTCTTCGGATAATTCATCCATGCCGAGGATGGCGATGATGTCCTGCAGGTCTTTGTATTTCTGCAGCACTTCCTGCACCGCTCTGGCAACCTGATAATGCTCTTCTCCGACGATCAGCGGGTCCAGGATCCTGGACGTGGATTCCAGCGGGTCGACGGCCGGATAGATGCCAAGCTCCGTGATCGAACGATTGAGTACCGTGGTCGCGTCCAGATGCGCGAACGCGGTTGCCGGAGCCGGGTCTGTCAAGTCGTCCGCAGGCACGTAGATCGCCTGTACCGACGTGATGGAACCGTTTTTCGTGGAAGTGATCCGCTCCTGCAGCGCGCCCATTTCGGTCGCCAGGGTCGGCTGATAGCCGACGGCGGACGGCATACGTCCCAGCAGCGCGGAAACCTCCGAACCGGCCTGCGTGAAACGGAAGATGTTGTCGATGAACAGCAGCACGTCCTGCCCCTCTTCATCACGGAAATATTCCGCCATGGTCAGCCCGGTCAGCGCCACACGCATACGAGCTCCCGGCGGTTCGTTCATCTGTCCGAAGACCATCGCCGTTTTTTCAATAACGCCGGACTCGATCATTTCGTTATAAAGGTCGTTTCCCTCACGGGTCCGCTCGCCGACGCCCGCAAAGACCGAAATGCCGCCGTGTTCCTTGGCGATGTTATTGATCAGTTCCTGGATGAGGACGGTCTTGCCGACGCCTGCGCCTCCGAACAGTCCGACCTTGCCGCCGCGCGTATACGGGGCGATCAGGTCGATGACCTTGATGCCGGTTTCATAGATCTCTGATTTTGTATTTTGATCCGCAAACGATGGTGCGGGTTTATGTATCGGTGATGTTTTGGTCGTGTAGACCGGCCCTTTTTCGTCGATGGTCTGTCCCATGACATTGAAGAGTCTGCCCAGGACCTCGTCGCCGACCGGTACGGTGATCGGCGCGCCGGTATCCAGCGCTTCCATGCCGCGGGTCAGTCCGTCGGTCGATGACAGTGCGACACAGCGGACGACATCATCGCCGACATGCTGCGCTACTTCTGCCATGACATCTTGGTCTCCATGCGGGATCTTGATCGCGTTGAGCAGTTCCGGCAGGTTCCCCTCTTCAAATTTAATGTCGATGACCGGGCCTATGATCTGATTGATAACACCCTGACGCATATTCTTACCTCCTGTTTCTGCCTTTCTCTATTCTGCTGATCTCTATTTCTGCGTCTCTGCGCCGGAAACGATCTCGATCAGCTCACCGGTGATCGCTGCCTGCCGCACACGATTATAGGTCAGGGACAGGCTGTTTAAGATCTCCCGCGCATTGTCGGTCGCGTTCTCCATCGCCGTGCGTCTTGCCGCGTGTTCGCAGACCGCCGACTCTATGACTGCTTTGAACAGGGTCAGTTCAAAGTATTTTGGCAGCATGTAGGCTGCCACCGCTTCTCTGGACGGCGCGTATTCGATCTCAACCGGCGACGTCGCTCCCGCAGTCGTTTCCGCTTCGGCTTCCGCGCACGCTGCGGGTTCTGCCGGCAGCAGCTGTTTGACCATCGGTTCCTGCCGCAGCGAATTGATATATTCCGTTGTGATCAGCAGCACTTTGTCGAGCTTGTGATCGCGGTAATCCGCGAGGATCGGCGCGGCGATGGCTTCGATCTCCGGGAAAACGATCTTTTCCGGGGCGCCGTCAAAGCTCCCGGCGATCTCGTAATCCGCGTGTTCAAAGAAATCTCTGCCGCGGCTGCCGATGCAGAAGACCTTGACGTTTTCCTTTTCGTAGTCTTCCAGCGCCGCTTTCGCGGTCTTGATCAGACTGCTGTTGAAACCGCCGCAAAGTCCTTTGTCACTGGAGATGACGATGGCCAGCACGCGCGCGGGCGCCGCGCCAATCTCCGCGTTGCCGGTCTCCTCCCGGCCGGAGATGTTTTCCTCGGCCAGAATGCCCTCGATGGTCGCGGAGACTTCCCGCAGCTGCCGGGACTTGCGGTCGTAAAGGCCTTTGGCCCTGCGGAATTTGGCAGCAGAAACAAGCCGCATCGCGTTGGTGATATGCTCGGTGCTTTCAATGCTTTTCATTCTGCGTTTCAGATCGCGCATCGTTTCAGCCATGATAGTTCGCCTCTTTAAATCTTGTGATGTCTTCGATCAAGAGTTTTTCGGTCTCTTCGTCCAGTTTGCCGCTCTGATGGATCTTTTCGCCGATCTCCGGATAATGACTGTGCGTATAATCCAAAAGCTCTGTCTCAAACGCATGGATCGCCTCGGCCGGGATATCTTCCATGTACTGATGGGACGCCGCGTAGATGCTGATGATCTGGTCTTCGACATCCATCGGGTGATACTGCCCCTGCTTGAGGATCTCCATCAATACCCTGCCGTGATCCAGACGCGCCTTGGTGTCCTTGTCGATATCCGAACCGAACTGCGAGAAGGTCGCCAGTTCGCGGTACTGCGCCAGTTCCAGCTTCAGCTTGCCGGAAACCTGTTTCATGGCCTTGATCTGCGCGTTGCCGCCGACACGGGATACTGAAATGCCGACATTGACTGCCGGACGCTGTCCGGTGAAGAACAGCTCGGATTCCAGGAAGATCTGTCCGTCGGTGATGGAGATCACGTTGGTCGGGATATAGGCGGAAACGTCGCCGGCCTGTGTTTCGATGATCGGCAATGCGGTAATGGATCCGCCGCCCAGATCATCGCTGAGTTTTGCTGCCCGCTCCAGCAGTCTGCTGTGCAGGTAGAACACGTCGCCCGGGTAAGCTTCTCTTCCCGGCGGTCTGCGGAGCAGCAGGGACATCGTCCGGTAAGCGACCGCGTGCTTGGAAAGATCGTCGTAAACGATCAGCACATCCTTGCCCTGATACATGAAATATTCGGCCATCGCGCAGCCCGCGTACGGCGCGATATACTGCAGCGGCGCCACGTCGCTGGCGGTCGCGGAGACCACGATCGTGTATTTCATGGCTTCGCGTTCTTCCAAGGTCTGCACCAGTTGAGCGATGGTAGACTTTTTCTGTCCGATCGCGACGTAGATGCAGATCACGTCTTTGCCTTTTTGGTTGAGGATCGTATCGACCGCGATGGCGGTCTTGCCGGTCTGCCGGTCGCCGATGATCAGCTCACGCTGTCCCTTGCCGATCGGCATCATGGCGTCGATGGCCTTGATCCCGGTCTGCAGCGGTTCATTGACCGATTTGCGCATCAATACGCCGGGCGCGCCGTATTCGATCGGACGCTTCTGGTTGGTGACGATCGGGCCTTTGCCGTCGATCGGCTGTCCGAGCGCGTCGACAACACGGCCGATCAGGGTCTCGCCGACCGGTACTTCTACGACTTCTCCGGTCGGTTTGACGATGTCGCCCTCTTTGATCTCGCGGTCCGCGCCTAAAATGACTACGCCGACATTGTCTTCTTCGAGGTTGAGCGCCATGCCGCGGACGCCGCTGTCAAATTCCAGCAGTTCGCCCTCCATGCAGTTGCTCAGACCGTAGACTCTGGCGATACCGTCGCCGACCTGCAGCACGGTACCGTAATCCAGGATCTCAAATTTACTGTGATAATTTTTGATCTGTTCTTTAATGACGGAACTGATCTCTTCCGGTCTTAAATTCATAGGGAAACCTCCCTCCTACTGATTTTCTAATTCTTTGCGCAGGCGTTCCAGATCGCCTTTATACGATTGGTCGATCATCTTGCCGTCGACCTGGATCTTAACGCCGCCGATGAGGCTTGGATCAACGCGGTTTTCGAGCTTGATGTTCTTACGCAAAAGCCGCGACATTTCCGCTTCAAACTTCTGCACCTGATCCGGCGTCAGCTTGACAACGCTGAAGACCTTGCCCTCGGCGATGCCTCTTTCCTCATCGTAAAGCCGGATATACCGCTTGGCGATCTTGCGGATCTGGGCGGTCCTGCCTTTATCGATCAGGACATAGACGAAGTTGATCATCTCCCGGCAAAAGGTGTCCTGCATGATGTTTTTGACAGCCTCTTTTTTCTCTTTCGGCATGATCGCCGGGCTGTTCAGGAACTCCGCGAATTCCTCATAAGCCTTTACCAGCATGGCAAGTTCTTTAACTTCGATGAGGATCTGTTCTTCCTTGCCGAGGTCTTTGGCTGCCTCATAAAGCGCTGTTCCATAGGTCAGCGATACTACTGATTCTGCCATTTTCCGCTAGCCGCCTCCTCTAAAACCTGATCGACAAGTTCCTGCTGACTGCTTTCATCCAGTTCCTTCTGCATGATGCGTTCCGCGGTCAGGACCGCAAGCGAAGCCACTTCTTTTTTGAGCTGTACCACGGCTTTTTCTTCTTCCGCCTGCATTTTTTCGTGCGCTTCCGCAACGATCTTCTGCGCCTGCTGCTTGGCCTCTCCGACGATCACATCGGATCTCCGGTCGGCTTCTGCCTTGGCCTCTTTGATGATCGCACGCTTTTCTTCTTCCGCATTCGAAAGGGTCGCCTGATAATCGGCAAGCAGCGCCTGCGCTTCCTCATTGGTCGCCTCCGCTCGGTCCAGGCTCTCCTGTACCGCCGCTTTGCGCGCTTCCATGAAATTATGTACTTTTTCAAAGAAAAAATGCTTCAGGATCAGATACAGCACCAGCACGGTGATGGCTGAAAACAGCAGGTTCCAGTTGATTTCAAGCAGTCCTTGATATAAATTTACTTCCATATCCGAAACCTTCTTTAATTCTGCTTTTTTGCTTTACGCAAGATCAGATCTTGCCGGCCAGTACAATGGCGATAACGAATGTCAGGACACCGATCGTTTCCATGATAGCCATGGCGATGATCATCGAAGTTCGGATGCCGCTCATCGCTTCCGGCTGTTTTCCCATGCTTTCCATCGCTTTGCTGGCCAAGATGCCCTGTCCGATCGCGATGCCGATTGCTGCGAGGCCGATTGCAAGGCCTGCTCCGATTGCAATAATACCTGTTGTCATTTTTCACTACCTCCGATTTTTTTGATTAATGGCTTTCATCCGCTCCGGCGATGCCTTTCGAAAGGAAGACCATCGTTAATGTTACAAAGATATAGGTCTGGATGACCGGTTCAAACATATCGAAGAACGCGTTCAGCGGCAGTACGAAGACCGCCCGCATGAACGGCACGCTCGACACGAACGCGCTCAGCCATTCCATCAAGTACATCCAAAGCTCTACAACGATCATGCCGCCGAAAATGTTTCCGAACAGCCGCAGCGCCAGCGTTACCGGCAGTGTGCAGTCTTCGAGGATGTTCAGCGGGAACATGAACGGATACGGATCACACATATGCTTGAGTTTGCCCTTGACCCCCAGATAACGGAAGCTGCTGATCTGGATCAGCAGGAATGTCAGCAGTGACAGGCTGAACGTGACATTGATATCCGCGGTGATCGGCCGGATCCCCAGCAGCCCCAGCGAGCTGCCGATCAGGATATAAAGGAAGATCGTTCCCATGTACGGCGCAAAGGTCTCTGCTCTGCTGCCAAGGTTGCTCTTGGCGTAATCGTAGATTTTTTCGACAATGAATTCTGCGGCAATCTGCCTTTTGGTCGTCGGAACCGTCTCAAGTCCGTGCCCCATCCAGATGCCAAGCACTGCGATGATCGCCGCAATGATGAATCCCCAGAGGATGCTCTCGCTCAGAAAAACACTTCCGTCTCCGAAGCCGACGATGATGCGCGCACCCAGCTGGTCTACATTGATCACACGTCATCAACTCCTTTCCATTCCGATAGCGGGCCGTTTGGAACACTTTGTCCGTTTTGTCCAAAAAGCCCTAAAAAACAAACGAAAGTAACGCCTGGCAGTCTTACAGTCTTGCCAAACATTACTTTTCATTTCCATTGCTAATATAGTCTTTTCAACCGAAAAAGTCCAGACCTTTCTCCGCTCAGAAAGTGTTAAGTTTGTTTTTTCACAAAACTTTGTGCGTTTCTTTGGCGTACCGGCACAAAATCTGAAGATTTTCTTAGCGAGCAGCTGCCGCGAAGGAGCTGATGGCGTGCCCGCAGTTTTTCGCGGATCGGCTCGGTCCCGCACGTCGATGCGCAAAAAAAGAGCGCTTCCTCTGCGGCGCGCCCCGTGCTTTCTCCTTGCTTGTTATCCGGTTATTTGTGGTAGGTCTCGTTGCGGTTGATCTTAAACGCACGGTAGATCTGCTCCAGCAGGATCACCCGCATCATCTGGTGCGGAAACGTCATCTTGGAAAACGACAGCTTGAAGTCCGCCCGTTTGGAAACCTCTTCGCTGAGGCCCAGACTGCCGCCGATGACAAAGGCCAGATTGCTCTTGCCCTCTAAGGAAAGCTGCGCGATCTTGTCCGCGAGCTGCGGCGAGTCGAGCATTTTGCCGAGGATCTCCAAGGTGATCACATAGGTCCCCGGTTTGATCGCCTTGAGGATCTCTTTCCCCTCTTCCTGTTTGACGATGGCTTCCTCTGCCGCGGACGCCTTGTCCGGCAAGCGGGATTCTTTCAATTCCGTGATCTCCAGCGTACAGAAGCGCGATAACCGCTTCGCGTACTCGCGGATCGCCTCCGTCCAGTATTTTTCTTTTAATTTGCCGATGCAGATGATCTGTATGTTCATATGTTCTCCTGTCTAGATCGTCAGCAGCCTGCCGATGCCTTCGCGCTGTGCCACTTCCATGGTCAGGTCTTTGCCGATATAATAGCCGTGCTCCTCCAGAATGTTGCGGATGGTCAGCATCGCCTGCGCGGGGCTGTTGTTGTCCTTGGACAGATGTGCGAGCAGGACCTCCGGTCGTCTGCCGTCGTCAAAGTCAGCCAGATAGCGGCTCAAGACCTCTCCGGTCGTTTCGTTGGACAGGTGTCCGCGATCGCTGAGGATGCGATGCTTGACGCTGTACGGATATTTGCCGTACAGCAGGATGTTCTTTTCATGGTTGGCCTCGATGACCAGAATATCTGCGCCGCGGATCGCCGTGAAGATCTCCTCGGTCATGCAGCCGGTGTCGGTCACAAGCGCGATCTTCCGGCCGCCTTTTTGGAAGGTATAGCCGACCGGCTCCGCCGCGTCATGCGAAATGCGGAACGCGCCGACTTCGATGTCTCCGATCGTAAAAAGGTCGCCGCTGTGAATGAGTTCAAACGGCTTGCCCGCCGTCTGCGGATGCTTCTCCGCCACAAATCCGTAAGTGCCGCGTGTCGCAAATACCGGACTGTGATAGGGTTTTCGGGAAAGCAGGGTACCGATGCCTTTGATGTGATCGACATGCTCATGCGTCAGCACGATGCCGTTCAGTTCCGCGCACGAAAGACCGCAGGCCCCAAGGCTTTCCTCTGTTTTTTTTGCACTGATGCCGACATCGGCAAGAATCCGTGTGTTCTGACTTTGTATCAAAAAACTGTTCCCTGCGCTGCTGCTGGCAAAAGAACAAATCGCTAGTTCCATGATGTGTGTATCCTTTGCTGTAATGAATGATCCGGACCTAGTATACCATAAGTTCTAAGCTCTGTCTGCGCCTGCGGCTTGCCATTCACTAAGAACTCTGGGCATCTGTCTTGCATCAGCTCTGCCATCGCCTTTGGCTCGGCAGTCGCTGTGCAAGGACATTATATCACAAATTCTTTTGGTTGTAAAATCCGCGAAAATAGTCCATAATAAGGATAGTGCCGCGCGGAGGCAGTCTTCCGGCAAGGGCCTTGTCCTGCCGCTGCTCCGCAGAGCAACATCACAAAAGGAGTTTGGATGATATGGCGATTTTAAGGATCTACACGGACGGTGCCTGCGCCGGCAACCAGTCCGATCAAAATACCGGCGGCTGGGGCGCGATCCTCGAGTACGGCGAGCACCAAAAAGAACTGTTCGGCGGACAGGCCAACACGACCAACAACCGCATGGAACTGACCGCGGTCATCGAAGCGTTCAAGGCGCTCAAAGCACCGAATCAAAGGATCGAAGTGTTCACGGACAGTTCCTATGTGGCAAACTGTTTCCGTGAGGAATGGTATGTTTCTTGGGAAAAGAACCGCTGGCGCAACGCTGCCAAAAAGTCGGTGGAGAACCAGGAACTCTGGAAAGAACTGCTGGCGCTCGTCCGTCAGCACGAAGTACGCTTTTTCCGTGTGAAAGGACATGTCAATCTTGCCAGCAAGTCGACGAACTTTGACGCGCTCTACGAGAAGTTCCTCAGCTGGAACGGCTCTGCTTTTAGTTTTGAGGATTTTCAGTATATCACCAAAATGAACAATCGCGCCGACGAACTCGCGAACATGGGGATCGATCAGGTGCGCAGCGCGGAAGACGCCGCGATCTGACGCAGCTCCCGGACAGATCCGGCAAAGCATCAAACAGCGGCAAAAGGAAGGGCTAACATCGAAATGTCAAATACAGAATTCAATGCACAAAAATATCAAGCGATGCTCGAAAAGGACGGCGCGGTTTCCGTGCTCGTCATCGACCCGCACGAAGTGGTCACCGCGCCGTGGACGGTTTTTAAATGTCAGTTTGGCTGCGGCCGGTACGGTCATAACCACTGCTGCCCGCCTGCAGCGCCGTCTTATGACAAGACTCGCGCGATCCTCGATTGTTACCGGATCGGCATCCTCTTCCGTACCCACGGCTGGAACGCGACCGCGATGGCCTACGCCTGCTCCCGGGAACTTTTTCTGGACGGCTACTACAAGTCGATCGCTTTTGGCAGCGGCATGTGCAAGCTCTGCAAGGAATGTGATCCGACCGGCTGCCGGCAGCCGGGACGCGCGATCCCATCTATGGAAGCCTGCGGCATCGACGTTTTTGCTACCGCGCATCACTTCGGCCTGCCGATCCGGACCATACGGGAAACGGATGAAGAACGAAACCACTACGGCCTGATCTTGGTCGAATAAGGCTTCGCCTATCTCTTCCTGCTCGCCTTATTGATCTTGGCGATCTCTTTGAACTTCGCGCGTTTGGCTTCCAGATACCGGCTGTTGTCGGCCGCATAGTCGTTTTCGGTTTTCAATTTTCGATAGGATGCAAGGCGCGCGGCGTCAAGCGTTCCGTCCGCAAGCGCGCGCAGGACGACACATCCCGGCTCCGTGGTATGGGTGCAATCGGCATATCTGCACGCGCAGGACAGTTCTTCAATGTCCGCGAACGCCGTATCAATGCCGTCACTGCTGTCCCACATGCCAAGCTCACGCATACCGGGCGTGTCAATGACAAAAGCGCCGTTTGGAAGTGTGAGCAGCTCCCGATGCGTCGTCGTATGCCGTCCTTTGTCGGCATTTCCGATCTCGCGTGTGGCGATCCGGTCTGTACCGGTAAGCTTATTGATGAGGGTTGATTTGCCGACGCCGGAGGAACCGATGAACGCCACGGTCTTGCCCGGCAGGATATACTTCATCACCGCTTCGTAGTCCTCTCCAAGGGAGGAGATCGCCAGCACATCCGCGCCCGGCGCGGCCTTTTGTGCTTCTACGCTCTTACTTTCCACATCGGAACAGAGATCTGACTTTGTCAAGACCACTACCGGCGTCGCGCCGCTGTCATACGCAGCAGACAGATACCGCTCCAATCGCCTGATATTAAAGTTGTTGTTCAGTGACATACAGATAAATACGGTATCGATATTGGCGGAAACGACCTGTTCCTGTTTTCCCGTGCCTGCCGCCTTTCGGATGAAACAGCTCTTTCGCGGGAACAAACCCGTGATCACCGCGTTGCTGTCGTCCTCCGGCCATTCGCAAGTGACATAATCACCGACCGCGGGATAGTCGGATACGGTTTGCGTTTCATACCGATATTTTCCGGAGATGACCGCCGGTTTTACCGCGGTATCACTCTGGATCGTGTACATTCCTTTTTCTTGTGCGATCACTCTCGCTCGCAATTCTTTCATTGTTCTGTCCCCCTATCCATATAGGATATCTTGTTGATCGGTTTCATGATTCAATTTCGATCGGCGTTGCTTTTGCCGCAAAGATCATCGCGTCATACGCCTTTTGCGGTGTGCGCTGCAGTTTGATAGATGGCAAAGCCGGTATCGGAAAGCGCCTCCGCAGCCGTGCCGTCCGCGCCGTGGATATAGCGGCTGATCGTTTCGCAGCCGCCGAAATCTCCCTCCAGCGCAAAGGCCCGCACACCGTATTTTTCTGCCAGCACCTGAAACACCTCGAGCCGCAGCTGCTGAAATTCTTTGTTTCCATGCGTCGCCTCGCCCAAGGCAACGATCTGTACCTCATTGGGTACGGCAAGTTCCGAAACGGAATCTGCATATTTTGAAAATTCCACCGTATCCGCGCATGCGCCGGTCCCGAAACCGCCGAAGCGGGAATAGATACCCAAGATGACTGCGATGACCACGATCATGTTCAATACGATGATCCGACCTGTATGTTTTTTTCTTTTTTTCATCGTTTCTTTGCCTTTCTGAAAGAATGCCCCTCCGATTCTTATCGCTGTGCGTTGTACCAGTCGAGCACAGCGCTTAAATTCTCCGCTTTGACCCGCTCGCCGCCGCGCTGCATCATCTCCAGCATATCGTCCTCCTCCGGCGTGCGGTCTTTCTTTTCAGCAAGGCTTCTGCCCGCTGTTTTGACCATGATCTCCATCATAGGACGGTAGATGCCGTGCAGTTTTTTCACATCAAAATTTCCTTGCAGGGTAAACAACGGAATGTCTTCCGGGATCGCTGACTTTTTTCGCACACTGTCTGTCTGTGTCCCGGTCTGACCCATGCCAACCCCACAGACAGCGCTTATCGGATAGCGCTTTGCGGCATCGGCATAGCCCTTGACCGAGCCAGCCATGATCCAACCAAGGTAAATGACTTTGGTTCCGGCAGGAACCGCTTTTTTTGCCTCGGCCAGTGAATAGACGGGCAGCTTTGTCTGTTCGGCAAGCAGCCTTGCATAGCGCTCCGTACTGCCGGTATTGGTTGTATAAAGAATCGCGTTCATGATAATCCTCTTTTCCGGTCAAAGTGACCAATCGTTAACCTATATTATAGTTACCATTCGGTCACTTGTCAAGAGGGATCAAAAAGTTAGAAGTTTAAAAAAATCCATCAAAAAACACGCTTACCCAATTCGGATATGCGTGTAAACAGCTTGGTGCGGAGTTAAAGGTTACCTTTTTTATCTTTTAAGTACTACAGTCCGCGGAGTATGTTCAAATATTCCTGCCTTTGATCAACGACTGCATACACAATGACAATCTTCCTCGTTTCATCGACCTTGTAAAATACCAGCTCTTTTTCTAAAATGAGTACCTTATATCCTTGACGTTTAAGAACAAGATACGCCGGTTCCGTTCCGATATACGGATTGTCGCCTAATTCTAAAATCCTTTTTTCAAGCATAGCGAGTTTCTCCAGAGCAATCTCTCTTCCGAAATTCTGTGCAATGTAAAGAATGATCTTCCGAATGCCCGCATCAGCCGTATCGGTTCGTATAACATTGTATTTCATAATGAAGTCTCCTGCAGAACTTTCCTCAAGTCATCAAAGGTTTCGTTTATCGGGGCAACACGGCCGCACCTTACATCATCCCCTGCCCCGGCTAGTATCTCGAGAAGTTCAATACGGTTCTTCATATTTTTGTATTCTTCATACGAAAGAGTCACCGTATCGCCTCTTCCGTTTACCGTGATGATCACGGCTTCTTTATTTTCCTTGCACTGCCTTGATATATCATTATAATGATTTCTTAAATCAGCAGAAGGTCTTATTGATTCCTGTAATGCCAACATTTTTCGAATCCTCCCTGCATTTCATATGCAAATCATATCATCAAACGTCTATATCGTCAAGTGATTCCTTTACAGCAAAAGCAGAACTGTCAAAAAATTTTAGCCGGGCACGACAAAAAGCGACAGCCCGAACGTTTGCTTCGTCCGGGCTGCCGCTTTGCTTTTACTTAACAGAGTTTTTGAACTTTCAACTAAAGGTTTCTGCTATTTTTTGAAATGAAAAGGTGATTTTATTTTTTATGTTTTTTATTCTTTTGCTTCTTGTTTGTTTAGAACAGGTCGATGAGCGCCTGTACGGTGAAGAACGCCATAACAGCGACAAATACATATTTGTACATGACGTCGATCCAACTGCCCCATTTGATTTCGCATGTAGCATTGTAATCGTTGACATTTCTTCTCCTTTCCTTACCGGGCGCTGTCTTCAAAATCTACAGCTCGGCATTGCCGACCGCCTCGCAGCTGTTCCGGTAATTTCCGTCTTGTTTACAAATCGCCACGTTGTCAGACATCTTGACAACGGATTTTTTCCGTTATATAATAAAGCCACATTCGAAGATCACGCGCAAGCTTGCGCTCATAAATAGGGAAGGGGCTTCGTACCATGAACGAGAAAATTGTTTTTTTAGGCGGCGGCAATATGGCCGAAGGCATCATCAGCGGTTTTATCCGCAACGGAAACGTAGATCCGGCCTGTATCACGGTCAAAGAACCGGTTGAAGCACGCTGTGAATATCTAAAGAAAACATACGGCGTTGCCGCGCTCGCGGATCCCGCGCAGCAGGTCAAAGAAGCGGATATGCTGATCATCGCGGTCGTGCCGAAATTCGTCTCTGCCGTGACCGCTTACCTGAAGCCGCTGATCAACAAAGAGCAGCTGATCCTTTCCATCGCTGCGGCGACCAAGTTAGGAACTCTTGCCGCGCAGCTTGGCGACGACAAAAAGATCGTCCGCATGACGCCGAATACCATGATCGCGACACAGTCCGGTTATTCGGCGATCTGCTTTAACCCGAACTGTACTGCCGAAGACAAAGAAAGTGCAAGATCATACGTACAATACCTGGGGCAGATTCAGGAAATAAACGAAGACCTCTTCAATGCATTTACAAGCTACTGTAATGTAGGTCCGCTCTTCTGCTATCAGCTGCTGGAGGCTCTCACCGACGCCGGTGTCTACGTCGGATTCCCACGTCCTGTTGCCAAAGATATGGCTGTCAGAAACATGCTGGGAGCCGCCAAGCTGATCGCGGAAACCGGCATCGAGCCGTCGGCAAAGACTGGCATGATGACCTCCCCTGCGGGCGTCACCATCGAATCCCTGCGTGTTCTGAAGCAGACCGGCTTCCAGAATGCCGTGATGGAATCTGTGATCGCCGGATTCAACAAAACAAACCGTTTATAATTACAACTTCTTATTATAAAAGATGTCTCCTTATGCAATGAGGGATTGTCGCATACAAGAACCAGTCGGGCAGATCCGGATGAGCGGTTCCGGTGTCCGACAGTCCCTTTATTGTTTCAAACAGGGTCAAAAGTGCCACACAATGAAAAAATTTATCATATAAAAAGAAAAGAGAGGAAAAAAATTATGGGCGAGAAGAAAATTTTATTTTGCGGCGGCGGCAATATGGCCGAGGGCGTGATCCGCAGCATGCTTACCAAAAAGGCTGCTGACAGCACCGATATCACCGTCAGTGAACTGAATCCGCAGCGCTGCGGCTACTTGAAAGAAACTTACGGCGTAGAAGCTCCGGTAGATGCTTCCGCAGCAATGCCGGAAGCAGACATCGTGTTTATCGCGGTCCTTCCGAAGATCGTACCGATCGTAGCGAAGACACTCAAAGACACAACGAAAAAGGATACCCTTTTCATTTCCATCGCGGCCGGCGTAAAGCTCGCGGAACTCGAAGAAATGCTCGGCGCAGACCGCAAGATCGTCCGCGTTATGCCGAACACCCTGAACAGATCCGGCAACGGACACAGCGCCGTAGCCTTGAACCAAAACATCACCGCCGAGGAAAAAGAACTGGTGACTCGTATCCTCAATTCCCTCGGCCAGACCATGCACCTGCCGGAAAGCATGTTCAACGAATTCACGGCTTACAGCTGTTCCGGTCCGTTATGGCTCTACCAGATGGCAGACGCTCTGATCGACGCCGGCGTTTATTCCGGTTTCAGCCGTCAAGATGCGCGCAATATCGTCATCAAGAATATGCTCGGCGTTGCTATGGTCTTAGATGAAACCGGCGCCGTGCCAAAGGATATGGTCAATGCGATGTGTTCTCCGGGCGGCGTTACGATCGAGGGCTATAAATCCCTGATCGACCACGGTTTCCAGGCCGCAGTGATGCAGTCCGTCAAGGACGCTGTCGACAAGGCAAACTCTCTGTAAGCGTTTCGCTTGCCGGCATCATCGTCGTCAACCACGATACCAAAACACATGGATCCAAAAGGGGCTGCCGCTTTAACAGAAAATAACCGTTAAGGCGAAGCCCCTTTTGGCCTTGTTGCAGGCATGGGAAAACGCACGATGACCTTCCATAATTTTCTAAGTATGCATAATGTACTGCTTTTCCGTCCTTTTTGAAAAATCTGCACGGACTTGCACAGGATTTCTGCGTACTCCGGCACATTTTTTCCATTTTCTACAAGCAAAATCGGGTGGATAAGCTTCTGGGGTGAATTGAAAACTTCTGGTGCACATCCGCGGCGACGCGCTTCGGGCATTTTCGACAGGTTTCTACAAAAGTTTTTCTGCATCAGTCAAAAATATTTTCTTTATTTGTAAAATAATTCTATTTCCAAGGCTTCATCTCGTGCAGATTTTTTGAAAACTGCAAAAAAGCAGTACATTATGCATCCGTTTTTCGTTTCACAGCAAATTTTATTTGCATCTGCTCCTTTCGCAAAAAAATCTCCATCATTTCAAGAGAGAATGACGGAGATATTTTGCCTTGCTTATTCTTGCAGCAGCCAATCGGCTATATCATGGATCTCAATTCCTTCATAGCTATATTTCGGATGCCTGGTTCTGGCAATCATCATCTTCGGATAAGCATCTCGAATCTGAAGAAGAGGAGCGCATTCTCTTTCAAATGTTTCCTGCCCGGAAATGTTGTCGCTTACCTGAATATAGATCTTCTCGCTGCCTCTCTGAGCAACAAAGTCGATCTCCTTTTGATAGAGTTTACCGACATAGACATCGTATCCACGGCGAAGAAGCTCGATGCAAACGATGTTTTCATATACTCTACCATAATCCATATTTCTGCTTCCCAGGATCGCATATCGAATGCCGCTGTCACACAAATAGAACTTTTCAGAGCTTTCAAGGTATTTGCGGCAGAATGTCAAACGCGGCCAGTGCCGCAAGCTGCCGTGCTTCGTTCTGGTCCTTCGATGATACGCGGACGTAACCGTAAATCGTTGTATTGCTCATACAAATTCCTCCTCCAAAATGTTTTTCGAAATGCGTTGAGCGCACTACAAAAAATCCCGGAGAAACAGGTTTGGATCCTGTCCTCCGGGAGATTCGAGGAATTCTTGCGAAGAATTCTTTGCGTATCTATTTTTTTCTTTGGACTTCTTCTTTTTTCTTAAGGTCTGCGACCAGATGCCGGTACTCGATATCTCTGGCAGTCTCGCAGTCATGCGCCTGCAGCGCCGCGTAGAGTTCTCGGTGATCACGCAGGGAGTTTTGCAGAAACTCTTCCAGATTATCGTTCTGCGCATAGATGTTCTCGACGATCTGCTGTGAAAAACTGTCGTAATAAGCCATCAGCGCACTGGTGATCAGCGTGTTGTCAGCGATCTTGCGGATAAAGCCATGGAACGCGCTGTTCTTTTTCATGACCGCTTTGTAGTCATTCCCGCAGGCTTCCACGTCTTCCATCAGGCGGCGCAGTTCTTCCAGCTCTTCTTCGGTGATCTTTTGAGCCGCGAGGTAGACCGCTTCCGGTTCCAGCGCACAGACAAATTCGCACATTTCCCGATAGCTGCTCAATTCCAGACTGGCGGTGAAGTTACCCTGCGCGGCGATCTCGTCACGGCTGCGGATGTAAGTCCCTCGCTTGGTCCTACGGATAAAGCCCTGCGTATCGAGGATCTTATAGGCCTCCCGCAGGGTGCTGCGGCTCACGTTAAGGATCTTGCAGAACTCCGCCTCGTTCGGAAAGGTGAAGCCGTCTGCCAGTTCTTCATCGACGATCATGTCCTTGATGCGGTCAGCCAGAAAATCCGACTGCGTTTTGATATGCTCTACGGCCAGTTTGCTTAATAATTGATTCTCTTCCATTTACTCTGTCCTTTTATCTTTGTTGTCATACATCTATTTTAACATAGTCCGGCATGCTTGCAAAGGGTTTTTTACGCATTCTGTCCCGGTACCGGCAGGTGGAGGGTCTCCTGCAGATAGCCGACGATCTTCTGCATATCGTTATCCGTATTGATGCCTAAAGCGCTCAAACGTTCGGTCACATCGACCGGCACGTCGTTGCCGTCCATCGGCTCATTTAATCTGCCGCCCATCACAAACGGCACCTGCACGTCGATCTCCTTGAGCTTGTCCGTCATCGCTTTGCCGAAGCTGTAAGCCATGCCGTTGAACGTACTGATCAGGATCGCCCGGCTTTCGGTTTCGATCACCGCATCCGCGACTTCGTCCACAGAAACGGTAGTTCCCAGGTCAAAGACCTGCGCGCCGGCTTCGGTGAGGATGTTCTTGCAGATCTCCTTGCCGAATTCGTGTACATCCGTCGAACCGACGATCAGGTTGACGCCTTTGAGCGGTTTCTTATCAAGGTCTTTGATCTCGCAGAGGATGGAATCCTGCTGTCTGCCGATCTCCTTGACGATCGAGGTCGATCTTACCGGTACTCTGCCGCGCATCGCGCCTTCTTTGCGTTCGCCGGAGCCGAAGTTCGCTTCCAGCTGTGCCGGTCCGATCGCTTTGAGCGCCGCCAGCATTTCACCCGGATGGCGGATGTCGATGTGGTGATCGTTCAGCGCGTTGAGGACTCTTTCAAAGAAAACATTGCCGCAGGCAACCAGCAGATCCGCTTCTGCTTCGACTTTCGCGTAGTCGACGAAATCTTTATAGTAATGCGCCTGTTCGATGGCCATATCCACGGTGTTGTGCGCTTCGATGATCTCGTCCACGTTCGGGATGCGGATCGCCTCGGTGATCGGGATCGGTGTGATCGCGTGGCCGGTCGGGCAAAGCAGCTGTCCGATCGCGTCGGCCATCGAATAGGATGTCAGGTTCGCGTAGTTTCTTGCCATGTTGAAACCGAAATCGATGGTGTTGCCGTAGATCATGGAGCCCGGCGTATGGTAGGTGTTGATCTTGCTCATCGCTACATTGAAGATGATCCGGACCATCGGGTCATTGAACAAGTTGCCGAAGCAATGTCCCATTCTGGCGCCCAGCAGTTCTTCGGTGATGTAGCGTTCGAGTTTCGCGTAACCGACCAGGTTTGCCATGTCCTGGAACTGCGCGCCGAAACCGTCGTCCAGATTGGAATGTACGATGGTGCCCTGATCTCTGTATTTTGCCATCAGGAGCAGACCCTTGCACATATCGTTGGTACGGTACTCGTCCATATCAAAGCCCGGATATTCGTAAGTATAGTAATGAGAAAAGTTGCCGATCGTAGTAACGCCGGCTTTCAGGCCGTTGATCGCATTGTGCAGGGAGTTCAGAGAACCGATCATATGGTCTCCGAGGTGCGGCTGCACGGCTTCGATCTGTCCGATGGCCATCCATTCCTTTTCGTTGCGCAGGATCGCGCCGGAGCCGGCCTGCATCCTGCCGCGATATTCTTCCGGAACGCCCATCACCCAGTCCAGGCATACGCCGTAACGGGTGATATAGGAGCCGCCGTCTTTCAGTGAGTGAAAGACCGTTCTGACTGCGTCTTCTGTTGTTTCCCAGGTATTATAGCCGATGGCGGAGTGCTTCATGACGACGCCCTCTTTCATCATCTTTTCTTTGTATTCGCGTTCGGAAGACACGCCGTATTTTTCCATAAATTTGGTGCGTCCGATCTTGAGTCCGTCCGCCGCCTTTTCGACATCGGCTTGCATGGATGCGACATCCTGCAGATTCTTAATGTCAAATTTCCAGTTAAATTTCAGTTCCATTTCATCCTCCCTATTTTATCGCGATCATTCACAGACTTTTAAACTATTCTTCATAATGCACAGCGCCGTTTCCTCATCGGTCTCCCGCAGAAGGCCCGCTGCAAACAATACATATTCCGTATCCAGATAAGGGGTCACCTTTTCCGGCAGCAGCGCGTCGACGTCGTCGGCTTTCTTTTCAACCTCTTTGAGCAGTTCCGCCGCGCGCGGATTGAAGACCAGGATCCCTCCTGTTCCGATGACTGCGGTGATCTCGGAAAGATTTTTTCCGTATTGGAACATCCTGCAGCCGGTTGTATAGGCTTTACGGACATAGCCTGCATGTCTTCTTGCCGCGCGGCGGATCGCCGCTGCCGCGATGCAGTCGTCCAGTTCTTGTTCTTCTTTTGTGTCAGGCAGGAACTCATGCTCCTCCATCCTCTTCGCGATGGAAGCGTGGATCTGCTCTTCGCAGAGCCCTGTTTTCGCTGCCGCTTCGCTTAAGTATGCACCGGTCAGAACGCTCCCGGAAGATTCCCGCATGCCGAGATCTCCTTCCACGGTCCGTTTCTCGTACGGTTCTTCCAGCCCGGTCATCTTGGCGCCCAGATAGCTCTTGTTTTGGTTCATGGAGTACACGTCTGTCGTCGCGCCGCCGATGTCCACGATCATCAGCTGGCCCAGTCCGCTTTGCGCCGCCGTGCCCTTGCTCAGCAACTCTCCGGCATCCAGAACCGCTTTCGGTGTCGGCATAAAATCGTTGTCAAATTCTTTTTTGACCTGATCGAAGCCTTTCATATCAGTGATCCGCTGCAGGAAAAGGTTGCGGATGACTTCCTGCACCGGCTCTACATTCTTTTCTCCCATTTTGGGCAGCATATTTTCAACCACGAAGCATTCCTTGCCGCGGCTGATCATGAGTCTGCGGATATCTCCGGCAAGGTCCGAATTGCCGCAGTAGATGATCGGAATACGGATCTGTGACTCTGCGATCTTCTCCGCGTTGTGCAGCACCATGGTCTGATTGCCGTGTTCATAGCCGCCGCCGAAGAGCAGGATCTCCGCCTTGTTCTGCTCGAGATCTGCAATGTCCTCATCGCGGAGTTTCCCCATATAGTTGGCGACAACTTTCGCGCCTGCGCCCAATGCCGCGGACTCGCCTGCCATCAGGCTCAGCGAACGGGTCAGTCCGATCACTGCCATCCGCAGCCCTCCGGCCGCGCTGGATGAGGCGATCTTCATCGCTTTGCTGAATTCTTCTTCGCCGATGATGTTTCTGGCGATCGCAAAGCAGCGGTTCATACCGATCGCTGCGTCCGTGCCTACGGTGGACGGCGTTTTATCGCTGTGGATGACCTTTTTTTGTTCCCGATCAATGATGACGATCTTGGTAAAGGTACTGCCAAAATCGATTGCAATTACGTACTTCATACCCAATCCTCCGACTTTGTTTAGTTATAAACGATATTCGGCTTGTTGTTAACTTATTTTCGTTGTCAGACAACGTTTTTCATGAATTTGTCATATTTTTCATCAGCTTGATAAAACAAAAAATATGTGAGCACAGCAGGCACCGGCCTGCAAATTGTCAAAAATCAGAAAAATCAGGAGGAATCTGTTTTGATCTTCAATATCCAAAAGTGTTCCATACATGACGGGATCGGTCTCCGCACGATCGTATTCTTTAAGGGCTGCCCGCTGCACTGTGCGTGGTGCGCCAATCCGGAGTCGCAATCCTATCAGATGCAGATCATGGAATTCCCAAAGAAATGCATCGGCTGCGGCGAATGTGTCAAGGCCTGCAAGACAGGCGCCATCCATCCGCAGGAGGACGGCCTGCGCATCGACCGCAGCGCCTGCGTCAAATGCTTCGCGTGCGCCAATATCTGCTATGCGGAGGCGAAAACTATCGTCGGCAAAGAAATGACCGCCGATGAGATCTTTACCGAAGTCAACAAAGACCGCTTCTTTTATGAGATCAAAGGCGGCGGCGTCACCTTTTCCGGCGGCGAACCGCTGACTCAGCCGGAGCTTCTGTATCAGACGGCCAAAAAATGCAAGCAGAACCGCCTTCATACCACCATGGAAACCTGCGGTTACGGCCGCTTCGAGGATTTCGAAAAAGCGCTGGACTATATCGACGAAACGTTCATCGACATCAAGCATATGGACTCCGCCGTACATAAAGAGCTCACCGGCGTCGGCAACGAGATCATCTTAAGCAACATCAAGGCCATCGCCGCGAAAGGCATTCCGATCATCATCCGCACGCCGGTCATCCCGGGTCTGAACGACAGTGCGGAAAATATCACGGCAACGGCGGAATTTATCAAAGATATCCCAAATATCCACGAATATGAGCTGCTCCCTTACCACAACCTGGGAGAATCCAAGTACGCATCGCTGGGCGTCCCTTACACCCTCAAGGAGATCCAGGCGCCGTCCGATGAAGCGATGCAGGATCTGGTACGGGCAGCCAACAAGATCTTAAAACCGTATGGCAAACCATGTTTCTATATGAAAAAAAATAAGAAGGAGATAGTAGTATGATATCAGAAAGAATTGCAAGACTCAGCGACAAAGTCCGTAACTCACAGCCGACGATCGACCTGGATCGTGCCAGATTGATCACGGAATTCTACAGCCATCCGTCCATGGATAACTATATCTTACGGCGCGCGAAGGCTTTCCGTTATTACCTCGAAAACCGCAAGATCTTCATCGACGAAGATTCCCAGATCGCCGGCCATCAGGGCGGCAGCTGGAACAACGCGGTCATGCATCCGGATGTCGCAAGATGGCTCTATGAGGACTTCGACACCCTCGACAAACGTCCTTCGGACCACCTGGCTTTCCGCAGCGAAGAAGAAAAGCTGGAACTCCGCGAGATCGTAGAGAAATGGAAGGGCGAGACTTTCGGCGATTACGCGAAGCACCTGATGGATGAAGACATCCTCAAGATGCTCGACGCCAAGATCTTCTCCCACGGCGTTTCCAACCAGTCCACGATGAACCACTCCCCGGACTATGATAATCTGATCAAGCGCGGTTATCGCTGGTACATCGACTACTGCAAGGAAAGACTGGCCGAGCACGTGGTCAAAGACGTCTATGATATGGAACAGCGCATCGCTTGGGAATCCATGATCATCGTCATGGAAGCGATCATCGCGTTCTCCCACCGCTATGCGGACCTGGCGGAAGAACAGGCCAAGACCTGCACCGACCCGAAGCGAAAACAGGAACTGCTGACGATGGCAGAAAACTGCAGGACCGTTCCGGAAAACCCGCCGACAAACTTCCTGCAGGCCGCGCAGTTCGTATGGATGAACCATCTGGCCATCACCTTGGAAGCCGCCGGCGGCGACCATACGCTCGGCCGTTTTGACCAATATATGTATCCGTTCTATGAAAAAGAAGCCGCGGAAGGAAAGCCGGAATCCTACTTCGCGGAGATCATCCATGAGTTCAAGCTCAAGATCGCAGAGGTTTGGAACATCCGCTGCTACGCGGAATCCCTGGCGGACCCGGGATGCCCGCTGTGGATGCATGTCATGCTCGGCGGACAGCTCGAAAACGGCAAGGACGCCTGCAACGAGCTGACCCGGATCTTCCTGCGCTGCATGCTGGATCTGCAGACCGACGAACCTTGTATCTCCTTCCGGTTCCATCCGAACATCGACGAGGAAACCTTCCGGCTGGCTATCCAGGCTGCAAGAGACACCGGCGGACATCCGGCGTTCTACAATGATACGACCGCGATCACGTACCTGCTCAGCCTCGGCTTCACGCTGAAAGAAGCCAGAAACTGGGGTATCTGCGGATGCATCGAGCCGCATGTTTTGGGTAAGACCGACTTCCAGAGCAACCCGGGCTACTTCAACCCGCTGAAAGTCCTCGATATCATGCTCCACAACGGTTACGATACCCTCTACGGCGAAAAACTCGGTATCGAGACCGGCGATCCGAGCACCTTCACCTGCATGGAAGATGTCATGGAAGCTTACCGGAAGCAATTAGACTTCTTCATGGATAAATTCATCACCATGGCAAACCGGACCCTCGCGGGCCACGCGTTCACCCTGCCGACGATCACAGGCTCCTGCTTCTCGGTCGGCTGCGCAGAACAGGGCAAGCTGCTGCAGCAGAAGGGTTCCTATCACCACTATTCGGCGATCGGCGTTGCCGGCATCGCGAACATGATCGACTCCATGGCAGCGATCGAAGAATGCGTCTTCAACAAGCACTATCTGACCATGAAGGAACTGGTCGAACTGATGGATACGAACTTTGAAGGCAAGGAAAACCTGCGTCAGATGCTGATCAACAAGGCGCCGAAGTTCGGCAACGATATCGAAGCCGTTGACAAATATTCCTATTGGCTGATCGATACGCTGGAAACTTCCATGAAGCGCATCCCGGATGCGCATGGCGGACCGTTCACGATCCTCGTTGCAACGCAGTCCTACAATGTTGAGATGGGTAAAGAGACCGGCGCGACACCGGACGGCAGACTCTCCATGACACCGCTCGCGGATAACGCCTCCCCGATGATCGGTATGGACGTCAACGGCCCGACGGCAGTTGTAAACTCGCTGGCATGCTGCGACGAACTGGTACCGCAGAGCGGTCTTTTACTGAACCAGCGCTTCGACCCTGCAGTGGTAGCCGGTGAAAAGGGTCTGGACATCATCGAGACCGTATTCCGGGCACACTTCGCGCAGAACGGTTTCCACATCCAGATCAACGTTCTGGACAACGAGACGCTGCGTGCGGCCCAGAAGGAACCGGATAAATACCGGAACATCCTGGTGCGTGTAGCCGGATACTCCGCTTACTTCGTTGACCTGAGCGAAGAGATCCAGAACAACATCATCGACCGGACCATCCAGACAGGTCTGTAAGAGATCCTTAACACCAAGTCAAAAGCGCCGGGCGGCACATGCTTCTTCGCATGCCTGCCCGGCGCTTTTGACTTGGTTTATTCGAGCACGATATCGCTGATATCGATATCTTCGTTCTTGACCATCTTATAGGTCTCGCCGTTAAAGATGTCATACATGATCGGTACGACCAGCAAGGTCAGCGCGGTCGCGTAGACCAGTCCGCCGATGCAGACCAAAGCGATCGGCTGCATCATGTCGGTCCCGGCAGTCTTGCCGACGGCCATGACCACCAGTCCCAGGATCGTGGTCAAACTGGTCATCAGGACCGGCCGCATACGCGTCGAGCCTGCCATGATGATGGCGTCCCGTTTCTCCATGCCGCGCGCCCGCAGCTGGTTGGTATAGTCCACGAGCACGATCCCGTTGTTGACGATAACGCCGACCAGCAGGATCAGGCCGATCATGGCGATGATGGAAAGTTCCTTGCCGAAGAGCAGCAGGGCCAGCAGTCCGCCGGTAAAGGCCAGCGGGATCGTGAACATGACGATGAACGGTGATCTGAGCGACTGGAACTGCGCTACCATGATCAGATAGACCAGCAGGATGCCCAGCCCCATCATCGTCAGCAGATCCTGCATCGCGTCCATGATCGTCTCGTTTTCGCCGCTGAATTCATAAGTCACGCCTGCCGGAAGCTTAAGATCTGCAAAGGCCTTTTCGGCTTCCTGCGTGACCAGCGTGATGTTGTACCCGTCTGCCAACGTCCCGCTGACGGACAGATACGTCCTCTGATCCAGACGGGAAACCGACGGCAGAGTCTGCGTCTCCTGTACTTTGGCGATATCCTTGAGCTTGACGGTCTTCGCCTTGCCGTCCGCGTCAGTTCCCTCCAGTTCCAGATTTTTCAGCGATTTGATCGTTTCACTGTTTTCGTCGCCGTCAGAAACGACGATATCGTAAGCATCCCCGTCCAGCGTGATCGAGGACGCGTTTTTTTCGTAAGTCAGCGCTTCGGAGATCTGCATATAGACCTGCGCGACCGTCAGTCCGTTCTTCATTGCTTTCTCTTTATCAACGGCGAAATGCAGCTCCGGCTGCGCGTCGACCAAGCCGTTATCTACCTCCGCGATGCCCTCGACCTTTGCCAGCGCTTTTCCGGCCGTCTTGGCAGCCTTTTGGAGCTGCTGCTGATCGGTGCCGAAAAGGCGGATGACAACGCCCGAACCGCCGAGCGCGGAAGTATAAGAGGTCATCGACGATGAGCTGAGGATTTCTACCGTGCAGTCGAGGTCTTTGCAGCTTTCTTCGATCTTATCCGCGATCTCGCCGCCGGACAGATCCGCCTCCTGATCCACGATCACATACAGACTGACTTCGGTATCGGAAGTCTCCGAGGAAAGCATATTGCCCGTGGACAGCATGCCGCCTGCGGTTTCAACGCCCTCGGTCTTGCCGATCTTGTCAAGCACCTTGTCGGCCATCTTCTTGGTCTCTTCCAGGCTCGCCTCTTCATCATTCATTTTCATGGTGCCCGAAAGCTGCGGAGTCGCCATATCCGGAATGAAGATGAAGCCTTTCTGCAGGGTACCGTAGACACTGTAACCGAACAGCACAAAGACCAGGATCAGCACCAGCGCTTTATGGCGCAGGTTCCAAGCCAGCAGTCTGCGGTAGCCGCGCTTGAAGCCTTCGAAGCCTTTGCCCTCCGGCTTCGGTTCTTTGACGAACATCATGGAAGCCATCGACGGCACCAGCGTCATGGCGATGATCAGGCTGGCAAGCAGCGAATAGGTGACCGTCAGCGCCATATCGGTAAATAGCTGTCTGGTAATGCCCTGCACGAACACGATCGGCGCGAATACGCACACCGTTGTGAGCGTTGAGGACGTGATCGCCGCGCCGACCTCTTTGGCTCCGGCAACGGCTGCTTTCTTCGGCGGCACGCCCGCGCGGCGCAGACGGAAGATATTTTCGATGACGACGATCGAGTTGTCGACCAGCATGCCGACCGCGACGGCCAGTCCCGAAAGGGATATCATGTTGATCGTGATCCCGGAGAAGTACATCAGCACGATCGCGAACGTGATACTGATCGGAATGCTCAAAAGCGTGATGAACGTCGGCTTGATATCCCGCAGGAAAAGCAGCAGGATGATCACCGCGAACAGCGCGCCGTATGCCAGACTTTCGAGGATCGAGTGGATGATCAGGTAGATATATTCCCCCTGGTCCATCAGAGTCGTAAAGGTCAGTCCTTCATATTTATCGGAAAGCTGCGCGAATTTATCGGCGATATTGTCAGAAACCGTCGCCGTCGGATAGTTGGACTGTTTGGAGAACGTCAGCAGTACGCCCGGGTTGCCGTTGATGCTGGCGTAGACTGCGTCGCTGTTGTCGCTCAGGAACACATCTGCCACATCGGACAGCTTGACATCGCCAAGTCCGTCGATATGGAACAGATACAGATCCTTGATCTCCGCGAGATCCGTCAGCTCATCCCCCACGCTGACCAGATAGCGGACGCCGTCCTCCTGTATGTAGCCGGCCGGCATCGAAAAATTCTGTCCCTGCAGTACGCCGGAGACCATATCCAGCGTGATCATCGAGCCGAGGCCCGCGTCCGCCAGCGACTGATCACCGGCAGAGTTCAGCTGTGCCATCGCGGAATTCAGCTGCGCCTTCTGTGACTTGAGCTGGGACTGCGCGGTATCCAGCTTGGCATAGGCGTCATCCAGACTTTCCTGCGCGGTATAAGTGCCGCGCTCCGCCTGCTGATAAGCCTGCTGCAGCTGGCTGACCGCAGCTTCGGCCTGCGTGCTGTCCATCTGCAGCATCGCCAGCTGGCTCTCCACATCCTTGAGCTGCTCCTGCAGTTCCGGAAGCGTGACGCCGACCTGCGGTCCATAGATCCCCTGGGAGATCTGCGCGTTGATGGCAGCCTTGCGGCCTTCTAAAGTCTTGATCTGCGTTTCCAGCGCGCTGGCTCTTGCCACCGCGACATCCAGCTGCGCACTGGTCTCCGCTAATTTATCATAGGTATCGTCTTTTGTCTGATCCAGTGTCTTACGGCTCTC
This sequence comes from uncultured Clostridia bacterium, assembly GCA_934271235.1. Classification (GTDB taxonomy): domain Bacteria; phylum Bacillota; class Clostridia; order Peptostreptococcales; family Anaerovoracaceae; genus CAG-238. The sequence goes on along the minus strand of CAKQQT010000006.1, from coordinate 6,840 downwards.
GGCAAGCTTGGCCTCCGCTTTTTTGATCTGCGCGAGGCCGCTGTTTAATTTGCCCTTGGCTTCCGCCAGCGACGGGCTTGCCTTGTCGAGCAGCTTTTTGTTCAGTTTTTCGATCTTGTCTTCATTGATGCTGACATTGACCTTGGATTCGATCAGGCCGCCGGTACTGATGCTGGCCACGCCGGTGATACCCTCCAACTGGTTCATCAGCGTATCTTCCACAAACGTAGAAACCTCTTCCGTCGTCGCGTCTTTTTTATCAACAGCCGCGATCGCGATCGGCATCATGTTCGGATTGATCTTCATGATATACGGCGAGCCGATCTCGTCATCCCACGAGCCTTCGACCAGATCCACGCCCTGCATGGTGTTGACGATGGCTGTGTTCATGTCCGCACCGTTCTCAAATTCCAGGACCACCAGCGAGTAGTTCGAATTGGAGACTGATTGGATCGATTTTAGGTTTTCGACCGTGGCCAGATTCTGTTCCAGCGGCTTGCTGACCGTCTGTTCCACTTCCTCCGGCGTTGCCCCCGGATAAGTCGTCATCACGACCACATACGGCAGGTCGATGCTCGGCAGAAGGTCCGGCGTCATCTTGACCAGCGACACAATGCCGAGCGCGATGATGATGATCACCACGACGAAGACCGTCATGGGTTTTTTTACACTGAATTTTGACATCTTTTTACCCCTAGATTCGTTTCTTTTATAACAAGATATTTTATCATTTTTGACGATCTTCCACAAGGCGCGGCCTAAGGAAAATCTCATTTTCACAAAGTTTTCACATTTGCGGCAGTTTCAGGAGAAAGTGGTTCTTGCGGTACTCCAGAACGCCCTCCCTGCGCAGCTTGGACAGCTCCGCCGACATCGCGCTGCGGTCTACTGCTAAAAAGTCCGCCAGCTCCTGCCGGTCAAACGGAATGTCAAAAGCCGCGCTGCCCGCACGGCGCTGCACGTCCGATAAATAGGAAAGCAGTTTCTGTCTGGTCGTCCGCTGCGTCAAATGCTCCATCTTCTTAGTCAGAAAAAGATTCTTGCCTACCAGAATGCGCGTCAGGTTGATCAAAAGCCGGCGCTCCGCGATCTGCTGCGGCACAGCAGCCGCTGTTTTTCGCTCGAGTGGCTGTCCTCCGACAGTGCAGCCCCCTTCCTCTGCCGGTTCCGCCAGCATCGCCGAAAAATCCAGAAACAGACAACTGCAGTTCTCCGCCGCTGCCGCGCTGACCGCCAGCGGCTCTCCCGGCACACACGCGTAGGTTTCCGCAAACATCTCGCCCGGCCCGATCTCCGAGAGGATCGCGCGGTTTCCCCAAAAGTCTTCTTTTATGATATGCACGCTGCCGGTCAGCACGATCGCCGACGGCACGCCGCGCGCGCCTTCCCGCAGAATGAAGCTGCCTTTGGCATAGCTTGCCGTCTTGCCGCGCAGCACGGTGAGCAGCGCCGGGATCTCCTCTTCCATAAAATCCGCAAACAGCCGTGTCTGTTTCAGCACCCGCAGGTGTTCTCTTTCGATCTGCATGGATATCCTCCGATCTTTTGCTTTGTTTTTTTCCTTTTTATGTATCGCTTATTTGCGATAAAAAATTTTTTTCACTTTTTTACGATTCCGTTGTAAAAACAACGTACTGTATAAGCTCATTGTAGTATATTGTACCCAGAAAGTCAAACAGACCAAAACAAAAACACCAATCGGAGGTATACGATATGAAAAGAAGGATCATTGAGATCAACGAAGAGAAATGCAATGGCTGCGGTCTCTGCGCCGAAGCCTGTCACGAGGGCGCGATCGGCATGGTGAACGGCAAAGCCAAGCTCCTGCGCGACGATTACTGCGACGGACTGGGCGACTGTCTGCCTACCTGCCCGACCGGCGCGATCCGCTTTATCGAAAAGGATACGCTTGCTTACGATGAGGCAGCAGTCAAAGCAAACCTTGCCAAGAAACAGGCACAGGTCGACGCGCAGCAGGCCGCTGGCGCTGAGCCGCCGGTCTTCCACGGCTGTCCGGGCAGCCGCGTCATGAGCCTGAAAAAACACGCGCCGATCGCGGATACCCCGGCTGCAGCGGGGATGCCGTCCCAGCTGACCAACTGGCCGGTACAGATCAAGCTGGCTCCGATCAACGCATCGTATTTTGACAATGCGAACTTACTGATCGCCGCGGACTGCACTGCCTTTGCCTATGCGAACTTCCACCGCGACTTTATCCAAGGCCGTGTCACACTGATCGGCTGTCCGAAGCTGGACATGGTGGACTATACCGAAAAACTCGAAGCCATCATCTCGCAGAACGAGATCAAGAGCCTGACCATCCTGCGCATGGAGGTCCCTTGCTGCGGCGGACTGGAAATGGCCGCCAAAACCGCTCTCAAAAACAGCGGCAAGTTCATCCCGTGGAATGTCGTGACCATCTCCACGGACGGTGAAATTTTAAAATGATCACAAAGCATAGCGCCTTTTTAATGAAATTTTAATAAAAAGGCGTTATGCTTGATTTACAGAAGGGATATTCGGGGTATCATAAACATACAGTGATAAAGATACACATGGAGGTTTTGAGATGATCACAACGATTACCAAGGAAAATTTTGAACATGAAATATTAAAAGCGGACAAACCGGTACTGGTCGATTTTTGGGCAAGCTGGTGCGGCCCTTGCAGAATGCTCGGTCCGACGATCGACGAGATCGCCGAGGAGCATCCGGAGATCAAGGTCTGCAAGATCAACATCGACGATGAAGCCGAGCTGGCGATCCGCCACGGCGTCATGAGCGTGCCGACCCTGATGATCTTCAAGAACGGGGAGATCGCGCAGACCGCCATCGGCGTCCGCCCGAAAGAAGAGATCTTAGATCTGCTCAAATAGTTTTGTTGGAAACCAGACGAATACAGTAGACGATGAAGGAGTGAACACAGCCATGCGGATCTTGATCGCAGAAGACCAAAAAGATTTGAATAAGATCCTGACCAAAAAGCTCTCCGCCGAGGGTTACAGCGTGGACAGCTGTTTCGATGGGCAGGAGGCGCTCGACTGCATGCGCGTCGCGGATTACGACGGCGTGATCTTAGACGTCAATATGCCGCGGCTCGACGGATTCGGCGTCGTGCGGCAAATGCGCGCGGGCGGCGTGCAGGCTCCGGTGCTCTTTCTGACTGCGCGCGACAGTGTCGAGGATAAGGTGACGGGTCTGGACCTCGGCGCCAGTGACTATCTGGTCAAGCCGTTCTCCTTTGCCGAACTGATGGCCCGCGTGCGTGCGCTCACCCGCAGAAGCGCGGTCACGAACACGCCGGTTTACACGCTCTGCGATCTGACGCTGGACTCCGGCAGCCACACCGTTACCCGCGCAGGCAGCCGGATCAAACTTTCCGCTAAGGAATTCGCGCTGCTGGAATACCTGTTCCGCAATCAGGGCCGCGTGCTTTCCCGGGAAAACATCGAAAACAATCTCTGGAATTTTGATTACGAAGGCGGCACCAACGCCGTCGACGTCTACATCCGTTACCTTCGCCGCAAGGTCGATGACGGCTTCGATCCGAAGCTGATCCACACCGTCCGCGGCGTCGGCTATGTACTGAAGGATGAAACACCGCAGATAAGATAATCCTGATCTCTGCGGTGTTTTTTCACATGATCTCTCTCCTAATTCATTTTAAAATTCACAACCAAAGTTATTGAAAAAAGCCTTTATCTTTTCTTTTCCATACTTTTTTTCAACTTCTGACGTGATATAAATCGTTAATTTTTCTAACGACCTTGTCAATCCTACATATAATCTATTTTTAAAAATAGTTTCCTCCGTCTTTGTGCCTAATAAATAAGCAGCTAAATCCGTTGTCAATATCAGTAGACAATTATTTCCTTCTTGACCTTTAATACTATCAATCGAATTAACATAGATCACTTCATGTTCATTCTCATTTCTTTCGTCAGGAATAAGATTAATAATTCTTCCATAGGCCTTTTTGTCATTTAATGGCTCCTTCTTGAAAGTATTCTTCATAGCTTTCTGTTTATCTTTACAACACATATAATTATGTAAAAGTTTTTCTCCTAAATAATACGACACTCTCATAAGTACCAATTCAGTTATATCAGGATGATTATTTCGCATCGCTATGGATATTTCTTCACAAAGAGCTTCTCTAATATCTTTGTTTTTTTCTTGTACATGGGTTTCGTATATACTCTGTCTCTGTGAAACGTATTTAAGATCAAAATTCTTTTCGAGCAACAATTCTGCAATGTTTTTATCTGATGCAAAGCATATAACAACTGACCCATTATCTTTTTCAGAATGCTGTTTCTCTGCATCTGCAACAATAATATTGGAGATTGCTAAATGGTTTTGTGGGCACCTATGGCAGAGCGTAAAATACTCTACTGCATCCGGATAGGTAGCAGCAAGTTTTCTCAAACATTTATGCCCCTTTAAATCTTGTTTTGGATCTCCCATTAACAAAATTGTAATCCCCAATTTATGCAATGATTCAATAATATCAAGCATATCACCATCAATATCTTGAGCTTCATCAATGCAAATTGCACCACAATACGACTTAAAATTACTTTTTATAATATTTCTCTTTTCCTTGATTTCTTTTGTATCTTTTGATTTCTTTACTACAACCCACTTAGCTCTTTCTGGAATAACCGTTTGATGCAATACATTTTTGTCTTCCAATCTATCAATCGCACCGTTTCTGTATGCAGGTACTCCTGGTAACTCTGCAACGGAAATTCTTTCATACTGTTTCCCAAACAGCAGATAATAATATGGTCTTATAAATTCTTGATACAAAAAAGAATGTATTGTACTCACTACAATGTTATCAGGTATACGACCATAATGTTCTTGCAATTTCCCGCTTATACATTTAACTGCATTGTTTGTAAATGTGATACAAAATATCTTCTTGTGATCTTCTATCTCTGAACGAAATTGGATTATTGTATCAGCCATAGCAGTTGTTTTGCCCGCACCTGCACCTGCAATACCTATTTTCATGACTACTCACCCTCCATCATAACTGATGTTTTCTTCATAAAATCGAGGACATCTTTAATATGCTTTGGCATTTCCAAATCCGGTAAGTCTCCACATTCTATATCTTTACAAATAGTCAACATGTCTGACGCTTTCGCATTTTGCCATGCTTTCTGCATTTCTTCGGAACTCATATCCTTCCAACCTAATATTTCACCATACTTATCTTTGAGAATAGTATAGTTATCACCTGTCTTTACAATTTCCGGTTCGAGAGTTTTTTCGTCTGTTGTTCTAACGCAAATAGTTTTACCATCATCGTATTTATCATGGTCTTTTTTTGCTTTGTCTTGATAATCATAGTCACGAATAATACCAAGCTTATTGCTTGTACCAGAATTTACTTTCTTCCATATTTCAATAATTTTAGTATATCCTTTATGGAAAGAAATTAATTCGATATCACTTAATTCATTCTTCGAATCCAAATAAGAACGGATCAACATTTCTTCCGAAATACCCTCAAACAAGATACATTTTTTCGAAAAGAATAATTTGAATAAATCCAAATTTGGATTTTTGGTTAAATAATCCCTTTCCTCTTCTTCAAGTTCCTGCAATAAGGAAAATGCATTACCTTCATGTACAATAACCACATTTTTCAAATCCATTTTGTTAATGAGTTCTGTACTATGAGTGGAATAAAACAATTGTGCAGATTTATTTTTTTTTGCAAAAACCTTCAAAAAACTTGACATTAATCTTATGTTGTTTATGCATAAATGAGCTTCTGGTTCTTCAATAGTAAGAATATTTAGTGCCACATCATTCTTCTTTCCCATTAGCGAATTTATCAATACTAATAACAATATAAGATTCCTGTATCCCAATCCCTGTAATGTAAGTTCTGCATCTGAATAGCCCAAGCGAATACTATTTAATATAGTTTGCATCGGCGGCATATTAGGTAATATACTAATATGCTCAAAGAATTCTTTTGCATCCTCAAGTTCTGATTCCTCTTGCCAATTTATCACATGATCCATTTTACTTACAGTTTTAAGTTCTTCAAAGAAATGGTTATACTCTTTTTCAACTTTTAACTTGTCATCATCAGACAATCCCATCTGCAAAACTTTTACAAGCGACTTCGAACCAAGGCGTTCCTTTGTCCTTGAAAATTCATCCCTTTCTGCTTCAAGTGCAGTATATTTATATAATTTTAAAGTATCATACGCAACGCTTCCCTTATCCGGTACTGTTATGGAATAAGCGTAAAATTCCGTCGGAAGCAAATTCATTTTAACTTTCTTAATAGAAATTTCATCTACCGTTTCTTGCATCAAGACATGTTTTACCAGCTTAAATATTTCCTCTGCTTTTGATGGTTTGTACTCATATCGCAATCCATACACAAGTTCTCCATTTTCTACTGAATAACTCAAATCTTTCACAAAATAATTTTCTGTAACATCTGCCTTCAATTGTACTTCAACCTTAACAACTGGCATTTCTTTGATAAGATCAGCACATTTTATAGTTCCATCAACGATACTTTTCTGATTTTCAATTATGTAATGATAATATTTTTCCTTCGCAGTATCATTTATATCTATCCAAGATAGACTCTTTCCCGAAAAACTTGATTCATCTGTCAAAAAGGGCAAAGTTACTGCTCGTACCAGATTACTTTTTCCACTATTGTTTTCACCTATCAAAACAACAGTCTCTCCCAAACAAATATCTATATCTTTCAAATTTCTATAATTTTTTATTGATTTGATAGACGCAAAACCTTTTATAAGTCCTCGCAAATGTTTATAAAACCTTGCGAAAATGGCTT
>CAKQQT010000005.1 GCA_934271235.1 uncultured Clostridia bacterium | reverse complement strand
CTGCGCGCATTGGAAGCAGGCGACTGTCGGGCAGCCGAGGACTTTATCAACCGCCAGCTCATGGATACGATCAGCTATTTTGATCATGCGGAGAGTTTTTATCATGGCTTTATGGCAGGGCTGCTGGTCAATATCGGCGGTTATCGTGTGAAATCCAACCGCGAAAGCGGAAACGGCAGGCCGGACATCGTGATGACAGAACTGAAGTTCATGGGACGCGCGATCATTTTGGAACTGAAGATCTCCGACACGTTCCGCGGTATGGAGAAAAAGTGCGAAGAAGGACTTGCGCAGATCGAGGCCGGGAACTACGCACAGCCGCTGGAAGATGACGGCTATCAGGAAATCCTCAAATACGCCGTCTGTTTCTTCAAGAAAGGCTGTATGGTGCGAAAAGGCTGAAAAAGAAAGACTCAGATATTGAAATTTCAACATCTGAGCCTTTTTTGGTGCGCGATAAGGGACTTGAACCCCTACGGTCTCCCGCCAGAACCTAAATCTGGTGCGTCTGCCAATTCCGCCAATCGCGCATAGCGATATTTCCTACATAATAAAAAATGGAGCGGAAGACGAGATTCGAACTCGCGACCCTCGCCTTGGCAAGGCGATGCTCTACCCCTGAGCCACTTCCGCACACTGATGTAAAATCGATTCAGTTTTAAAAACCATCTTTTGTATCTTATCACAGTGAGGCGATTCCGTCAAGGGGTTTCGGAAATTTTTGCTGTGATTCTGTGAGTTTTTTTCGAAGCAGAAAGGCAGCTGCAAAGAAAAGGCGGATGCGGCGGATCCGGGAAAAATCTGCTTTCTCGGATTTTTACACCAAGGCACTTACAAAACGTACGGATTTTAGCGTATTTTTGATAGAAAAGGGAAAGAAATTTACGGAAAATCAGGCGAACGATCTAAAGAAGAATTGACAAATCATTCGACAAGTGCTATAACATATTATTATTTGCAGAATCTTTTTAGGGAGGCAGGACAATGGAAAAGATTGAAAAGACAACACAACTCTACGAGGGAAAGGCAAAAAAAGTATACAGCACCAATGATCCGAATTATGTGATCGTGTCTTACAAGGACGACGCGACGGCTCTGGATGGGCTCAAGAAGGGAACGATCGCAGGCAAGGGTGTGATCAATAACAAAATGTCAAACTATCTTTGCCGGATGCTGGAGAAAAAAGGGATCCCGACACACTTTGTCGAGGAACTCAGCGACCGCGACACGCTGGTAAAGAAAGTCTCGATCGTACCGCTGGAAGTCATTATCCGCAATATTTCCGCAGGCTCGTTCGCAAAACGCTACGGTGTGGAGGAGGGCATTGTCTTTGATGAACCGACGATTGAATTTTCCTATAAAAACGACGAACTGCACGACCCGCTGATCAACGCTTATCACGCGCGCGCTCTGGGACTGGCGACCGCGGAAGAGATCGAGACGATCAAGCGCTATGCGTTCCGGGTCAATGAGATCCTCAAGGCGTATTTTTCGGAGCGCAAGGTCAAACTGGTGGACTTCAAGATGGAATACGGCAGACTTGCGGACGGCACGATCGTGCTGGCGGACGAGATCTCGCCGGATACCTGCCGTTTCTGGGACAGCGAAACCAATGAAAAGCTGGACAAAGACCGTTTCCGCCGCGACATGGGAGGCGTGGAAGACGCCTACAACGAAATGATGAAGCGCGTTTTCGGCGCGTAAGATGCGGGAGGCGTATAAATGAGTACATTAAGAGAAGAATGCGGTGTGTTCGGCGTGTTTTCTCCGGAAAGATCTGACGTAGCGAGCACCGCTTATTACGGCCTGTTCGCGCTGCAGCACCGCGGCCAGGAATCCTGCGGCATCGTTGTCAATGATGACGGACTGTTCCAGACGTATAAAGACACCGGACTGGTCAACGACGTGTTTACGCCGCAGATCTTGGAAAGTCTGGGCGAAGGCAATATGGCGGTCGGACATGTGCGTTACGGTACGACCGGCGGCAATGACCGCAGCAACGCGCAGCCGATCGTTGTCAATCATATCAAGGGCAGAATGGCCTTGGCGCATAACGGCAATATCGTCAACTGCGAACAGCTCCGGCGCGAACTGGAACTGGAGGGTTCTATCTTTTCCACGACCAGCGATACGGAGGTCATTTCCTATATCATCACCAAGGAAAGACTGAACGCGCCGTCGATCGAGCAGGCAGTCAATCAGGCGATGGCGCGCATCCGGGGCGCTTATTCTCTGGTGATCATGTCGCCGTCCAAGCTGATCGCGGTGCGCGATGAGAACGGCTTTCGGCCGCTCTGCTACGGCAAGACAGAGGATGGGAGATATGTGGTCGCATCCGAAAGCTGTGCGCTGGATGCGGTCAGCGCAAAATTTATCCGCGACATCCAGCCAGGTGAGATCGTTGTTTTTGAGAAAGACGGCGTGCGTTCGATCACGGATCACTGCGGCAAAGCGGATGGCGCGCTCTGCGTGTTTGAATACATTTATTTTGCGCGTCCGGATTCGGTGATCGACGGCTGCAGTGTGCATAACGCGAGAATGCGCGCGGGCGCGTTTTTAGCGCTGGAACATCCGGTACAGGCAGATGTCGTCATCGGCGTGCCGGACTCCGGGCTGGACGCTGCGGTCGGTTACGCGAAACAGTCCGGCATCCCTTATGAGATCGGGTTTATCAAGAATAAGTATATTGGCAGGACGTTCATTCAGCCGGGACAGAAAAGCCGGGAAGACAAGGTCAAGATCAAGCTGAATCCGATCGCGGATGTGGTACGCGGCAAGCGGATCGTGATGATCGACGATTCGATCGTGCGCGGGACGACAAGCGCGCGGATCGTCAAACTGCTGCGTGAAGAGGGCGCCAAAGAGATCCATATGCGCGTATCAGCGCCGCCATTTTTGAATCCGTGCTATTACGGAACGGATATCGATTCGCGGGAAAATTTGATCGCCGCGAGTCATTCCGTCGATGAGATCGCCAAGATCATCGGCGTCGATTCACTCGGCTATCTGAGTGTCGAAAGCGTCAAACAGATCGCCAAGGGCCTGCACGGAACGGGTTATTGCACGGCTTGCTTTGACGGAAGCTATCCGACCGAGATCCCGGAGACCACTTCCAAAAACCGTTTTGAGAATAAAATATCCGCACACGAGGACTCCGGACAGGAGGACTGAGCGGATAAACCGTGATAAATCCAAAAAATACGAAAAAAATGATTTTTCCGGCTTGACAAGACCTCAAAAAGTGGTATCATAGAAAAAGGGTTAGCGAAGACTAACTGCAAGCGTGCGTTCAGATGCTTTCGGTTAGTCTGTTTTTTCATTGCGCGGTTAGCTTGAGCTAACTATGAATGAGGAAAGATCAAACTGTACATACGCAGAAAACACGATAGAAAATCTACAAGACACGAAAGAAAGGCAATATCATGTATCTTCAAATCCAAGAGCTTCGCAAGTCATTCGGAGCAGGCGATAATCAGACCGAGGTGCTCAAGGGCATCAGTTTCGGCGTGGAAAAAGGCAAGATCTGTGTGCTGCTGGGACCATCCGGCTCCGGTAAGTCCACGCTGCTCAATATCATCGGCGGGATCGAAACGCCGGACAGCGGCAGCGTTGCAATCAACGGTGAGGCGATGCGCAGCATGAACGAAAAACAGCTGACCGTGTATCGGCGGCGGCATCTTGGTTATGTGTTCCAGTCCTACAATTTGATCCCGAATTTGACCGTCAAGGAAAATATCGAGACCGGCGCTTATCTGTCCGAGCATCCGCTGGACGTCGATGAAATCTTAAAGACCTTGGGGCTGTGGGAACACCAAGACAAGATTCCAAATCAGCTTTCGGGCGGACAGCAGCAGCGGACCGCGATCGGCAGAGCGGTGGTCAAGAACCCGGACATCCTGCTCTGCGACGAACCGACCGGCGCGCTGGATTACAATACTTCTAAGGAGATCCTCAAGCTGATCGAGGACGTCAATCAAAAGTTTGGCTGTACCGTGATTCTGGTCACGCACAATGACGCGATCCGGAACATGGCTGATCAGGTGGTCCGCCTGCGTGACGGACAGATCCGCAGCATCGACGAAAACACCGCCAAGATTCCGGCTGCCGAGCTGGATTGGTAGAAAAGAGGCGGGCAAACATGAAAAGAACGAAGATAAATAATCCGCTGCATAAGCGCATCCGGCGGGAATTAAAGCAGGATGTCGGCAAGTATCTGGCGCTGTTTCTGTTCCTGGCGCTGACCATTGGTTTTGTTTCCGGTTTTTTGGTCGCCGGCGGCAGCATGAAGGGCGCTTATGACGACAGCTTTGAAAAGTACACAGTCGAGGACGGCCATTTTACATTGGCGGCGGAGATCCCGGACACGCTGCAGGAAGACCTGGAAGCGGAAGACGTACGGATCTATCCGCTATTCTATAAAGACTTTGAACTTTCGGACACGAACAGTGTGCGGGTCTATAAGCCGCGTACGGAAGTCGACCGCATTTGTCTGATGGAGGGCAGCATGCCCGAGAACGACGATGAGATCGTCATCGACCGCTTGTACGCAGAAAACAACGAAATCGCGATCGGCGATACGATGTGCCTGGATGACAAAACGTTTACCGTCAGCGGTGTGGTTGCCTTTTCGGACTACAGCGCGCTGTTCAAGAACAATACCGATATGATGTTCAACGCCAGCACCTTTACAGTCGCTTGTGTGACGGACGCAGCCTTTGCCAAACTGACGGATGACCATATCAAATATACTTACGCTTGGGTCAACGATGACCGCGGTTTGAGCGATACCGCTGCTTCCGACAAGGGCGATGACCTCAAGGATATCCTGGCTAAGACCGGGCTTTTGACCGATTTCGTCAAAGCCGGAAACAACCAGGCGATCGTCTTTACCGGAGATGACATTGGCGGCGACCAGGTGATGGTCATCACGATGCTGTATATCATCATGGCGATCCTGGCGTTCATCTTCGGCGTGACGACCAAAAACACGATCGAGCGGGAAGCCGGTACGATCGGGACGCTGCGTGCCTCCGGCTACAGCCGCGGGGAACTGGTACGGCATTATATGGTCCTGCCGTCGCTGGTCACGATCTTTTCGGCGGTGGTCGGCAATGTGCTCGGTTATACGGCGTTCAAGTTTGCGGTCGTGGATATGTACTATCACAGCTATTCGCTGCCGACTTACGAGACCCTGTGGAATTCGCGCGCGTTTGTGCTGACGACCGTCATTCCGTGCATCATCGTCATGGTCGTGATCCTGTTGGTGCTCTGCGCGACTTTGAAACTGCCGCCGCTGCAGTTCCTGCGCCACGAGCTTTCCGTCCGCAAAACGAAAAAAGTCATGCCGCTGCGGCATTTTCGCTTCATGACGCGTTTCCGTCTGCGGATCATCGGGCAGAACCTGACCGCATACCTGACCTTATTTTTAGGCGTGCTGATGGCCAGCTTCCTGCTGTTCTTTGGCTTGATGCTGAGCCCGCTGCTGGATAATTTCAAAGGAGAAGTGCTCGATTCCGAACTGGCGTCCTACCAGTACATTTTAAAAGTACCGGTAGAAACGAGTGTGGATGACGCGGAGAAGTACGCGGTGCTTTCTCTGGAAAATCCGAACGGCGAGGAGATCACGGTATACGGCATCAGCGAAGACTCCAAGTATTTCGGAGAGGCGATCCCGGACGGCGAAGTGCTGCTGTCGGACGGCTATATGGAAAAGTACGGCGTTCAGCAGGGCGATACCGTGACGCTGATAAAGAAGTACGCCGATGACAGTTATGACTTCACGGTAGACGCAAGTTATCATTATCCTGCGACGCTGGCGCTGTTCATGAACATCGACGATTTCCGGGAGACGTTCGACAAAGACGAGAACTATTTCAGCGGATATTTCTCCGATGAAAAACTGGACGATATCGATGACAGTCTGGTTTCGACGATCATTACAGAGAGCGATCTGACGACGGTTGCCGACCAGCTGACGGACTCTATGGGCGGCGCGTTCTGGATGATGTCGTTTTTCGCGGTGATCATCTATCTGGTGGTCATTTACCTGCTGTCCAAGCAGGTGATCGAGAAAAACGTGCAGGCGATCTCGATGACGAAGATCTTGGGTTACAGCAACGGCGAGATCACAAACCTGTACAACCTAACGACGGGCATTGTGATGCTGATCTCGCTGCTGGTGAGTCTGCCGTTCAGCAACTGGTTCATCAAGGTGGTATACTACATCATGATGCAGAGCTTTAACGGTTGGCTGACGTATTACATCGCGCCATGGATCTACCCGGCGATGGTGGCGATCGGAGCAGCTTGCTATGCGGTGGTCTATCTGGTGCAGATGCGCCGGATCCGCAAGATCCCGCTGGGTGAGGCGCTCAAGAATATGGAGTAGCAGTTTGCCGATCATTGTGGCCCGGCCGCTGAGCGGCTCTGCTCTCGTCTTTCGACTCGGCCCTTAAAGTGCCACACTCTAAAGCGCTGCACTTCTTGGCGTGAGACCTGCCTCGCTTCTGTCTTCGCCTATAGCTCGCCAATCAGCGGGCTAGGGCTGCAAGTCGCCTTCGCTCGGGCACCTGTCTTGCATCTGCTCTGGCTTCAGCTTCGATTTGCCAATCTCAGTGCTAAGACATTGTAGATGAAACAGGCGCGGGACCCCGAACATGCTGCGGCATGTTCGGGGCCCCGCGTCGTTTCACTGCAGGCAGTTCATGATCACGGTGATCATCATGTCTTTTTCAACGGGTTTGGATTCGGCGATCATAATGGTCAAAGCAACCAGAGTATGATTTTCGATCAGCTTCTTGCCATCCATAAAAAGCACGCCGTTTTTATCAAGAAAATACAGGAACATGGCGGCGGCAATGCGCTTGTTCCCATCGAGAAAGCTGTGATTTTTTGTTACGAAATACAGTAGGTGTGCAGCCTTTTCTTCTAAGCTTGGATATAATTCCTGCCCTCCGAAAGATTGATAGATATTCCCGATGCTCCCGCGGAAAGAATCATCTTTTTCTTTCCCGAACAGCTCCGATTCATCGCCGAAGCGCATATGCGAAATGACCTGCATGCATTCTTCATACTCCAGTGTATAGGTTGCAGGGTTTCCTTTTGGACGTGTCATGGTCTGGTGATCATAGGAATCCAGCATCTCAAGTGCATCGCTGTACTTTTCGATCACGCTGAGGATTTGCTTGCCGTCCAGAGAATCTTCGGTTCGTTTCATGATTTTAATGACTTCTCCGAGCTGCACAATGCGATGGTTGTTTACCGCATAACCTTGCAGTATGTATTGTTTGAGCACGGAATTTGCCCACTTGCGGAACTCTACGCCGCGTTTTGACTTCACACGATAGCCGACAGAAATGATGACGTCAAGGTTGTAAAATTCGACCATATGTGTTTGTGTTTTATTTTCAATCGCACCGTGTTGTGTGGTAGTCGCAAATTTTGCGACTACCACTTGCTTATCTAATTCTTCAGCGAAAGCGTTATTGATATGCTTGCCAATGGTTTTGACATCGCGATCAAAAAGTTCGGCCATTTGCTGGCGATTCAGCCAAACCGTTTCTTCATTCACCGGTACTTCCAGTTTTACCGCGTGGTCTTTCGTTTCAAAAATGACGAGTTCTTTCTTTTGTTCCATTTCATATTCTCCTTTCTTTCTTGCAAACAAAAAGCGTGCAAGTTCGATGCGGATTTTCCGCGATCATCCTTGCACGCTCATGCCCGTGTATAGCCCGGCCGCTGAGCGGCTCTGCTCTCGTTTTTCGACTCGGCAGTCGCCTTCGCTCGGGCATCTGTCTTTCATCGGCTCTGCTGTCACTTACGCTCCGCAGTCGCCGTGACAAGTACATTAGCCCGGCCGGATAAGACCTGATTTTAGTTTAACATATTTTGAGGGAGCTTGCAAAGAATTTATTATGAGGATGAATTTGTATGCGTTCAAAGTGAAAATGAAAAAATATTGTGAAATTTAACAAAAAACACTTGATTTTTGTTTTTGATTGTGGTATAAATACAAACTATAAAGACACAAAACAAGAAATCAAATGCATGGACCGGAGGAGTATCCCGGGTTTGATACATCACAGCGAACTGCCGATGGTGAGAGGGCGGTATGGAACGACCGGGAGAAGAACAACCGAGAGCAGCCGGAAGAACGGAATATGTTGTGAGGCAAGCACAGAGGTGCAGGCGGCCGCAGCATCTCCAAGTAGAACCGGACGCAGGCGGAGCGTGACAGCCGCAAAGAAAGAGAACTGCAGGATGTGTAAGGAGGCAGGCGTAAAATGGCTCCGGATGCAGTTAATATGGGTGGTACCGCGGAAGCTTTCTTTCGTCCCATAAGGGGATGAAAGAGGCTTCTTTTTTCATTCTCGATACTTTTATCAATTATCGTGGCATTGCGTTAACGTAGTGCGGAAATGAGACGGAGGACAAAAATGGATGTAAAGACAACGATGACAAAAGAACTGGTAGCCTATGTTGCAGAACTTTCCAGGATCAGTCTGGATGAAGCGGAAACAGAAAAAATGCAGGATGAACTGGGTGCGGTGGTCGCCTATATGGATATTTTGAACCAGCTGGATACCGCGGGCGTTGAGCCGCAGTCCCATGTATTTGATATCACCAATGTGATGCGGGAAGATCGTGTGGGAACCTCGAACACAAAAGAAGAAATTTTGAGAAACATGCCGGAGACCGAGGACGATATGCCGGTGGTACCGAGAACGATTGACTGATATGACGAACGCAGGAGATGACGACAATGGATAGGAAAACAGAAACAATGACAAGTAAAAAGTGCAAGACAGACGATATTTTATCGATGACGGCGTTGAAACTGGGAGCCGCCATTAAAGCAGGAAAACTGACTGCAGTGGAGGCAGTCAAGGCGGTCATGGAACAGGCAGAAAAAACAGACGGCAGTCTGCATGCGTACCTGACCTTTCCGGGACGAGAGGCAGAGGCCGATGCCATCCTACAGGCTGCGGCAGAAATCCAAAGCCGCATCGAAGCCGGGGACCCGGCACTGGCAGCTTCGCCGCTGGCCGGGGTACCGATCGCCATCAAGGACAATATCTGTACCAAAGGTGTGAAAACCTGCTGTGCATCAAAAATACTGGGAGATTTCAAGCCGTTTTACGATGCGGCAGTGATCGAAAAGCTGAAAGCGGCGGGCATGATCCCGCTGGGAAAGACCAATATGGATGAATTCGCCATGGGCTCGACCACGGAAACCTCCGCTTACGGACCGACCTATAACCCATGGAATCCGGAACATGTGCCGGGCGGTTCTTCCGGCGGCAGTGCAGCTGCGGTAGCAGGGCAGGAAGCTGTCATTGCACTTGGCTCCGACACCGGCGGCAGCATCCGGCAGCCGGCTTCCTACTGCGGTGTGACCGGGTTCAAGCCGACTTACGGTACGGTTTCCCGCTACGGCCTGATCGCTTACGCCTCATCCCTGGATCAGATCGGTCCGATCGCAAAGGATGCGGCAGACTGTGCGGCTATCCTGGATATCATCAGCGGCAAAGATGAAAAAGACGGAACATCCCTGCCGGACCACATGCAGCCAAAAGACTATCTGGCAGGACTGAACGGCGATGTGCATGGCATGCGGATCGCGGTACCGGATTGTATCGAGGAAGGGGTGGACGAAGCAGTGCAGCAGGCGACCCTGGATATGGCGCAGACCTTAGAACGTGCCGGTGCAGCCATCAGCTGCGTCAGCATGGATTTTCTTCCGTACGTGATCCCGGCCTACTATATCATCGCAGCAGCGGAAGCAAGCTCCAACCTGTCCCGCTTTGACGGCGTGAAGTACGGGTATCGGGCCGAAAGCTACGACGATTTGATGGAAATGTACTGTAAGACCAGAGCGGAAGGCTTTGGCAGTGAAGTCAAAAAGAGAATTCTCCTGGGAACCTTCGTCCTCAGCTCCGGCTACTATGATGCTTATTACAAGAAAGCGCTGCAGGTCAAGGCGCTGATCAAAAAATCCTTTGATGAGATCTTTCAGATATGCGACGCGATCTTGCTGCCGGCAGCACCGACAACGGCGCCAAAGCTAGGAGAGAGCTTAAAGGATCCGCTGCAGATGTATCTGTCCGATATTTTTACAGTTTCCGTCAACATTGCGGGCTTACCGGGGCTGAGCGTTCCGGCGGGTTTTGATCCGAAGGGCATGCCGATCGGCGTGCAGATCATCGGTCCGGCGCTGGGCGATCAAAAAGTCCTGAACATCGGCTATGCGTTCCAGCAGATGACCGATTTTCATCAGAAACGGCCCGGCGGCATACAAAGCAGAACGCAGCGAGACATGACCTGCGGCACATCGCACGGCACACAGGAGGTGAGATAAATGGCTTGGGAAATCGTGATGGGGCTGGAAGTCCACGTAGAACTGAACACAAAGACGAAAATTTTCTGTTCCTGTACAACAGCGTTCGGCGGCGAGCCGAATACCCACTGCTGTCCGGTCTGCACAGGGCAGCCGGGAAGCTTGCCGGTACTCAACAAACAGGTGCTGGAGTATGCAGTCAAAACCGGGATCGCGCTCAACTGTGACATCACAAGATACAACAAATTCGACCGCAAAAACTATTTTTATCCTGACCTGCCGAAGGCTTATCAGATCTCACAGCTATATCTGCCGTTTGCCAGAGACGGTAAGGTGCATATTACCACAGCATCCGGCAAAGAAAAGGACATCCGCATTCACGAGATCCACATGGAAGAAGACGCAGGCAAGCTGGTACATTCGCCGTTCGGTGACGTGTCCTATCCCGATTACAACCGCTGCGGCGTGCCGCTTTTGGAAATCGTCTCCGAGCCGGATTTTCGCAGCAGTGAAGAGGTTATCGCTTATCTGACGAAGCTGAAATCCACCCTCAAATATCTGGGCGTGTCCGACTGCAAGATGGAAGAAGGATCCATGCGTGCTGACGTCAACCTTTCCGTCAGAGAGGCCGGTTCCGAGACCTTCGGTACCCGTACCGAGATGAAGAACATCAACTCCTTTAAGGCCATCGAGCGGGCCATCGCCTTTGAAGCCCAGCGGCAGATCGACGCACTGGAATTCGGCGAGACCATCGTGCAGGAGACCAGACGGTGGGATGATAACCGCAGCAAGACCTATTCCATGCGTTCCAAGGAAAACGCGCAGGATTACCGCTATTTCCCGGAGCCGGACATTCCGCCGATCGCTATTGATGATGCGATGATGCAGCGGCTGACCGAGGCACAGCCGGAGATGGCAGAAGCCAAGCAGAAACGCTACATGCAGGACTACGGCATGAGTGAAAAGACGGCGAAGCTTCTGACTGAGGAAAAACATTTTGCGGAGCTGTTTGAGCGGACGGCTGCCCTGAGCGGCGAGCCGGAGGAAACGGCAAACTGGCTGATCGGACACACGATCTATCTGATGGGACAGCACAAAATCGGTGCGGAGGACGTTGCCATCGTGCCGGAGATCTTCGCAAAGTTTGTCAAGATGATGGTGAGCGGCAAGGTCAACCGTATCATGGGAAAAGAACTCTTCGAAAAGGTCTTTGCAGGGGATCCGGCATTTGACATCGAAGCGTATGTACAGGAACAGCATCTGGAAGCCATTGAGGATGACGGTGCGATCGAGCAGGTTGTGCAGGCGGTACTGGACGAGCATGAGGACCTGGTGCAGCAGTACCGGGCAGGCGATGAAAAAGTCTACGGATTCTTCATCGGGCAGTGTATGCGTCGCCTGCAGGGCAAGGCTGATCCGGTGCTGGTCAACAAGCTGGTAAAAGAAGAAATTGCACGCAGGTAGGCAGAGGCAGGAAGGCAAAAAGAGAACTTTGCCGCGCATGATGCAAGAAAATATAAACAGAAGGAAGGGCACACAGCGATGAAATATATCGATTTACAGCAGCCGCGTGAGACACGCGACATCGAAATTGTAATACAGAAATTTGCAGAAGGAACGCTGAAGGACGGTGATCCGGTAAGCGTGAAAGGCGCGATCCATCATATCAAGGACATGGGTGAGTTTGCCTTTGTCAATGTCAGAAGTCCAAGACGTGTGTTCCAGTGTATCTGGGAAGCAGGCAAATCGAACTTTGACATCCATGACATCCAGCCGGAGGACTGGGTTCTTCTCGACGGCCGGATCGCTGCCGATGAGCGGAGTCCGCTGGGGTTTGATATTCGGATGGAAACGATCACGAAAGTCGGCGGTCCGGCAGAAAGGCTGCCGCTGGAAATCTCTAATGACCGCAAGATCAAAAATCTGCAGCTGGACACCATGCTCAACAACCGGGTTGTCGCCCTGCGAAATCCGCGGATCCGTGCGATCATGAAAGTGGCAGACGGCGTGATGCATGGCTTTCGCAGTTTCCTGCGGGAAGAGGGCTTCGTGGAGTTTGTGCCGCCGAAAATGGTCATGGGCGGTGCCGAAGGCGGCGCAGATATGTTCATGGTCAAATATTTCGACCAGCGTGCCTATCTGAACCAGAGTCCGCAGCAGTACAAACAGGCCATGGTCGGCGTCTTTGAAAAGGTCTTTACGGTCGGACCGGTGTTCCGTGGGGAAAATTCCAACACGCCGCGCCACCTGACAGAATTTCAGGGCATGGATCTGGAAATGGGCTTTCTCGACAGCTTTGAGGATCTGATGGAACTGGAAGCGCGCCTGTTCGTCTACCTCTTCGGTCTCTTGAACCGTGAGTACGCAGACGAACTGGATCTGGTGCTGGGAAAGGGGCAGCGCCTGCCGGACCTGAAAACGGTACAGATCCCGCAGATCCGTTTTGTCGACGCCAAGGAGCTCTATGCCAAAGCCAGCGGTAAGAAGATCACCGATCCGGTTGACCTTTCGCCGGAAGAAGAAAAATGGCTGGGACAGCATTTCCTTGCGGAAACCGGCTCTCCGCTGGTGTTTGTGACCCATTATCCGTCAGTCAAACGGCCGTTTTATGCGATGGACGATCCGGAAAATCCGCGCTACACTTTGAGCTATGATCTGCTGCTGAACGGACTGGAGATCACCACCGGCGGCCAGCGTATCCATGATTACGACCAGCAGGTTGCCAAGATGAAAAAACGCCATATGGACCCTGCTGACTTTGAAAACTACCTGACCATGCACAAATACGGCCTGCCGCCGCACGGCGGCTTCGGCCTGGGCATGGAGCGGGTCGTCGAAAAACTCCTCGGACTGGAAAACATCCGCGAAGCAGCTGCTTTCCCACGTGATCGGAACCGCCTGCAGCCGTAATATTTTCCCGGGAAAAGAAAATCTTCTGCCCGGAACGTGCCTGTGAAGATGAAGCCTTCTGCCCGAGAAGCGACCGCAAGATGCCCGCGAAGATGAAGTTTGACGTGCAGGAGAGCGCAAAAAGTGGTATGATAAGATCATACCTTCAGTTGGCAAAGGCACACAAAGATTTTTACGAATGGCCTGCGGGGCAGGCCGAAAGGAGACAAGGATGCAGTCAAATAATTATAAATTGGAATATGAGAGCAAGCGGGTTTCGGCGGAGACGGCGGCACAGGTCGTACGCAACGGATACCGGGTGCATTTCGGCACCGGCGCGGGTATTGTCGATACGATGGATAAGGCACTCGCGATGCGCGTGTCTGAGCTGCGGGATGTTACGATTTTATCGACGGTGGGAATCCACGAGGAACCTCTGGCTACCTATCGGGCGGCCGCGGCGCTGGGGGAGGAAGGTCCGAAGCATGTGCGCTTTACTTCCGCGCATTTCAGCGCTTTCGATCGCCGCATGGCAGACGAAGGCAACTGCTGGTACATGCCGATGATGTTCTGCGAACTGCCGGATCTTTGGAATGACAATGGCAATCATATCGATGTCGCGATGTTTCAGGTCGGACCGATGGACAGCAACGGGGATTTTAACCTCGGACCGCAGGTCGCGGATATGCTGGGTGTCATTCGCGGCGCGCGCAAGATCGTCGTGGAGGTCAATGAAAACATGCCGTTTGCTTACGGTTACAGCAACGAGATCAATATCAAAGATGTAGACTATATCGTCGAGGGCGAGAACCTGCCGCTGGCAGAGTTAAAGATCAAAGCGCCGTCGGCAGAGGATCAAGAGATCGCCAATCATGTGGTGCAGCATCTGGAAAGCGGTTCCACCATTCAAATCGGTATCGGCGGTCTGCCGTCGTCGGTTGGCTCCTTATTGGCGAATTCCGATATCAATGAACTGAACATTCATACCGAAATGTTCGTGGACGCGTACTTGGATCTTTACGCGGCGGGCAAGATCGTCAATAAGATCAATCTGCCGATGAACCATGGCAGAGCGGTTTATTCCTTCGCGGCCGGCAGCAAGCGGCTCTATGATTTTATCAACAACAATCCGACCTGCTGCTGCGCGCCGGTCGAGTGGGTCAACAACTGTACGAACATCGCGGAGATCAACAAGTTCGTTTCCATCAACAGCTGTATCGCGGTTGATATTTACGGGCAGGTCTGCGCGGAGACCGCCGGCTATAAACAGGTCAGCGGTACCGGCGGTCAGCTCGACTTCGTAATCGGCGCCTACCGTTCCAACGGCGGCAAGAGCTTCTTGTGCCTGCCGTCCACCAGAACGCTCAAGGATGGCAGCCGAGTATCCCTGATCACGCCGATCCTGCCGCCGGGCTCCGTGGTGACTACCCCACGTTCCTGCACCGGCTTCATCGTCACGGAATACGGCGCGGCCAACCTCAAAGGCAAGTCCACCTGGGAACGCGCCGAGATGCTGATCAACATCGCCCATCCGGACTTCCGCGACGACATGATCCGAGAAGCCGAAAAAATGGGCATCTGGTCCAATACCAGCAAACGGATGTACTGATTGCACCTGCCCATATTGCTGGCCGCTGATGCGCCTGCCGCTCTTGCTGCTGATGCCGCTCTGGCCGCTCTTGCCGTTTGCGGCGGAGCGCGCGGGAGCCTCAGCATGGGTCCGCGGCATAGCGTCTGCCGTATATGACCTGCCGAGCTGCACATCGCGCGTAGCCGGCTGCATACCGTGAATGATCCGCAGCTTGCTGCGTCGTGTTGCGGAATTTGAGAGCTCCTTGGAAATTCTCCAATTTTTGCTTGAAAAAAGCTTGTAAACCCCCCAATTTTAGAATTTGATTGGAGAATTACGCGGGGCACATTCAAAAACGCAATGAGCCCTGAATCAACGCCGGAAAAAGGCGGATTTTCGGAGAAATGTTGCGTTTTTTTCAGCTGTGAATGAAAAAATCCAATGCGGGAAAAATACATTGCAAGGGTGACAAAGGTTTGCTATAATAACCTTTGTCCGAAGCGTGGTAGAACGTGGGGGACTGTCGCGCGGGGCGCGTGAGTAGAAATATTTCTTGATATAGTGAGAAAAATGAGACGGGTGTACTTTTTTGGTATACTCGTCTTATTTTGCGTTTTCTGGAATTTGAGGCGTTGACAAAAGGTATTATTTTTAGTAGTATAAATATAAAATTTGCACTATATCAAGAAATAAGTTTTTATAAAGTAACACTTATTATTTTGTGAAAGAACATGCAGTAATCTGATTATTTTTTATAGATAGAAAAAAAGATACGAAGGGAGTGATTGTATGAGTTACGGATTCAAAATTCTTGCAAAAGGGGACTACGCCTGCTTTACGAGAAGTGAGTTCAAGGTAGAACGCGTCAGCTATGACGTGCCGACACCGGGTGCGTTGGAAGGCATGCTGAAAAGCATCTACTGGAAACCGGCGATCCGCTACGTCATTGATGAGATCGTGGTTTTCAATCCAATCGATTTTGCAAACATCCGGCGTAATGAAGTGAAAGACAAAGTGCTGTTGTCAGCGATGAAAAGCCGTATGAACGGCAATGGCGGAGAACCGGAGATCTATACGTCGGAATGCCGCAGTCAGCGGGCAGCTATGGTACTGAAAGATGTCAAGTACGGTATCGCCTTTCATTTTGAACTGACCGGGTTAAAAAATGAAGAGGAAACAGATGGAGAGAAAAAACATTATAACATCATCAAGCGCCGGATCGAAAAAGGACAGTGGTTTCGTCAGCCGTGCTTTGGGTGCAGTGAATTTCCGGTCGAGCAGATAGAACTGGTTGATAACTTTAACTACAAGGACATCAGCAGCACGATCTTGGAATCGGGCGATGTGGATCTCGGATACATGTGCTATCGGGTCAGTTTCGAGGACAGGGGTGTTCCTATCAACGGAGATTGGGACGATCCAAAATTTTCAGATCGAGCAACGACCATGTACTATCATCCGCATATGGTGAACGGTGTGATCGATGTAAAAAAGTACAGAGAGGAACTGCGATGCTGATCAAAGCCTTATGTGATTACTACGATGTGCTGGCAGAAAAAGGACTGGTTGTTCCGGACGGCTATTCCGAAGTGTCGATCAAATATAAAATTGTGCTGACGCCGGAGGGACAAGTAGATAAAATCGTTTCCTGTCAGGAGATTGAGAAACAGGTGCAGAAGAACGGAAATGTGAAGGAAAAACAAATCCAGAGGATCATGCGCTTTCCCAAGAGAACAGAGAAATCAGGCATCGAGAGCAATACGATCGAACACAGGCCGCTGTACATCTTTGGACTGAATCGCGAGAAAGAGAGCCTGAATCCGCAGGACAGAACCGGAAAGGCTGTAAAATCGCATCAGGCTTTTGTGGACCGAAATCTGGAATTCATTGACGGGCTCAACAGTCCAATCATTGATGCCTTTCGCAACTTCCTGCGATCCTGGAAACCGGAGGGTGAAACGGAGAACCGACATCTTTTAGACTTAGGGAAAGACTATACAAGCGCAGGTTTTGCATTCTGTCTTGCCGGACATCCTGACTTGCTGCTGCAAGACGATCCGCAGATCAAAGCAAAATGGGAGCGTGAATATGTGCAGAGTCAGAGCCAGCCCGGCGAGTATCAGGCGCAGTGCGCTATCACAGGAGAAGTTTCTGATATTGCAAGGATCCACAGCAAGATCAAAGGCGTTGCAGGTGGAGCTTCGACCGGAGGAGTTCTGATCGGGTTCAATAATCCGTCGGAAAACTCCTATGGCAATGACCAGTCTTACAACAGCAATATTTCGGAACTCGCGATGCATAAGTACACGGAGGCTTTGAATTACATTCTCAAACAGCGGTCGCACCGCATGATCATGGATGATATTACCGTTGCTTTTTGGGCGATGGATGGCGGAGATGCGCACGAAATGCTGCTGCAGGAACTGCTGGCGGGCATGCCCGATGCAACAAAGATGAATGCGATCTTAAAGAGTCTGCTGGAGAGAGGCATGCAGACAAAAGTCACAAGTAAAGAATTAAGGACCTTGGATGCAAAGTTGGACGGCAATATAGATTTCTATATCGTCGGATTGAAACCGAATACTTCCAGAATTTCTATCAAATTTGTCTATCGGCAAAAGTTTTTGGACATGCTGTGGAACGCAGCAAAGTTTCAGGATGAACTGCAGGTGTCGAAGGAGGTGCGGGTCGTGCCGCTTTCCGGTATCAAAATGCACTGCCTGTCCCTGAAAGAAAGCACAGAAGGTGAAACGCCCAAATATGTCCCGAGGAGCAGAGAAGAAAAAATGGATCCGGCATTGTTCAGTAAGCTTATGGGATCCATTATCTACGGGTATCCATATCCGAAATCATTGCTGGAAACGGTGATACGAAAGGTCAAAATCGACAAGTACGTGACCAAGACTCGCGCAGGTCTGGCGAAAGCATACTTGATGCATCACGCGGAAGAACGCACGGCAAAACATCAAGAGGACGAAAACAAAAAGGAGGTATGGAAAGTGAAATTAGACAAAAACTGTTGTGACATCGGATACTTATGCGGCAGGTTGTTTGCTGTATTAGAGGGGATCCAGGCAACCTCTGCCGAAACAAAATTAAACAGAACGATAAAAGATAGCTATTATCCTTCGGCGATGGAGAAACCAATGATGACGTTTCCGACTTTAGAAAAATTGTCGAGCGCTCATATGCGAAAAATCAGGGTCAAAAAACCGGGCATGTATAAACCGTATAAGATGCTGCAAGCAGAAATTATGGATAAGCTAGAGGGAAATTTCCCGAAAAGGTTGACCTTGGAAGAGCAAGGTGCGTTTGTCGTAGGCTACTACCAGCAAACATTACGACTGCCGCGAGAAAAGAAACGTGAAGAAAAATAGGGAGGTAAATAGAATGGCAATTCAGAACCGATATGATTTCTTAATGCTTTTTGATGTAGAGAACGGAAATCCGAACGGCGACCCGGATGCAGGCAATGCACCGCGTATGGACCCGGCAACTGGCCTTGGGTATATTACAGACGTTTGTCTGAAACGGAAAATCCGAAACTACGTAGAGCTTGTGAAAGAAGGAGAGGCAGGCTATAATATCTTGATCAAGCCAGACCGCTTTTTGAACGCGAAATTTACTGAGGCCTATGAAGCGCAGGGGCTTGAAACAGGACAAAAAGGCAAAAATGCGAATGATGTGAAGAAAGCTTGCGCTTACATGTGCAGAAACTACTTTGACGTCAGAACATTCGGTGCGGTGATGTCCACGGGAACCGACCCATGCGGTATTATCAGAGGCCCGGTACAGATCAATTTTGCCCGCAGCATATCACCGATCTCAAGAGATGAAGTGACCATTACCCGACAGGCCCGTACGACCGAAGAAAGAACGGAAACCGGCAATACCGAAATGGGAAGAAAGTACATTATCCCTTATGCACTGTATCGTGCGGAGGGCTATGTCTCCGCAGCATTGGCGCAGAAAACAACGCAGCTTTCGGAAGAGGACTTAGATGTGCTGTGGGAGGCGATCATTAACATGTTTGAAATTGATCACAGTGCGGCAAGAGGCAAAATGTGCATGCGCAAACTCTACGTTTTTAAGCACGATTGCGTTTTAGGCAACGCACCGTCGCATCTGCTTTTTGGCAAAATTGATGTGAAACCAAAGAATGAAGACGAACCGCCGCGTGCATTCAGCGATTACGAGATCATAGTTGATCGTCAGATGCCGGAAGGTGTAGAACTGATTGAAAAGCTGTAAATAAGCTGGCAAGAGCTAGGGAAAAATCAAAAGTCGCGCCTCGCATGAGGCGTGTGAGTAGAAATTGTACACCTTGATATTTTCCTTTTTCGGTCCAGGCATACTTGAAAGAATTTAGTGGAATGGAAACATTATTTGGCTACGTTCTAAAGATACGGCGATAGCGGATCTTCATTATATTTTGAAAGCATCGTTCTTAGTTCGTGGAGATACTGCGCACGGACAGCGGCCGGCTCCAATACAGTGATCGATGGACCGAGTTTCATGAGATTATGATATAGTCCGGCATTCTCCTGCGCATTGATGCAAAAAACAGACGGATCTTTTTCTGAAGTAAGATTTACATTTTCAATGCCAAAAACATCATAGAGGATGCTTGGTGTGCCGTCAAGCCGGACGATGACAGATATTTTTTCTCCCCAAAAGCTATCGGTATTGTTGCGTAAATAATGGTTGATCTCGTCAGTTTTATCCCCAATCGGAAGATGACACGGAGAAAGCCTTTTTTGATCTTCTTGGATCACGATGTTCCGCATACGATCGATGCGGAAATAACGCAAGGAAGAATCACCCTCCCGGTAGCTGACGAGATAGTAAAAGGTATTGCGCTTTACGATGATATATGGGTGTACCAGATAGGTTCCGCAGCCATGAAGAACCGGAAGTTTATTTTCGTCTAATTTGAAATATTCAAATTGGACCGGATGCAGTTCTTTCACTGCAGAAGTTAGTCTGCGCAGATTCTCCGAAAGATAAAAATCATTTTCTTTTACAGCATAGTCGAGCGCAGGACGATTCCTGCGCAGCATTTCGGCATCGGTAGGACCTGCAAGAGAGATGATTTTTTCAATAATATGATTTAAAGTGCGCGGCTCAAAATAATCGGTTTGCGCAATACCATCGACCAGCATTTTTAGTTCCCAGTCCTCAAAAGGACGTACAGTAAAATGAAAACAATTCTTTTTATCTGAGCGGATGCATCCGGATTCCAGCAGGCAATCTAGATCATCTTGAACCGTTCGCTGATCAGCCTCCAGACCGTAGCGTTCATCAAGGAGGTCACATATCTGAGATTTTGTTAAGCTCACTTCCGTGTCACTGAATTCTCTAAGGATTTCATAAACCGCGAGCAATCGTTGTCTTCCGCCGCTTTTGTTTGCCATAAAAGATCCTCCGAAAAAAAGAGAAAAAAATTATATTTATATTGTTAATTTTATGACTTTTGCAAATATTTGTCAACATGAAGCGGGAAAAAGGTGTATAATGAAGAAACTACAGGGAACCACAGAAACAGATAGAGAATGCCGAAAAAGTTCGGAAAGAAGCAAAAAGAAAATAAAAAACTCGCTTTCGCGAGTTATCCACACCTTGTGGAGGCCCTTAAAGGGCGGTTAGAAAAATTCTTTATTTGAACCTGTAGTGTAATCTCATATGGTTGTCATTTGAGATACTTAGAGTATAGCGTACTAAAGTTTATGTGTCAAGCGAAAAGAGAGGGGAAAATGAAAAATATTACAAGAAAAGTGCAAACCTATTATATAGGATTGGACATCGGAACGAATTCTGTCGGTTGGGCAGTAACAAATCCCAGCTATGATTTATGCCGCTTTAATCGCAAAGCAATGTGGGGCATCCGTCTGTTTGAGTCTGCAAACACCGCAGCAGAAAGAAGAATGAAACGTGCGAACAGACGCAGACTGCAAAGACGTGTGCAGCGTATCGATCTGCTGCAAGATCTTTTTAAAGAAGAAATTTTCAAAATTGATCCGACTTTCTTTATCCGATTAAATGAGAGCAGGCTCCATCCTGAGGATAAAAGCAATGAAATCACAGAAAAGCGAACGCTGTTTGTATCAAATGACTATTCGGATGTCGATTATTATAAAGAGTATCCGACAATTTACCATCTGAGAAAAGAACTGATCGAAAGCAAAGAACCGCATGACATCCGACTTGTATACCTGGCACTGCATCATATCTTGAAATACAGAGGACATTTTTTGATTGACGGAAGTTTGGGAGATGCGAAAAATTTTAAAAGTGTATTCGGAAGACTTCTGGAGGCCATTGAAGATAAAGAAAACGGGCTGGGAATTTTATTAGCTGAAAAAGATCGCACCGCGATAGAACAGATTTTGAAAAATAAAAAAATATCAAAAAGTGAAAAAGCAAGACAAATGAAAAGCCTGCTTACCGTTGATGATGCCGCCTGCGAAGATAAAGACGAAATAAAGCGCAGGAAAACTGCGCTTGATCAGCTCTGTAAGCTGGTGGTAGGAAATAAAGGTGACATAAGCAAAATTTTTGAAGAAGATTTTGCGGGATTTGAAAAAACTTCTTTTTCCTTTGCAGAAAGTGCTTACGATGAAGTCGTCCACCCGGAGCTTGAGTCGCAGATGCCGGATACCTGTTATATTTTAGACTGTATAAAAGCTGTTTATGACTGGGGTGTGCTGGTTGATATCTTGGGTTCTGAAGAATATCTGTCTTTTGCAAAGGTAAAACAATATGAAAAGCATCAACAGAACCTAAAGAAGCTGAAACAATTGATGAAGCGGTATTGCAATATAAACGAGTACAAAGCATTCTTTGACGGCACGGAAGCGAAAAAGGCAAACTACGCAAGTTATATCGGCAGCGTGAAGACTCGAAATAAGAAGAAAAACCTGAAAAAATGCAGTGAAGAAGACTTTTACAAAGAGTTAAAAAAGATCCTTGATAAGATGGATGTGGACGAGAACGATCGTGTATCGTATGAGGCCGTGTGCGCAGAAGTTGAAAACAAGTCTTTGCTTCCGATCCAAAGAAGTAAAAATAACGGATCTGTGCCAAAGCAGATTCACGAAGCTGAACTGCAAAGAATACTTGCGAATGCCGCAATTTATTTACCGTTTCTTGCGGGTAGAGATGAACAGGGGCTAAGTACCGCAGAAAAAATCATTTCTATCTTTAACTTTAGAATTCCTTATTATGTAGGACCGCTAAGCACACGCCATCAAAACGAGGGCGCGAATGTTTGGGTGCAGAGAAAGGAAGACGGAAGAATTTACCCATGGAATTTTTCGGAAAAGATCGATGAAGAAGCCTCAAATGAAAGATTCATTCGACATATGACAAATAAATGTACTTATTTGATAGGTGAAGATGTGATTCCTAAAATGTCGCTTCTATATAGCCGTTTTATGGTTCTGAATGAATTGAACAACTTAAAAATCAGAGGGCATGAGATAACGGTTACGCAGAAGCAGCAGATCTATCAGGATCTATTTGAAACAAAAAGTAGGGTCACAGGGAAAAAGCTGCTGGAGTATTTGCAGCAGCAGGATCCAAGCCTAAAAAAAGAAGATCTGAGTGGGTTTGATCAAGATTTTAAGGCAAATCTCACAGCTTATCTCGATTTTGAGAAGAAAGTCTTTGGAAACAGAATCCATGAAGACCGGATCAAGAAAATGGTCGAAGATATCATCCGATGGAAGACTATTTACGGTGATGACTGGAAAATGACTCAAAAAGTCATACAAGCTTGTTACCCCGATGAACTGACGCAGGAACAGCAAAAGAAAATCCAAAGTTTCCGCTACAACGGATGGGGTAATTTTTCGGAAGCGTTTTTAAATGGAGTCACAGGAACTGACAAAGAAACCGGAGAAGTTTTTACGATCATAGAAGCGCTGTGGCAAACCAATTGGAATCTGATGCAGCTTCTTAGCAGCAGGTTTACTTTCAAAGAAGAAATTGAAAAGAAAAATGCGGAAAAACGTGGGATCATCACGGACATTACCTATGATTCTGTGGTGAAAGATCTGTATGTTTCCCCAGCTACCAAACGCGCGATCTGGCAGAGCATTGAAATCGTAGAGGAGGTCAAAGACGTGATGGGACACGCTCCGGACAAAGTCTTTGTTGAGATGGCACGCGGAGCGGAAGAAAAAAAGCGTACCGTATCCAGAAAAACAAAATTACTGGAGCTTTATGCGGCATGTAAAACAGATACGAGAGATTGGTGCAAAGAAATCGATGAAACCGATGAAAGAAGCTTCAACAGTATGAAACTGTATTTGTATTACACCCAAATGGGGCGCTGCATGTATTCCGGAGAACCGATCGATATTCAGCAGCTTATGGCAGGCAACGCAAAGTGGGATCGCGATCACATTTATCCGCAGTCAAAACTGAAAGATGACAGCCTCGACAATTTGGTCCTTGTCAACAAGGAATACAACGCAAAGAAAAGCGATGGCTTGATTTCCGCACAGGTTCAGCGGCAGCAAAGAGAATGGTGGGCGATGCTCCTTGAAAAAGGCTTTATTTCGAAAAAGAAGTATGACCGTTTGATGCGCCGGGAAGACTTCAGCGCAGAAGAATTAGGCGGTTTCATCAACCGTCAGCTTGTGGAGACACGACAATCCTCAAAAGCAGTTGTTGAGCTTTTGAAGCAACTTTATGAAAGAGAGGGGACCAAAGTAATTCCGGTAAAAGCAGGCATCGTTTCAGATTTTAGAAAAGACGATTTAAACATGTTGAAGTCCAGACGAGTCAATGACTACCATCATGCCAAGGACGCATATCTGAACATTGTTGCCGGGGATGTATACAGCACGAAATTCACATTGAATCCGATGCAATGGATAAAAGACCAGCAGAAAGCCGGTAAAGAGCGATTCTATAATGTTAGCCGTGTTTTCGATTACGATGTATACCGCAAAGGAGAAAAAATCTGGGAAGCACCTGATCATAACGGAAAGAAACGTAATGAAAAAGGTGAAAAAACAGGTGGAACTTTAGAGAAAATACGTAGGACGATGCGCAGAAACGATATTTTATATACCGAATACACTTATTGCGGAAAAGGGCAGCTGTTTGATGAAACCATCGCACCCAAAACAAAGGCAGCACCGATCGCACTGAAAAAAGGATTGGATACCGCTAAATACGGCGGCTACAGCAGCGCGAATACTTCTTATTTTGCACTGATAGAATTCGACGGGAAAAAAGGAGAGCGCGTCCGCAATATTATGGAAGTGCCGATTTATGTTGCGAATATGTTAGAACATGATCCCAATGCATATCTTGAATATTGCATAAACGTAAAACAATTAAAAAATGTGAAGGTGCTTCGGGATTGCATCAAAAAAAATGCATTGCTGGAAATTGACGGCTATCCGATGCGGATAAGATCGGCTGATGCAAGTAATTTAAAGTTCAAAAATAATCAACAATTGGTGATGAAGTCAAAAGAAGAAATGATTCGGCGCATTGAAAAAAAATTAGATAATAATAGAGGGTATGCTTTAAGTAAGAAGTTCGACAAAATTTCTTCAGACGATTTAATATCCATTTATGATGAACTAACTGAAAAACTTTTGAACGCATATTGCAAAAGACCGGCTAATCAAGGGAAATTTTTGGGAGAAAAAAGAGAAAAGTTCATATGCTTGAGTCCAATGGAACAAATGAAACTTGTTAACGAAATTATCACCATGTTACGCTGTGACATTGAAACAAAGTGTGATTTAACCAGTATAGGCGGGAGCAAAAATGCCGGAAATATGGCTGTAAATAAAAACACAGTAGGAAAAAGCAAGTTGATTTTGATAAATCAATCCGTTACAGGTCTTTTCGAAAACCGGATCGAGTTGTAACATGAGCTGGCGTACGATCGTGGTTCGAGGCTATGCGAAGCTGGACTATAAAATGGACTACTTGGTTGTTCGCAAACAGGATGAAACCAGACGGGTGCATTTAAGCGAGATCGGAATGCTGATTGTAGAATCTACAGCAGTATCTTTGACTGCGGCACTCCTATGTGAACTAACCAAGAAAAAAGTAAAGATCATTTTCTGTGATGAACAGCATAATCCGCACTCTGAACTATTGCCGTATTATGGGAGTCATGATACGAGCTTAAAAGTTAAAAAGCAGATATCTTGGAAACAGACAGAAAAAGAACTCATCTGGACAGAAATCGTTGCTGAAAAGATAAGAAAGCAATCAGAATTTCTAAGAGACAGCGGATGTATTGAGCAGGCAGATCTGCTTGCTCAATACATCCGGGAGATAGAACCCGGAGATGTGACAAACCGGGAAGGGCATGCGGCGAAAGTATATTTTAATGCGTTATTCGGTATGGAATTTACCAGAAGCGCAGAAAATTCAATTAACGCAGCGCTGAATTACGGGTATGGGATCTTGCTTTCCTGTTTTAATCGTGAGATCGCAGCAAACGGATATATCACGCAGCTCGGATTATTTCATGATAATATGTTCAATCCGTTCAATCTTGCATCAGATTTTATGGAACCTTTTCGCATTTTGATCGACCGGACGGTAAAAGCAATGAACCCTGTCTGTTTTGAACACGATGAAAAAATGCAGGTACTGCAATTCTTAGGTGAGAGTGTTATCATTGACGGTAAAAACAATTTTGTCAGCAATGCGATCAAGATTTACTGCCGAAGTTTATTTGATGCTTTGAATGAAAGAGACGTTTCTTTAATAAAGTTTTATAGAAATGAATTATAGGTATATGAGAGTCATTGTCTTTTTTGATCTGCCGACGGAAACCGGAGAAAATAAGCGGCAATATCGCAAATTTCGAAAATTTTTGATCCAAAAGGGATTCCTGATGATGCAGGAGAGCGTGTACTGCAAGCTTGCCTTAAACACAACGGTCGCAGATGCGATCGTACAGGCAGTCAAAATGAATAAACCGAATTCTGGCTTGGTACAGCTTCTTGTGATAACGGAAAAGCAATATGCACGTATGGAATTTGTGATCGGATCATCAAAAAATGATATCATAGATACGGATGAAAGGCTTGTAGTGCTATGAAACTGATCTGCCCTAAAATTTCTCTGTCCATGGAATTAAAAAAAGGAAAAGCGAATGTGCTTGCGTTGGAGTCTTCCAGAATCTTCGAACAAGTGACACTTATGCTAAAAGAAGTTCTTGAGAAAAAAAGTGATGAAATTTCCTTGTATGATAACGAAGACAGATACGATCTAATACGTTATGCAGATGTTATCTTCACACCTTTTGACTTAACTTATGAAAAACGGGAAATACAGAAAAAACTTTTCTTATCTTTACAGAGTGTCGCGGAGAGTCAGGATCTGCTAAGCTCTTTTGCAGAGATTAACGGAAAGTTGTTAGAAACCTTAAATGTACTGAACCATCAGTCAGATTATCAACTGGAGTTTGAAGAAGATTTTGTGTTCTCTGCTGTCCTGAAAAACTACTCGGTACGCATGCACGATCCGAAAGGCAGCTTTGCGGAAAGGTCCATAGAGTATATGACAAATATGCAAAAATTATTGAGTAAAAATGTATTTCTCTTTGTAAACTGTAATGCTTATTTGACCATGAATGACTATGCATATATTGAGACGTGTGCCAGTTACTATGATTTGTATATACTTTTTATTTGCGATCAGCAGATTCGATTGAATCATAGCAGCAATGAGTATATAATTGATATTGATTTATGTGAGATACACTAACGTGTGCCCATATGAAATTACGGCGTGTAGTGGCGTTTATTCGAAAATTGAGGTTTGAGAGTAGTGTAATTTCATATGGTTGTCGAACTATTAGTTGAAGCGCCGGGTGCATACGGATGTTTGAGAGTAGTGTAATTTCATATGGTTGTCGAACCTCCTTTCGTCAAATTATGCCATCAGCATGGTTTGAGAGTAGTGTAATTTCATATGGTTGTCGAACGACTGCTGAAAAATACGGAATCGAGATACAGTTTGAGAGTAGTGTAATTTCATATGGTTGTCGAACCTGCATTGTAATTTAAATAATTGTATTCAAGTTTGAGAGTAGTGTAATTTCATATGGTTGTCGAACTCACCAGCGCCGGATCCACGCCGCGCTTCTGTTTGAGAGTAGTGTAATTTCATATGGTTGTCGAACAACGGATATTGCTGCTATATAGTGAGAAGCGTTTGAGAGTAGTGTAATTTCATATGGTTGTCGAACAAGACTTCCAAGGATGTATGAAGTGCATAGGTTTGAGAGTAGTGTAATTTCATATGGTTGTCGAACCCTGCTGTGCATTAAAAGCATTGTTGCGGTGTTTGAGAGTAGTGTAATTTCATATGGTTGTCGAACACAGTTACCTTCTTGATGTAACTGTTCCCAGTTTGAGAGTAGTGTAATTTCATATGGTTGTCGAACTGTGTCTGTTAGTAACAAAGATATTGCATAGTTTGAGAGTAGTGTAATTTTATAACGTGGGGTATGAGTAGAATTTTTTGTTGTTACGCTTTTGAAAAACTGGAAAGGAAAGTCATGCCTCGCAAGCGGCAACTTTTCAGGTGTGGTATGGAGAAAATACAAAAACATATGGAACTATTGATGAAGTTATGAATGATAAATTCTATGATGGGAAGTCATTAGCAGACTTATCGGAAATTGTAGAGTTTATATTTGCATAATCAGGATACTTTGGAGAAAATGAAAGCGAAGCTGAAATGCAGCAGAAAGGTTGGTACTGAATGTTTCTGACAGACGAACAAATTACCCGGATTATGAAAGAGGCGCCATTACGTATCAAACTTATAGTGGTAGCGCGAAAAGCAGCGACCTTATGGGTCAGAGTATTCCTGGGACCGCTTCCGCACGGCTTGCAGCTGAAGATATACGAAAAGGCGTGGTGGGCAACGCGAAGCGTGAGACGGAAAATGCACAATTCAATGGCAGAATGGATGGACGACGTAGCCTTTTGGGGGCCGATCATATAGCAGGCAATGAGCCTGCTTTTTCTGCCATGTTCTTTGCGGTTTACACATCTTTTAAATTGGAAGCTTCGGCATTGAAGCGATCGCTGGAAAATGGTATACTGCAGATAATAGAAAGCACAGGAGGTATCCGCGCAGCATGGAAAGCAAGGCAGTACAGGAATATATCTATTGCATGGTCCGGTTCGGCAACGCGACTCGGACGTTTTCCTATATCACGGAGGATGAGAGTCTGCGAGCGGGGGAGTTTGTCTCGGTCCCGTTCGGCAAAGAGGATCGTGTCCGGGTCGGACAGGTGATGAAAGTGATCCGCTGCACGGAAGCGGATGCGCCGTATCCGCCGGAGCGGACGAAACACGTTCTTGCAAGGGCGGAAAAGCCTGCGCAGTGGGATACGAAAGGAAAGAAGCCGCAAGCAGCGCAGAAAGTAGGAAAGTCAGAGGCGAGCGCGGGGCGGCAAACGGCGGCAGATCTCGACACTTCGGAGCGGGCGGAACCGGCAGATAAGGCGAGCGTGGGCCAATCGTCGGCGGAGCGAGCGAAGCAGACCGCGCGGCCGGTCGTGGGACAGCGAGCAAAACGGCGGTTTGACAAAAAGTCGGTGCGGCGGCTCCTGCTTGTGCTGGTCTTGCTTGGCGGGCTGCTTGTGCTGGGGGCTGTGGAGCATCAACAGCAGCAGGCGCAGGAATATGAAAAGGCGCTGCAGGCGCTGGCCGGCGGGGATTATGCGACGGCGGAGAAGCTTTTTGAAAAAGTACCGGATTACCGGGACGCGCAGGGGCTGGCGGTGTTCTGCGAATATGCCGGGACCTATGAAAACGTAAAGGAATATGTCGGCGGCAGTGAGGAGCTTCGCGAGATCGATCTGCGGTACGATACCGATTGGCAGGATGCAGTCAATACGCTGCGCAAGCAAGTCGCAAAGTACAAGGCCGACCGGGACGCAGAGGCACGCGCCGAACAGCGCAGACAGGCTGCGGAGGAGCAGAAACGTCTCAAGAAGCTGTACGGCGGGAAGCTGCCGATCGAGGGCATGCCGGTGAGCTGTCTGAAATACACTTCGCTGGGAGAACCGGATGAAGAGGTCAAGTGTCGGGATTTTGACCGGCTGGAGGAAGACCATCGTTCCATAAAACTTTATTGGTACACCGATGACCATGAGCTGCTCGCGTCCGGTCTATGCTTCAAACATGAGAACGACAGCGAATATATGCTGTATTCTTTCGGCTATTTTGATCCGAAAAAGTCGGGCAGAGATGACAAGAACGGCGGGAACAGCGGAAACGGCGGTACCATACCGTGGGGCGGGGTGCGCGACGATTACGATAATCCGGAAGATCTCTGGGAGGATAATCCGGGAGACTACGATGACGAAGACGAGGCTTGGGACGAGTGGTACGACGACGGCGACGAGCCTTATGACGAATGACGGCGAAAAACGACGGATGACGACAAAAACGGGAAGATCGCGGCCGTGACGCTTGCGTTTTCCTCAAAAATCGAATAAAATCAACGTAGAAGATAAAAAAAGTTTCTGGCGCGGGCAGCAGCATGTTCCGCGGGAAAGGGGAAAAGGATGAAATACGAAATCAAAGGCGGCGCGTTTCCGGTAGTGGTCTGTTATCTGAACCGGGGTGAGCAGATGATCACCGAAAAAGGCTCGATGGTCTGGCAGACGACGAACTTCCGGATGGACACGACAGGCGGCGGCTTGGGAAAAATGTTTTCCAAGGCTTTTTCGGGCGAATCGATGTTCCAGAACATTTATACCGCGGAGGCGAACGACGCGATGATCGCATTCGGGTCGAGCTTTCCGGGAAAGGTCCTTCCGCTGGAGATCACGGGCGGCCGAGAGTTTATCCTGCAGAAGCGCGCGTTTCTGGCGTCGACGGCCGGCGTGAAACTGGATATCCACTTCAGCCGCAAACTGGGAGCCGGACTTTTCGGCGGTGAGGGTTTCATTATGCAGAAGCTTTCCGGAAACGGGATCGCGTTTGCGGAGATCGACGGCGATCTGGTAGAATATGATCTGGCGCCGGGGCAGCAGCTTTTGGTGGACACCGGCAATGTGGCAGGCTTTGAGACGAGCGTGAGCATGGAGATCCGGCAGGTACCGGGCCTGAAGAACAAACTGCTGGGCGGCGAGGGACTGTTCAATACGCTGCTTACCGGGCCTGGCAAGGTCTGGCTGCAGACGATGCCGATCTCGAGCGTGGCGGGCGCGATCAGCGAATTTATACCGACATCGGGCAATTAAGACCGCGGCGCGAAAAGCAGACGAGCAATTATAGGAACGAAAAGGACGAGGGCATACCTCGTCTTTTTGCTTTCTCCGCGTTTTTCCGACGAAAAATTCTTCAAAAATCTAAAATTTTCTTAAAAAACTATTGACAAAGGACAAAAGAATGTGTATTATAAGATGTGGTTAGCGAGAGCTAACTAAATTTTGACGTTGAAGTTAGCAAAAGCTAATCTGAAACGAGAAGCGAGGTGACAGATATGATGCCGTTAAATCTTGCAGATGCGGGAACGGAAAACATCATCAAAAAGATCGGGGGCAGCCCTGAGGTGAAAAAGCATCTTGAGAATCTGGGATTTGTGGTCGGCGGTACGGTGACTGTGATCGCG
Source organism: uncultured Clostridia bacterium (assembly GCA_934271235.1). Classification (GTDB taxonomy): domain Bacteria; phylum Bacillota; class Clostridia; order Peptostreptococcales; family Anaerovoracaceae; genus CAG-238. Next base: position 107,555 of record CAKQQT010000005.1, on the reverse strand, counting down.
ACGGTGGCAGGCAACCTGATCGTCAATGTGAAAGAGGCCAGAGTCGCCATCGACCAGGAAATGGCCAGAAAGATCATGATATAAAGGGAACGTTCCGTGCGGATGGACCCTTAAAATAAATGCGGTCAGCAAAGGGCCGCGCCATCATCTATTACAATAAAGTAATTTCATGCAAGGAGGAAATAGACAATGAAAACGCTCAGAGATGCGAAGATCGGTGAAACCGTCAAGGTCGTAAAGCTTCATGGCGAAGGTGCTGTCAAGCGTCGTATCATGGATATGGGCCTGACAAAAGGCGTAGAAGTATACATCCGTAAAGTTGCACCGCTCGGCGATCCGGTCGAAGTTACCGTGCGCGGCTATGAACTGTCGCTCAGAAAAGAAGACGCCGGTATGATCGAAGTCGAAGTTGAATAGGACAAAAACGGAGGGGAAGCGATTCCCTTGATTTTCAGTTTTTCGGTTAGCGATTGCTAATTTAATGACAAGCGAATGCTGACCGACAGAAAGAGAGGAATTTAGAAATGAGTATCAGAATTGCCCTTGCGGGTAACCCGAACTGTGGTAAGACCACATTGTTCAATGCGCTCACCGGTTCCAACCAGTTTGTCGGCAACTGGCCGGGCGTAACCGTCGAGAAAAAAGAAGGTAAATTAAAGAAGCACGATGATGTCATCATCACCGACCTTCCGGGTATTTATTCCCTTTCTCCATATACATTGGAAGAGGTTGTTGCAAGAAACTACCTGATCGGTGAACGTCCGGACGCGATCCTGAACATCATCGACGGTACCAATCTGGAAAGAAACCTGTACCTGACCACACAGCTGACCGAACTCGGCATTCCGGTCGTTGTTGCCATCAACATGATGGATATCGTAAAGAAGAACGGCGACAAGATTAATACCGAAGAACTCTCCAGACAGCTTGGCTGCAAGATCGTTGAGATCTCCGCGTTAAAAGGCACCGGCGTTATGGAAGCGGCAGAAGCGGCGATCGACGCGGCAAAGAACAGCAAGACCGTTCCGATGCATACGTTCGCAGGCGTTGTAGAACACGCGCTGGCGCATATCGAAGAAGCAGCGGTACATAATATGCCGGAAGAACAGCAGAGATGGTACGCGATCAAGATCTTTGAAAGAGATGATAAGGTCCTTGACAGCATGCACATCGATCCGCAGGTCCTGGCACACATCGAAGAAGACATCAAGGCGGCTGAAAAAGAAATGGATGATGACGCAGAATCCATCATCACCAACGAAAGATATATCTACATCGCGTCCATCATCAAGGCGTGCTACAAGAAACAGAACAAAGGACAGCTGTCCACTTCCGACAAGATCGATAAAGTAGTCACCAACCGTTGGCTGGGTCTGCCGATCTTCGCGGTCATCATGTTCCTTGTTTACTACATCGCGATGGTAACGGTCGGGAGCGCAGCGACAGACTGGGCAAACGACGGACTGTTCGGCGACGGTTATCATCTCTTCGGAATGGGTACCGCGCAGTACGAAGAAGCTGCAGAGCAGTACGGCGATACCGACCTGATCATCGGCGCGTTCGCAGACGAATACGGTACAGACGACATCGCGGCTGCACTGGATATGGAAAGCGAAGACTACTCCGAAGATGCTGCAAAAGCTGCACTGGAAGAGTTAGACACTCTGGTCCCGGCAGATGCAAGCGTTTCCTATGAAGTCGAAGATGAGGAAACTCTGGCGGTTGAAACCGTGGACGGCGTGACCAAAGCCGACTACGAAGCAGCCGTTGATGAATATCTCAATACCGATTACAAAGAGGCTTACGGTGCACCGGATACTTCCACTTACGGTACATGGGTACCTGGTATCCCGGTCCTGATCGGCAACGCTCTGGAATCCGCAGGTACGGCAGAATGGCTGTCCGGACTGCTGCTTGACGGTATCGTAGCCGGTGTCGGCGCAGTCCTCGGCTTCGTTCCGCAGATGCTCGTACTGTTCTTACTGCTTGCTTTCCTGGAAGCTTGCGGTTACATGGCTCGTATCGCATTCGTACTCGACCGTATTTTCCGTAAGTTCGGTCTTTCCGGTAAATCCTTCATTCCGATGCTGATCGGTACCGGCTGCGGTATCCCTGGTATCATGGCTTCCCGTACGATCGAGAATGAACGTGACCGTCGTATGACGATCATGACAACGACCTTTATCCCTTGCGGCGCGAAAGTTCCGTTCATCGCGATGATCGCAGGCGCGATCTTCGGCGGATCCGCTTGGGTTGCAACCAGTGCATACTTTGTAGGTATGGCAGCGATCATCATTTCCGGTATCATGCTGAAGAAGACCAAGATGTTCGCAGGCGATCCGGCTCCGTTCGTTATGGAACTTCCGGCTTACCACATGCCGACACTGGGCAACGTACTGCGTTCCATGTGGGAACGTGGATGGTCCTTCATCAAGAAAGCAGGTACCATCATCTTACTGTCCACCATCCTGGTATGGTTCACATCCTATTTCGGATTTACCGATGAAGGCTTCAGAATGTTAGCAGAAGACGAACTGGATCAGTCCATCTTAGCAGCTATCGGCGGCGCGATCTGCTGGATCTTTGCGCCACTCGGATTCGGCACTTGGGAAGCAACCGTTGCATCCATCACCGGTCTGGTCGCAAAGGAAAACATCGTTGGTACCATGGGTATCCTCTACGGCGCGGCAGGAGACGTTTACACGACTCTGGCATCCGTATTCACGCCGATCAGCGGCTACGCGTTCCTGGTATTCAACCTGCTGTGCGCACCTTGCTTCGCAGCGATCGGTGCGATCAAGCGTGAAATGAACAACGCAAAATGGACTTGGTTCGCGATCGGTTATCAGTGCGGTTTCGCATATCTGGTAGCATTAATGATCAACCAGTTCGGCAACGCGTTCACAGGTCACCTGAACGTGATCGGCTTGATCTTCGCGCTCGCGGCACTGGCACTGATCATCTACATGCTGGTTCGTCCTTACAAAGAAGCGACCAAGCTGGAAACAAAGACAAAATAATTCTGTTTGAAACCGGTCTGACCGGTGTATGATAAAAGAGAGAAAACAAAGAAAAATTCAAGTGAAGGGAGTCAGTCAATATGTTAAACTGGATCACAGAGAATTTGAGTACCATCATCATATCGCTGGTGCTGGTGCTGATCGTAGCAGCGATTATCCGAAGTCTTGTCAAGAACAAGAAAAAAGGAAAATCCTCCTGTGGCTGTAACTGCGCACATTGTGCAATGGCGGGGTCCTGCCACAAGACAGAATAAATCAAAACATAACATCAGCGGAAAGCGGGAGCGGCAGGCGTGCAGCCTGCGGCTCCCGGCAAAGGCTGAAGCAAAAGTGAATGCCGAAAGGCATTTCTCTTTTGACTGGTGGTTAGCGTATGCTAACTTGAACGAAAAAGAAAACACGAAGACATCGAAGAAATAAGAGAAAAAATAAAAGATCAAAGAGGGCGTATAAGGAGATACGAACGCAAGCATAGAGAGACAAGAAAGTGACAAAGGAGTACAGATATGAGTGTTGTAATTATCGGCGGGAATGAAAGAATGGTCAGAAGATATGAGGACTTGTGCAAGTCTTACGACTGCAGCGCAAAGGTCTTTGCCAAGACGGAAAAGGGTCTGCAGAATTTCGGGAATCCGGATCTTCTGATCTTGTTTACGAGCACGATGTCGCACAAGATGCTGCATCACGCGAATGAACAGGCGAAAAAGAGAAATATCCGCATTGCGCGCTGTCAGTCCAGTTCCATGGCTGCTTTGAAGAATGTGCTGGACAGCCATACCGCGGCCAATGTGTAACCATATACAAGATCATACAAATGCAAGGATACAAAGAAGCGTCCGCAGAGCGAAGATGAGAACTCTGCGGACGCTTCTTTATCGAACCTTGGTGTCCGGTGTTTTTTGGATCAGTATTTTTCAAACTGCTCGACATTGGTGACGAAGACGGTCGCGCCGCCGACAACGACCTGCGGGGCAGCGTAGCTGAACGCGGAAACGCTGGCATCGGCACCGATCATGACCGGCGCGGCTTCTGTACGCTTCAGACAGTGCAGGCGGATGACTTCGAGCGCGTCGTGGACTTTATCGTCGTCTACGCCGATCAGCAGCGTCAGATTACCCTCTTTGAGGAAGCCGCCGGATGTCGCCAGTTTGGTGAAGAAAAAGCCTGCTTCGGTTAAAGAATCGCAGACACAGGCTGCGTCTTTTTTATTGATGATTGCTGTAATCAGTTTCATTTGAGATCTCCGTTCTGCCGTGCCGAAAAAGATGCGCGGCACTATATTTTCATCAGAATTTTCTGCTTCTATTATACATGAAACTGTCCGCAATGAAAAGAAAAAATATGCAAAGAATCCGACAAGAAAGCAAAAAAAATAAAATTTTCCCACAAATAAAATATGTCCATTGACTTTTTTTAAGGAAACGTTAAATTAATAATAGGGATTTTTTCACTATCATTCCACAGGGGGAATTCGGAAAATATGAAAACGATTTTTCAGATATTTTTCAGAGATTTGAAACGATTGCTTTCCAATTGGGTGGCGGTGATCGTGCTCTTGGGCGTCTGCGTCATACCGTCGCTGTACGCCTGGTTCAACATTGCCGCAAACATGGACCCTTACAGCAATACGCAGGGGATCCTCATCGCGGTAGCGAACTGCGACAAAGGCACCGATCACGAACTGGTCGGCGAGCTGAACGTCGGCGAGGAGATCATCAAGAATCTAAAAGAAAACGATGCGTTGGGATGGACCTTTACCGACCGTCAGAGCGCGATCGACGGCGTGGAGGCCGGAGATTACTACGCGGCGATCGTGATCCCGGAGGATTTCAGCCAGAGCATGGTCAGTGTACTGTCCGGCAATATCCACTCGCCGGAGATCGAATATTTTGTGAATGAAAAAAAGAACGCCATCGCGCCGAAGGTCACGGATACCGGAGCGACGACGGTCCAGCAGCAGGTCAATCAGACCTTCGTTTCGGTCGCGTCGGAGGCTGTGTCCGAGATCCTGGATGAAACGATCCTGTCCGTGTCCGAAAACCTCGGGGCTGTCAATCGCAAGTCGGCGAGCACGGTCCGCAAGGCGGCGCAGGAGCTGAACGCGCAGCAGGACGTCCTCAAGGGTCTGGACAAGATCGCGAAGGACAGCAAAGAAGTCATCAGCGGAGCGCGCAAGACCTTGAAGAAGACCGAACGGATCGCGGATGAGGGCGCGGGAACGATCGACCTGTCGCTGGATACACTGGCTGCGGTAAGGCAGTCCGTCAGTCTGTTCTCGATCCAGCTTGAGGGAGCGATCGCACAGGGCGACCGGCATTTGTCGGAGATCGAAACCGCTGCAGGGGAGGATCTGAGCGACCTGCAGAGTGAGCTTGCCAAGGCCGAGGCGCAGCTGACGCGGCTGATCACCAAAACACAGGCCGTGATCGATCGCAATGAGGCAAATCTGGAGGAATTGAAGCGTCTGAACAGCCTGTATCCGAACGCCGCTCTGGAAACCGCCGTCGCGGCGCTCGAAAAACAAAACCAGAGATATCAGGAGGTCCTGCAAAGTCTGGAAAAGACGCTGAAACGTCTGGAAGACGCATCGGATCTGCTTTTGAATACCCAGACCAGCGTTTACGGGGCCTTGCAGGCGGAGCGAAAGAGCCTCAGCGACGCGAAGAACATCCTCAACACCGATGTTTTCCCGGTACTGAACCGGACGCTGGATGTCCTGTCGATACAGGGCGGAACGCTTTCCGGTATCTTATCGTCCATGGAACCGACGATGGTGCAGCTGCGGACGATCCTCGATGAACTTGACAACTGTGTGGACGAGACACGGAACGCGCTTACGGCAACGGCTTCAGCGCTGAAACGCGTGAGCGGTCGGGTCGATCATGTGGCGGATGAGATCAGTGCGCTGCGCAGCGCCGACTCGTATTCCGCCTATGAAGAATTCCTGCAGGACCGCGGACTGAACGCGAAAGTGGTCGCGGACTTCATCTCTTCGCCGGTACAGCTGACGACAGTCAGCCTTTTCCCGGTAAAAAACTACGGATCGGCAATGACGCCGTTCTATACGAATCTGGCCATCTGGGTCAGCGGCATCGTGCTGATCGCCATTTTCAAACTGGAAGTGGACCGGGACAAAAAATTGAAAAAGATCACGCCGACGCAGGCGTATTTCGGCCGCTGGCTGCTGTTTATCGCAGTCGGTCTGATCCAGGCCGTGATCATCTGTCTGGGGGATATTTTCCTGCTCAAGACGCAGTGTGAGCATCCGCTGGCGTTTATCGGTGCGGGAATGTTCATTTCCTTTGTTTACGTAAACCTGATCTACGCGCTTTCGCTCACGTTTAAGCATATCGGCAAGGCGGTCTGCGTCATCTTGGTCATCCTGCAGATCCCGGGTTCCGCGGGCACTTATCCGATCGAGATGACGCCGGCCTTCTTCCGCAATCTGCACCCGCTGCTGCCGTTTACCTACGGGATCAACGCCATGCGGGAAGCGATCGCGGGGATGCACGATCATTTATACTGGAAAAACATCGCCTGTCTGGCGCTGTATCTGCCGATCGCCCTTTTGATCGGTCTGGGCGTGCGGCTCTTGATGCTCAACCTGAACCGTATGTTCGACAAAAAGTTGGAAGAGACCGGATTGATGATCTGCGAGGAAAGCGGCATGACCCGCGAACGGGTAAAACTTTCGACTGCGATCGACATTCTGGCCGATCAGGAAGTTTTTCACGAAAAAATGGTCGAGAAGACGCTGCATTTTGAAGAAAATTATAAGAAATGGACCAAGCTGGGGTTCCTGCTGATCCTTTTGCTGCCGACCGTCTTTTTGGTCTTGATGTTCAGCGTGTCTTCCAAGATGGTCTTTTTGGTGCTGTGGATCTGCGCGATCATTGCGATTTCCACGTTCCTGATCATTCTGGAATTTGTGCACGAAAATCTGCAGAGCAAGATGCGCTACGCCAATAAGTCTAAGGAGGATCTGCTGCAGGAGCTGAAAGGAGAGGAAAAGCCATGAAGACACTGCGCAATATCGGTAAGATCTTTACCGGTGATCTGAAAAAGATCCGCAACAACACGATCGCCTGGATCGTGGTCATGGGACTGACGATCGTTCCGTCTCTGTACGCCTGGTTCAATATCGCCGCCAGCTGGGATCCCTACGGCAGCACCGGCAACCTCAAAGTCGCGGTCGCCAACATGGACGAAGGCTATCGGGGAAGTCTTTTTCCGATCACGCTGAACGTCGGCGATCAGGTCGAGATGAACCTGCACGAGAACAAACAGCTGAACTGGATCTTTACGGATGAAAATGCGGCGGTCCAGGGGGTCAAATCGGGGAAATACTACGCGGCGATCGTATTGCCGGAGTCTTTCAGCCGTGACATCATGAGCCTGTTTTCAAAAGAACGGATCCAGCGGTCGGATATTTTATACTATCTGAATGAAAAAGAAAACGCGATCGCGCCGAAGATCACGGACAAGGGCGCCAGCGCGGTGCAGAAACAGATCGATCAGGTCTTCGCGCAGACCGTCACGGAAGTCGGTCTCGACATTCTGGAAGGACTGACGCAGGTCCTCGATGAAACCGAGGGCAAGGAAACGATGGAGAATTTTACGGCGAACCTGCAGGAACTGGCAGGCGAGCTGGATGATTCCGCCGATCTGGTCGATACGTTCGCGTCGATCGTTTCCTCGCTGAGCCGCGTGACCGACAGCTCCGCGGAGATGCTGGACGCGGCAGTCGGCAAGGCGGGCAAGGCACAGAAAGATCTGCAGCAGGTCACGCAGACGATATCGAGCCTGTCCGGTGCGGTGACCGGGACGACGGAAGCGGTCAATCTGGCGCTGCGGCAGACGAAAGAAAGCTATCAGGAGATCGCCAAGCAGGCAGACGCGGCGATGGATCTTCTGTATCAGGATATGGAAGCCGGACAAAAGGTGCTCGCGGAGCTTGCGGCCAAGGTCGATCAGCAGGTACAGGCGGCGGAAAAAGTCAAACAGAACCTGCAGGAACTGCGGGACAACCTGCCGGAGTTCGCGGGCATCACGCAGGACGCGCTGGATCGCATGATCCGCAATCTGCAGAAGCAGATCGATCTGCAGAGCGCGCTGCGGGATGACTTGCAAGGCGCGGCAAACGATCTGTATCGTACCGAGCGTGAGATCGAGCAGAAGCGGCAGACGCTGAAAGCGGAAATCGAGGGAAATTACCTGGCGGCCTCGGAACTGCAGGCGGATTATGAAGCCAATGTGGAAACGAAGATCCTGCAGCTGATCGACAGCTTCGACGCTTCCGGAGACGCGGCAGTCGACCTGCTGGATCAGCTGGATGCAGCGGCGGCGCAGATCGACGCCAGCACCGGTGATCTTTCCGGTAATCTCATCAAGCTGCAGGCGGCGCTCGAAGATACTTCCGGCATGATCCGCAGCGGCGCGAAAGAGATCCGCCGCGTATCCGCCAAGATCAACAAGGCAGTACAGGACAGCGATACGGAGGAATTGGATGAGATCCTCGGCACGGATCCGACAGAGGTCAGTGAATTTCTGGCAGCCCCGGTGAAGCTGAACACCATAAAGTATTATCCGGTAGAGAATTACGGATCAGCCATGGCGCCGTTCTACTCCGTTCTGGCGATCTGGGTCGGCGGCGTTGTGCTGGTGGCGATGATGAAAGTCAACGTGGACCGCAAACGGCAGGAGGAGCTTGCCGATGTGACGCCGGCGCAGCTGTATCTGGGAAGATATATCCTGTTCTTGATCATCGGACTTTTGCAGAGCGGACTGATCTGTCTGGGCGATCTGTACTTCCTGGAGATCCAGTGTGAGCATCCGTTTTATTTTATGCTCGCGGGCTGGTTTACCAGCATCGTATTTGTCAATCTGCTGTACACGCTGACGGTTTCCTTCGGCGACATCGGGAAAGCGATCTGCGTCGTCCTGATGGTCATTCAGGTAGCGGGTTCCGGCGGAACGTTCCCGATCGAGATGACACCGACATTCTTCCAAAAACTGTATGTGCTGCTGCCGTTCACGCACAGCATGGCGGCTATGCGCGAGTGCATCGCGGGATTTTACGGCAATGTCTACTGGAAAGAGCTGGGGATCCTCGGCCTTTACTTGATCGCGTCGCTGCTTTTGGGCCTGGTGCTGAGAAAGCCGATCATCCGCTTGAATGAAGCGTTTAACGAAAAACTGGAGGAGACAAAAGTTATCTGATTTTTCTTGACAAGCAGGCGCTCGCGTTATACAATGTTTCTATTGAAAATCCAATAGAAACGATGACGAAGAGGAGTAGGGAAAGCCGCGCTTTACAGAGAATCGGGACCGAGGCTGAGAGTCCCGCAAGGATGCGTTTTCTGAAGGTTGCTTCCGAGTTTTGAGATCAATGAGGGTCTGCTTGACAAAAGCAGGAACAAAGGTGGTACCGCGGAATGTTATTTTCGTCCTTTGCAAAGCCGAACGGCCTTGCGAGGGACGTTTTTTTCTGAGATAAGATCCGGGAGAAGCTCTTTTCCCAAGCGGCCGCAATCTATTTACAGAAAGGAAATCTGACACAAATGGAAAAAAACTTAGCAAAAACCTATAATCCGAAAGATTTCGAAGATCGTATCTACGAAATGTGGGAAACCAACGGCGCGTTTCGGGCGGAAGTGGATCCGGACAAAAAGCCGTTCACGATCGTCATGCCGCCGCCAAACATCACCGGGCAGCTGCATATGGGACACGCGCTTGACCAGACCTTGCAGGATGTATTGACAAGATGGAAGCGGATGCAGGGCTACAGCGCATTATGGCTGCCGGGCTCCGATCATGCCAGCATTGCGACAGAGGTCAAAGTTGTAGAAAAGATCCGTGCCGATGAGGGCTTGGAAAAAGAAGATCTGGGCAGAGAAGAATTCTTGAAGCGCGCCTGGGCATGGAAAGAAGAATACGGCGGACGCATCACCCGTCAGTGCCGCAAGCTCGGCGACTCCTGCGACTGGTCGCGTGAACGGTTCACGATGGACGAGGGATGCAACCAGGCAGTCAAGGCGGCGTTCATCAAGTTATATCAAAAAGGTCTGATCTACAGAGGAAACCGCCTGGTCAACTGGTGTCCTCAGTGCGGCACGTCGCTTTCGGACGCGGAAGTCGAGCATGAAGATAAAAACGGAAAGTACTGGTATTTCAAATATCCGGCAGTAGAGCCGACGGCTGATTTCGACGGTATCATCGTTGCGACATCCAGACCGGAGACCATGTTCTCCGATGAGGCTATCGCGGTACATCCGGATGACGAACGCTATAAGGCGGTTGTCGGCAAGAAAGTCATCCTGCCGCTGGTAGGCAAGGAGATCCCGATCATCGCCGACCCATATCCGGACCCTGAAAAGGGTACCGGCGCGGTAAAGATCACCCCGGCGCACGACCCGAACGACTTTGAAGTCGGACAGCGTGCGGGACTGCCGGTCGTTTCCTGTATCAACAAAGATGCGACGATGAATGCGCTGGCAGGCAAATATGAGGGCCAGGATCGTTACGAGTGCCGTAAAAACTGGGTAGCCGATCTGGAAGCAGCCGGTTATCTGATCAAGACCGAAGAAAAGGTCATTCCGATGGGCACCTGCTACCGCTGCCATACGGTCATCGAGGATATGGTATCCGAGCAGTGGTTCGTAAAGATGGAAGAACTCGCGAAGCCGGCGATCGAGGTCGCGAAAAACGGCAAGCTCAGACATATCCCGGAACGTTTTGAAAAGATCTATCTGCACTGGCTGGAAGGCATCAAGGACTGGTGTATTTCCCGTCAGCTTTGGTGGGGCCACCGGATCCCGGCTTATTACTGCGAGGACTGCGGTGAGATCGTCGTTGCTTACGATACGCCGGAAAAATGTCCGAAATGCGGCTGTACGCACTTTAAGCAGGACGAAGATGTCCTGGACACCTGGTTTTCTTCCGCGTTATGGCCGTTCTCCACGCTCGGCTGGCCGGAAAAAACGCCGGAACTGGATTATTTCTACCCGACTGACGTACTGGTGACCGGATATGATATCATCTTCTTCTGGGTTGTCAGAATGGTATTCTCCGGTCTGGAATACATGGGCGAGGTACCGTTCCACGATGTTTATATCCACGGCCTGGTACGCGACGCACAGGGACGCAAGATGTCCAAATCACTGGGCAACGGCATCGACCCGCTGGAGATCATCGACAAATACGGCGCGGACGCGCTGCGCTTCATGCTTTCCACCGGTATCACGCCGGGCAACGACATGCGTTTCACCGAGGACCGACTGGAAAACTCCAGAAACTTCGCGAATAAATTGTGGAACGCGTCCCGATTTGTCATCATGAACCTGCAGGACGATGCCGGTGAGTTCAAGCCGCTGGCAAAATGCTGCGAGGACTGCTGCGGCGGTGCCTGCGCGAACACCACGAATTTCGCGAACATTCCGCTGCGGGATGAAGATAAATGGATGATCAACCGCGTCAATGACGCGATCGAATACGTCAACAACGCGATGGAACGCTACGATCTGGCGTTAGCCGGTCAGCGTGTTTACGACCTGATCTGGAACGAATACTGCGACTGGTACATCGAACTGGTCAAGGCAAGACTGTGGGGCGAGGATGAAGAAGATAAAAAAGTCGTTCGTTTCGTCTTAGTGATGTGCCTGAAGAACATGCTCAAGCTGCTGCACCCGTTCATGCCGTTCATCACTGAAGAGATCTGGGGCTTCCTGCCGCACGGCGAGGACGAACAGGGCTATCTGATCAGCGCGGCATGGCCGGAAACAAGCCTGCATTATGTCTATCCGCAGGCTGTCAAGACGGTAGAGATGGCGATGGACGCGATCAAGGCGATCCGCAACATCAAGGCAGAGAAGAATGTAGCGCCGTCCAAGAAGATCAAAGCCATCATTCTGGCGAGCAGTGACAAGGCAGAGACCATGCAGCGCGGCGAGACTTATCTGAAGAACCTTGCCAACATCACGGAGATCACTTTCGCGAGCAGCAAGGCAGAGGTGCCGGCAGACGCGGTATCCGCGGTCATCGACGGCGCGGAGATTTATATCCCGCTCGACGATCTGGTCGATTTCGCGGAAGAGCTGGCCAGACTCGAAAAAGAAGAAAAACGCCTGCAGGGCGAAGTCAAACGTTCGACGGGCATGCTCTCCAATCCGGGCTTTGTGAACAAGGCGCCGGAAGCGAAGATCCAGGCAGAAAAGGAAAAACTGGCGATGTATGAGGAAATGCTGGCCAAGGTTTCCGCACAGATTGCCTCCATTAGGGAAAAATTATCATGATAGACAACAAACCATATGCCGACGGCGCCGCAGGCGCCATCGGCAAAATTCATGCATTTGAAAAATTCGGCAGTATCCTCGGACTGGAACGCATGACGGAACTATTGCACCTGCTGGATGATCCGCAGGACAAACTCAAGGTGATCCATGTAGCGGGGACCAACGGCAAGGGCTCTGTCTGCCGTTATCTGTATTCTGTTTTGCAGGAAAACGGCTACCGCACCGGCCTGTATACTTCGCCGTTCCTGGAAGTTTTCAACGAACGGATCGAGTTGGACGGCGCCTATATCAGCGACGAAGATCTGGCTACATATACCGACCGCGTGTTGGAAAAGGTGCAGGTCATGGTCGATGCGGGCAAGCAGTCTCCGACGGAATTTGAGGTCATCACGGCGATCGCTTTTTTGTATTTTTACGAAAAAGGGGCAGACTATGTCGTGCTGGAGGTAGGCCTCGGCGGACGCGGCGATTCGACCAATGTCTGTAAAACGCCGCTGATTTCGGTCATCACCTCGATCTCTTACGACCATACCGACCGGCTCGGCAATACGCTGGCACAGATCGCCTGGGAAAAAGCCGGCATCATTAAGGACGGCTGCCCGGTGGTGACCAGCGCGAAAGCGCCGGAAGCCTTGGAAGTGATCGAACGGACCGCGGCCGAACACGGTTCGCTGTTCTTCGAAACTCGGAACATTCCGTATAAGATCAAGGAGCAGGGACTTTCCGGCAGCTGCTTTGATGCAGACTTTCAAGGCGTGCTGTTTGAGGATCTCCGGATCTCCATGGTCGGGGAGCATCAGATCGAAAACGCGATCGCGGCGCTTTCGGCCATCAATCTGCTCGAAGAACGCGGCGATGTGCAGATACAACGGGATAAATTATACAGCGGCATGCAAAAAGCCAAGCAGATCGGCAGATTCGAAGTGCTGACCGCACCGAACGCGAAGCCGGTCGTGATCATCGACGGCGCGCATAACCCGGACGGTGCCAATGTCCTGCGCAATGCGGTCAAAGACTTTTGTCCGCGGAAGAGGATCCTGCTGGTAACCGGCATGCTGGCTGACAAGGATACCGCACGGATCTTGGAGACATTCCGAGACATTACAAGTGACTTTATCGCCACGGAGCCGGTGAACCCGCGCAGAATGAAAAAAGAGGATCTGAAAGCCGCCATAGAGAAGCTCGGCGCGCGCTGCGAGGCGGACGCGGACGCGGAAGAAGCCGTCTGCGAGGCTCTGCGCCGCAAAGAGGATTACGACGTGATCCTGTTCGCGGGTTCTCTGTATCTGATCGGACAGATCCGCGGGGTGCTGCGCAGTCTGCTGGCGAGTGGACCGCGGTAAAAGAAAAAGGGATACAAGGATAAGGAGAAAACAGATGAAATTTATCATGCGCACGACAGACGAATATGAGCGTCTGGTACAATTTTTCGTAAAGAACGGCCTGGAATTCGACGGCGATGAGGAAGTTGACACCGATATCATCAAATGCTGGAAGATCAGCCAAGCCGTGCAGGACGATCTGACGCATGTCAAGGAGGCCCATACCGACGGAAAGGACGCGTTGGCTGCAGGCTGCGTGCTGGCGCTGCGGGAGGGACGTTACATCATCGACGGGATCGCCGTCGATCCGGCGCTGCGCAAAGCCGGGCTCGGCAAGATGCTGGTGGAAAAGGTGAAACAGGAAGTGCTGAAAAGAGGCGGCGACGCGATCTATCTGGTCGCTCGGGCACCGGGATTTTTCCGTACGTTGGGCTTTACGGCCATTGATCCGCAGGACGCGCCGAATTTCTTTGAATGCAAGCAATGTCCGCAGTATCAGGTCAGCTGCCATCCGGAGGTCATGAAGCTGGAATTGGATAAACCCGAAAAAACAGCGGCGCAGGCAGAGCAGGAGAAGCTATGAACACGGGAACACTGACGCAAAACAAGGCGGCCGCTGCCGCGCGTCCTGCTGTCGATTACAGCAAACTGCTGCAGGCGATCTTGGATATTGCCGAGGAAATGCTGGTAGCCGGAGCAGAGGTCAGCCGTGTCGAGGACAGTGTGGAGCGCATGTGCAGAGCGTACGGCTGCGACCGCATCAACGCGTTTGTCATCACTTCCAACATCCAGGTGACGATGGAAGCACCGGACGGCGAGATCCTGACGCAGATCCGCCGCATTGTCCGCAGCGATGTAAATTTTGACAGATTGGACTATCTGAACGCTTTGTCGCGCTATATCTGTGCCGAAAAACCGGATCTGCAAAAGCTGACCGAGCACTTCGCGCAGGTGATGGAGCGAAAGATTTATTCCGTTTGGATCCGCTATCTTGCGGCAATTTTGATCGCCGGCGGTTTCGCGTTTTTTTTCGGAGGGAATCTTTTGGACGGCGCCGCGTCGGCGCTGGTCGGCGTCATGGTCATCTGGCTGCTGTACATCCTGAGCCGCAGGGATAATAATCTGCTGGCAATCAACTTTGTCGCGGCGCTTGCCGCGGGCCTTCTGTCCGTGGCGTTGGTGCATCTGGGCATCGGCGTACATACAGACAAGATCATGATCGGCGCGATCATGATCCAGATCCCGGGCATCGCGATGACCAACGCGGTGCGGGATATGCTGATCGGCGATCTGGCGACCGGACTTTTGAGGCTGGTCAATTCGCTGCTGCTGGCAGCGGTCATCGCGTGCGGCTTCGCGCTGTCCATTCTGGTGACGGGAGGCGGTATCTTATGATCGGACAGATTCTTTCGGCCTTTATCGGTTCCTTAGGTTTTGCGCTTTTTTTTAATATGAAAGGAAAGCAGCTGGCGGCAGCCGGTATCGGCGGCGCGCTGACCTGGATCGTATACCTGCTGGTACAGCCGGGCTTTGACGATTATTTTATTCCGTACCTGATCGCCTCGATCTTTGTCGGCATCTTTGCGGAAGTGATGGCGCGCGTCGGCAGAGCGCCTGCGACGATCTTCCTGACCACGGCGGCTGTACCGCTGATCCCCGGAAGCGGCTTGTATTACACCATGCTCGGCATTGTCGAAAAGGATGAGGAAGTCATGATGACCAACGCGAACAATACCATCACCATCGCGCTGGCGATCGCGCTCGGCTTCATCATCACTGCCATCGGCAGCAAGTACTGGACCTACATCAAAAATCGCAGATCCGGCTGTTAAGAAAATGTATGAAACGGAAGATCTTCTTGACTCCGACAGTAAAATAAGCTAAAATAACTTTCAATCCCGCATGAAAACTCTCGCGTACAGCAGAGCCACCTGCGGGAAATACCAAAGGAAAAGGATGGTGAAACACATGGACGACGGCGGGCCTTCTTGTAGTACGGAACCCCGAAGACAGCACAATTCCAAGAGGAAAGCAGATTGTGCGGATAGTCTGTGTTGCATCATAAACAGAAAAAGACAGGATAGGTATGGTCTATAGCAGGCCATGCCTTTTTGTGTTCTGAAATCACAAAAAAGCATTATGATCTTGAGAGGAGAAAGAACATGGCAGGAGCAATCCTTTTGCAAATGGTACTGATCGCGTTGAACGCCGTATTCGCGAGCGCGGAGATCGCGGTGATCTCGATGAACGACGCGAAGCTTGCGCGCCTCGCGAAAAAAGGAAACAAGAAAGCCAAACGGCTCGTGGAGCTGACCGCGCAGCCTGCGAGATTCCTGGCAACGATCCAGGTGGCGATCACACTGGCCGGATTTTTGGGAAGCGCTTATGCCGCGGACAATTTCGCGGCGCCGCTCGTGCAGAAGCTGTTGGCGGCAGGTGTGCAGATCCCGCAGAGCGTGCTGAATTCCGTCTGCGTTTTTTTGATCACGTTGGTGATCGCCTATTTCAGCATTGTTTTCGGTGAGCTGATCCCGAAGCGTGTGGCGATGAATAAGACCGAGCAGATCGCGCTGTCCGTCTCCGCACCGCTTTCGCTGGTGTCAAGGCTGTTCAAACCGCTGGTATGGCTTTTGACGGCTTCTACGAACGGGATCCTGAAACTGCTGGGGATCAGCCCGGAAGAGGATGAAACCGTGACCGAGGAAGAGATCCGCATGATGGCGGCCGTCGGCAGTGAAAAGGGCGTGATCGACGCGGAGGAAAACGAGATGATCCAGAATGTGCTCGATTTCAACGATATCTCTGTCGAAGAGCTCTGCACGCACCGCAAAGAGGTGGTCATGCTGGATATGCAGGATGCGTTGGAGGTCTGGGAAGAGACCGCGCGCGATTCCCGGCATAATTACATGCCGGTCTGCGGCAAAGATGCGGACGACATCATCGGGGTCCTGGATATCCGGGCGTTCTACCGCATGGACTGGCGCGATGACGAGCTGACCAAAGAGCGTGTACTGGAGCACTGTCTGCGCAAGGCGTATTTTGTACCGGAAAATATGAAAGCCGACGTCCTGTGCCGGCAGATGAAAGCCAGCGGCGTACATTTTGCCGTGGCGATCGATGAGTACGGCGGCATGAGCGGGATCGCGACCATGCATGATCTGGTGGAACTGCTGATCGGGGAATTGTTTGAAGAAGGCGAGCCGCAGAAGCCTTGTGAGATCACGAAGCTGGCGGAGAACTGCTGGAGGATCCTGGGCGGCACGGCGATCGACGATGTGGAGGAAGCGCTGGACATCCATCTGTCGGCCGAAGAATACGATACGTTCGGCGGTTATGTGCTGGGTGAACTCGGAAGTATTCCGGAGGACGGAGCTTCGTTCTGCATGGAGACCGATCAGCTGGACATCAAGGTAGAGAACATCTGCGGTCACTGCGCGGAATCTCTGATCGTATCCAAAAAAACGGCAGGACCGGCAGAAGCTTAGCGACGTGCAGTACGATTTTACATACATTTAACTTTTATTTTCCCTCAGCAGCCTTTACAATAGAATCTGTACGAGAAGAGTTAAGAATCAGAAAGAAGAATGTAAAGGAGAGAGTGTTATGGATATTTTCGGCGTGCTGCAGATGCTCGGAGGATTGTGTCTGTTCCTGTTCGGTATGGAAACTATGGGCGACGGTCTGACGCGGACATCGGGCAATAAGTTGGAAAAGATATTGGGAAGTTTGACTTCCAGCGTCCCGCGAGGTGTGCTTCTGGGCTGTGCGGTAACGGCAGTCATTCAGAGTTCCTCGGCAACAACGGTCATGCTGGTCGGTTTTGTAAATTCCGGGATCATGCGCCTGAGTCAGGCGATCCCGGTCATCATGGGAGCGAACATCGGAACAACGGCGACCGCTTGGCTTTTGAGCCTGGCGTCGATCGACGGCAGCAGCTTTTTCATTCAGATGCTGAAACCGATGTCCTTTTCGCCGATCCTGGCAGCGATCGCCATCGGCTTCATGATGTTCACCAAAAATGAAAAGAAACATAACATCGGTCTGATCCTGATCGGCTTTGCCGTCTTGATGTACGGCATGGATATCATGAGCAGCGCGGTAGAACCGCTCAAAGATGTGCCGGAGTTCGTCAATATCCTGACCATGTTTTCCAATCCGGTGCTGGGCGTGCTGGCAGGCGCTGTTTTTACGGCAGCCATTCAGAGCTCGTCCGCCTCGGTCGGTATCCTGCAGGCACTCTGCATGACCGGCTCTGTAACCTACGGCGCGGCGATCCCGATCATCATGGGACAGAACATTGGTACCTGCATCACGGCGATCCTGTCCTCCATCGGGGCAAATAAGGGTGCGAAACGTGTCGCGGCTGTCCATCTGTCCTTCAATATCATCGGCACCGTGATCTTTTTAAGCGTGTTCTATATCGGCAACGCGATCCTGCAGTTCGACTTTTTGGGCAATCGGGTCAATCCGGCGAACATCGCGATCATCCACAGCATTTTCAACATTTCCGCGACGCTCCTGCTGCTGCCGTTCTGCAAGCATCTGGAAAAACTGGCCAACATTCTGGTCAAAGACGCGCCGGAAAAGAAAGCGCAGGACGAAACACTGCAGCTTCTGGACGAACGTTTTCTGGAAACGCCGTCCATCGCGGCGGGACAGTGCCGCAAGGTGGCGGACAAGATGGCAAATCTCTCAAGGGACTGCGTGTTCCGAGCGATGGATATGATCGGAAACTATACCGACAGCGCCGCGGAATATGTATCCGCGCTGGAGTCCAAGATCGACCGCTATGAGGACGCGCTGGGCGCCTATATCGTCAGACTGGAACGGGAAGATCTGAACCAGAACGACAGCCGTCTGCTCAATCTGATCTTGCATAGCATCGGGGATCTGGAACGGATCTCCGACCACGCCAAGAACATCAGCGAGACCGCGGAAGAGATGGACCGCAAGAATGTACAGTTTTCCGAAGCGGCACAGGAAGAAGTCCGTGTCTATATGGACGCGGTACGGGAGATCGTTAATATGGCGACGGACGCCTTTATCCATTTGGATATGGAACTGGCAGGCAGCGTAGAACCGCTGGAAGAAGTCATCGATACGCTCAACGCGGAAGTCAAGGATCGGCACATCGAACGTCTGCGCAAGGGAACCTGCACCATCGAGCTGGGCTTCATGCTTTCGGATCTCAGCACGAACCTGGAACGTGTCGCGGACCACTGCTCGAATCTGGCAGTCTGCACGATCGAAACGCAGAAGAACGAGTTCGATATGCACAAGTATCTGAAAACCGTCAAAAAATACGATACAGATCACTTTAAGGAACGGGAAAGGATCTACGAAAGCAAATATGCGCTTCCGCAGACAGCAGAAGAAGCTGCCGCGGCAGATGCTATTCCGCAAACGCCGACACAAAGTGATCGGTGATCGCGCCCATCAGCTGCTCTTTGAGAGCTGAATCCGCATAGCTCATTTCATAGCCGTGGTAATTATCGGTCGTTACGGTAATCACCCGGCTGTTTTTATATGCTTTCGCGCATTCCAGACTGGTCGTTGGCGTTACGACATAGTCCAGGGTGTTGCGGATGACGAGGACCGGCTTTTCTCCGAAGCGGTCTCCGTGCCGGCAAGGATCGTAAGCTTCGAATTCCGCGAACCATTCCGGCGTCAGCTTCAGTCCCTGACGGAGCACGAAGCCATCGCGGACAGCGGTTTCTTTCATTTTGTCCCAGGCTGCCTGCCCGCCCATATAGTCGATCATGGCGGTGCGATTTCCGGCCGGCGCGACCAGCGCCAGTGCCTGATAATCATAACCGCCGCTGCTTTCATTGGCCATGGTCATCGCCACACGCCCGCCCATGCTGCGCGCGTAGAGTCCGATCCGGCTCGTATCAACGGCGTGATGCCCGCGCATATAGCCGATCCCGCGCAGCAGATCCGCCTGCATGGACGAGAGGGTATAGTCGTGTGTCTGGGAGCTGTCTTTTGCAGGCTTTGTGTAAGGATCAAAATCCATGCGTACGGTCGCGATACCGCAGCCTGCCAAACGCTCCGCCAGTTCTTCGGCACCGCCGCTGTTGCGCGTTCCCGTAAATCCGTGCCCCATGGCGACCAGCGGCATGCTGCCGGGATAATCCTTGGGATAGACGGCTTCCGCCAGGGTATAAGTCCCGTCGCCGCGCTCCAGAAAGAACTGCTCGCGGACCGACTGATAGCCGCGGAATGCTGCGTCTTTCTGCGGAGCCGTGCCGAAAAACGACGAGAGCCACAGCGCCTCCGCCAGCAGGAGTACGCCGAAGATCAGCAGCAAAAGATATGGGATATTTTTTGCGAATTTTTTCTTCATGACCGAATAACCGTCGAAAAGCCTTTCTCTAGCATGATTGAAAGATGATCATGTCTTCTCCGACTATTATAATCGATTTCCACGGAAGCTGCAAATTTTCTTTGAGATAGGAGCGGCTGCTCTGAAAGTCCGGCACCATCAGCGCATGGATCACACCTGTATTTTCATCAAAGAGAATTTCCGCATCCCAGAGTTTTCCGTGCATGCTGCCGTTCGAAAGATCGACGATCTCTTTGTCTCCGATTTCCGAGAGTCGCATATTTCAAGCCTCCTTTACACATAATAACGCAGAGCAAATTGCAGACGAAAGAATTACTTTCAATATTTTACGAAAAGAGGGCGGAGAATATGAGCGACGAGAAAGAAAAGGACAAGAAGAGCGAAACGAAGCAGACCGCGGAGGAAGCGGCGGATCTGATCAAGGAGCTGGGGCTGCTCGCGGGCGGTACCGATTTTAAGAGCGACCTGCAGTATATTACGATCATCGGCAGCATCGAGGGGCATTCCGTTCTGCCGCAGGATAATAAGACCACCAAGTATGAGCATCTGATCCCGGAACTGATCGCGGTAGAAGAAAATCCGCAGATCAAAGGACTGCTGCTGATCCTGAACACGGTCGGCGGCGATGTGGAGGCAGGTCTGGCGCTGGCGGAACTGGTCGCGGGAATTTCCAAGCCGACGGTTTCTCTGGTGATCGGCGGCGGACACAGCATCGGCATTCCGTTGGCGGTTTCCGCGGACTATACGTTTGCTGCCAAAACGGCGACCATGACCCTGCATCCGATCCGGACCAGCGGCACCCTGATCACGGCAGAGCCGACGTTCGAATATATGAAAAAGACGCAGGAGCGTGTGGTGGACTTTATTGTCGAGCACTCCCATGCTTCCCGCGCGGAGATCGAGGAAAAGATGAACTGCACAGATAATATGGCCAACGATGTCGGTACGCTGCTGTTCGGACCGGAAGCGGTCGAGATGGGGCTGGTCGACGAGATCGGTTCGCTGTCACAGGCCATTCAAAAACTTCGCAGGTTTATTGAAAATAATGGTTGACAAATTATGTAAAATGTAATATATTGTTATCAAAAGAAAAGAATGTAAAGAAGGGAGGCGGAAAATGGAGATCATCCGCATCAAAATGGCTTTTACGGATCTTGTTTATGCCCAAAGGCTGGCGCGCAGACTGTGCGAACTGTGTCCGGGGCTGCAGATCGATGTCCGGAAGCCGGGAGGAGCGGAGAGCGTCTCAGGCTGCGATGTTCTGCTTGCCGAAGAACACGCGCGGCCGGATGAACTGCCGCAGACGGTCCGTTTTGTCGGCCTGACGCTCGAAGAATGTTTCCGGCCTGCCCCTGTGATACTGGAAAAAATACTGGATGCCTGCGGACCGCGACGTGGGCGGCTGTTATCTCCGAAAACGAAAACGGCGGTACAGACGCTGATCTTTTCGGCGGTGACCGGGGGCGCAGGCACAACGGCGGCCGCGCTGACACTCGGCAGGATCCTTGCCGGCGCATCCGAACAGGAAGTGCTCTATCTGGAAATTGACGCGGGCCGCTCCGGCCGCCGGGCAGGAGGATGGAAATGGTATACCGAGATCACGGAAGCGGCGTTTCGTCCGGCAGCCGAACTTTCCTATCGCCTGCGGCAGCAGCAGACGGTCCGTTTACAGCCTTATCTGGCAAAAGACTTTTACGGGCTGCGCTTTCTGACCCTGCCTGCGGACAGCGTCTTGCGCCTGCAGGCACAGTCCGATCTGTTCGCCGGTTTCGGAACAGTGATCTTGGATTGCGGGACGGCAGCGGATGAACGGCTGGCCGGTATGCGGCTGCAGCTGCTGAACCGGGCAGATAGCCGCTGCGGACTCCGGCCGCCGGAAACCTTTGCCGCGGACGAGGAGATCCGCATAGAAAATCGCGGCAGCTGCTATCAGGCAGGAGAACGGCATTTTATATTGACCAACGATCCGCAGAGCTTTGTGCGGCAAAACGGAGACAGCGGCAGAGGGTTTGTGGAGATCGCGCAGAATGGGATCTTTGCCCGCGATCTGCGAAGAATGGCCGAAGAGCTGCTTTTTTTTCACACATAGAATGGAAAAAAGAGCAAGTAAAGGAAATAAAAGAAAGGGGAGAGGCGGGAGAATGGAACAGAACTTGGCCGCTTTTTTGGAAAGGCAGCTGGATGAGATCCGCATGCTGCTCGCAGAGGAAGAAGAATTGGATGACAGCGGGGCTATGGAACGCATTATCCTGCATATTTTCGACGATCCGCAGACCGCGATGTTTTCGGATCGTGAAGTGGAGGAAGCCATACAGAAGCTTTTTCTGAAGACCCGCAGAACGCTCAGTATTCTCGATCCGCTGCTGCATGACGCGGCGGTTTCGGAGATCATGGTCAACGGACCGGAACATATTTTTGTGGAGCGCGACGGAAAGATCGAACGCTATCCGTGGGCCTTTGATTCGACGGCAGAGCTGGAAGAGGTCCTCCGCGGCATTGCCGGGCAGGTGCATCGTGAGATCAATGAAATGCATCCGATCGTGGATGCCAGACTCCCGGATGGATCCCGCGTCAACGGCGTTTATCGGAACGTCGCGATCAACGGTCCTGCGCTGACGATCCGAAAGTTTTCCGAGGGGTTTCTGCATCTCGCGGATCTGGAACGGAACGGGACCGTTTCGGCGGAAGGGGCAGAGCTGCTGCGGATCCTGGTCGGCTGCGGCTACAATCTTTTTGTGAGCGGCGGCACGTCTTCCGGCAAGACCACGCTGCTGAACGCGCTGGCGGAAGCGATCCCGCGGCAGGAGCGCGTGGTCGTTGTAGAAGACAGCATGGAACTCAAGATGCAGGAGATCGAAAATATCGTACATATGGAGTGCCGCAGCAGCAACGCCGCCGGCAAAGGGGGCATCACGATGGCGGATCTGATCCGCAGCAGTCTGCGTATGCGGCCGAACCGCATCATCGTCGGCGAGGTGCGCGGCGGCGAAGTGGCGGATATGCTCAACGGCATGAATACCGGACATGCGGGCATGAGCACCGGACACGGAAATTCCGTCGGCGGTATGCTTAAGCGTCTGGAATCTATGTATCTGATGGCGATCCCGCTGGAGGTCGACGCCATTCGCGCGCAGATCGCGGAGGGGATCGATATCCTGGTCCATGTCGAAAAGCTGGACGGCGGGACGCGAAAGATCACGGACATCGTGGAGCTGGTCGATTATCGTGACGGCAGGTTTCTTCTGAACGAACTGATGAAAATGGGAACGGACGGGGAACTGAAACGAACGGGAAACCGGCTTCTGCACACACGCAAAGCGGTTCTGAAAGGAGAGTCTTATGTGCGCCGATTATACGAACTCGACCTTATCGATTGAAAGCCGCATCCGTTTCATCTGCCTGACGGCTGCAGCCGGGCTCAGCGTCGGCATCCTTTTTTATGACAGCCTCCGGATCGGACTGCTGCTGTGGGCGATCTGCCTCTGCGTTTATCCGCGCTATCGGAAGCGAGAGAATGAACGCAGAAAGGCGGCACTCCTGCTGCAGTTTCGGGACGTACTGTACGCGCTTTCTTTCGCGGTCTCCGCCGGAAGACCGATGTCGGAAGCGCTGCAGGAGGCAAGAGAACTCTGCGGCGGAACCTATGAAGATAAAACGGATATGATGCGGGAATTGGACTATATGCTCCGGCGCATCCGACAGGGACAAGAGGATGCGCTCGCGGTACTGCGCGATCTCGCGGAACGCAGCGGGCTTGCGGATATCGCGGATTTCGTAAATGTGTATGAGATCTGCCGCGGATCCGGCGGAGATCTGACCGCGGCCATAAACCGGGCTGCCGCGGTCATCGGCGACAAGATCCGCATCGAGGCGGAACTGAAAGCGCTGATGGCGCAGAAAGCCTTTGAAAGCCGTATCATCGCTTTGGCACCGTTTGCGATGGTACTGCTGATGCGCCTGACGGCGCCCTCCTATTTGGAACCGATGTATGAGACCGGCCGTGGGATCGGCATTACGACCTTTGCCGTCGGAATGATCGCCTGCGCGCTGCTGCTGATGGAAAGGATCGATCAAATTGAAATCTAAAGTGAAAAAAACAATGGAGCAGAATCGGAACGAGATCTTGTGCGCCTTGCCTGGATTTTTGAATCAGCTTCTGCTGCTGCAGGGGAGCGGCATGGTCTTGGCTGCAGCCCTGCAGCGGATCGCGGACGGATATGAACGGCTCCCGCCCTCGGAGCAAAACTATTTTACGCGGGAGTTTGTCAGGATCCGACAGGCCTCTTCGCGCAGCGGACAAAGCTTGCTTGCGGAATTCCGCAAGTTCGGCAGATTTTCCAATGTGCGGGAACTGAATCGCGTGACCGGGATCTTGCTGGAAAATCAGGAGAAGGGGACAGATCTATGGGAAAAACTGGAGGAACAGAGCGAACTGCTCTGGAATCTGCGCAAACAGATCGTGCTCGGGCAGATCCGGACCGCGGAAAGCAAGATGAGCTTCCCGCTCGGTATCCTGCTGATCGCTCTGATCGCGATGACGGCAGCGCCCGCCATGCTGCAGATGTAGAGAAAAAGAAAACAAGATGGCAGAGAGGAGAATTCAAATGAACAAAAAAAGAAAATCGTTACATGGGAATCTTATCCGGAACAAACGCGGCATGGAGATGATCCAGGTAGCGATCCTGATCGCGATCGCTGTGACGCTGGGTCTGATCTTCAAAACGCAGATCACCGACTTTGTCGAAGATACGTTCGGCTCGCTCAGTTCCGCGAAATTTTGACAGAACGGAGGCAGCAGCATGAAATTTGTGGAGGCCTCGCTGGTCGTTCCGCTGACCTGTTTGATCATGGCTGCGCTGATCGCGCTGATGATGCAGTTCTATCAGGATCTTGACCGACAGATCGAGCAGCACGACGCAGACCGCGGCAAGGTGTTCCGGCCGGCGGAGATATCTTGCATCCGTGCGCAGGATCGGCTGCGGCAGACGATCGGACAGGAGCAGGCATGAAAAAGATCTTCCGAAGCAAAAAAGGCTCTTATCTTGTTTTCCTGACGATCAGCCTGTGCGCGATGATGATCTTTGTCTCGGCCGTACTCCTTGCATCGGGGCAGGCGGCCGTCGGCAGCAGTGCACGGAGCTTCGGCGTTCTGTGGGGCAGGAGCATCCTCGCAGAATACGACCGCACGCTGAAAGCGCGATACGGCTTGTTCGGATTTTACGGGGACGCTGTGATGGCAGAAAAAAAGCTGAACTTTTACGCGGATTACACCTGCAGCGGTAAATCCTATGTCGATTGCCGCGCGGAAAAAGTCCGTTTGGAAGACTACGCGATTACGAACGTCGATGTTTTTGAGAAACAGATACAGGAGATTGTTCTGTCAGGGGTGCGGCCCGAGCCGATCTTCCGTGCGGAGGGACAGTCGGAAGGAACGGGAAACCGCGCGGTCCGCAGTGCCTGGATCCTCAGCAGCCTGCCGTCTGCCGGAAAAAAAGAGGGTCTGAACTTAACGCGGCTGCTGCAGAGCCTTGACGAGGAATTTTCTCTGGGTCAAACTGCGGCACGCGCCGCGGATATCCGCTATATCTTTACATTCTTCAAGCATGCCGGAATTGAGGAACCCGCGGAAAAAGAGCTCGGTGATACCTTTTTGCGAAACGAGGCGGAGTATATCCTCAGCGGAAAAGCGGATGATGAAAAAGCGCGGAAGTATGTGCGGCGGGTCCTGCTCGCGGTGCGCAACGCGCTGAATCTGACCTATCTTTACCGCTGTACGGAAAAACGAGAGGCCGCGCTGGCTGCCGCAGAGGTTATTTCGCCGGGTCCCGCCGCGGTGCTGACGCAGGCATTGATCTTGGAAAGCTGGGCTTTGATCGAAGCCGAGAATGATCTGCGGCTGCTCGACACGGGGGAGTGTGTGGCGCTCCGCAAGAAAGACGAAAACTGGGCGATCTCGCTCGAAAACGTGCTGGCTGCGGAATTCAGCGGCGACAACGAGGAAGAGGAAGACAAAACGCCAAAACAGAAAGAACCCTTTATCCGTCCGCAGAGTACGGCAGGACAGAGCTATGAAGACTATCTGAAACTGCTCACTGCCGCGCTGCCGCAGGAGATCCGCGCTTTGCGCATGATGGATCTGATGCAGATCAACTTTAAATATCTGTATAACGGAAGCTTTCTGCTGCGGGACTATTATACCGGGCTGGATTACCGGCTGCGGGTAAACGGAAAAACCTATGGATTTACAGAGACCTATGACAGAAAAAACAATACCGACTTTGCCAAAGATTAAAAGGACGCGCAGCAATAACAAAAGAGGAAGTTATCTGGTCGAGGCTTCGATGTCGCTTCCGCTGTTCATCCTGTGCGTGATCGCCTTGGCGCTGGTGATCCGCATCATCGGCATTTGTGAAAATATCGGCTTTACGACCTGCAGAGAAATGCGAGAGATCGGACTAAACGCTTATCAAGATTTGAATGTGGTTTCCCTTTGCAAACTCTCGCTTGTCTCGGCAGTCGAGAAAGAAAATCCGGCGCTGCGGAAGTTTACGGTCCGCAATTTTGATTATCGGTATACAGACCGCAGCGCCGGCGGAGTGATCGATGACTTGATCGCTGTCGATACCGAAGCTGTTTTTGAGGTACAGAATCCTATCGGCATCTACGGGAAGATCCGCTTTGAGCAGGGACTTTTGACCCGCGGTTTTACCGGCGCGGAGCGGCCGCAGGAACCTTTGGACGCGGCGGACTTCACGGACGGAGAAGCTTCCAGACCGGTCGTCGTTTTTCCGAAATACGGCTATCGTTATCACGCGGCGGACTGCCGCTATGTCAAACAGGATTACGCAGGCGAAGAACAGCGGCTGGAAATGGAACTGCGGGACGCGGAGGGCAAGGGCTATACAGCCTGTCTGATCTGCAAAGGAGGCGCGCATGCTTGAAAAACGGATCGTGAATCTGAAAACGGGATCTTTTGCGGCTCCGTATATCCGAGAGACCCTTCTGCGCGGAAACTGCAGCGGGATCCTGCCGTTCAGCCTGCTGCAGGGAGAAAGCTTCTGTTTCGGCGTCTATCATACGGAGGGTTATCTGCGGCTGCGTCATATGGAAAAGCTGGACGCGGAGCAGATCCTGCTGCTGGCTGAAAAGATCCTGCGGCTGATCGACAGCTGCAGAGACTGTCTCCTTTTCCCGGAGGATTACGTGCTGAATCCGGATACCTTGTATGTCCGTCGGGATCTTTCTGAGGTCCGATTGGCGTATCTTCCGATGACCGAAAAGGGAAATGCACGTGAGAGCCTGCGATGCCTGTTTGCGGAACTGAAACCGCTTGCGGCCGGAAACGGACTGCAGAGCCTGAAACTGCTGGAACATCTCGTGGAAGAGGAAGACCGGAAGACGGATCGGCTCATCGGCTGCCTGGAAGAACGACGGCGCGAGATCGCGTTTTTCGCATAAAAATGCCGCTGCCGCATATAGATAGGAAAAAAAGAAAAACTGCGGTAAGGGAGGAAATGGGATGCCGGGGAGAAAGATCAGGAGAAAAGTCAGAAAAAGAAAGCCTGCGGGCGAAAATTCCGGGGTGAAATTATCCCTGTTTCTTGGTATAATACTTTTGGCGGTCGGTCTGGGCTTTTTAACGGCTCGTTTCGTGATCGGCCCGCTGATCGGCTACAACGCCGAAGAAAGTCCCGCGCAGGAGCTGACGGAAGAAAAGACGAAAGAAACAAAAAAAGCGGACGCAGCCGCCGACGCCGACGCGGATGCTGACGCGGACACGGACGCAGGTGAAGATGCTGACACTGACGCAGATGTTGATGCAAATGCCGCGGATACGACTGATACCGCCGCAGAAACCGACGAAGGCTATGCGCTGCAGTTCGGTGCTTTTTCCAGCAAGGAGGCCGCACAGGAACTTTCTGACGCGCTGCAGGCAAAAGGGATCAAGACCAACGTGGTAGAGATCGATCATGTATTCAAAGTCATGAGTCCGATCACAGAGAAAAAAGAGACTGCGCTGCAGGATCTCGCAAAAGTAAAAGACAAGGAGATCACCGATGTGTTCATAACCGCAGTCGGTGCATAACAAGCAGAATGAAAGAAATCTTAGTCGCTGAGAATTCCGGCTTCTGTTTCGGAGTGAAACAGGCGCTGGAAAAAACAGAAGCACAGATCCGACAAAAAAAGGCGGATCAAACAGAAGGAAAACTCTATACATGGGGACCGCTGATCCATAACCGGACGGTCACAGATGCGCTGGCAGCGCAGAACGTGCAGATCGCGGAGCGTTTCACGCAGGTCGCGGAAAATGATACGCTGATCGTGCGCTCGCACGGAGAATCCAAGGCCTTTTTCGCGGAAGCCGCCGCGCGCGGCATCCGCATCGTGGATGCGACCTGTCCGTTTGTGAAGAAGATCCATGATCTGGTGGAAAAGGCTTATGCGGACGGCTATCAGGTGGTGATCCTCGGAGACGCGGAACATCCGGAGGTCCGAGGGATCAACGGCTGGTGCGGGAATACCGCGCTGGTGGTCTCGTCGGCGGAAGCAGCGCGCGGGGTAAAGGAGGACAACCTTTTCGTTGTCTGCCAGACGACCATCAAGCGGCAGCTGCTGGATGATGTCCAAGCTGTCTTCGACGGCGCAGGAAAACAGACGGTGATCCATAACACCATCTGCAGCGCGACCACGCTCCGACAGAACAGCTGTATGAAATTGGCAGAAATCTGTGATTGTTTCCTCGTGATCGGCGGCAAGAACAGTTCCAATACGCAAAAACTCGCTGAAATCGCAAAAAAAAGATGCAAAAATGTATATTTTATTGAAAAAATCGAAGATTTACCGTTGCACAAAATCGCAAAATATAATAGAATAGGAGTTGCAGCAGGTGCATCGACGCCTGAATGCGTAATTAAGGAGGTTATTGCTACCATGAGTGAAAACATCACTGAAATGAACATGATGGACTTAATGGACGACATCGAAAAGTCCTTAAGACTACCAAGAATCGGCGAAACTGTTAACGGAAAGGTACATCAAGTTACTGACAAAGAGATCATCGTTAACATGGGATGCAAAAAAGACGGAGTGATTCCGAAAGAAGAAGTAACATTGGAAGGAGACCAGAAGCTAACAGATTTATTCAAAGAAGGCGATGAAATCCAGGCAAAAGTCATCAAGACCGATGACGGCGAAGGCGTGATTTTACTTTCTAAGAAGAAATTAGAAGTCAATGAACACTGGAATGAGATCATTGAAGCGCTCGAGAACAAATCTATCATTAACGTGAAAGTGGTTAAGCAGGTGAATGGTGGCGTAATCGCGGCATATAAAGAAGTATCCGGATTTATCCCTCTGTCCCAGCTTTCTGACAAATACGTTGAAAACGCTGAAGAATTTATCGGTCAGGAACTTCCGGTAAGAGTTACCAGAGTTGACCAGAAGAGAGGCAGAGCTGTATTCTCCCACAAGGTGATCCTTGTAGAAGAAAAGGAACAGAGAATGAAAGAAGTCTGGGATAAGCTGCAGGTCGGCGACATCGTAGAAGGTACGGTCATGAGATTTACCGACTACGGCGCATTCGTAGATCTGGGCGGCATCGACGGACTGCTCCACATCTCCGAGATCTCCTGGGGCAAGCTGAAACATCCGCAGGAAGTTCTTGCGATCGGCGACAAGGTTAAGGTTAAGATCTTATCCATGAACGACGAAAAGGGCAAGATTTCCTTAGGCTTAAAGCAGACAACGCCGGAACCATGGTCCGTGATCAACGAAAAATACCAGATCGGACAGGTTGTTACCGGTAAAGTTGTTCAGATCAAAGAATACGGTGCATTCGTAGAACTGGAACCGGGCCTTGACGGACTGGTACATATCTCCGAAGTTGCTCACAAGAGAGTGAACGACATCGCGGAAGAATTAACCGTTGGACAAACTGTAGATGCAAAGATCCTCGACATCGATACCGAAAGAAAGAGAATCAGCCTCAGCATCAAGCAGACTCTGGATGTTCCTGCAGAAGACGCAGAAGAAGATTATCCGGAAGAAGACGAAGAATAAGCATCGTCATTTTCATGAAAAAACAAAGAAGAGAGCCGTTTATCGGCTCTCTGATTTTGTTTTTGGATCTTTGAGGGAAAGCTTTTACGCTTTTGTCTCTTGTCCCGGCAGTTTCGGAGTGACCCATACCGTGCGGTTGTTGGTAAAGATCACCATGCCCGGTTTGGCGCCGGCCGGTTTTTTGACATATTTGACCGGAACATAATCGACCGGAACGTTTTCGGAGCCGCGGGCCTTGCTGTGATAGGCGGCGATGGCGGCTGCTTCGAAGATCGCGGTTTCATCCGGCTGCACGCCGCCGCACTGCACGATGACGTGAGAACCCGGGATATCCTTCGTGTGCAGCCAGAGGTCTTTCTTGCCTGCTGTCTTGAGCGTCAGGGCATCGTTTTCTTTGTTGTTGCGGCCGACGAGTACGGTCATGCCGTTGGAAAGCGTATACTGATACGGTTCCGGTTTATACTTCTTTTCGCGGAAGCCGCCGTTCTGTCTTCGGCGGCGCAGGTAACCGGTTTCGACCAGCTCGGTGCGCAGAGCGTCGATCTCCTTGACGTCTTCCGTATTTTCCAGAAAGGCGAGCACGGATTCCAGATAGCTGATCTCTCCGTCGTTTTCGGTGAGCTGGATCTGCTTCTCTTTGACGGCAGTCTTGGCCTTTGCGTACTTCTTGAAATAATGCTGCGCGTTCTTGGCAGGCGCCAGTTTGACATCCAGCGGGATCTCGATCTCTTTGCCGTCGTAGTAGTTGATGACACGGACGGACTTCATCCCCGGCTGGACCAGATGCAGATTCGCGGTCAAAAGCTCGCCGAACAGCCTCAGATCTTCGGAATTTTCCGCTTTGAGCAGATCCTCGGAGAGACGCTTTTTCTTCAGATACATCTTGTCCAGACTTGCCGTCACAGATTTGATCAGGTCATGGGATTTTTGCCGGCCCTGATTGGAGGAAGCCTTTTTTGAAAAATAGGATTCGAGCGCGGCGCTCATGCTGCCGAACAATCTCGTTTCACAGCTTGCTGCATAGTCTGTCAACGGGACCGGATAGAATTCCACCGGATGCTGCTTGTCATCCTCGTAAACATAAGCAGTGTCGATACCCGTTTCGATCTGCGCGCGGACTCGTTCAAAATAGGCGGCACGGTCTGTGCCTGCGTGCAGAGCCAGTTCTCCGGCAAAGGCCGGAGCGATGCCGCCGATCGCCTGCAGGATCGCTTTGCTGTCCTGCGGCAGGGCGGCGACCGCCTCCGCTGTGATCTCGCGGAACGGCGTTTTGTCTTGTGCCGGCGGATATTGATAGAGCAGGCCCGGCAGGATCTGCCGCACACGATTGACATCAAAGGAGATCCGCTTAATGGCGTCGATGATCTTTCCGGTCGCCAGATCGACCAGCACGATATTGCTGTGCTTGCCCATGATCTCAAAGATCAGCTTTTTGGAAACCGTAAAGCCCAGCTCGTTCAACGTTTCCAGGGAGATCTCGATGATACGCTCCGAGTCTTTTTGTTGAATATCCGTAATGCGTCCGCCCTGCAGATGTTTGCGCAGCAGCATGCAGAACGAAAGCGGCGCCGGTGGATTGACCGGGTTGGATTCGATGAAATGCAGGCGTGCGTGTGCCGAGCCGGCCGATGCAAACAGTTTGCGGTTGCCGTTTTTGGTATGGATATGAAAGACGAGTTCATCTGCCTCCGGCTGATAAACCTTCTCGATCTTTCCCAGTAAAATAGTATTTTGCAGTTCCCGGACGACCGCCCGGGTAACGATTCCGTCGTAAGCCACAGAGTTTCTCCTTTCGGGTGCTGTGTGTTTGTATTTTGCGTAAGGTGTATCAAAAGAACGCTTGTTTTCTTCTGGTGTGTATGATATAATAAAGCAGCAAGAGGATAAGCCAGAGCGCGGTTGACCTTTTCAAAATTCAAAAGGGTTTTGGATTTCGGAAAGGGTGCTGATACAATGTTGAAAGTAACGATCACTTTTTTGAAGTTAAGAATTACGATAAGCATTAAAAAACCGCCCAAGACTGAAAACTAAGCGGTTTTTTAACAAATCCAATTAGGTCAGCCATTCGGCTTTCCTCTTGTTCTTATTCTATCACAGAGAAAATAAAAATGCAAGCACTACATCAAAAGGAGGCATCGCAGGATGGAAAAAAGATTTTTATGCGGAGAAGAGGTTTCCTTGCTCGGCTTCGGCGCAATGCGTCTTCCGACGCAGGAGAACGGCGCGATCGACCGCACAAAGGCGCAGCAGCTGGTCGATACCCTGTATCAAAACGGTGTGAACTATTTTGATACAGCCTATGTCTATCATCAGGGCGAATCCGAAGAATTCTTAGGAGAAGCACTGCAAAAATATCCGCGCGAGAGCTTTTATCTAGCGACAAAGACTCCGGGGCACTTGATCAACCCGGATTATGATCCGGTGGATGCGTTTGAACGCCAACTGAAACGCTGCAAAACCGATTATTTTGATTTTTATTTATTACATAACGTCATGGAAAGCAGTCTGCCGACCTATCTGGATCAGAAGCTGAAGGTGATGGATTATTTGCTGGAGCAAAAGGCCAAAGGCCGCATTCGTCATCTGGGGATATCCTCCCACGGCCAACTGCCGATGCTGGAAAGCTACCTCAAGGAATTCGGCAAAGATCTGGAGTTTGTCCAGCTGCAGATCAACTATCTCGACTGGAGTCTGCAGCAGGCGAAGGAAAAATATGAGCTGGTCACCGAAATGGGCCTGCCGATCATCGTTATGGAGCCGTGCAGAGGAGGAAGACTGGCGGTCCTCGATGCGGAGAGCGAAACAAAGATGAAAACCCTGTGCCCGCAGGATTCTGTTACGTCCTGGGCGTTCCGCTTTGTCGGCAGCCTGCCGAACGTATCGGTCGTGCTCAGCGGCATGACGACCATGGAGCATGTGGACGATAACTTAAAGACATTCCGGAATTTTGAACCGCTCAGTGAAACCGAACAGGCGCTGCTGGCGGAGATCGCGCAGGGGATGATGGACATCGTACCATGTACCGCTTGCCGCTACTGCTGCGACGGATGTCCGATGCAGTTGGATATCCCGTATCTCTTGAAGATCTATAATGACGCGAAGTTCAGTCCGACGCTGATGAGCGGTATGGTGATCAACGCCCTGCCGGAAGAACAGCGGCCGGCGGCCTGTATCGGCTGCGGCGCATGCGCGCAGGTCTGTCCGCAGCATATCGACATTCCGGCTGCGCTTGCGGAACTGGCAAAGATCGTTGCAGAGGGACCGGACTGGGCCAAAGTCAGCGCGGAACGGATCAAACTGGATCGAAAATAAGAATCTTGATAATTTTGACAATTTCGTGACAAAAGCCCCTTGCCAAGGGG
The DNA here is from genome assembly GCA_934271235.1 of uncultured Clostridia bacterium. Classification (GTDB taxonomy): domain Bacteria; phylum Bacillota; class Clostridia; order Peptostreptococcales; family Anaerovoracaceae; genus CAG-238. The sequence goes on along the minus strand of CAKQQT010000005.1, from coordinate 74,156 downwards.
CTTTTTTTTCGGTACAATATTTCCCGGAATCATACAGAAAAAACATAGAAAAAGAGAGGTAAACGGGTATGATCAAAAGTATGACAGGCTTTGGCAGAGGAGAATATACAGACGGCAAGCGCAATATGGTGGTCGAGATCAAGACCGTCAATCACCGCTATTCGGATATTTCGGTGAAAATGCCGCGCCGCTACTCTTTCGCGGAAGATAAGATCAAGAGCGCGGTAAAGGAACATATCCGCCGCGGCAAGGCAGATGTTTCGATCATGGTGGAAAACATCGGTGACAGCGATGTCAGCATTCAGGTGAACGAGGATCTGGCAAAGCAGTATCTGGGAAAGATGATGAGCCTGCGCAGCGCGCTCGGAAAGCCGGAAGGCTTTGACGATCAGCTTTCCCTGCTGCAGATCGCCGGACTGCCGGATGTCGTGAGAGTCACGCCGGCTGCCGAAGATGAAGAAGAGATCATCCGGGCGCTGCTGATCCCGACCGTACAGGCTGCGGAGAATCTGGATCAGATGCGTGCAGCCGAAGGCGCGAAACTGGCGGAGGATCTGCTGGAAAAAGGCGATCATCTCAAAGAACTGCTGGATCAGATCGCAGAGCGCGCTCCGCAGGTCGCGACCGATTATACCGCCAAACTGCGGGAACGCATCACCGAGCTGATCGGAAACAGTGTACAGATCCCGGAGGACCGGATCTTGGTAGAAGCCGCGATCTTTGCGGATAAATGTGCGATCGATGAAGAGATCACCCGGCTCAACAGCCATATCATCCAGCTGCGGGAGATCGTGACCAAGAGCAGCCAGCCGGACGGCAAAAAGCTGGATTTTCTGGTGCAGGAGATGAACCGGGAAGCCAACACCATCGGTTCCAAAGCCAACGACATCACCATCACCGGCTATATGCTGGATCTGAAAAGTGAGATCGAGAAGATCCGTGAACAGGTGCAGAATATCGAATAACCTCGTTTCGCAAAATCAGAAAGAAATTTATCCGGACTACTTGAAACAAGTAGGATTTTGTGATAAAATATAAATTCAGATTTACGAAGATATGCAGATAAACAGACGGCAGGAGTTTTTATGTATTTAGAAGAAAAACATAAGGGAAAACTATTTATTCTTTCCGGGCCATCCGGTGCGGGAAAGGGAACGATCTGCAAGGAGCTGCTCGCGCAGACAGACCTTGAGCTTTCGGTTTCCATGACGACACGGCAGCCCAGAGAGGGAGAGATCCACGGCGTTCATTATTACTTTGTGACAGAAGAAGAATTCGTGGAACGCATCGGAGCCGACGGATTTTTGGAACATGCCCAGGTCTACGGCCGCAGATACGGAACCCCAAAAGAACCTGTCCTCGAAAAATTAAAGCAAGGCATTGACGTGATATTGGAGATTGACATTCAGGGCGCTTTGAAAGTCAAAGAGAACTATCCGGACGGCGTATTCATCTTCATTCTGCCGCCATCCATGGCAGAACTGCGGAAACGTCTGACGGGGCGCGGGACCGAAACGGCGGAAGCCATCGAGATGCGCTTGGGCGAAACCCTGAAAGAGCTTTCCTTTATCGAAAAATATGATTATTGTGTGGTGAACGGAGAACTGGATGAGGCGGTATCGCGCGTCAAAGCGATCGTTGTTGCGGAGCATTCGAGAGTCACCATGACTGCTGACGAATTGGTTAAAAAGTATAAGGAGGAAGAATAATGTTATATCCATCCATTAACGAAATCAGAAAAAAGGCAGACAGCCGCTATACGCTGGTGATCTTAGCCGCCAAAAGAGCGCGTGACATCATCGACGGCAAGCCGATCCTGACCGATGTTGACATCGATCGGCCGGTTTCCATCGCGGCACATGAGATCGCGGAAGACCTGATCACCTACAAGAGAAACGAAGAAGATTTATAAAGCTTATCAAAGACCCCTGCAGCGCATCCGCTTTGCAGGGGCTTTTTGGTGTAAGCGGCGATCTGCACGTTTAGAAAGATGAAGAAAGAAAACATGAACTGGAATGAATTTGAACAAAAATACGCGAAAAAACTGAACGAGCAGCAAAAAAGAGCTGTACAAAAAGTCAAGGGACCGGTGCTGCTGCTGGCAGTGCCGGGATCCGGCAAAACGACGGTCCTAGTGACGCGTCTTGGGTATATGGCGCTCTGCTGCGGCATCGAGCCGGAGAAGGTGCTCACGGTGACCTATACCGTTGCCGCGACGAAAGACATGGCGGATCGCTGTGCCGCGTACTTCGGCGAAGAACTTGCGCAGCGTTTTGAATTCCGGACGATCAACGGGATCTGCGCCAAGATCATACAGTATTACGGCAAACGTATCGGCCGAAAGCCTTTCGAACTGCTGCAGGATGAAAAACAAACCGCGGCGCTGCTTTCCGCCATCTATCAGGAGACGGAACATGCGTATCCGACCGAAAACGATCTGCAGACCGTGCGCACGCTGATCGCCTATATCAAAAACAGTATGCTGACGGCGGATGAGATCAAGCAGATGGAACAAGAACTCGAAGATCCGCTGCACCTTACGCAGATCTATCAACGGTACAGTCAAGTTCTGCGGGAGCGGCGGCAGATGGATTATGACGATCAGATGGTATACGCGTATCAGATGCTGCGCAAGTTTCCGGAGCTTTTAGCCTATTTTCAGCGGCAGTATCCGTATCTCTGCGTCGATGAAGCTCAAGATACTTCCAAGATCCAGCATGCCATCCTTGCGCTTTTGGCGTCGCGAACAGAAAATCTGTTCCTGGTCGGCGACGAGGATCAGAGCATTTACGGCTTTCGCGCGGCCTATCCGCAGGCGCTGCTGCAGTTTGAAGAGCAGCATCCGGGCGCGGAGGTGCTGCTGATGGAAGAAAATTTTCGCTCAACGGCGGATATCGTCAACGCAGCGGACCGTTTTATCCAAAAGAATGTCTTTCGTCATCCGAAGACCATGAAAGCCGCCCGCGCGGAGCGCTCCGCCATTCGAGAGATCGCGGTCGGCAGCCGCGGCGCGCAGTATCGCTATCTGGCCAAGGTCGCGGGAACCTGTGTCCGCGCATCGGAGCCGCAGCGGACGGCAGCGCTGTATCGTGACAACGAATGTGCCTTGCCGCTGGTGGATCTTCTGGAGCGGAACGGGACGCCTTACCGGATGCGGCAGATGGACATGACTTTTTTTAGTCATCGGACGGTACTGGATATCGTGCAGATCTTCAAACTCGCGGTCAACCCTTATGATACAGAGGCCTTTTTGCAGGTATATTATAAGATCGGAACTTATATCAAAAAGGCAGAAGCGCGGCGCATCGCCGAGATCAGCGCTGCGCGCGACATCCCGGTTCTGGACGCGGCATTGGAATATGGGGAACTGAACGCGCATGCCGCCGCAAGCACCAAGTCTGTCCGTACGCATTTGCGCAATATGCTGACGGAGCGAGCCGACAAAGCCTTGTACCGCGTGACGGAATATCTGGGCTATCGGGACTATCTCACCCGCAGCGGGATCAAAGGAGAAAGCAAACTGGAGATCCTGCGGATCCTCGGCAGCCGCGAAGCGACGCCCGCGGAGTTCCTTGACCGTCTGGATTACTTAAAGCAGCGGATCAGCGAGGGAACGCCGTATGAGGAACACGCGATCCTGCTTTCCACGATCCACGCCAGCAAAGGGCTGGAATACGATACCGTGTACCTGCTGGATGTCATCGACGGGATCCTGCCGGAGCGTGTGCCGGCCGGTCTGAAAACAGCGTCACGGCAGGAACTGGAGACCTATGAGGAAGAACGCCGCCTTTTCTATGTCGGCATGACGCGCGCCAAAGAGCAGCTCCATCTGTTCACCACAGATCGGAAATCTACCTTCTGTGAGGAGATTTTCGGCAAGACGGCAAAGAAGCAGAGAACGGACGCGCTGAAGCGAAAACCGGAAAGCAGCCATCCGCAGGCAGACGCCGCGCAGCGCGCGGAACTTTGCAGACAATTCTGTCAACAGTTTGACGTAGGCAGTCTTGTGACACACTTTAAGTTCGGAGAGGGCGTCATCCTGGAGATCACGGAGCAGCAGATCACGATACAGTTCGCGGACAAGCCGCGGAAGCTGGATCTATTCTTTGCAGTGCAGAAAAAGCTGCTTCGGTAAAAAAAAAGATAAAAAAAGTAGTTGACAAACAGCTAAGTATTGTGTAATATATATTTAGAATTATTCTAATTTTAAAAAATAAAGAGAAACGCATGAGGGAAACCATGTCAAAGTACAGCGAACTGCTTCTGGAGATCATCTTACAGTCGAAAGAACATCCGACAGCCGAACAGATCTTTATCGAAGCAAAAAAAAGAAATCCGAAAATCGTGCAGGCAACCGTATATAATAATCTGAAGACGCTGCTGGCACAGGGGAAGATCATCCGGATCTCCAACCCAGGACAGCCGGATCGATACGATAATACGACCCGGCATGATCACATGATCTGTACCCGCTGCGGGGAACTCTTTGATATCCGGCTGGAAGACCTGACACCGGCGATCGAGCGGCAGCTCGGCTATGAGATCGTATCGTATCAGCTGATGATCCGCTTTATCTGCCCCGCATGCCGAAAATTAAAAGCAGATGACAATCAAAATCAAAAGTAATCAGAAAAGGAGATCAAAATCATGGCAAAACAGACCAAATACGCAGGAACACAAACCGAAAAGAACTTGGAAGCAGCATTCGCAGGAGAATCCCAGGCAAGAAACAAATATACTTATTTCGCGTCCGTCGCGAAGAAGCAGGGCTTCGAGCAGATCGCGGCTTTGTTCTTAAAGACGGCTGATAATGAAAAGGAACACGCGAAAATGTGGTTCAAAGAACTTGCCGGCATCGGCGATACCGCAGAGAATCTCGCAGCGGCGGCAGAGGGCGAAAATTACGAATGGACCGATATGTATGAGGATTTTGCCAAGACAGCAGAGGCTGAGGGCTTTCCGGAGCTGGCAGTAAAATTCCGTCTGGTCGGTGAGATCGAAAAGCATCACGAAGAAAGATATCGCGCGCTGCTGCACAATGTGGAAGCACAGGAAGTTTTCGCAAAGAGCGAAGTGAAAGTTTGGGAATGCAGAAACTGCGGACACATCGTTGTCGGTACAGAAGCGCCGGACGTTTGCCCGACCTGCAATCATCCGCAGAGCTACTTCGAAGTACGGAAAGAAAATTACTAGAGAAAACACGAAAAATACAGAAAAATATAAAAAGAAGATCAGGAGGAATTTAAAATGAAACAGAAATTTTATAAATGCGCACATTGCGGAAACATCATCGAAAAGATCGAAGACAAGGGCGTGCCGGTTGTATGCTGCGGAGAAGCCATGCAGGAACTGGTGCCGGGCACTGTGGACGCGTCGGTTGAAAAGCACGTTCCGGTTTACAGCGTGGAGAACGGTCTGGTGAAAGTCGCAGTCGGCAGCGTCGAGCACCCGATGCTGGCGGAACACTTCATCGAATGGATCAGCCTGACAACACAGAACGGTACACAGCTCAAGCACCTGAAACCGGGCGAAAAGCCGGAAGTCTGCTTCGCGCTGGCAGAAGGCGACGCCGTAGAAGCCGTTTACGCATACTGCAATCTGCACGGACTGTGGGAAGCATAAAAACCTCTTGACTTTTGCGGACAAGGCAAGTACAATAGTGTGGTAATCAAATATTTTCAGACGGTGAAGGAACCAGTAGCCGGACGACAAACCTTACAGAGAGCGATTCTGAATGCCGTTTGCGGCAGGAGCTGAGAGAGTTGCGGGGCGTGTCCTGTGCGAATATCACTCCGGAGTCTGACACACTAAAGAGAGGCGGCCTTGTTTGAGGCTCGCAATTAGGGTGGTACCGCGGTTTATGTATAATCGTCCCTAAATCAATGTGATCATTGGTTTAGGGATTTTTTTCTGTAAAGAACCAATGAGGAAAGGATTCAATATGTTTAAGAACTTATCAGAAAAACCGATTGCAGAAGTGCAAAAGGAACAGGTAGCGAAATGGAAAGAAGAAGACCTGCTGCACAAATGCGTCTCCGCGCGCGAGGGCGCACCATCTTTCGTATTCTATGAAGGACCCCCGACGGCGAACGGCAAGCCGGGCATCCACCACGTGATGGCGAGAACTCTGAAGGACTCCATCAACCGTTACAAGACGATGCAGGGCTATCAGGTCAAGAGAAAAGGCGGCTGGGATACCCACGGACTCCCGGTCGAGATCGAAGTAGAAAAGCAGCTCGGATTCTCCGGCAAGCAGGATATCGAAGCTTACGGTATCAAGGAATTCAACGAAAAGTGCCGCGAATCTGTTTTCACCTATACCAATATGTGGACGGATATGTCCGACCGCATGGCTTATATGGCTGACATGGATCACCCCTATATCACGCTGGATAACGATTATATCGAAACCGGCTGGTGGATCCTCAAAAAAGCCTTCGATATGGGCCTGATCTACGAGGGACACAAGATCCTGCCGTACTGCCCGCGCTGCGGAACCGGTCTGGCATCCCATGAAGTTGCACAAGGGTATAAGATGGTCAAAGTCAACACCCTGACCTGCAAATTCAAGAAAAAAGGTACCGACAACGAATATTTTCTCGCGTGGACGACAACCCCTTGGACCCTGGCTTCCAACATCGCGCTGACCGTCGGCCCGGACATCGATTATGTCAAGGTCAAGATGACTTCCGGTGACAATGAGGGCAATATCTTCTATGTATCCAAGGGACTGGCACCGAAAGTGCTCGCGGGCGACGAATACGAAGTGCTCGAAGAACTCAAGGGCCGTGACATGGAATACTGGGAATACGAACAGCTGATGCCGTTCTGCGTACCGGACAAGAACAAAGCGGCGTTCATCGTTACCTGCATGGACTACGTTTCCACAGAAGACGGTACCGGCATCGTTCACACCGCGCCGGCCTTCGGTGAAGATGACTATCAGTGCGGCCGCAAATATAACCTTGCGGTACTGCAGCCGGTCGATGAACGCGGAAAATATACCGAAACGCCTTGGAAAGGCCGTTTCGTTATGGAAGATGGCCTGGATGTCGAGATCATCAAATATCTGGCAGAGGGCGATAAGATCTATAAAAAAGAAAAATTAGAGCATAACTATCCGCACTGCTGGAGATGCGATACGCCGCTGGTTTATTATGCAAAGCCATCCTGGTATATCGAAATGTCTAAGCTGAAGGATCAGCTCGTTGCAAACAATAATACAGTCAACTGGTATCCGGAATATGTCGGCGAAAAGCGTTTCGGCAACTGGCTGGCAGAAGTCAAAGACTGGGCGATCTCCCGTTCCAGATACTGGGGCACGCCGATCCCGATCTGGAGATGCGAATGCGGTCATCTGCACTGCGTCGGCTCCAGGAAAGAGCTGGTGGAACTGGCAAACGAAAATATCGATGAATCGATCGAGCTGCACAGACCGTATGTGGATGATGTGACCTTGACCTGCCCGGAATGCGGCAAGCCGATGCACAGAATCCCGGAAGTTATGGACTGCTGGTTTGACTCCGGTTCCATGCCGTTCGCACAGTGGCATTATCCGTTTGAACACACGGAGGACTTTGATCAGCTGTTCCCGGCAGACTTCATCTGCGAAGGCATCGACCAGACCAGAGGCTGGTTCTATTCGCTGATGGCAGTTTCTACAATTGTCAAAGGCTGTGCGCCATACAGAAACGTACTGGTCAACGACCTGATCCTCGACAAAGAGGGTAAAAAGATGTCCAAGCACAAGGGCAATACCGTATCGCCGTTTGAAATGCTGGATAAATACGGCGCGGATGCGACCAGATGGTATCTGTTGTCCGTATCGCCTGCATGGACGCCGACCAAGTTCGACGAAGAAGGCCTCAAAGACGTGGTCAGCAAGTTCTTCGGAACCCTGCGGAACGTATATAACTTCTTTGTCCTTTACGCAAATCAGGATGATATCGATCCGAGAACCTTTACGGTCGACTATGCAAAGAGACCGGAACTCGATCGCTGGATCCTCAGCAAATACAATCAGCTCGTACACGATGTAACGGAAGATATGGATCAATATGACCATATGAGAACCGTCAGAGCGATTACCGATTTTGTGGCAGAAGATCTGTCCAACTGGTATATCCGTCGTGCACGTCGTAGATTCTATGCAGAAGAACTGACGGAAGACAAGAAGAGTGTTTACGCGACGACTTATGAGATCCTGGTCGGCGTTGCCAAACTGATCGCACCGATCGCACCGTTCATCGCGGATGAGATCTATACCGATCTGACCGGTGAAGATACCGTTCACGTTGCCTTCTTCCCGAAGGCCGATCTGTCCCTGGTAGACAAGGGCGTGGAAGAACGTATGGATATCGTCAGAGCCTTGGTAGGGCTCGGTCGCGGTACGCGTGAAAAAGAGAGGATCAAAGTACGTCAGCCGCTTTCGGAAGTGCTGGTAGACGGCAAATATGAAGCATTGATCGGTGACCTGGTACCATTGATCATGGAAGAACTGAACGTTAAGAAAGTGGTCTTTGAGAAGAATCTCGATCAATATATGAACTTCTCTTTGAAGCCGAATTTCAAGACTGCAGGGCCGGTACTGGGCAGCAAGATCAAGGCATTCGCGGCTGCACTCGGCAAGGAAGAACCGGCAGCTTTCATCGCAAAAGTGGAAGCAGAAGGCAAAACGGTCCTGACGCTGGATGGAGAAGCATTTGAGATCACCAAGGAATTCTTGGATATCCGCATCACCGCAAAAGAAGGCTTTGCGGTCGCGATGGAAAACAATATCTTCACCATTCTGGATACGACCTTGACGCCGGAGCTGGTAGATGAAGGCCTGGCAAGAGAGCTGGTATCCAAGGTGCAGCAGCTGCGTAAACAGGCCGATTATGAAATGATGGACAAGATCGCGATCACCGTGGACGCGGACGATGCTGTCAAAGCCGCGGTCGCGAAACACGAAGATTATATCAAGAGCGAAACGCTGGCAGTCGAACTCAAGGACGGCGCTTGCGACAGCACTTACGACCTGAACGGACATAAGACCGGCATTCAGGTGGCACGCGTATAGCACGCAGACGAAACGCTGAGCCAAGGCAAGCAAGGCGAAGCGAAGACCAACAAGATGAAATCGAGATACAGCATAGGAACAAAACTGTGCTGTATCTTTTTTTGAAAAAACGCGCCTCGGAACGACATCGGACGACTTCTCCGCAGATCCGTAAATCCACAAATCAGTGGACAAAAAAAGACTTGTATATTAAAATAATAGAGAGGTGATACAAGATGAACAGGATCGGTATTCTTTCGGCCATGTGGGTCGAGGCGGAGCTGCTTGCGTCCGCCATGGAAAACGTGAAAACATCGGAATATAACGGCATGAAATACTACGAGGGAACGCTTTGTGGTCATCCGACAGTCCTTTCGACTTGCGGCGTCGGCAAGATCAATGCGGCGATCTATACGCAGCTGATGCTCGACCGCTTTGGCGTTGACCGACTGCTCCATACCGGTATCGCGGGAAGCCTGGACCCGGCGGTCCGGCATCTGGATGTGGTGGCGGCGGAGCGGCTGACCTATCATGACGTCAGAAGATCGCAGCTGACCGAACTGTTTCCGTACCGGGAGTTTTTTGAGACCGATCCGCAGCTGACCGGGATCCTGCTGCAGAGCGCGAAAGAACAGTGCGAGGAGAAGCAGGACGGGACAAAGGCACACCAAGGACTGATCCTTACCGGCGACGCTTTTGTGACCGACTCGGAACAGAAAAGCCTGCTGAAAGCGCGTTTCCCGCGGACGTTATGTGTGGAAATGGAGAGCTGCGCGGTGGCGCATACGGCCTATGTCAATAAGGTGCCGATCGGGATCGTCCGCTGTATTTCCGATCTTGCGGACGGCGGCGCGCAGGAAGACTACGCGGCGTTTGAGAAAAAAGCGGCGGACAAGGCAGCCGAGATCGTGATGCGGGCCTTGCGGAAAATCAAAAAATAGAAGAAATAGACAAAGAACGCTTGTTCTTGGCTGCGATTTATGGTAAAATAGATGCAGCAAGAGGACGAGCCAAAGAGCGGTTACCCCGAAAGGGGGTGAGTAAATGACGGATTATGAAATACTGATGTTAGGTCTGACCTTCACAAGTTTAGTTGTAACTCTGCTGATTGCTTACATAAAAAAATAACCGCCCCTCGGTCAAAATGTGGCGGTTATTTTTTTAAATAATCTACACCGGTAGCCGTTTGGCTTACCTCTTGCTTTTATTCTATCACAGCATAGATTGGAATACAAGTAGAAATTTCATACAATTTAAGGGGGACGAGGAAAGATGAAAAGTATCAAACCGGGCAGAGGCCCATCGATGATGAGCGGGATCGCCGGGATCGGAGCTGCTGTTTTCGGCATATTTTGGACCATTATGGCTGCGCAGACGGGCGTGCCGTTCTTTGCCGCATTCGGCATTATTTTCGTTGTGATGGCGGTCGTCGGCGTGATCTACAATATGAAAAACGCTGCCGGAGAAAAGCGATACTCCGCATTCGACATTGTCGATGAGGGAGAAGAAGAGGACCCGCTGAACGAAAGGTTCGGCAGGAACGCCAAAGCCGACAGCGACGAAAGAACGGACGCCGAAGCTCCGGGATCGCAGGGAGAACATTTTCATGCCGTACCGCAGAGCGAAAACAATTTCTGCCCGTACTGCGGCGCGCCGGTGAAAGAAACTTACACCTTCTGCCGTAAATGCGGACGCAAGTTGGATGAAGGCGCAGAATAAGGATAAAAGGAGACGGCGTATGATCGTAAGAGAAGCAAAGATCGAGGATCTTGAGAAAGCTATGCAGATCCTGGATGCCGGCCGCTGCTATATGCGCGGCGAGGGAAATGCCGCGCAGTGGGTAAACGGATATCCGTCGCCGGAGCTGATCCGGCGGGATATCGAGCAGGGACAGTTTTTTGTCTGGCTTGACGAAGCGGAAGAGCAGACGGACCGGCAGGAAGCTATCCATGGCGTTTTTTCTTTCATCATCGGAGAGGACCCGACTTACGGATATATTGAAAACGGAAGCTGGCCGAATGAAGAACCATACGGCACGATCCACAGAATGGCAAGCGACGGAACACGCAGAGGCATGCTGCGAGAGTGTCTGCAATATTGTTTGACACAGAGCCCCGAGATCCGCATGGATACGCATGAACAGAACACAACCATGCGGCGGGCCTGCGAGCGGCTCGGATTCCGGGAATGCGGCATTATTTTTCAGGCCGACGGTACGCCGCGGATCGCGTATCAGCTGACAGCGGATCCTGCAGAAAAAAAGGAAATGAAACGATGATAGATTTGACAAATTTGGAGTATCAAGAGCTGGAGCGCTTTGTGACAGAAACGCTGCGGGAACCGAAGTTCCGCGCGAAGCAGATCTTCGGCTGGATCTACGGCGGCATGGCGAAAGACGGGAGTTTTCGCAGCGGTGCACAGAGCTTTGCGGAAATGAATAATCTGCCGAAGACACTGCGTGAGAAACTCGCGGCACAGGCTGCAATACCATCTTTGGAAGTCCTGCGGATGCAGGTTTCTAAGATCGACGGCACGCGCAAGTTTCTCTTTCGGCTTGCGGACGGCAACGCGATCGAAAGCGTGTTCATGCAGTATAAATTCGGTAATTCAATCTGTGTCTCTTCACAAGCTGGCTGCCGCATGGGCTGCCGCTTCTGCGCTTCGACCATCGGCGGACTGAAACGGAATCTGACACCCGGCGAGATCGCCGGGCAGATCCTGGCTGCGCAGCGGGAGACCGGGCAGCGCATCAGTCATGTGGTGGTGATGGGGACCGGCGAACCGTTTGACAATTATGAGAATCTCGCGAAGTTTATCCGCATCATCAACGACCCGAACGGACTCAATATCGGCATGCGCAATATCACCGTTTCGACTTGCGGTCTGGTACCGATGATCGCGCGTTTTGCAGAGGATTTCTCGCAGGTCAATCTGGCGATTTCCCTGCACGCGGTCAGCAACGAGATGCGGGATGCGATCATGCCTGTCAATCAAGCCTATCCAATGGAAGCACTGCTGGAGGCTTGCCGGACTTATACAGAAACGACCGCGCGGCGCATCACCTTTGAATATACACTGGTCAAGGGCGTCAACGACAGCCCGGACTACGCGCGGAAGCTGGCGGCACGTCTGCATGGTATGCTCTGCCATGTCAACCTGATCCCGCTGAACAAGGTAGCAGAGACCGGCTACGATACGACCGAACGCGGCGCGGTGCTGCGTTTCCAACAGGTGCTGACGGAGTGCGGGATCCCGGCGACCATAAGGCGGGAACTCGGCGATGACATCGACGCGGCCTGTGGTCAGCTGCGGCTTTCGGAAAACGAAATTTCGTAATTCCGTCATGCGGTGTATAATTTTCTTGCAAATGAAAAAAATACAAAAAGAAAAACTTGTATGAAACGAGGTGCAGGAAAATGGAATTCGCAGGTTCAAAAACAGAAACCAATCTCATGGCGGCCTTTGCGGGAGAATCGCAGGCCCGCAACAAGTACACCTATTATGCGGCTGCCGCCGAGAATGACAGTTATGAGCAGATCGCCGCGTTCTTTACGGAGACGGCGGACAACGAAAAGGAACATGCCGAGATCTGGTTCAAACTGCTGGGCGGTATCGGTGATACCAAGGCGAACCTTTTGGCAGGCATTGCCGGAGAAAATTATGAGTGGAGCATCATGTACGATGACTTCGCCAAGGAGGCGGAGGCTGAGGGGTTCACGGAGATCGCGGCCAAGTTCCGCATGGTGGGCGCTATCGAAAAGACCCACGAGGAACGCTACAAGGCACTTTTGAACAATATCCAAAATCAGGAAGTCTTTCAAAAATCGGAGAGTGTAAAGTGGCAGTGCCGCAACTGCGGACACGAATACGAGGGTACCGACGCGCCGCAGATCTGTCCGGTCTGCGGGCATATGCAGGCGTTTTTTCAGGTCAAGCCGGAAAACTATTAAAAGATCAGAGGGACAGGCATCGCATATTTTTTTGCGGTGCTTGTTTTTTTCTGCCAAAAGGATTAAGATAGGCTTAGAACAAGAATCAAAAGGGAGGCAGAGAAAATGGAATATATCGGAGACGTTTTTTATGATTACGGCGGCGGCCTTTATGTGAATATGACTAATCGCTGTCCGTGCCGCTGCACGTTCTGCATCCGGGATATGGTGGATTCCCTGGGCGACGCGGACAGTCTTTGGCTGAAACGGGAACCGAGCAGGGAGGAGCTTCTGACCATGCTGGCAGAACAGGATCTTGCCGCCTATGATGAGATCGTATTCTGCGGTTACGGCGAGCCGACCGAACGGCTGGACTGCTTGCTTGCGATCTGCGATTTCGTAAAGAGTGACGAGAAGCTGAAAGGACGCTTAAAGACGCGGCTCAATACCAACGGTCTATCTGACTTGATCAACCAAAGAGCGACCGCGAAAGAATTTGCCGGCAGATTGGACGCGATTTCCATCAGTCTGAATGCGCCGACCGCGGAGAAGTATAACAAGCTGTGCAGACCGAAGTACGGTGCAGCCGCTTTTGACGAGATCCTGCGTTTTACAGAAGATGTTAAGCAGTATGTGCCGGATGTGACGATGTCCGTGGTGGGCTTTTCCATCCCGCAGCAGGATATCGAAGACTGCCGCAGCCTTGCAGAGAAACTGGGTGTCAAATTCCGCGTGCGCTGATCTTTGCGAACGCAGCGGACTTTGCGCAGGAAAGAACAGGAGAAAAAAGATGATGTTAGAGGAATTAAAAGGACTTTTAAGCATTCCGAGTGAAACGGGATGCGAGCCGGAGGAAGATGCGGAATATGGCTTGATGCCTTATGGACGCCATGTCTTTGAAGCGCTCAGGTATGTGCTGGATCTGTGCGCGCGTTTGGGCTTCCGCACCAAAAATTGCGCGAACCGCATCGGCTGGGCGGAGATCGGCGAGGGCGAGGAAATGATCGGGATCCTGGCGCATCTGGATGTTGTTCCGGCAGGAAACGGCTGGGACTATCCGCCGTATGACCTGACGGTGGCAGACGGACAGATGTACGGCAGAGGTATCATTGATGATAAAGGGCCGGCTTTCTTTGCCATTCTGGCGATGAAAGATCTGTTGGACAGCGGCATACTGCTCAAAAAGCGCGTGCGGATCATCTTCGGCTGTCAGGAAGAAACCGGAGACTGGCTGGATATGGCGTATTATCGGGAACATGAGGAACTTCCGACCTATGGGTTCACGCCGGATGCGGATTTTCCGGCGATCTACGGTGAAAAAGGGATCCTTTCGCTGCACGCATCCTATCCGCTTGCCGGAAGCGGGATCGTCAGCGCCAAGGGCGGCAATGCGGTCAATATGGTCGCAGATCTGGCAGAGCTGATCCTCGCAGATGGGGAAAAGATCTGCATGTCCGGGGTTTCAGCTCACGGCAGTATGCCGGAAGAGGGAGAGAACGCGATCACCAAGGCGATGGAAGCCGCGGCGAAAAAGAGCGCCTTTGCCGCCGCGTATATGGAGAAGATCGGTTATCGGCTGCATGGAGAAGGACTGGGACTGGATTTCTGTGATGAGCAGAGCGGCCGCTTGACCATGAACGTTGGGACGATCGCTTCCGATGAAACCGAACTGACGCTGGGGATCGATATCCGCTATCCGGTGACGCTGGCGCACGACGCGATCCTGCAGAGCGTACAGGCTGCGTTTGAGGGCGCAGGTTTTGCGGTCGATGTTTTTGAGCATATGGATCCGGTATTCATGGACAAAGACGGTGACGTGATCCGGACCTTGATCCGCGCGTTCCGTGAAGTGACCGGCATCCAGGACGAACCGACCGTGATCGGCGGCGGGACCTACGCAAGAGCGATGCCGAATATCGTGGCGTTCGGACCGGTGATCCCGGGACATCCGTGTACCGAACATCAGAAGAACGAATGCATTTCCGTGGAAGATTTTGAGACCGCGGTCAAGGTCTATCGGAGGGCGCTGCAGGAACTGGTGAAGTAGTATGAACGAACCGAAATATGTGGTGCACCCGTTCCCGCCGCTGTATGACGAAAATTCCAAGGTGCTGATCCTCGGCAGTTTCCCGTCGGTAAAGTCGCGGGAGCAAAAGTTCTTTTACGGACATCCGCAGAACCGTTTCTGGCGTGTGCTGGCTGCGGTCTTTGCCTGTGAAGTGCCGCAGACGATCGACGAAAAGCGGGCATTCCTGCTGTCACACGGGATCGCGCTGTGGGATGTGATCGCGTCCTGCGAGATCACGGGAAGTTCGGACAGCTCCATCAAAAACGCGGCCGCGAATGATCTGTCGCCGATCCTTGCAGCCGCGGACATTCGGCAGATCTTTGTCAACGGGAAAACCGCAGAGAAATTTTATCGGAAATATACAGAGCCTGTGATCGGACGTGCGGCAGTCTGCCTGCCGTCCACATCGCCTGCTAACGCGGCTTGGAGCCTGGCACGGTTGACCGAAGTCTGGCAGGTCGTGCGGCAAACCGCAGAGGACGGCAGCGGGCTGGCTATCAAAACAAAATAAAAACGGAGGAAAGAAATCATGTTGAAAAAAAGTAAAGATGTCTTAGACCCGCAGTCCTGGTGCGGATTGAACCGACCGGATAAAAAAGAGACCGAAGTAGATGCGGTGCTCTTCGGCATTCCGTTTGACGGCGGCGTCAGTTATCGAGGCGGCGCGGCGCAGGCGCCGGAAGTCCTGCGTGCCAATACCAAGCATTCCACACCGTCGACCGAAAGACTGTACTATTACGACAGTTTTGAACTCTTGGACGCCGGTGATTTTGTCAATGAAGACCGCGACGCCCTGTTTGCGGAGGTGCAGGCCTATGTCAAAAGTCTGGTTGAGCAAGGCGTGAAGTTCACCATGGTCGGCGGCGACCACTCGGTGACGATCCCGGTGGAACGCGGCATCAACGATGCGCTGGATGAGGAATTCGGCATCCTTCACATCGACGCGCACATGGATCTGTGCGATGCGCTGGAGGGGGACTATCTTTCTCATGGCAATACCGAACGCCGGGCGTTGGAACTGGAACATGTCAGCTCGCTGGAAAATCTCTTTTTCATCGGCATCCGTTCCATTGAGCCGGACGAATTCGAATTCCATAAGGCAAACAAGATCCAGGTCAAAACCGCTTACGACTGTTATCATGAGGGGATCGAGGCGGTGGCGGATGCCTGCATCGAAAAAATGAAGCGTTTTGACAAGGTTTACATCACCTTTGATATCGATGCCTTAGATCCCGGTTTTGCAGCAGGGACCGGCACGCCGCAGTTCGGCGGACTGACGCCGCGGATGGCGTTGACCTTGCTCGAAAAGCTGTTCCAGAACCTCAACATCATCGGCTTTGATGTGGTCGAGATCGCACCGCCGCTGGATCCGTCTCTGGCAGCGATGTTCGCCGGCCGCAAGCTGCTGCAGGAAGTATGGGGCTACTGGGCGGACCAAATCGGCAAACTGGAGCGGCCATAAGGAAAAGATTTTGCAGCATAGGAAAATGACAGAGCATGGAACAGAAACAAAGATGTGTGATCATCGGCGCGGCCGAGATCCAGAATTACGAGAAGATCAAAAAATATTTCAGGAATGACGACTATTACATTTACTGCGACGCCGGACTGAAACATCAGGCGCGGCTCGGTGTCTGGCCGGATCTGATCATCGGCGACTTCGATTCGTACGCCAAAGACGAAATGGAGCAGAAGTATCAGTGTGCAGGAGCCGCGGCTATGTCTGCGGATGCGAATGCAGCAGCAAGGGACGGTGTACCGGAGCTGATCGTGCTGCCTTGTGAAAAAGACGATACCGATACAGTCTTTGCAGTCAAAGAGGCAATGCGGCGTGGATTTGCAGATTTTCTGCTGGTCGGCGTCATCGGACAGCGGCTGGATCACACCCTGGTCAATGTATCGATCCTCTATATGCTGGACGAAGCGGGCAAACAGGGCAGGATTTTGGACGATTACTCCGAGATGCAGCTCGTCTCAGGCAGCCCGGTCCGGATCGACGATACCTGTGCCTATTTTTCGCTGCTCAATGTCAGCGGACAGGCAGAAGGCGTGACGATCACCCACGCCAAATATCCGCTGCAGGACGCAGCCATTCACTGCGAGTACCAGTACGGCACCAGCAACGAAGTGCTGCCGGGCGAGACTGCCGAAGTGACCGTCGCACGCGGCAAACTACTGCTGATCAAGATTTTCGCTTAGCGCAGCTCGGCGGTAAAGACGATGACCTTGCCGTCCGGCGACTCCGCGCGGATGGTGCCGTGGTGTCCTTCGGCGATGCTGCGGGCGATCGACAGTCCGATGCCGAAGCCGCTGCGCTCACTGCGGGATTCATCCGAACGATAGAAACGGTCAAAGAGCTGATCCAGCTTGTTTGGATCGAGATTTTCGCAGGCATTGGAAGCCTGTATGAGAATCCCCTTGGGATACCGAGGGGATTTTTGCATGCGCAGAGAGATGGCAGAGCCGGGTGCCGCGTATTTCACCGCATTGTCCAAAAGAATAGAAACCAATTGACGTATTGCGTAGGCGTCGCCGGTATAGCAAAGCTGCGGTACGATCTCGAGCTGCAGCGCGTGTCCCTGCGAGTCGGCAAAATCCGCAAAGGACTCTGCAGTTTCCTGCACCGCGTCGCTGACATCGAACGGCTCGAAATGAAGAGGCGATTCCTCTTCATCCATGCGGGCCAGTGTCACAAGAGCATTGACCAGATCTTTGAGCTTTTCGGTCTGCGCCATGGCCTTGTCGATCCATTTTTGCTTACCGACTTCCATTTCCAGAACCGTCAGGCTGGTCGCGATGACGGTGATCGGCGTCTTGAGCTCATGGCTGGCATCGGTGATAAACTGCTTTTGCTTCTCCGCGTTCTTAAGCATTGGTTCGATGGCTTTTTTTGAACAGATCCGTACAATGATATAGACCAAAGCGATGCAGACGATCGTGACGCCGACCGAAAGCATCGCCAGTATGGAGATCGCGCGTTTACTCTGATAGCAATCTAAAAAAACTGCCATCCAGCGGTCGTCGCCGACCTGCGTGACTTGATACTGATAATCCTGATAGGAGCCGGAGCCTGCGCCATGCGCGACGGCGACCGCAAGATACTCCGGCACATCGTCCTCGGTGATGGAAGCGATATTGTCAAGCCCGACATCGGAGAGGCTGCCGCTGCTATCGTAACGCAGCACAAAATAGCGTGTCGTGTAAGGCGTCTCTTCTGTAAACGGTCCGTTCGGCTTGTCCGGCACGCTGTTCATGGAGCCGGTATTGCTGTCGGTATCGGTGTCCGGCAAAGCCGGCGGGAGCGCATCGTCCTCTTGATCTGCAGGCAATGCCGGTGGGAGCGCAGAGTGCTCGGTATCCGCGCCGTCGGATGGCATTGTCTTGGGGATCGTCCCGCGGTTATCCGTGATCATCTGCAGTGTGCGGCTGACATCCGATTGCGTGGAAAGGTAATTGGCGGCATTGACGCCGATGCAGAGCACCAGCATCACGGCTGTGACTGCCAGCATGGTAATGCGAATGAATTTTTTTCGCAGGGCGTGCATCATGACCGCACCTCCAGCACATAACCAAGCCCGCGGTTCGCGTAGATGGAGACCGCAGAGTCAATATTTTTGAGTTTTTTGCGCAAATTGGAAATGTGGACCCAGACGACATTGATTTCCGCGTCGCTGTCCCAGCCCCAGACCCGTTCCATGATCTTTTCCGCCGAAAAAACGACACGCGGCGCGCGCATGAAGAGTTCCATGACCTGAAACTCCCGCCCGCTCAGCCGGACTTCCTGTCCCTTGCACGACAACATCCCGCTGGCCGCGTCCAAGGCCAGATCCTCGTAGCATAAAATCGTCGGCTTATAGCTGTCATAGCGGCGCAGCATCGCGCGCACCCGCGCAAGCAGTTCGTCCGGGGCAAAGGGTTTTGGCAGATAATCATCGGCACCGGCATCAAAACCGGTGATGCGGTCATCCTTTTCTCCCTTGGCGGTCAGCATCATGATCGGTGTCTGCACGCCGTCTGCGCGCAGCTGCCGGAGCACTTCGATGCCATTGCGTTTGGGCATCATCACGTCTAAAATGACTGCGTCGTAATCCCCGGTCGCGGCATAATCATAAGCATCCTGTCCATTATATACGGTATCGACCGTAAACTGGTTTTTTTCGAAAAACGCACACAGCGCTTCCGCCAGATCCTGTTCATCTTCTGCAATCAATAAACGCATCGTCTTGCACATCCTTTCTGTTTCTTTCATTATATTACTTCTGCAGATCACTTTAGATAAGAGCGGCAGCGCGACGGCAGTGACCATTGTCACTATGAACGGCGGCTTTGGCGGCAGCAGCAATGTAGAACAGGGCAGCAGCGCCAATACCATTGACGAGGACGGGACGTATACCGATACGACCTATACTTCGACCGGTGATGAGGAAAACGCACTGCGCGTTGACGGCGCAGAAGTTACGCTCGAAAGCGTAACCATCAACAAGGACGGCGGTGCGACCTCCAATACCGAAAACGGTGATTTTTATGGTGTTAATGCAGCGTTTCTGGCAACAGACGGCGCGACGGTAACCATCAAAAATGCGACCGTGACCTCGGACGCACAGAACGGCAACGGCATTTTCAGTTACGGCAGCGGAACGACGGTCAATGTTTCCGACACGACCATTACGACCGGCAAGGATAATTCCGGCGGCATTCAGACCACCGGCGGTGCGACCACCAATGCGAGCAATCTGACTGTGACGACGGCAGGCAATTCTTCCGCAGCCATCCGTTCCGACCGCGGCGGCGGTACCGTCAACGTTGACGGCGGTACCTACACCAGCAACGGCTACAATTCACCGGCGGTGTACTCTACCGCAGACATCACAGCCGCAAACGCGAAGTTGACAGCCAACCATTCCGAGGCGCTGGTCATTGAGGGGCAAAACTCCATCACCCTCAAAAACTGCGATGTGACAGGCAATATGAGTGATACCGAGGGTACCAGCTCCTCCGAAAATGTACACAATGTGATGATCTACCAGTCCATGTCCGGTGATGCGGAAGTCGGAGAAAGTACGTTTTCCATGACCGGCGGCAGTCTGACTGCCCAGAACGGAGACATGTTCTATATCACCAACACCGATTGCAGCATCAGTCTCAGCGGTGTCAGCCTCAAAAATCTGGACAGCGACGCTTATCTGATGAACATCTGCGGCAACTCCGCAAGCCGCGGATGGGGGACCGCGGGTGCTAACGGTGCGAATGTCAACTTTACGGCTTCCAAGCAGACCTTGCAAGGAGATATCGTTGTCGATACGATTTCGACCTTAAACATGACATTGGCTAAGAGCAGCACGTTTACCGGAACCATCAATATCGTGGATAACGCAGCGGGCGGCACCGCCGTATCGGATAACGCAGTGATTACCGTCGAGAGCGGATCGACGTGGAATCTGACCGGCAACTGCACGATCACAAGTCTGACCAACAACGGAACGATCAACTTCAACGGTTATACGATCACACTGGCAGACGGCACGGTGCTCAAATAAGGTAAAGCATTTTATTTCATATAAATTTCCACGCCATCAGCCAAACCCCGGCGCAGCCCCTCCTGCAAAGCCGGAGTTTGGCGTTTATGCCGGAGCTGAGGACGGTGATCGAAAGTAAAATTGCTGCCGGAAACGAAAGAAAGCAGGATTTAATGCTTGAAAGGCAGGGAAATATAGTGTATAATGAATGAAATAAATTAAGAAAGAAAAGCAAAACTGATTTTGGAGGCGATAACCATGGTGAAACTTTTGGTAGGACACAAAGGAAGCGGCAAGACAAAACAGATGATCGAGCTGGCAAATGAGTCCGTTGAAACAAGTAAAGGAAGCATTATTTTTATTAACAAGAACCACAGACTGATGTACGACTTGAAATACAGGATCAGAGTTATCTGTATGGAAGACTTTGAGCATGTGACCAACAGCGACGAATACATCGGTTTTTTATACGGGATCATCAGTTCCGATCACGACATTGAAACTATCTTTATCGACAGCATTCTGAAACACGCTGATTTCACCCTCGGTGATCTTCCGGAGTTTGTTGAAAGACTGAAGAACATCTCCAAAGATTACGGCATGGATTTCGTTGTAAGCCTGAGCGCTGAAAAGGAAGAAATGATTGGTGTAAATTTCGAAGGATGCGAAATCTTAAATTAATTGATTTGCTTTGAAATATCGGGCGGTGGGAGACCATCGCCTTTCTTTTGTTTGAGGGAGGGCAGAATCGTGTGCCAAGAACTGCAAAAAGAACAGATCCGCACGTTCCTCGCGGGGCGCGGCAGACAGACGCTGGATATTATGCGGGAGTTCGCGGTTTTGATCTTATTGGTGGAAAAAAAGGACGGCATGCATTTTCTCTTTGAAAAACGCGCCGCCAAGATCAAGCAGCCGGGCGATATCTGTTTTCCCGGGGGAAAAATGGAACAGGGGGAGAGCATCGAGGACTGCGCATTGCGGGAGACCTATGAGGAGATCGGCCTGAAAAACATTGAAATCCTGGGAAAATACGGAACGCAGTATGAGCTGGCGTCCATTGCCATGCATGCGGTCGTCGGCATCATGCCGGAAACGGAACTCAAAAATCTCAAGCTCAGCGAGGCGGAGGTCGCGGAAGTTTTTACCGTTCCGGTGCGTTTTTTCGCGGAGACCGAACCTTATATCTACGAGCAGGACATCGTACAGGACACCGCGGATTTTCCTTATGAAATGACGGGGATCCGCAGCGATTACAAGTGGCGCGTGGGGCATAAGCAGATCGCGATCTACCACTATGAGGACAAGATCATCTGGGGACTGACGGCATCTTTTGTGCGTCATCTGGCGGATGAATGGAAAGATGCGGAAATGATTTGAAATCGTTGAAATTTCAACGGTTTCTTTTTTTACGGATTTTATGCGGAAGAGACGCTTACAAAGGCTCGCCTGCAGTAAAAACTTTGCTGCATAAAACTAGATCCAAATCGCGATTTGGGCTGAAAAAAAGCATCATACGGTCAGAAAAAAGAGGGCAGCAGAGGAGCAAGGACAAGGACATAGGCGCAAAAAACTCGAAGGTGCTCGAGAAATGTCGAAACTTGTAAAAAACAGAGGAATCAAACGGATGGAAAAAGCAGTCGAAGGGGTGAAACCGAGGGCCAAAGTACTTCGGCATGCTTTTTTTCGTGCGAAGACGCAAAAAGGTAGCAGCCCTATGCATAAAAAGGGTTTTTCTGGAAGGCATTCGAAGAAAGAGTGAAAAAGGTAAAAAAGCGGAACCGGCTGAAAAAGCATCAGAGGCTGTTTCCAGATTTTGAGGGGGTGACATCCTTGGAGGAAAGCGGTTATAGTTTTTGTATGGTACCTGATGCAAATGCGCGGGCAAAATCCTCCGGAGGTTCGGAAACCCATACCCGCGCAAGAGATAAGGAGGCAAAACATGAAAAAGAAAATGATGACCGCAGTTTTAGCGATGACAATGGTCCTGGGGGCAGGAAGCGTCAGCTACGCGGCAGAGAAAACCACATCGGCGACATCCTGCGCAGATACCGCAGGACAAGGACAGACTGTGACAGCAGCGCAGCTCTGCAAGGTGCAGACAGTACAGGACCTTGCAGAGCTCTGCAATAGACAGATTGACTTTGAGACGTTCTGTAAAGAACAGCTCGATCCGGAGAAACTTTGCAAAGCTGACTTTGACTTTGGAGCATTTTGTCAGGTAAAGACGGACTGTAAAGATCAGAACACCGAACAGGGCCAGAATCCGGGTAATGCGCAGAACAAAGACGATCAGGCAAGTAAAGACGATCAGGCAAGTAAAGACGATCAGGCAAGTAAAGACGATCAGGCAAGCAAAGACGAGCAGGTGAGCACCGGTCAGAGCAGCATGACGTCGCAGGTGGTCAGTCTGGTCAATACAGAACGGGCAAAGCAAGGGCTTACCGCGCTGAAAAGTGACAGCAAGTTGGCGGAACTGGCGCAGAAAAAAGCGGAAGATATGGCGAAGAACCAATACTTTTCGCACACCTCGCCAACCTACGGCTCTGCTTTTGATATGCTCAAAGCCGCGGGTTATACCTACAAGACCGCGGGCGAAAATATCGCCATGGGGCAAAAGAGCGCCGCGTCGGTCATGGATGGCTGGATGAATTCTTCCGGTCACCGTGCCAATATCCTGAACACAGCTTATGAAAAGATCGGCGTCGGCTATGCGGTCTCCCAAAACGGAACGTCGTACTGGGTACAGATCTTCGCGGCGTAAACCGTGCGTAAACCGCCGAAAAGACGTTTTTCACAAAAATTTCACAAAAAACTCAGATTATGAAAAAAATAACTTTCCCTTTTCCACTAAATGTATTATAATGACCTTGTACTTAATTCTTAATTCATTTAGGAGGGAACAAATGAAAAAGTTATTAACAGTTCTGCTCATCCTGGCGATGGTATTCACTTTCGCAGCCTGCGGAAACGGCGGCGACCAGGGTGACGGCGGCAACACCGAAGTCAGCTTCGATGACATCTCCGATAACTACGAATCCGAAGATGGTACTTATCAGATCGCCATGGTAACCGACGTTGGTCAGTTAAAGGACGGTTCTTTCAACCAGTTCACATGGAACGGCGTTAAGAAATATGCTTATGACAATGATAAGTCCTATAAGTATTATCAGCCGGCTAACGATTCCAACGCTACCGACGCGGACAGAATCAAAGCGATGACCGACGCTTGCGAAGCAGGCGCTGAAGTTCTCGTAACTCCTGGCTTCCTGCAGGAAACTGCATTAAAGGAAGTCGCGCCGAAGTATCCTGACGTTCAGTTCGTATTCATCGACGGATGGGATTTGGGAATGCCGAACCTGGTAGGCGTATCTTATCAGGAAGAACAGGCTGGTTACTTTGCAGGCTACGCAACCGTTATGGAAGGCTACACGAAGTTAGGCTTCTCCGGCGGCGGCGGCGGCTCCAACCCGGCTTGCATCCGGTACGGTTACGGCTTTGCACAGGGCGCGAACGATGCTGCTGCAGCGAAGGGCGAAACTGTTGAAATGAGATATTCTTGGGAACACGGTTCCAGCTTCTCCGCATCTCCTGACCTTCAGGCGATGTTATCCGGTTGGTACAATGCAGGCACAGAAGTTATCTTCATGTGCGGCGGTACGATGTTTAACTCCGGCGTAGCTGCTGCAGAAGCTGCAGAAAAGAAGATCGTCGGCGTTGACGTTGACCAGTCCGGTCAGTCCGACACCGTTATCACTTCCGCTATGAAGGGATTAGCTGAATCTGTAATCGCAGCTCTGACGAAGTACTATGAGGGCGGCGCAGTTTACGGCGGTTCCATGACTCTCGGCGCAGCTGACAACGCAGTAGGTATCCCGACTGACACTTGGCAGTTCGAAAACTGGAGCGTTGAAGATTATCAGGCTCTGTACGACAAGGTTGTTGCAGGCGAAGTTACCATCGACAACGATTCTTCCATGGCTGATCCGAGCACAGCAGGACTTGAAAACGTTACATTCGTAAAATAATCGTGACGAATTCATAGGTTTGTAAACCAAAGACATAAGGGGGAATCGCGTATTCCCCCTTTTCTCAATAGAAAAACGCAAAGCATAGTTTGTATATTGACAGAAAAAAGATAAGGAAAAGACATGTCTGAGTATGTAATAGAAATGAACCACATCCGCAAGGAATTCCCGGGGATCGTGGCGAACGACGACATCACCCTGCAGCTGAAGAAGGGCGAGATTCATGCGCTTCTGGGTGAGAACGGAGCAGGTAAGTCCACCTTGATGAGCGTGCTTTTCGGGCTTTATCAGCCGGAAGCAGGTGAGATCAAAAAAGACGGAAAAGCAGTAGAGATCAATGACCCGAATGATGCGACCGCGCTGGGGATCGGCATGGTGCATCAGCATTTTAAGCTGGTCGATGTTTTTACGGTATTGGATAATATCATCCTCGGCGCCGAAACGACCGGCAAGCTTGGCTTTTTGAAGAAAAAAGAGGCCAGAGAAAAAGTCATCGCGCTTTCGGAGCGTTATGGACTGAAAGTGGACGTAGATGCAAAAGTGGAAGACATTACTGTCGGCATGCAGCAGCGTGTAGAGATTCTGAAGATGCTGTATCGCGACAACGATATCCTGATCTTTGACGAACCGACCGCGGTTCTGACTCCGCAGGAGATCGATGAACTTATGGAAATTATGAGAGGATTTGCCAAAGAAGGCAAGTCGATCTTATTCATCACACATAAATTGAATGAAATCATGGCTGTTTCGGACCGGGTTACCGTGCTGCGCAAAGGCAAATATATCGGTACCGTCAATACGAAGGACACCAATAAGCAGGAACTTTCCAACATGATGGTCGGCCGTCCGGTACAGCTGGAAATACATAAAAAAGACGCCACACCTGGCGAAGCGGTCCTTGAGGTGGAGGGTTTGACGGTCCCGTCCAAGATCCACAAGAACGATGCGGTCCGCGGGGTTTCTTTTGCGGTACACAAAGGAGAGATCCTCTGTATTGCCGGTATTGACGGAAACGGACAGACGGAACTGATCCACGGGCTGACCGGGTTAGAAAAGGCTTCCGCCGGAAAGATCACGCTTTGCGGGCAGGACATTTCCAATGCGTCCATCCGCAAGAGAAGTCAGACCGGCATGGCGCATATTCCGGAAGACCGCCATAAACACGGCCTGGTGCTCGGCTATACACTGGAGCAGAATCTGGTCCTGCAGAAATACAAAGAACCGCGTTTCCAGAACCACGGCTTCATCCGTTTCGATGAAGTACGCAAGTACGCGGATCAACTGATCGAAGAATACGATGTACGTTCCGGACAGGGACCGATCACGATCGCACGTTCCATGTCCGGCGGCAATCAGCAGAAAGCTATCATTGCCAGAGAACTGGACCGCGACGAACCGTTGGTCGTTGCCGTGCAGCCGACCCGAGGCCTGGACGTCGGCGCGATCGAGCACATCCACTCACAGCTGGTCGCGGAACGAGATGAGGGCAAGGCGATCCTGCTGGTTTCCCTTGAACTGGATGAAGTGCTGGGACTTTCCGATCGGATCCTTGTGATCTACGAGGGCGAACTGGTCGGCGAACTGGATCCGAAGCACACGACGCCGGAAGAACTGGGACTGTACATGTCCGGCGCGAAACGACAGGGAAAGGAGGACAAGCAGGATGCCTAGAATCGAACCTGAATCCGGAAAAATAAAATGGTATAAATCCGACGGCGCGAAATCTGTTTACGCCTCTTTGATTTCGATCCTCATCGGGCTTGCAGTCGGAACACTGGTCATCGTGATCGTAGGTCTCTTAAAGAGCAATATTTCGCCGAAGGGGATCTGGGACGGCGTGCGTCTTGTTTTCTTGGGCGTGTTCAGTACCGGAAGAACAGACGGCCAATTGACGTTCGGCTTTAACCCGGTCAACATGGGCAACATGCTGTTCCGTGCGACGCCGCTGATCATGACCGGTCTTTCGGTCGCAGTCGCGTTCAAAACCGGTCTGTTCAACATCGGCGCGCCGGGACAGTATCTGATGGGTACCATGGGTACACTGACGGTCGGCTTGTGGCTGGGCTGGTCCGGATGTCCTTCCTGGCTGGCTTGGATCTGCGCATTCCTGACCGGTATCGTGCTGGGCGCGCTGTGGGGTTCGATCCCGGGACTGTTCAAAGCACTGCTCAATATCAATGAAGTCATCACCTGCATCATGACCAACTGGATCGCCGCCAATCTGGTGACCTGGTGGTTTGATGTTCATGAAGAATTTAAAAACTCGGCAGAGGGCGGCAAGGTCGGCTATGTCATTCCGCTCAAAAATGTCGATGTCGTAACGCCGAAACTGGGAATGGATATCTTGTTCCCGGATTCGCAGGCAAACGGCGGCTTCTGGATCGCCTGTCTGATCGCGATCCTCATGTGGGTCGTCATGACGAAGACAACATTCGGCTACGAACTGCGGGCCTGCGGTCTCAACCGCCACGCGGCGAAATATGCCGGTATCAACGATAAGCGGAGCATTGTATTATCGATGGTCATCGCAGGCGCGCTGGCGTCCGCGGGCGGCTGTCTGTATTTCCTTTCCGGCAATACGGAATTTTACTGGTCCACGTATATGTCGCTCCCGGCAGACGGATTCAACGGCATTCCGGTAGCGCTGCTGGCGGCGAACCATCCGATCGGTGTCATTTTCGCGGGCATTTTCATGTCCATGCTGAATGTTGCCGGTCTGCAGCTCAAATACTTGACTGCGTATAACGAATATATCGCTAACATCATTATCGCGACGATCGTATACTTATCCGCCTTTGCGATGTTCTTCAAGATGCTGCTCAACAATAAGCGCAAAAAAGCGAAGAATGTTCAGGCTGCGGTCACGGCAGAAGATGCAAAACCGGAGATCGAAACGGCGGGAACCGAAGAGGCCGCGGAAGAAGCGGCGGATGCAGAAGAGGAAGGAGGAGATCGATAATGGTATTCTTGATTCAGCAAACCATGCTTTATGCAGTTCCTCTGATGATCGTAGCGCTTGCGGGTGTATGCGCAGAACGTTCCGGCGTCATCAACCTGGCATTAGAAGGTATCATGATCTTCGGTGCCTTTATGGGCGTCATCTTTATCCGGATGTTCCAGGGAATGGGATTTGTACAGGAGCAGGGCATGATCGTCATGCTGATCTCCATGCTGCTGACAGGGATCTGCGGCATTGCGTTTTCCATGCTGCTTGCGTTTTCCGCGATCAATCTGCGGGCAGACCAGACCATCGGCGGTACGGCGCTGAACATGTTGGCACCGGCAGTGGTACTGTTCTTCATTTATATGATCGCGCAGCAGAGTACGCTGGGTATGGCGACCGGCGGCGCGGCGGGCTGGTTCATGATCCGTCCGTCCACATTCGGACTTCCGAAAGATTACAGTTGGGGACCGATCCTCGACTTATTCCTCAACAAGGTATATCCGAGCACATATGTATGTTTGATCATTTTCGTACTGGTTTCCATATTCCTGTATAAGACCAAGACCGGTCTGCGTCTGCGTTCCTGCGGCGAAAACCCGCAGGCGGCCGATTCCCTCGGCATCAACGTATTCAAGATGCGGTATCTGGGCGTCGGTTTATCCGGTTTCCTCGCAGGTATCGGCGGATTCACTTACTCGATGACAACGGCCAACTGTACTTCAACCGGTGAAGTCGCAGGCTATGGTTTCCTGGCACTGGCGGTCATGATCTTCGGAAACTGGACGCCGCTGAACATTGCGCTGGGAAGCCTGCTGTTCGGACTGTTCAAGTGTATCGCGGCGATCTACGCATCGCTGGACATCAACGGCGACGGCGTCTATATGCTGGCGGAGATCGGCATCAGTCCTTATGTTTACCGGATGCTGCCGTATGTGATCACGCTGATCGTGCTGGCGTTTACGTCCAAGAGCTCGCGTGTACCGAAAGCAGAGGGTATCCCTTACGACAAAGGTCAGAGATAATGAAAAGCAACTTAGAGAGAACTGTATGAGTTTTTTACCGATCAATCGAAAAGAAATGGAAGCGCGGGGATGGACGCAGCCGGATTTTGTGCTGGTCACCGGGGATGCCTATGTGGATCATCACTCGTTCGGGACTGCGATCATCAGCCGCTTGCTGGAACGATATGGATATAAGGTAGCGATCTTGCCTCAGCCGGATTATAAAACGGCTGAGGATTTTCGCATATTCGGGAAACCGCGGCTGGGATTTCTGATCAACAGCGGCGTCGTGGATTCCATGGTCAACAACTATTCGGTCTTTTTGCATAGGCGCAAGGTCGATGAGTACGCGCCGGGCGGCAAGGCAGGAAAACGTCCGGACCGGGCGGTCATCGTCTACGCCAATCGCGCGAAAGAGGCCTATAAGGACGTTCCGGTCGTTATCGGCGGCTTGGAAGCCAGCCTTCGCAGGCTCGGTCATTACGATTACTGGAGCAACAAAGTGCGCCGGTCGATCTTGTTGGATTCCAAGGCCGATCTTCTGATCTACGGCATGGGAGAACGCGCGATCTTGGAGATCGCGGAAGCACTGGATTCCGGCATTGCTGCCCGGGACATCACCTGGGTGCGGGGCACCTGCTACCGGGCCAAAGATCTGAGCCTGCCGGGGCTGGAGGATGCAATCGCTTTGCCGGATTTCGCGCGGATCGCAGAGGATAAGCGGGCGTACGCTGAGAGCTTTGCGATGCAGTACCGTAATCACGATGCGATTTCGGCTAAGATGCTGACGGAGAAGTACAGCGATACGGTCTATGTGGTGCAGAATCCGCCGCAGCCGCCGTTGGAACGGGAAGAACTGGACGATGTCTATGCGCTCCCGTTTGAGAACGAGTATCATCCGTCCTATGAAGCGGCAGGCGGGATCCCGGCGTTCCGCGAGATCAAGTTCAGTCTGGTCAGCGCGCGCGGATGCTTCGGAGGATGCAGTTTCTGCGCGATCACCTATCATCAGGGCAGGCAGGTGCGCAGCCGCAGCAAGGAATCGATCGTACGGGAGGCCGAGGCGCTGACACATAAAAAGGACTTCAAAGGCTATATCCATGATGTCGGCGGTCCGACCGCCAATTTCCGTTTTCCGGCTTGTAAAAAGCAGCTGAAATCCGGCGTCTGCACGGATAAGGACTGTCTGTATCCGGGCGTTTGTCCGAACATGAAGATCGATCACAGCGACTATCTGGGTATCCTGCGTGCGGTCCGCAGTCTTGACGGTGTGAAAAAAGTCTTCATCCGTTCCGGTATCCGCTATGATTATCTGATGGCAGATCCGAAGGCCGAGCGCTTTATCGAAGAACTCTGCCGTTATCATGTGAGCGGTACGCTCAAAGTCGCGCCGGAACACATCGCGCCGCAGGTGCTTCAGCATATGCGCAAGCCCGGAAAGGATGTTTTTCTCGCGTTTGATAAAAAGTACAAGCAGATGAACAAACGCCTCGGGCTGAAGCAATACCTGATCCCGTATCTGATCTCGTCCCATCCGGGCAGCACCTTGGAGGACGCGGTAGAACTAGCCTGTTTTCTCAAAGAATACGGCTTCGTACCCGATCAGGTGCAGGACTTCTATCCGACGCCGGGCACACTGGCGACCTGCATGTATTACACCGAACTGGACCCGTTTAACATGCGGCCGGTCTACGTCGCCAAAACCATGGAAGAAAAGCGCATGCAGCGCGCATTGATCCACTCCAACAAAAAAGAAAATGTAGATTTGGTGATGAAAGCGTTAAAAAAAGCGAACAGAGTTGACTTGATCCCATATCTCATATATAATAAAAAATAACCTAGTATCAAATACTAAGTTATTTTTGGAAAACAAAACGATATTGGGGGAATTGATCCTATGGTTATGAATACAAAGAAAAACAAGAAGTATACTTATCAGAACCCGGCCAGGACCCTGAAAGATATGGTCAGCTGCTGCATCGAAGAAGCACCGGGGAACGATGCGTTCAAAGT
Source organism: uncultured Clostridia bacterium (assembly GCA_934271235.1). Classification (GTDB taxonomy): domain Bacteria; phylum Bacillota; class Clostridia; order Peptostreptococcales; family Anaerovoracaceae; genus CAG-238. The sequence goes on along the minus strand of CAKQQT010000005.1, from coordinate 43,620 downwards.
AAAGGAAAACGGGACCATCCGGCATATTTCTTTTTTCCAGATGCATAAAGACATTCAGAATCTGGGGACCGAGCTGCTCTGTGCCGATTCCATGCAGGACCGGGAACTCCGTGTCGGCATCATCGGAGAAAACAGCTACGCGTGGATGCAGGCCTTTCTGGCGACTGTCAACGGCGGCGGCGTTGCCGTACCGTTTGACAAAGGTTTTACTGCGGAAGAACTGGCTTCCTGCATGCAGCGCAGCCGAATCTCTGTTCTGTTTCATGACGCGAAGCACGCCGCAGTCGTGCGAGAAGCCGCAGCGCGCTGCACGGATTCCGCGCCGATGCTCCTGCCGATGACGGGAGACGGAGAGGTGCTGACGCAGATGAAGTTCGACGGAGAGCAGCGTGTGCGTTCCGGCGAACGCAGGTTTTTAGAAACCGAGGTTTCCGAAAAACAGCTGGCGGTCATCCTGTTTACTTCCGGCACGACCGCGAATTCCAAGGCTGTCATGCTGAGCCACGAAAATATTATGAGCAACATCCGGGATATGCAGGAATTTGAACGCTTCTATCCATGGGACGTCAATATGGCGTTCCTGCCGTTCCACCATAGCTTCGGACTCGTCGGCGCGCTGGTATTCATGGCGTCCTGCGCCTGCAGCGTTTTTTGCGACGGCCTGCGTTATGTGACGAAAAATCTGGGTGAATACGGCGTTACGGTCTTTGTCGGCGTACCGTTGATCGTGGAAAATATGTATAAGAAGATCGAACGTCAGATCCGGAAAGAGGGCAAGGAGAACAAGATCCGTACCGGACTCGGACTTGCGAAGTTTACCGAAACGTTCGGCATCAAAATACGCCGCAAGATCTTCAAGCAGGTCATCGACGGTCTGGGCGGACAGCTGCGCCTGATCATCTGCGGCGCCGCGCCGCTGACCCCGGAGACTTCGGCGGGTATGAACGGGTTTGGGATCGCGACGATCCAGGGTTACGGACTGACTGAGACTTCACCGGTCCTGGCAGCGGAACGTCCCGAAGATATCGCTTTCGGTTCCGTCGGCAAACCGATGCCGAGTGTAAACATCCAGCTCTTCGGAGAGGATGAGGAGGGGATCGGTGAGATCGTGGCGCGGGGTCCGAACATCATGATGGGGTATCTGGATCAGCCGGAGGAAACGGCCGAAGTACTGAAAGACGGTTGGTTCTACACCGGCGACCTCGGACGTTTTGACGAATACGGAAACCTGTACATTACCGGACGGAAAAAGAATGTCATCGTGATGAAAAACGGCAAAAATATTTTCCCGGAAGAGATCGAAGAAAAAATCTCCAGACTGCCGTATGTGGCCGAGTGTTTGGTATTTTCCAGAGAAAAGCACAATGATCTGGTGCTGTGGACGAAGATCGTCTATCAGGAAGACTGGCTGAAAGAAAACAAGCAGTCGGTCGATCAGCTCGCGGAGCAGGTACGCGCGGATCTGGGCGCGATCAACGACGCGATGCCGAAATACAAGCATATCAATCACTTCATTCTAAGCAGTGAGCCGATGATCAAGACCACGACGCAGAAAGTGAAAAGATTGCCGGAAATCGAGAAGATAAATGCACAACAGGACAGCGAACTGTGGTATAATTGTACCATGTAATACACAAAACTTTGGAACGCAAAAATGCACCGTATTACATGGTGCATTTTTTTATGAAAGGAAGCTTGGAGCATGAGTCTGATCTGTCATTTTGCCGAGATCATCGAGCAGAGCCGCATGGAATATGAACAGGGAAAAGCCGGAACCTTCCGGACGATCGAGCGTCTGCAGGGAGCCGGACTCCAAGGAACCGGCAGCTGCGGGACGCTGGCCTGTGCCGATAACGCGGGGTTTATGAAATACCTGCTCACGGAGCGGGAACTGCAGGGCAAAGTGCAGCAGATCTATATCGATCCGCCGTTTTTCAGTAAAGCGAACTACGACGCGGTTGCCGAGATCCCGGTCGCGCAGGCGGCGGAGACCGGCACGCCGAAGCTTACGGAGGCGGAATGCAGCAGGCGGATCCGCCATCGGGCGTATGAGGATGTCTGGGAAAGCGGTATGGAAAGTTATCTGCGCATGCTGTGTGTGCGGCTGCTTTATATGCGGGATCTGCTCGCTGACGAGGGGACTATCTGGGTGCATCTGGATTGGCACAGCGTACATTATGTAAAGATCCTTCTGGACGAGATCTTCGGCGATCGCAATTTTGTCAATGAGATCATCTGGCAGTACAAATCGGGCGGCAGCAGCAAGCGGCATTTTGCGCGCAAGCATGATACGATCCTTGTTTATGCCAAGACTTCCCGCTACTATCTGCAGCTGCCGAAAGAAAAATCCTACAATCGCGGCCTGAAGCCTTATCGTTTCAAGGGCGTCGAGGAATTCTGCGACGAACGCGGCTGGTACACGATGGTCAACATGAAAGATGTCTGGACGATCGATATGGTCGGCCGGACCTCTGCAGAGCGTACGGGATACGCGACGCAGAAGCCCGAAGCCTTGCTGCTGCGGATCCTGGAAGCAGGGAGCAGGCCGGGCGATCTGGTTTGCGATTTTTTCAGCGGTTCCGGAACGCTGGGCGCGGCTGCGGCCAAATGCGGTCGGAACTGGATCTGCTGTGACAGCGGCTTTCCGGCGTTGGTCCATGCGGTAAAACGTTTTCAAAGGGATGGTTTCGCGGCAGAAGTCTTGACGGACGCAAAGCATTGGGAAGCTGGGCTGTTCGCGCAGGAAAACGCCAAGATCGAGGCAGAAGTACAGACCGAACCGACGTTGTTTGCAGACCGGATCCTGGTAACGGTCCGACTCAAAGACTACCGTCTGAAGCAGATGCCGGAGACTCTGCCCAGCAAATCCCGGCAGACGACCAGCCAGGCGCTGGAGCAGGATGTCTTTGCGCTGTTGGATCACTGGTGCATCGACGCGCGCGGACATGACACGAACGGGCCTGCTGCGCACGGCGCGGATGCGCGAAAAGACGGTGACTGTGAAAACAACCCATGCGCAAAGGATGATGTTTTTTGCGCGCAGCGGGCAGAATACAGACAGAAGGGAAAGCTTGCCCTGCAGATGAGTTGGGAAGCCGCCCCCGCACAGATCTTAGGCAGGCGCATCCGTGTTAAGACTGCGGATGTGTTCGGCAACCTCGCGTTCTGCGAGATCACGGTACCGGATCGCTTGTAGATCCCGCATGCTGCAGATCCTGCATGGCTGGGACATCGCAAGTTCGCGGACGCTTTCTATGCATCCGGCGGGAGTCCGGCTCAAAGATTCGGAAAGGAACAAGGAAGATATGGAAAAAGAAAAAAATCTGCATATAAAACGGACCATTGCCGACATGCTCTTTTTGGTGATCGGCTGTGCCATCGGCGCGTTCTCGACCACAGCGGTCATGATCCCCAACGGTTTGACCTGCGGCGGACTGACCGGTATCGTGCGGATCATTCAGAATTATGTAAATGTGGACTTTTCGGTGCTGTATTACGCGCTGGCGATCGTGATCTGGATCGTGGTCATTGTCCTGCTGGGTTTTCGGGAGGCAAAAAAGGTCCTGGTCGTGACCCTGCTGTATCCGGCGATCCTGTTTGTGTTTGAACGTTTCGACTTCCAGCTGCTGGAACAAAAAGACCTGCTGCTTGCGGCGATCTTCTGCGGCATTTTTGCAGGCGCCTGCAACGGTTTCGTTTTTTGGCGCGGCTATTCGTTCTGCGGTACCGAGTCAATCGCCAAGATCATCAAGAAAAAATGGATGCCGCAGGTGGATATCAGTCGGATCCTGCTGGTGCTGGACTGCACGATCATCGTGATCTCGGCGTTTATCTTCGGACGCAACATCGCGCTTTATGCGCTGGTCACCCAGATCATCGCTTCCAAAGTCGTAGACTTTATCATGTACGGCTTTGAGACCAAGATCGTGCAGATGCAGATCATCACTTCCGCCGGGAAAGAAGCGGCAGATTATATCATGCATGAAATCCGCCGCGGTGTTTCCAGCTACGACATCGTAGGCGAATATACCGGAACGCACCGCAAGCAGCTGGTCGTCCTCTGCTCTCCGCGTGAAAGCATGGTCATCAAGAAGTATCTTCTGGAGAACGATCCGCAGGCGTTCGTCACGATCCTGCAGGTCAACACCGTATGGGGAGAGGGCAAAGGCTTTACCGATATGGGAGAGGATAAGTAGGCGCTGAGGTATTGCTTAGCATGATCCATTAACCAATTGGACATCTACCATTAAACAATTGGCCATTATCCATTCAGACATTTTCCCTCTGCACCGCGGCTTCCAAAAATGCCCGTGGCGACGCACCGATATGTCGCCGGCATGCAGCAATACAAAAAACCTCGAAACTCCAAGAAATGCTGGGAAACGCTGGGAAAAGCTATGAAAGCTATGCAAAGGAGCAGAAACGATATAAAGAAATACATAAAAAACCGCAGTGATCCTAAAATCCTGCGGTTTTTGAGTTGGTGAACCATCGGGGAATCGAACCCCGATCAACGCCTTCGGAGAGCGCTACTCTATCCGTTGAGCTAATGGTCCACAAAAGCCTGCTTGAATAGTATAGCATACTTTTGCTGTTTTTCGTAGCTTTTTTTGCGAAAAAACAAATTTTTTTTATTTGTTTTTGACATCCCATTCCAGAATATGCTTACGGACGGCTTTTTCCTGCAGATCCTGAAGGTATTGGAAGTAACGGATGCCGCGTGCGGCGTTCGCGCCGGTTGGATCGCCCATGACACCGATCTCGCTGACGGACTTGACTCCGTCTTCAAAGAAACGACGAAGCAATTCTTCTGTAAGAACACCGACGTGACCACGCTGCAGTTTGTCTTTGCGAACATAATCTTCATCAAGCATCATCATAATGGAAGTTTCCCAATCACAGGCATGACCGCCGCAGGTTCCGGCGGGGAGCCCCTCAATGACTTCAAGATCTGCAAGCGCCGCGTCCAGTTCCTCAAGGCTGCAGCCGCAAACGATACGCACATGAGGATACTGTGCGGACTGCTGCTGCGCGATCTCTTCCAGCGCATGGAAGTTGCCGCCGTGCGAGGACGCCAGAACGATCGTCTGAAAGCCGTGATGCACATAGGCCGCGATATAGTCTTCGACTACCGCGCGAAAGGTTTCCGGCCGCAGGGTGACACTGCCCGGAAAGCACATGTGATGTGCAGACAGACCCGGACGGATCAGAGGTGCAGCCAAAGCGCTGCCGAGACGTTTCGCAAGATCCGCAGCGGCAGCGTAGCCGAGTACCGTATCGGTCATCTCCGGCAGGGCAGGTCCGTGCTGTTCAATGGACGCGGCATAAATAACGACCGTATCATATCCGTTTTCCATTGCGGCCTGTATCTCGGGCCAAGTCATTTCTTCCAGTAAATAAGTCTTCATATTTTTTTCTCCTTATGATTCTTGATGATTCTCGAATTGTCTGTGTTTTTCATCGTCTGCGTTATAGCTGCGCATGGATACCAAGGTTTCGGTCTTCGGCAAGATCGGTTACGAAAGATGCAGTCATAAGATCCTGTAAGCCGATGCCGGTGCTGTCGAAGATCGTAATCTCCGCATCATTTTGCCGTCCGGCGGCTTTGCCGAGCAGAACATCTCCGATCTCGGTGATATCCGCAGGTGAAAGCAGGCCTGCTTTCACTGCTTTTTCACATTCCCCGACCGCAAGGACCTGCGCAAGGTCGTCGCAGAAAACATGCGCTTTGGCAGTCAGCGCTTCCTCCAGCTCTTGCTTGCCCTCCATATCTGAACCGATGCAGGAAAGGTGTGTGCCGGGGCGGATCCAGTCGGCTTTGATGATGCCGGTGCGTGCCGGAGTAGCCGTCAGGATCATATCGGCCTGCCTGCATCCGCTTTGCAGATCGTCGATGGCTTCCAGTGTGATGTGTGAGGCGAAATGCGGAAATTCCGCGGCAAGGACCTGACGAAAATCTTCCGCAAAAGCCTTTGCCTTTTGCGGCGTGTGCGGATTGATCACAAGGATCCTCTTGATCTGCCGCATGACGGAGAGCACCGCGCGAAGCAGCATCGGACCCTGCGCGCCGGTCCCGACGAGCAGAACGGTTTCTGACTCCGGACGTGCCAGCACCCGGCAGCCGACACCGCCCGCAGCTCCGGTCCGCATATTGGTAATCAGGCCGCCGTCCATCATACTCCGAAGCATGCCGGTCTTGCGGTCAAAAATTAAAATAGTACCGGTCAGCCGCGGGAGCCCCAGATCACTGTTGCGCGCAAAGGCACTGACCAGCTTCATGCCGAAAATACCGGCGCCGTCCGCACTGCCGCTCTTGATATCAAACTCTTCGTAACCATCCTCAAAAGAATGACAGACCAGCGGGAAAAGTTCCGCTTGCTTGCTGCACTTGTAACGATAAGCTTTTTCCACCGCCGTAAGCACATCCTGCATCGTTAAGATCTGTGCAATATCTTCCTGATTTAAAATGATAAATTCCTGCATGGTCAGCCTCCCCTTGTATGAACCGGTTATTTTAGTATGTAGGAAATATCGTTATGCGATATTTCCGGAATAACGACAAAAGCACCTTGCGGAGCGGCGCTCATAGATGAGCACCATGTGCACATAGAAATCTTTGATTTCGTTATGTGCACTTTTGTCCTATCTGCTTATGATAGGTCTAGTTTACTACATTTTATAGGACTTTGCAAGTTATCCGCAGGGAAAAGAATGTGGAAGACGTGTGAGGAACAGAGTGCGAAAGACGACATGTGGACGCGTCGTAAGCGGTGTATCCGGTATACGAAAAACATTTTTTGAACAATTTTTGAAAAAGTGTTGACAGATAAAAACGATAGAAGTATACTTGTATACAGTTCGAGAACGAATGATTTAACGCATGAAAGCGAATGACGAAAAAAGAGAAAAAAAGAAAAACAGAAAAGATGTATGAGCTGTCTCGGACGGCATTTCATTCAAAATCAAAAGGGAGGTAATGTCATATGCTTGAGATTTCAAAAAAATCCAATTTGCTGGAACAGGGTATCTACAAGTACAATCTGCAGGATGTGGAAAAACCGAATTTATACCGGGAAATGTTTAATTATGAAGAAGTTCCGAAACTGGCGTTTAACCATCGGAGAGTGCCGATGAACATGCCGGAGGACGTATGGATTACGGATACCTCGTTCCGTGACGGACAGCAGTCCATGGCGCCGTATACGGTCAAACAGATCGTGGATCTGTATAAACTGCTGGCACGGCTCGGCGGTTCTTACGGGCTGATCCGCCAGTCGGAATTTTTCATTTATACCCAAAAAGACCGCGACGCGATCGATCAGTGTATGTCGCTGGGCTACAAGTTTCCGGAGATCACGACCTGGATCCGCGCGCAGAAAAAAGACTTTCAGATGGTCAAAGAACTGGGTATCAAGGAGACCGGCATTCTGGTATCCTGCAGCGATTATCATATTTTCAAGAAGATGAACATGACCAGAAGACAGGCGGTGGATTTCTATATGGAAACCATCCGGGACGCGTTTGAAGCCGGCGTCGTACCGCGCTGCCATCTGGAGGATATTACAAGAGCAGACTTTTACGGCTTTGTCGTACCGTTTGTCAATGAGATCATGAAGCTTTCGGCTGAAGTCGGCATTCCGGTCAAGATCCGGGCCTGCGATACGATGGGATACGGCGTTCCGTATTCCGGCGCGGCGCTTCCGCGCAGCGTTGCCGGCATTATCTACGGTCTGCAGCACTACGCGGGTGTACCGAGCGAAATGCTTGAATGGCACGGCCACAATGATTTCTATAAAGCGGTTGCCAACGCGACCACCGCGTGGCTGTACGGCGCCTGCGCGGTCAACTGTTCCCTGCTCGGCATCGGTGAACGGACCGGCAATGTGCCGCTGGAAGCAATGGTCTTTGAGTACGCCTCGCTGAAAGGATCCCTTGACGGCATGGACCCGACCGTGGTGACGGAGATCGCCGATTATTTCAAGCGCGAGATCGGCTATGACATTCCGCCGATGACCCCGTTTGTAGGCGAGAACTTCAACGTCACCAAAGCCGGCATTCACGCGGACGGCCTGATGAAAGACGAAGAAATCTATAATATTTTCAACACGACCAAGATCCTTAACCGCGCGCCGGGCGTATCCGTCAGCAAAACCTCCGGTCTGGCCGGCATCGCTTATTGGATGAACGAGCACTATCGCCTGACCGGCAGCGAAAAACTGACCAAAGATGACGAACTGGTAAAGGCGTTGAAAGAATGGGTGGACGAAATGTATGCGGACGGCAGGACCACCAGTCTTTCGACAGGAGAGATGGAACAGAAGATCGCTGAGCTGCAGGCGCAGGGGATCAAATAGAAAGGACAAACGCAATGATTGATTATAAAACGATATCTCTGGCAAACCAGGTGTACGAAAGGATCGAGAGCAATATCTTAAACGGTGTCTATGCGAAAGGAGAGATCATCAGCGAAAGCAAGCTTTCGGAAGAACTGGGCGTCAGCAGGACCCCGATCCGGGAGGCGCTTGCTAAACTGGAAAACGATCTTTTGATCGGAGATTCTCCGGCAGGGACGGTTGTACTCGGCATTACCGAGAACGATGTCAAAGATATGTTTGTGGTAAAACGGAAGCTGGAAGTCATTGCGACGACCATGGCGGCCAAAAATATCAGCGAGCACGGCATTGCGCAGTTAAAAGACATCCTAGAGCAGCAGGAGTTTTACGCAAGCAAGGACAACGCCGACAAAGTCAGAGATCTGGATACCGAATTCCATGACATTATCTATGATGAATGCGGCAGTCCGATCTTTAGGGCAATCCTTTCGCCGATTCACCATAAACTGATGAAGTATCGACAAGCTTCCCTATGCCATGAAGGAAGAATTCTGCATTCTGTGGAAGAACATCGGGACATTTTTGAGGCGATTCGCGAACGCGACGCTGCCAAGGTTGAAGGGCTGATGCTGACCCACGTGGAGCACGCCTATGAAAGTATTATGCAGGGAGATGAATAGAATATGGGACTTACAATTGCACAAAAGATCATCAAAGAACATTTAGTCAGCGGAGACATGACGCCGGGCAGCGAGATCGCGCTGCGTATCGACCAGACTTTGACACAGGACGCGACGGGCACCATGGCATATCTGGAATTCGAAACCATGGGCGTATCGAGAGTGAAAACGGAGCTTTCCGTAGCCTACATCGATCACAATACCCTGCAGTCCGGCTTTGAAAACGCCGATGACCACAGATTTATTCAGTCTATGGCGAAGAAGTACGGCCTGTACTTCAGCAGACCGGGCAACGGCATCTGTCATCAGGTACATTTGGAGCGTTTCGGCAAACCGGGCAAAACGCTGATCGGTTCCGACAGTCATACGCCGACCGGCGGCGGCATCGGTATGCTCGCCATGGGTGCGGGCGGTCTGGACGTAGCGGTTGCTATGGGCGGCGGCGCGTACTATATCACCATGCCGAAAATGTATAAGGTCAACCTGACCGGTAAGCTGCGGGATTTCGTGACTGCTAAGGACATCAGTTTGGAAATTCTTCGCATCCTGTCCGTCAAGGGCGGCGTCGGCGCGATCATCGAATGGGGCGGCGAGGGTATCAAGACCTTATCCGTACCGGAACGTGCGACAATTACCAACATGGGGACAGAGCTGGGCGCCACGACTTCGATTTTCCCTTCTGACGAAGTAACCAAGGCCTTTCTCGAAGCAGAGGGCAGGGGCGATGCCTATGTGGAGCTCAAGAGCGATGCAGACGCGGTGTACGATAAGGTGATCGACATCGATCTTTCCGCCTTGAAACCACTGATCGCGTGCCCGCACAGCCCGGACAACGTCGTTACGGTGGAAAGCCTGAAGGGAACGAAGGTCGATCAGGTCTGCATCGGCTCCTGCACGAACTCTTCGTTGTATGATATGCTGAAAGTTGCGGCACTCCTTAAGGGCAAGACCATCCGTCCGGAGGTCAGCCTTTCCGTATCACCGGGCTCCAAGCAGGTGTTGGAAATGCTGGCAGACTGCGGCGCACTGACCGACATCATCGCTAGCGGCGCAAGAGTGTTGGAATGTGCCTGCGGACCTTGCATCGGCATGGGCTTTTCGCCAAACTCCGGCGGTGTTTCCCTGCGGACCTTTAACCGCAACTTTGAAGGGCGTTCCGGTACCGCAGATGGGCAGGTATATCTGGTATCACCGGAAACCGCGGTAGCAGCAGCTTTGACCGGCGAGATCACCGATCCGATGCTCCTTGGCACCATGCCGCAGATTACGATGCCGGAAGCGTTTAAGATCGATGACAGCGCAGTGCTGGCTCCGGCGCCGGCAGACGAGGCCAATCAGGTCGAAATTCTTAGAGGACCGAACATCAAACCTTTCCCGGACAGCATGCCGCAGGAAGATACGCTGCAGGCACCACTGGTTCTGAAGGTAGGCGACAATATCACAACAGACCATATCATGCCGGCGGGCTCCAAGATCCTGCCGTACCGTTCCAATATTCCACACCTGTCGCAGTTCTGCTTCGGGGTTTGTGACACCACCTTCCCGGAAAGAGCGAAGACAGCCGGAACCAGCATCATCGTCGGCGGCAGCAACTACGGGCAGGGGTCTTCCAGAGAGCATGCGGCGCTGGTTCCACTGTATCTGGGCGTAAGAGCGGTCATTACGAAGAGCTTCGCGAGAATCCACGTGGCAAACCTGATCAACGCAGGTATCATGCCGCTGACATTCAAAAATCCGGCGGATTACGAAAAACTGCATCAGGATGACGTGCTGCGGATCGAAAACGTCTATGCCGGCATGGACAGCGGTGAAATGACGCTGGTTGACGAGACAACAGGCGACAAGATTCCGTTGCTCTGCAGTTTTTCCGAAAGACAGAAGGCAATCCTCAAGGCAGGCGGCCTGCTCAAATACGTCGGACAGGGAAACCATTAGCAGATCTTGCGATTGATAGCGGAGCATCGCTGTCATAAAGGGAATAAGGACTGCCTGGCCGGCTATGGTCGGTTCCTGTGGCAGGAAACGCGATAAACAAAAGAAGGACAAGAATTATGAGTGAAAAAAACCGAGAAGCATACATACAAGAAGCTGCCGCGCAGTTTGAAGCACTGCTCAGAGAGCAGCTCGCGAGAACAGATCGCATGGCGAAAGCGGAGCCGGCTAAGGATTACGCGGCGCTCCAAACTGTAACCGTTGGGCTTTGCGGCGGCGACGGGATCGGACCGATCATTATGAAACAGGCAAAACGACTGCTGGAGACTTTGCTTGCGGACGAAATCGCCGCAGGACGTATCGTACTTCGAGAGATCGAGGGATTGACGATTGAGAACAGAATGGCGCTGGGAGAAGCAGTTCCGACCGATGTTCTGGAAGCTATCAAAGCATGTGACGTCATTCTCAAAGGACCGACAACAACCCCGAAGGGCGGCACGATGGAGAGCGCCAATGTCACGCTCAGAAGAGAGCTGGACTTATATGCCAATGTCAGACCGGTTTCTGTTCCGGCAGAGGGCATCGACTGGATGTTCTATCGGGAAAACACTGAGGGAGAATACGTCCTGGGCAGCCGCGGTGTGGAAATTCCGGGCATGCTTGCCATGGATTTTAAGGTAACCACCGAGCCTGGCACCAGACGCATCGCCCGCGCGGCCTTTGAATACGCCAAGGCAAACGGCAAGGACAATGTGGCGATCGTGACCAAAGCCAATATTATGAAAAAGACCGATGGCAATTTTACGCAGATCTGCCATGAGGTTGCCGCGGATTATCCGGGCATCACCGCGGAGGACTGGTATATCGACATCATGACCGCGAATCTGGTCAACCCGGCCATCAGAAGCAAGTTTCAGGTATTCGTCCTGCCGAATCTGTACGGTGACATCATCACTGACGAAGCAGCGGAGATCCAGGGCGGCGTCGGTACGGCAGGCAGCGCCAATATCGGCGACCATTACGCGATGTTTGAAGCTATTCATGGCTCCGCGCCGCGTATGGTAGAGGAGGGGCTGGCGGATTACGCGAACCCTGCCAGTATCTTCAAGGCAGCCGAGATGCTGCTGCGTCATATCGGTCTGATTGCCAAAGCGGACCAACTGGCGGCGGCACTGACGACCTGCAATGAGACCGAAAAAGCTGTGGTTGTGACCGGCACGCGCGAGGGCGCGACCTGCGAAGCGTTCGCAGACTATGTGATCGCGAAGCTGGGATAAAAGGATAAAAGTGTGCAAACCCCCGCATCTTTACAGACAGACAAACGATTTCCTGTCTGCAAGGATGCGGGGCTTGTTTTAAATCAAGCTTGTTTCAGATTAAAAAATCAAGTATACTATAGTTATGGCAACCTACATACCAATAGGCTATGCCGACATGCACTGCAATAAAATAGGGGTAAACCAGGAAAGGGTAGTATCAAATGGAAGAAAACCGACCAAAGGATGTCAAAAAGAATTTCATAGAGATTTCACCGATTACAACATCGGAACAATTGGAGTTTGCAATCTTTTGCATCGAGAATCTTGCCCGACAGCTTGGGGTTGATGCAGCAGTTGTCTACGATGCTCTCACAAAAAAAAGCAGCATTTTGAACAGCTACATCGTACCGGAATATGAGATGCTGCATACACAGAGCAAAGAATATATCTTAAATGATATTTTAGACTTTATGCAGAAACGAGGTGTACAGGTATGAAACTTTATCACGGATCTTTTCTTTCAATCGAAAAACCTGATCTGCTGCATTCCAGATGGTTGGATTTTATTCTGAAATGCCGCAAAGGACAGGATCAGACGGGGTATGATCTTGTAATCGGTGGTGTTGCTAACGATAAAGTTTTTAATACAGTGGAGTTGTTCTTTGACGGATTGATCGATAAGCGGGAAGCGATTAAAAGACTTCGGTTTGAAGAACCCAATTTACAAATCTGCTTTCGTACTGAGTATGCAATAGAATTGCTTCAATTTGAGAGGAGCGAGGCGATATGAACGCAAACCCGATTTTACTCCAGAAAAAATATGCGCGCATAGTACAACGTTTTGCCAAAAAACTGGATATTTCCATTGAGGAAGCGTTGGACTTTTTTTATCATTCAGCGGTTTATGACCTGATTTCAAACGGAGTCTCTGATATGCACTGCATGAGTGAGGAATACCTTGTGGAAGAACTGCAGATGGAATATGAGAAAGCTTGTAAAAAATAAAGGACAACAACGAAGCAACAGAGATTTCATCTCCCGAAATGCGTGAAAACAGCCTAAAGGTGGTATAATACTTCTATTGATCAGATTCAGAATTTTAAGATAAAAGAGGTATCAAAACAGATGGAAAAAGTAAATGCCTGGAATGATTATAACGAAAAGCAGCTTGCCGAGCTGGAAGCGCTCTGCGGCGAATACCGCGATTTTTTGAGCCGCGGCAAGACAGAGAGAGAATGCGCGGCACTGACGGTGCAGATGGCAAAGGCCGCAGGCAATCGGGATCTGGAAACGATCATCGAAGTCGGGGAAACGCTGAAAGCGGGCGATAAGGTGTATGCCGTCAATATGGATAAGGCGGTGATCCTGTTCCACATCGGCAGCGAAGCCTTAGAAAAGGGTATGAACATCCTCGGCGCGCACATTGACTCGCCGCGCTTGGACGTGAAACAAAATCCGCTGTACGAGGAAACCGGATTTACCTATCTGGATACGCACTATTACGGCGGCGTGAAAAAATATCAGTGGGTTGCGCTTCCGCTGGCGATCCACGGCGTTGTAGCTAAAAAGGACGGAAGTAAGGTCAACATTGTCATCGGAGAGGCTGAGGATGATCCGGTTGTCAGCGTGACCGATCTGCTGCCGCATCTGGCTGCGAAACAGATGGAAAAGAAAGCTTCCGTCGTGATCGAGGGCGAACAGCTCGATGTGCTGATCGGCAGCCGCCCGCTGAAACAGGACGATAAAGACGAGAGCAAAAAAGAAAAGGAAGCGACAAAAGCCAATATCCTGAGCCTCTTGAAGGAAAAATATGATATCGAAGAAGAGGATTTCCTTTCGGCGGAACTGGAGATCGTACCGGCAGGCAAGGCGAGAGAAGCGGGTATCGACCGCAGCCTGATCATGTCCTACGGTCAGGACGACCGCGTCTGCGCGTTCACTTCGCTCAAAGCGATCCTCGACGTGGAGCATGTGGAAAAGACGGCCTGCTGCATTCTGGTCGATAAAGAAGAGATCGGCAGTGTCGGCGCGACCGGCATGGAATCCAGATTCTTCGAAAACACTGTGGCGGAGCTGCTCGACCGGATGGGCGCGTACAGCGACCTTGCCCTGCGCAGAACGCTGAAGAACTCCAATATGCTTTCCTCCGATGTCAACGCGGCCTATGATCCGCTCTATGCGGAAGCCTACGAAAAGAAGAATTCTTCGATCGCGGGCTGCGGCATGGTATTCAACAAGTTCACCGGCGCGAGAGGAAAATCCGGCTCCAACGACGCCAACGCGGAATACATCGCGAAGATCCGGAAGATCATGGATGACGCCAAAGTTCGTTTCCAGCTTGCGGAACTCGGCAAGGTCGACGTCGGCGGCGGCGGTACCATCGCGTACATTCTGGCGCTGTACGGCATGAACGTCATCGACTGCGGCGTAGCGGTGCTGAACATGCACGCGCCTTGGGAACTGACCAGCAAGGCCGATATCTATGAAACAAAGCGCGGATACGAGGTTTTCCTCAGAGAGATGCGTTAAGAAAAAAAGAATAAGACCAAGGAAAACAAAAGAAACTCCTGCGGCGGACGCGAAATCCGGGTAGGAGCTTTTTCTTCAGAAATCTTTGCAAAAATCTGTGGATAACTTGCTCTTGACAAATAGGAAACTATATCAAATAGATTGAAAATTGAACCTTTATCAGACATTGAGTTATCCACAAGCAAATGTGAAATAAATTGTATACAATCCGGCATGGTATTGTGGATAAAGCCCGCAATGCTTGTAAAACTGCCGTTTTGGAAATGTTGAAAAAACGAGTTGCCGCATCAATGGTTTTACAAACATTTTTTATGGACTTTCATTTCCATTGTGGAATGTGGTACAATAAGAAGGAGTCATTTTCTCACAAAATTTGTTTTTCGGAATTTCCATACGGTCCGGACGCGAAGACTTCGCGAAGAAGCGGGGGAACAAGGAGGAAACAAAATGATTACGAAATTTGAAGCAAATTACAGCTGTATTATGAGCACAGTCCACGAAATACAATGAGGAAGTTTGTATCAGAGCATCGGACAAGTCTGGCAATCGGAGTGCTTGTATTTATTCTGAATGCGTCAATACTCAGCGTTGGTATTATGGCAGGACAGGATAGAAGAGATAAAGAAGATTATGAGAAAATAATAAACACTTACATACCGGATTGGGTCTTGGTTTATGGTGCGGATGATAGTGCGCCGCCGCTGCGCTTCGTGGATGAAGACGGTGCGTATAAAGGGGTGGTCATCGACTACATGAGCCAGCTGTCTCTGGAACTTGGAATCGAGATTTCAACGGTTCCGTATAAGTGGAGCGAAGCCCTTCAAACGTTGAAAGAAGGCGAAACAGATCTGTGTGATATGTTCGTAAATGAAGAACGGGAGAAATACTTCGTATTTACAGAACCTATCTATATGCTCCGCACGATTATGGCAGCAATGGCAACCCAAAATTATCAAAAATCTGACATCCATCATATGCGGGTGGCAACACAGGAAGGCGACTATGCCAACTGGTACATGGAGACTTTCTATCCGGAAGCAGAACTGATCTATGTCCATGATGTGGGCGAAGGTCTGAAACTGCTGATCGAAGGCAAAACAGACGGTGTTATCGGTGATGAGCCGGTAGTTTCCTATTATGCTGGGAAGCTAGGAATTGCTGATAAACTTGAAACCATCGGGACATCCCTATATGAAGAGCCGGTATGCCTAGCTTTGCCAAAAACAAAATCAGAACTGGTACCTATCTTAAACAGAGCAATTAAAACCATCAACGAGCGAGGGCAGCTTGAGAAAATCCAACAGAAATGGTTTGGCATTTCTACTCCGCTGATCAGCGTAAAATCAAATTCCGAAACGGGGAAGATTCTTTTTATTATGGCAGTAGCCCTTTTGTGTGCGATTCTAGCAGCACAGCTGAATAACCGCTCCCTGCGCAAGCAGGTAAATAAACGGACCAGAGAACTCGCGGCACGCAAAAATGAACTGCAGTTGATTTTCGATCAGATGCCGGAGGGAGTCGTTTTAGTCAATGAAAAAGGAAGGATCATCAATGGAAGCTACCGCTTTTTTGGCAGTCAGTTCGATGGAAGAAACCTGGAAGAAGAAGGTGCTGCATGTTCTGTGCTATTGCGGAAATTCTGCGGGAATCTGCAATGTGAGGAGTGCAGCAGCGAAACAGATTCGTGCATGATAGCAGAAACTTTGAAAGGTGAGAAGCCTGTCGTTCGCAAGGTGCAAGTGGAGCATGCCGTTTATGAAATGCGCAGCGTACCGGCGAGCTTTTCTGAGGAAAGCACCATGCATCCTGCAGTGCTTCTTGTGGTGCGTGATATTACGCTGGACGAGATCAGCAGCCAGAAACTGCTTCAGTCCTCTAAGATGATTGCCATCGGACAGCTAGCAGGTGGAATGGCCCATCAGATTCGAAATCCATTAGGCGTGATTCGGACCCAAAGTTATATCATACGAAACCGTCATAGGGAAGATACCGCACTGAACAAGTCATTGGACTATGTAGATGACAGTGTGAAGCGCGCCGGTGAAATCATAGACAACGTAATGAATTTTTGGCGTGTATCTGACGATACGCAGACGGAGATACCTATCCGCAGGCTGCTGGAATCTGTAGTCCTGCTCCAGGAAAAGGACTTCTCTACAGCCGGGATCCGGGTGGAGATCGACTGCGAGGAAACACTTCGGCTCATTTCCGGCGAGGAGGCGTTGAAGCACATCCTTCATAATTTGGTGTCGAACAGCGTGGATGCTATGCCGCAAGGCGGAAGACTGCAGCTGCGAGCGTACAGAGAAGAAAACTCCGTGGTGCTTATCTGCAGCGATACAGGCTGCGGTATTTCGGAGAAAAACCAAAGGCATTTATTTAACCCGTTTTTTACCACAAAGGAACCGGGTAAGGGAACCGGGCTGGGGCTTTTTATCGTATATTCCGAGGTGGCGAAACTGGGCGGAAATATTGAAGTAAAAAGTCGGGAAGGAGAAGGAACCACGTTCCTGATCCATATCCCGCAGGGACAGGTGTAAGATGAACCAGTATCTGAGGATTTTGATCGTTGATGATGAGGCAGACTGCAGG
Source organism: uncultured Clostridia bacterium (assembly GCA_934271235.1). GTDB lineage: Bacteria > Bacillota > Clostridia > Peptostreptococcales > Anaerovoracaceae > CAG-238. The sequence goes on along the minus strand of CAKQQT010000005.1, from coordinate 26,295 downwards.
GAAACCTATAAAATGCTGCTGGAAAGCAAGGAATATGCTGCTGCCGCAGCAGGAAGCGCAGAAGAGGCACTTCAGCTGCTGCAGCAGGAGTTTTACAATATCATCCTATCGGATATTATAATGCCGGGAATGAATGGTCTGGCATTTTTACAGGAGGTGAAGAAACGATATGCCGATCGGATCGAAGTAATTATGACTACCGGATACGGCTCCATCGAAACCGCGGTAGAGGCGATGAAACTGGGTGCATTCAGTTATTTTGTCAAGAGCTATAATCCGGACGAGCTGCTGATGGAGATCGAAAAAGCAGCTGCAAGGTTGGAGATGGCAAACATGAAATCCATCCAATACGAAAATAGCGAAAAATTCCTTCTGAAAAGCAAAAATCCTGCTATGCAAAAGGTATGGGAAATGGTGGATCTTGTGGCCGGGACTTCCGCTAATGTGCTGATTACCGGTGAATCCGGAACCGGCAAGGAGATTGTTGCAGAAGAGATCCACCGCAGAAGCGCCAGACGTGAAAAACCCTTCATAGCAATCAACTGCCAGCAATACCCTCATGAGCTGATTGAGTCGGAGCTGTTTGGTCATGAAAAAGGAGCGTTTACCGGTGCTGTTTCGAGACGGATCGGAAAACTGGAGCAAGCGGCAGGAGGAACGGTATTTTTGGATGAAATCGGTGAGCTCAGTTTGGATGTACAGGTCATGCTGCTGCGCGTTCTGGAAAAAAAAGAGATCGAGCGAATTGGATCCGGAATGTTGATCCCGGTTGATTTTCGCCTTGTAACTGCGACCAATCAGCCTTTGAACGAAATGGTGCTTGAAAAAACCTTTCGTCAGGATTTCCTCTATCGTATCAATACCATTGAGATCAAGCTTCCGCCGCTGCGAGAAAGAAGAGAGGATATTCCGGCATTCATACGGTTTTTTATCGGGAAATATGAAAAAGAAACGGGGAAACGGATCCACAGCGTGGAGAACGCTGCCAGAGACTGGCTGCTTCGGCAGGAATACAGCGGAAACATCCGAGAACTGAAAAACATCATCGAAAGGATGATCATTCTGTCCGGTGACAGCGGAGTACTGTCTCTGGAAGAAAGCAGCTCGAAAGATCTGCTTACGAACATTCGACCGGAAGACGGCAGTGAGCCGGAAGTCGAGATGAGTTACAAAGAGGCCAAGGCAAATTTTGATCGACAGTTCATTTTAAACACGCTGCGGATTACCAATGGGAATATTACCAGAGCTGCAGAAAAAATAGGTCTCAGCCGAAGGCAGCTGTTTAATAAGATCGTGGAACTGGAGATCGATGTAAGCACAATGAAGTAAATGGAGTCAGAAACAAATAGCATGGAAAGATTCTTCCGGGTGGAAAAATTTTTCCATGTTTTTTTATGCCGTAAGGCGAGGAACGGAGAGCGGAACAGAGCGAAAATCCTTGAAATTTCAGTGAACAGGGCGAAAAATCCCTGCAATGTTTCCTCAAAAAAACATGTGGCACGATAATTGCGTAACATATTTTTGTTAAAAAATGCAGTACTTATACGCGATCGTAATGTAAGGAGGAAATCATGCAAAAGAAAAAGTTAGAATTCTATGGTGGAGCAGGAGTTTCATTTCTGCCGTTCATTATCTTTATCGTAATGATTATTATGACTACCTTTGTGTGGCAGTCTATTTCAGACGGCGCTCTCTGGGTGCCGGCCTTTACCGCGATCTTGATCCCTTTCTTCTTCGCGAAGGATAAGAAGCAGTATGCAGACGCGGTTATTGACGGTATGGCAAGCAAAGAGGCTATCATACCGGTCGTATGTTGGATCTTTGCCGGGGTATTTTCCAGAATCCTGAGGATGTCCGGTTTAGCGAACGGCATTGCAGGTATAGCTGCCGACATCGGAGTAGGTCCGACGACATTTGCGGTTATCACTTTTTTGGCTGCGGCCTTGTTTGCAACAGCTTCAGGTACAGGCTTTGGTACCATTGCGGCAGGTATGGGCGTGCTGTATCCTGCCGGTGTGGCACTGGGAGCATCTCCGTCGCTGCTGGCCGGTGTCATCATCTCCGGCGCAGCCTTTGGAGACAATTTGGCACCGATCTCTGACACGACGATCTGTTCCGCAACTTCACAGGATGTGGATGTACCGGGAGTTGTAAAATCCAGACTGAAATATGCACTGGCAGCAGGGATCATTACCATTATCTGTACGATTGTTTACGGGAACATGACCAGCAGTGGTATCAGTGCTGCTGCGGAGACTTATGAGTTTGATCCGATCACTTTGGTCATGCTGATCCCGGTCGTCATTACCATTTACATTGCAATCAAAACCGGTGATATCATTATTGCAACGTCTGTGGGCATTGTTCTCGGATGCCTGACCGCATGCGTATGCGGATTATTTGATTTTATTCAGATCGATGTGGAAAACGCCGAGGTACCGGCTGTTATCGGTGTGCATGGTGACGCTGCAGCGCTGGACAGAGTGGTTGACGGTGTTATTTACACAGGCATCAGCAGCATGCTGCAGGTATGCATTTTAGCCCTGCTGCTCTTTGGCTCCATCAGCGTCATGAGAGCCGGAGAAGGCGATATCATGCTTCTGGAAAAATTAGAAAAAATAGCAAGAGGTGAAAAATCTGCAGAAGGAACCATCTCCTTTATGGTTATTGCCCTTTCTGCCATCATGGGTTTGAATGCACCGGCGATTCTGACCGTGGGAGCGTCCTTCGCGAAACCGTTGTCCAAGAAATACGGCATCAGCCCTTACCACACCGCGAACCTGCTGGATGCACAATCCAACACTTTGGTATACTGTTTGCCTTGGACACCTGCAATGATTTACACGTTGGGATTTGCTGCGGACAGTACGGCACCGCTGACAGCAGCGGCGATCATCCCTTGCTGCTTCTACTGCTTTGCAATGCTGGGCGTCATGACGGTATGTATTTTTACCGGTACCGGCCGTCACGATCTGATGGATCAGCTTCCGGAAGAACAGCGAAAAGAATACCTGGTTTAAGGGATAGGGCTGCAGAGGATGAATTTGAAAGGAGTAATTTGCAATGGTTAGTGTTAAAAAAGGTGATTGGGTACAAATTGAAAATATTATGTTGCCGGCCGGACAAAGAGCGCCGCAGCTTCCTGCAGATACGCAGGCTTGTGATCTGAAACTTTGGGTAAAAGGGATTGCGCAGCAGAATGGTGAAATGGGCGATGAAATTGAAATAAAAACCGTAACCGGACGTATCACGAAGGGGGTTCTTTGCGATGTAAACCCAAGATATATCCATGATTATGGTGATTTTCAGCCGGAGCTGTTAAAGGTGGAATTGCAGCTAAAAGAGATATTATTCGGAGGTGACAAATAATGGCATTAGATAAATCTTACGGTGCGATTAACGCACGGAAGAATGATATCATTCGGAACGCAATGAAGATTGACTATGACGAATTCGAATATGAAGGTATCGGGTTCGACTACGAAGGAATGATGAGGAAAATTGGATATTCCATGGATGAAATGCGAAAAATCCAACTATTCCACGGTGTAGGAAATACGCCGTTGATCGAAATGAGAAATCTGACTGCGCTGGCCAGAAAGTATGCGCCGACAGGCAAAGGCGCGAGAATTTTCATTAAGGATGAAGCTTCCAATGCATCCGGAAGCTTTAAGGCGAGAAGAGCATCGATCGCTGTACACCATGCGAAAAAGCTGGGATATAAAGGTGTGATCGCTGCAACTTCCGGTAACTATGGCGCAGCAGTAGCGGCGCAGGCTGCAATGCACGGACTAAAATGCATCGTAGTACAGGAATGCTATGATGACAAAAAAGTTGGGCAGCCTGAAATTTTGGAAAAACAGAGGATCTGCGAGGCATATGGGGCCGAGGTTGTACAGCTGACTGTAGGTCCGGAACTGTTCACCACCCACCTGAGTCTCTTGGAAGATACGGGATATTTCAATGCCTCCCTGTATACTCCGTTCGGTATCGCAGGCGTCGAAACGCTGGGTTATGAAATTGCTGAACAATGCAGGGAGAGATTCGGCAAGGATCCGGATGTTGTTGTATGCACCAATGCCGGTGGTGGAAATCTGACGGGAACAGCTAGGGGATTGAGAAAGGCTGGAGCAAACGATACGAAGATATATGGTGCTTGTATTGATTTGTCCGGACTGCATATGGCGTCAGATAAGGATTTTAACAAGAAATCCTGTACAACCGGACACACAGGATTTGGACTTCCGTTCGTAACATGGCCGGATCGTTCTGACTGTCCAAGAAATGCAGCGCGAACTCTGCGCTATATGGACAGATTGGTTACCGTAAAGCAGGGCGAAGTGTTCTATATCACACAGGCATTAGCAGTTTTGGAAGGATATGAGAGAGGCCCTGCCGGAAATACGTCTTTGACCGCAGCGTTCGCACTTGCGCAGGAAATGGACGAAGATCAGATGATTATCGTACAGGAAACAGAATATACCGGTGCGGGCAAGCATGTGATGCCGCAGCTGACTTTCGCGAAACAGAACGGTATTGATGTCAGATTCGGAAACCCGGATGAAGAGGTATCGGGAAAATCTCTGGTATTTCCGGAGAATCCATCTGAAATCAAAGCAAGGAATTACGATTTGGAACATGCTAAGAAATCTTATATTAAGAACTGCGTGAAGAACTATCATATGGAAAAGGCTACAGAAGAAGATATTAAGTATATTATGGAAGAAATTAGAAAAGATAGGGATTTCGTCGAAGCTGAATTAAAAGAACATGGCATAGATATAGAGTAATCGATTTTTGCAGAAGAATGTGAGAAAATGCCGTAAGAAAGATCATATGGAGATGTCGCACTGATTGAAAGAAAGCAATCAGTGCGACATCTCCTTTTCTTCAGGTTTATTGAGAGATATTTTTTTGCTCGGCGCTTCCTGAGATCTCCGCGATCTCCGCGCAGGATTTGATGCAGGCTTTGACGCGAACGATCAGTTCGGACGCCGGCATGCAGTCACTCTCCGAAAGCCAGCGCTCCAAAGAACCGATGAAGGCGTCCGCAAAAAAGTTGATTTGAAAATCCATATATTCCGTTTCATGCAGAATTTTGCGCATACCTGCCTGCATGAATGGCTCTAATTTTTCACGATAATGGTCGATGAGGCAGTTTTGTTCGCGAATCTTGAGTGCCTTGCGATAAAAACAGCGATTTTCATAAAAACATTCGCAGAGCGCTTCCAAAAACGGCCATGTGAAATACTCATCTTTACTGTGCGCTTCCAAAACTTTGGCGAAATCCATATCAAAGATCCAGTTTACAAGGTCATACTTATCTTTGAAATGATAGTAGAAGCTCTTCCGATTCATGCCGCATTTTTCGCAGATTTCCGCGACGTTGATCTTGGAAAAAGGCTTTTGCTCCATGAGTTCTTTCAGTGCGGCAGCCAAGGCTCGTTTTGTAATATTCGAATCAGCCATTGCGATGGTTTCCTTCCTACGAAAAACGTACTATAATTCTCTATGAGTTATATACCATTATACTGGATATACAGAACAATAAGCAAACGAAAGATTATTTTTTTGGACAAAACACGAGATTTGTCCAAAAAAAGTAACAAAAAAACTTTGAAGTGTAAAAATCGGACATCTTTGCGGATTTGTCCTATGCATGCACGCAAAGAAATTGACTATAATATAAAATGGAGCAGGCTTGAATTACAAAGCGGGTTCCGATAAAAGCGCGTAACGAAAGCTGAGATTTCTATGCATGCATGTCGCGCATGAATGAGGATCGTTTCGTAAGGTGCTTTTGTCGTGATTCCGGAAATATCGCGAGTGATATTTCCTACATAAAAAAACATATCACAGAAACAAAAGGGTAGTCAATGATGATTAAAGAAAGGGTGAATCTATATGGCAAAGAGTTTAGCACATATCGCAGAAAGAAAAGCATTTGAAATGACTTTGGACTCTATTATCAAAAAGAGCCAGACACAAGATCTTTCGGAAGTGATGCTGCCTTTGGTAGACAAAGTAGAAAAAATCATGGGGGATGATTGGGAGGCGTCGTCTTACGAGATGCTCCGCAGTCTTGCAAAGAATCCGGACAGTAAATGGACGCATTATACGCAGAGAATCCTTAGAGAGGTAGATCCGCACATTTTGAAGACTTTCCTCCTAAACGCGGGTTTTGAGGCCGGCTTTATGGGCTACAAGACATCGCTGAAAATGAAGAAAAAATACGGATGCAACATTCCGTGGATTATTCTGATGGATCCGACGACCGCGTGCAATCTGCACTGCACAGGCTGCTGGGCCGCGGAGTACGGCAATAAGATGAATCTTTCCTACGAAATGATGGATAAGATCATCACCGAAGGCAAGGAACTCGGTATTTACGCCTATCTTTTTACAGGCGGTGAACCGCTGATCAGAAAGGATGATATCATCCGCCTCTGCGAGAAGCATAAAGACGTGGCTTTCCACGCGTTTACAAACGGCACCTTGATCGACGAAAAGTTCTGCCAGGATCTTTTGAGAGTTGGTAATTTCTTCGTGTCCGTCAGTATCGAGGGCTTTGAAGAAAGCAACGACGGCAGGAGAGGCGCAGGTCATTATCACAAAGCACTCGCAGCCATGGATCTGATGCACGAACATCATATCCCGTTCGGCGTTTCCATCTGTTACACCAGCCAGAATTATCTGACGGTCACCAGCGATGAATTCTTGGATATGCTGATCGACAAGGGTTGTGTCTTCGCATGGTTCTTCCATTATATGCCGGTCGGCAACAACGCCAGCACCGATCTGCTCCTGAGTCCGGAACAGAGAGAATACATGTATCACAAGATCCGGGATATCCGCGGGATCGAGGGCGGCAAAGAACTGTTCGCTATCGACTTCCAGAACGACGGAGAATTTGTACACGGCTGCGTGGCAGGCGGCGAACGTTACTGCCATATCAACGCCAACGGCGATGTGGAACCGTGTGTCTTCATCCACTATTCCGGCGCCAACATCAAGGAAAAATCCCTGCTCGAATGTCTGCAGCAGCCGCTGTTCATGGCATACAAGGAAGGGCAGCCGTTCAATGACAATTTCCTGAAACCGTGTCCGATGCTGGAAAATCCGGAGATCCTGCAGGAACTGGTCAACCGCACCGGCGCCAAGTCCACCGACCTGGAAGCGCCGGAAACCTGTGAACACCTGTGCAGCAAATGTACCGAATACGCCAAGGAGTGGGCTCCGGTCGCCGATCGTCTTTGGGCAGCAGGTCATACACCGGCCGCAGATAAACCAAGAAACGAATAGCATAAAAGAATAGAATATTTTCAGCCAAAGCCCGCCGGATACGGCGGGTTTTGGCTGCCTTGCCGAGGTGCCCAGCTCACTGAATTCCAGAAAAATCCAATTGATGCATAGGACTGCTATCTTTTTGCGTTTTGGAACGAAAAAAAGCATGCCGGGACGCTTTTGCTCTTAGGAATATCGCTTTTCCTGCCTCTTCTGATCGATGTATTCCTCTTTTTTTTACATGTTTCGACATCCTTCGTGCAATTTCGAGAATTTTCTCACATCCCTCTGCGCCATTATCCTTCTGCAACGGTCTCTTTCTCGCACGCATGATGCTTTTTTTCGGCTCAAACGGCGATTTAGATCTAGTTCTATACAACAAGATTTTAACGCAAGCTGTCGGACCGCGGCCTATAACGTGAATTTCTCGTTTGAACATGAATTTCGAAACGCGAGGCTTGCGAATGGCGGCAAAACATAAAAAAAGACATCTGCGAAAAACAGATGTCTTTTTGTGGTGACTCTACCGGGATTCGAACCCGGGTAGCCGCCGTGAGAGGGCGGAGTCTTAACCGCTTGACCATAGAGCCACATTACTTGAATAGTATACTACAAAAGAAGATACTTTTCAAGTGTTTTTTGGGAAATCTTCCATCATCTTTTGCAAGATCCGCCGCGCGAGCATATTGATCTCCAGATAATTCGGCTTTTGGTTCTGCGTCAGGACCAGAAAACCGTTGACAAACCCCGGATATTCTTCAAAACAGGAGGTATCGGCGAAGCAGGCTTTGACATTGCAGAAGGCATTGCCTTTATATTGCTGAAGCGGCAGAGCAAACTCAAAACTGCCATCCGCGTAAAAATGGCAGTCATACGGACGATCATCAGCCGGATAGGCTGAGAACAGGAACGTTTCGCCGCTGTAGGTTCCGGAAAGCAGCAGCGCGCCGTCGGCACATTTACAGAACGAAAGATTCAGCTGCGGCCAGCCGTTCTGACCTGCAACCGGAAATCCCAGCGCGTACATCGCCTTGTGGATATCCGTCTGCAGGATGACCGGAAGGATCTTATACAGCTGCAGGATATCGTCGTGGTTATGCAGGAGGATCTTGCGCTGAAGATCCTTTTTTTCGTTTTCGTCAAACGCTTTTTCGAAAGCGCGGTAAAGCGCGATGCTTTCCTTGCCGGAGATCTCATCGCCGCGCTGCGGAGCGAGACCCATGTATTCTTCCACGGCTTTCTGTTTGAGGCTCGGCAGGATATTGCGGATCTCGCTGTGACCGTTTAGACAGAGATACAGGTCCAGATTGTACGGACGAACGCGGTGATCCGTAAGTCCCAGCAGTTCCGCGCGCTTGGTGATAAACGGCAGGTCGAAATGCTTGCCGTTATAGGTCAGGATGTACTCAAAGCGGTTCAGATCTGCAAACAGTTTGGTGAGCAGCTGCTTTTCTTCCCGCAGCGATTCCGCGAAATACTGCCGCATGGTGCAGCTGCCGTCCGGTGAGACCGTCATCAGCCCGGCCAGCACACATTCCGCGCGCGAGGGAGAAAGCCCCATCGTCTCGATATCAAAAATGCCCAGACGCATATCCGGAAAATAGCGTTCCAGGATCTTGGATGAAAAATATTCCGCTTGATGATGGTATTCGTAAACTTTCATAAAAGATCAGCCTCCTGCTTCTGTATTATATAATGTAGCACAGGAGCAGTGTCCTGTCCATAGGGAAAGAAATCGTGAACACAAAACAAAATCGACTGCAGGGGAGCAGTCGACTTTGTTCAAAAGGGGTATTTTGGATTTGAGATTATGAGGTTATCAGGGGGGATAACCACAATGCTATTATAGAAAATTTTCAAGCACTTTGCAAGTGTTTTCTGAAAAAAATGTGAAAAAAATGTGAAAAAAGATGTAAGTTGTGCGAAAAGTAGGGAAATTTGTCGGAAAAAACTTTGATAAAAGGGAGCGGACATGCCTTATAATAGAGACAGTCCTGCGAAAGGAGCAGGCAGTGTGTATTCTATCCACGCAAAAAAGAACCCATCATCAGGAGGAACAATCATGGAAATTTTAAAAGTATCAGCCAAATCAAATCCGAATTCTGTAGCAGGCGCACTTGCTGGCGTTATGAGAGAGAAAGGCGGGGCAGAGATCCAGGCGATCGGCGCAGGCGCGCTGAATCAGGCGATCAAGTCCGTTGCCATTGCCAGAGGCTTTGTGGCACCGGGCGGCATCGATCTGGTCTGTGTACCCGCATTTACCGATATTCAGATCGAGGGAGAAGAACGTACCGCGATCAAACTGATCGTGGAACCACGCTAAAAACAAACGAGAGCAGCCCGCAGGCGCGAAGAAATGAGAGCATTTCGCCGCACAGCGGCAGACAGAAAGCAGGCAGATCCGGACAGCGGAGCTGCCTGCTTTTTTCAAAAACTGGACAATTTGAACGTTTTCGGTTAAAATAGAAAAGTATGCGGCCTTAAAAAGGCCGGAAAGGAATGGATTATGATGAAAAAAATCGTGACGATGCTCCTGACGCTGTCATTGGTTTTTAGCAGCGCGGCTTTTGCGAGCGCGGCGGAGAACACTGCAGCAGGAGACATCCATACAGAACAGAACGCGGCACAGACCGCAGACCAAAACGGAACCGAGAATACAGGGAGCACAGAAAGCACAGGCGGCACTTCCGCTTCCGATACGGATGCCGCAGGCAATGCAAATACAGGTGCAGACGCGAACACGGATCCCGATGGCAAAGACGCAGCCGGCGACACCGAAGCAGACTCCGCCGGCAAGGATGCTGACGGCAGCGCAGCGGCAGACACAGACAGCGATGCGGACGCCGCAGGCGATAACAAAGACACGGATACTAAGACCACGGTCAAAACGAAAACCGTGTCCAAATATCAGAAAGGACTTGCCGCGTACATCCGCAGCCGCAATCCGAAGATCGGAAAAAAATGGTCGATCACCTTGGCAGGATATTTTATCCAGTCCGGAAAGAAAAACAACATCGATCCGAAAGTGCTGATGGCACTGGCACAGAGAGAAAGCAATTTCCGTTCGAAAGCCACCAGCCGATACGGATACAAGGGCATCATGCAGTGTTCCGCATCTTTCGCGAAAGCGCATGGCTATAAAACTTCCGACCTGTATCAAGCCGATATCAGCATCGAGATCGCGGCCAAATATCTGCGCAGGATGAAAAACAAACATGAAACCTACAGCAAGGCGATCGCCTGCTTTGTATGCGGAAGCGGCGCCGTTGCCAGAGGCGTGCATTCCAGAGAACCCGGCAGATCTGTGATGAAAACACGCAGCAAGATCCAGGACTATCTCGAAGAACATCATTATGTATAGACATGCCGCGCCTTGTGCAAGGACTTTGGACGGCCCCGCGGCAGCAAAGGCAGCGGAGACAGGAGACAGAAGCGATGATATTTGAAGAAAAGACATTAAAAAGTGAACGCATTTATGAGGGCGCTATCATCAATCTGCGCAGAGACAAGGTGACCGTCCTGCACGGGACCTCTTATCGGGAGATCGTCGAGCACAACGGCGGCGCCGTGCTGGCGGCCGTCACGGACGAGGGCAAGATGGTCATGGTCAGACAGTTCCGCAAACCGGCGGAACGCGTGATGCTCGAGGTCCCGGCAGGAAAGATCGATCCGGGCGAAAAACCGGAGGAGACCGCAAGACGAGAGCTTGCGGAGGAAACCGGCTACCATGCGCGCCATGTCACACCACTTACGGATTTCTATCCGTCCGTCGGCTACGCGGAGGAAGTACTTTATTTGTATTTATGCACCGACCTGACGCCGGGTGAGACAAATTTCGATGAAAACGAAGCCATCGATATCGAAGAATATCCGGTGGAAGTGCTGCACCACATGGTCATGCGCGGTGAGATCCATGACGCCAAGACGATCATTGCGATCATGATGGTGCGGGAGCTCATGCAGCAAGGAAAGCTTCCAGAAGCCAGGAAAAAACAAAAATAAGCAGACCGCAGAACGAAAAGAGCAGATACCGTCCGGTACTCTGCGGAGATCCGGTCCGGCAGCGGCGCGCCCCCGCGCGCAGGCTGCCGGACCTTTCTTTTATCGTAAGCAGGCCGATATCGCAAGCGACCGCGGCAAGCAGGCAGAGAAGCGGCATCTGCAGCAGATTTTGCGGCAGCAGTGTGAGCGCGATCCCCGTGACACCGCGCAGTCCGAGCGATTCCAGTATCATCGCGGCCGCGAAGCCGACCGCAAACCCTTTCGCCAGCACGAAAAGCGGCAGCAAAAGCAGGAGCGGAAGAAACAACGGAGAAACCGTACACAAAACCCAAGCGAGCAGTTCACGACGGCAGGCGTACCAAAAACAAGCGGCAAACGAACCTGCGCTTTCCGCGTCCGCGAGCAAAAAACTTCCCAGCATGCCGGAGAGCCGATCTTTTACGCTTCCGCTCAGAAAGACTTCAAAAAAAGCGCCGCTGCAGATGCCGACCGCAAGTAAAAAGAGAAAAAACAAAAAAAGCCGCAGTTTGTTTTCCATCATCGTATACCCCTTGTCTGTGTGAGATCGTCCGAAAAAATATTTCATAACAGCTTATGCAGGAAGATCTCTGAACTTGCCGAAAAAAAGGATTGAAATTTTTGCGCGGGGGGATTATACTTGAATAGCTCGTACAGGCCTTGGGAAAGACCTTACGGGAACCGAAAGAACAAGAAAGAAGTCGAGAGGAAAAACGCATGATCCCGGAAGCGTATGCCGTATATCTGACAACTGAAAAAAAGATGGCGGAGAACACCAGTCAGGCTTATCTGCGCGATATCCGGCATTTTTCGAATTTCGCGGCAGCCCGCGGGATCACCGATCTGCAGGAGGTCAGCAGTACCGATATCCTGGCGTACCTGATGGAACTGAAGACCGGCGGACGATCCAAGTCCACCGTCAATCGCAAGCTGGCGTCGATCCGGACTTTTTACCAATATCTGGTCAAAAAAGGCGTTCTCAAGGACAACCCGACCGAAGCGATCAAATCGCCGAAAGTCGAAAAAAAGGACATCCAGTACCTTTCCACCGAAGAGATCGAGCGGCTGCTGGAGCTTCCCGACGACACGGTAAAAGGCAAAAGGGACCGGGCGATGCTGGAACTCTTGTATGCGACCGGGATCCGTGCCAGCGAATTGATCGAGATGCAGACCGAAGATGTCAACATCCGTATGGGATTCGTCAAATGCGCGGGCACGCACGGCACCGCGCGGATCATTCCGATCGGCAGACCGTGCCGGAACGCGATGGAAGCCTACGCAGCGCAGGCGCGGGACCTTCTGCGCAGAGAGCAGGAGACCGAGGTACTCTTCCTGAATTACGCAGGAAAACCGTTTACCCGTCAGGGACTTTGGAAAATCCTGAAAGAATACGGCGAGCAGGCACAGCTCGCGATCCCGCTGACGCCGCAGGTGATCCGCAATTCCTTTGCCGTTCACATGCTGCAGAACGGGGCGGACATCAAATCCCTGCAGGAACTGATGGGGCATGAAGATATTTCCGCGACACAGGCCTATCTGGCCGTCGTGAAAAACCGCATCAAGGATGTTTATGACAGAACGCATCCGCGGGCATAAAGGGTAAGGAGGTGCGAGGCAGATGCTGCTGACAGTGGATATCGGAAATTCGAGCGTTGATTTCGGTGTTTTTGATGAAGAGAACAGACTGCGGATGACAAGTAAGATCTCTGCGGACAGAAGCAAGTACGCAGACGAATATGCCATCGCCTTAGAGGGCATTCTTTCCCTGCACAGGATCGAGAAAGAACAGATCACCGACTGCATGATCGCTTCGGTCGTGCCGTCACTGACCGTGCAGGTCTCGGTTGCGATCCAAAAGCTCTTTGCTATCCGTCCGCTGGAAGTCGGACCGGGCATCAAGACCGGGCTCAATATCCGCATCGACAGTCAGACCGAACTGGGCGCCGATATCGTAGCCAACGCGGCAGCGGCGATGAGCCTTGCCAAGCCGCCGATGATCATCATCGACGTCGGGACCGCGACGACCTTTACCGCGATCTCGAGCGGCGGCGCGCTGGAAGGCGTGATCATCGCGCCGGGCGTGCGAGTCTCGCTGGATGCGCTCGCTTCACAGACCGCGGAGCTGCCGGATGTGTCCATTTCCATGCCGAAACATGTCATCGGCAAAAATAGCCGGGATTCCATGAACTCCGGCGTCATTCAGGGACAGGCCCTGATGATCGACGGATTTTCCGAGAAGATCCGCGCCGAGCTCAAAGCGGAAAAGATCCGTATTTTCGCGACCGGCGGACTTGCCGAAACCGTGCTGCCGCTGTGCAGTCAGAAGATCGAATACGTTCCGGATCTGACCTTGGAAGGACTTCGGATCCTTTATCGGAAAAACACGAACCTCAAATGATCCTGCCGGATCGGCAAAAGAGCAAGCCGGTCAGGCGGTTCAGAAATATATACAACGCGTTGCACCCGCGGAGGCGGGGCGACAGCAGAAAAGGAGTTTTCAAATGGAAAAAAATCTTAACTTGCGTACACAAAAGATGGTACAACTGGCCATACTTGTCGCGATCATGCTCATCTTTGCCTACACGCCGCTCGGCTATCTCAAAGTCGGCGTGATCGAGATCACGTTCATGGTCCTGCCGGTCGCCATCGGCGCGATCCTTCTGGGACCTGTAAGCGGAGCGATCCTGGGCGGTATCTTCGGCGTGACCAGCTTCATCCAGTGCTTCGGTGCTTCCGCGTTCGGCGCGCTGCTTCTGAGCATCAACCCGATCTGCACGTTCCTGACCTGCATGATCCCGCGTGTCCTGTGCGGCTGGCTGTCCGGTCTGGTATTTCAGGCCCTGCACAAGAACGGGAAGATGCCGGCAGCGTCTTATTTTATTGCGTCCCTGACTACCGCGCTGCTGAACACGATCTTCTTCATCCTCTGCATCGTGGTATTCTTTTGGACAAGCGATACCTTCCTTTCCACGATGAACGGATGGTCTATGCCGACAGACAACCTGTGGGCGTTCTTCATTGCCTTTGTCGGAATGAACGGTCTGGTCGAAGCGATCGTGAACTGCATCGTTGCCGGTACGGTTTCCAAGGTGGTCGCGAAAGCCGTCCGCATCGGATAGCGCAGACAATTTCTGCAAGAAAAACAGTTGTAAAAACAGTTGTAAAAAAGCAAAAAAATGCTTGCATGTCCAAGCAAAACGTGCTAAAATATAACAGTTATTACGGGCGGTCCTCTGGGAAACTCTCGCGTCGTGTCACGGAACGCGGCGGAGCCACGAACGTCTTGGAGGGAAGGAGGAAACAAAATGGATTTCATGAAATCAATCACTCAGGAATACGAAAAAACTGAGATCCCTGCTTTTAATGTGGGAGACACCGTAAAGGTCCACATTAAGATTAAAGAAGGAAACAGAGAAAGAATTCAGGTCTTCGAAGGCTTTGTCCTGAAGAGACAGAATGGCGGCATCAGCGAAACTTTCACCGTTCGTAAGATTTCTTCCGGCGTCGGCGTGGAAAAGACATTCCCGCTGCATTCACCGAAGATCGAAAAGATCGAAGTGACCAGAAGAGGCGCTGTAAGAAGAGCAAAACTCAACTACATGCGTGAAAGAACAGGTAAGGCTGCTAAGATCAAAACTAGAGACTAGTTTACGATGGGGAATCGCGAAGATTCCCCTTTTTTATACTGTCGGACTAAAGCAGCGCAAGGAAAGGAGGGCGAAACATGATCGAAAATATCAACTGGTATCCGGGGCATATGAAAAAGACGCGGGAGCTGATCGCGGAAAATCTGAAAATGGTGGACATCGTGATCGAGGTCATCGACGCCAGGATCCCCGTTTCCAGCCGCAATCCCATCATTGACGAGCTGGTCAAAAACAAGAAGCGGCTGATCGTGCTCAACAAAAGCGATCTTTCCGACCACAAAGCCAACGAGGCGTGGGCGGACTATTTTAAAAAACAGGGAAATCTCGTACTGGCTATGAACTGCATGACCGGCACCGGCGTAGGACAGCTTTATAAAGTGCTCAACCGCCTGCAGGACGAAAAAAACGAGGGCCAGATCCGCAAAAAATCTCTGCGCATGATGATCGTCGGCGTGCCGAATGTCGGCAAATCTTCCCTCATCAACCGCATGACCGGCAAGAAGAGCGCCAAGACCGGCGATCGGCCGGGCGTGACCAAGGGCAAGCAATGGCTGGGACTCGAAAACGGCATGCAGCTTTTGGACACGCCGGGCATCCTGTGGCCGAAGTTTGAAGACCCAAAAGTCGGACTGAACCTGGCGTTTTGCGGTTCCATCAAGGATGAAATCCTCGATACCGCCGGCTTGGCTCTGGAACTCATCAAAGTCCTGCAGCAGGATTATCCGGGGCTGCTCATGGAACGCTATAAGCTGGAAGAACTCGACGAGGACGCGCTCGTCAACATGGAGAATATCGCAGTCAAACGGGGGTTCATCCTGCCGGGCAAGCGCATCGACTACGAACGCTGCGCACGCACGCTGCTGGACGAATTCCGCAGCGGCAGGATCGGGAACATTACACTGGAGCAGATCAGACTATGACAAAACAGGAACGACAGCGGATGCTGGAAGAAAAACTGCAGACGATGCAGATCTATGAGCGAAAACTTCGGAGCGAGGGCATACAATATATCGGCGGTGTCGATGAAGTCGGCAGAGGACCGCTGGCGGGACCGGTCGTCACGGCCTGCGTGATCCTGCCGGAAGATTTCAGCGTTTTGGGCGTAGACGACTCAAAAAAACTTTCCGAAAAAAAGCGGGAAGCCCTCTATGATGAGATCCTCGCGCAGGCGACCGCTTGGGGCATCGGCATCCGGGATAACCGTGTCATCGACGAGATCAACATCCTCGAAGCGACAAAGGAAGCAATGGCAGAAGCCGTCCGGAACGCCGACCGCATGCTCTGCGAAAAGCGAGGCGCGCATCTGCAGCATCTTCTGATCGACGCGCTGACGCTAAAGACTGTCACCGTCCCGCAGACCGGGATCGTTAAGGGAGACGCGGCGAGCCTGTCCATCGCGGCTGCCTCGATCATCGCCAAAGTGACCAGAGACCGGATGATGGTCGAATATGACCGCGTTTATCCGGGCTACGGATTTGAAAAAAACAAGGGATACGGAACCAAGGCACATTACGAGGGGCTGCATGCACAGGGTATGACGCCGATCCACCGCCGGAGTTTCCTAAAGAACTTGTGATAGATAGATAACAAAGAAACAACCCATGCGAAAAAAGAAAACAGGAGGAACCGCAAATGGAATTCAAGAGCGACATTCAGATCGCACAGGAGTCAGTGATGACCAACATCAGCGAGATCGCGGCGAACGCCGGCATCGATGAAAAATACATCGAAATGTACGGCAAATACAAAGCGAAGATCGACTACAATCTGTTAAAAGACAAGGCAGACACACCGGACGGCAAACTGGTGCTGGTGACCGCGATCTCCCCGACTCCGGCAGGAGAGGGTAAGACGACGACGACTGTCGGTCTTGCGGACGCCCTGCACAAAATGGGCAAAAATGTTTTTGCCGCTCTGCGGGAACCGTCTCTGGGACCGGTCTTCGGCGTCAAAGGCGGCGCGGCCGGCGGCGGCTACGCGCAGGTCGTACCGATGGAAGACATCAATCTCCACTTTACCGGCGATATGCACGCCATCGGCATCGCCAACAATCTGATCGCGGCTTGTCTTGACAACCATATCCAGCAGGGCAACAGCCTCGGCATCGATGTCAAAAAGATCACATGGAAGCGCGTAGTCGATATGAATGATCGTCAGCTGCGGAATATCGTCGACGGACTGGGCGGCCGCATGCAGGGCGTACCGCGCGAAGACGGATTCGAGATCACGGTTGCCAGCGAGATCATGGCGATCCTCTGCCTCTCCAAAGATATTCCGGATCTGAAGCAGAAAGTCGCGTCCATCATCGTCGGCTACACCTATGAGGATAAGCCGGTAACGGTCGCGGACCTCAAGATCCAGGGCGCGGTGGCAGCAGTCCTCAAAGACGCGCTGAAACCGAATCTGGTACAGACACTGGAACACACCCCGGCGTTTATCCACGGCGGACCGTTCGCCAATATCGCGCACGGCTGCAACTCCATCATGGCGACCAGAATGGCGCTGAAACTGGCGGACATCGTCGTTACCGAAGCCGGATTCGCAGCAGACCTGGGAGCTGAAAAATTTGTGGACATCAAGTGCCGCAAAGCCGGACTGCGTCCGGACGCAGCCGTTGTAGTCGCAACCGTTCGAGCTTTAAAATACCACGGCGGCGTGCCGAAACAGGAACTGAACAGCGAGAACCTGGAAGCTCTCAAAAAAGGACTTCCGAACCTGCTGCAGCATGTTGAGAACGTGACACAGAATTACGGACTGCCTTGCGTCGTTGCCATCAACCGCTTCCCGACTGATACCGAGGCGGAGCTGGCGCTGGTGGAAGAACAGTGCTGCACGCTGGGCGTCAATGTGGTGCTCTCCGAAGTATGGGGCAAAGGCGGCGAGGGCGGCCTGGCGCTCGCGGAAGAGGTCCTCAGATTGACAGAGGGCGAAAACAATTTCCATTATGTCTATGAAGACGATCTGAGTTTGAAAGAAAAGATCGAAACCGTTGCCGCGAAGATCTACCGCGCGGATGGCGTCGATTTCCTGCCGCAGGCCAAAAAGCAGCTGCAGACGATCGAAGATCTGGGCTTCGGAGCGCTCCCGGTCTGCATGGCCAAGACGCAGTTCAGCTTCTCCGACGACGCGTCGAAACTGGGCGCGCCGCGGGATTTCCGCATCACCATCAAAGACGTCAAGGTCTGCGCGGGCGCGGGCTTTGTCGTTGCCAAGACCGGCGACATCATGACCATGCCGGGACTGCCGAAAGTACCGTCGGCAGAGAAGATCGACGTGGATGAAAACGGCGTCATCACCGGACTGTTCTAAAAAATAACGAGAAGATAACGAGACCGGCGGCCTCGCGGGTTCTGCAGGAAAACATTTTGCATACTTTTTCCAAACCTGAAATAGAATGTAGAGACATTCAAACAAACAGGAGGAAAAGATGGAAAGTAATGTAGCGGAACTTTGCGGGGTCGTTCTTTCGGATCTGGAGTTCAGTCATAAGACATACGGGGAGATTTTTTATACATTTGTGCTGGGCATCGAGCGCCGCAGCGGATATATCGACGAGATCAACATCATGATCTCCGAGCGCCTGATCTTTGACCATACACCGCGGATCAAAGACTTTGTGGAGATCAAAGGACAAGTGAGGACCTACAACGAAGTGGTCGAGAACCACAACAAGCTGAACGTTGTCGTGTTCGCCAAAGAGATTTTTTTCAGTGAAAATTTCGGCTATAACGAAAACTATATCTATCTGGAGGGCTTCTTATGCAAGCCGCCGCTGCGCCGCACCTCGCCGATGGGCCGTGAGATCTGCGACCTGATGCTGGCGGTCAACCGCATGTACAACAAGTCCGATTATATCCCGTGCATCGCCTGGGGCCGCAATGCCGCTTACGCGGAGAGCCTCGGCGTGGGCACCAAGCTGATGATCGAGGGCCGCATCCAGAGCCGCGAGTACAAAAAGAAGATGGAGGACGGCAGCGCCCAGATGCGCAAGGCGTTTGAGGTTTCCGTCGTGAAGCTGGAAGAGGCCTGACGAAGAGGCCTGACTGCAATTTAGTTCTTGCGATGCACCGACGTTTGTGATAAAATCATTTTATATGCAATACTGTCCGCAGGAGAAACAGAGCGCGGGCACAGAAAAATGGAGGAATATCTGAAATGTTCGATGTTAACGGAAAAGACAACAGCACTTACAATGTCGATAATTTTGAGTTTATCAAAAAGACATCACCGGTCGTAGGCGGATTGATCGAAAAAGAATACAACCGTCAGAAGAATAATGTGGAGCTCATCGCTTCCGAAAACTACTGCTCCGAGGCAGTTCTCGCGGCATGCGGCAGTTGTCTTTCTTGGAAATACGCAGAGGGCTATCCGTATGTCCGTACTTCCGGCAATACCAGCCGTTACTACGGCGGGACCGAGTTTGTCGATGAGCTGGAAGAATACTGCTGCGACATGTGGAGAAAGGTATTCGATACCGATTATCAC
Source organism: uncultured Clostridia bacterium (assembly GCA_934271235.1). Classification (GTDB taxonomy): domain Bacteria; phylum Bacillota; class Clostridia; order Peptostreptococcales; family Anaerovoracaceae; genus CAG-238. The sequence goes on along the minus strand of CAKQQT010000005.1, from coordinate 6,859 downwards.
GTCAACGTACAGCCGCACAGCGGTTCGCAGGCCAACTTCGCCGCGTACAAGGCGATCCTGAACCCGGGAGATACGATCCTGTCCCTGAGCCTGGACAACGGCGGTCACCTGACCCACGGATCTTCCGTAAACTTCAGCGGCAAATTATACAACATGGTATTTTATGATGTAGACGAAAGAGGCTACATCGATATGCAGGACGTGCGCAAAAAGGCGCTGGCATGCAGACCGCAGCTGATCCTGACCGGTGCGTCCGCTTATTCCAGAACGATCGATTTTGCGGCGTTCGCGGAGATCGCCAAGGAAGTCGGCGCATACTTCATGGTCGATATGGCGCATATCGCGGGTCTGGTGGCAGGCGGCGCGCATCCGTCTCCGTTCGGCTATGCGGACATCATCACGACCACAACGCACAAGACCCTCAGAGGCCCGCGCGGCGGTCTGATCTTCGCAAGACCGGAACTGGCTAAAAAGATCGACAGCGCGGTCTTCCCGTACGCACAGGGCGGTCCGCTGGAACACATCATCGCCGGCAAGGCAGTCTGTGCCGAAGAAGCGCTGAGACCGGAGTACAAAGAATACGTGCATCAGGTCGTTAAGAACTGCAAGGCGCTGTCCGACGAATTTATCCGTCTCGGCTACAAGGTCGTGACCGGCGGCACGGACAATCATCTGATCCTGTTAGACCTTTCTGATGAACCGTTCAGCGGCAGAGTCCTGCAGGAAGAATGCGACAAGGTCGGCATCACGCTCAACAAGAACTGCGTGCCTTGCGAAAAGCGTTCTCCGAAAGAAACCTCCGGCGTCCGCATCGGTACCGCGCCGATGACCACCAGAGGCTACAAGGAAGAAGACTTTGTCAAGGTCGTTCGCCGCATCGACGAGCTGATCAAGAAGCTCAGAGAAGCGTATAAGGACGCGGAGTAATTCCGTATGATATTGAAGACTGAAGCAGGGAGACGCCGCGTTTCCCTGCTTTTTTGCAACCACAGCCATCGGGTTACCGTCATAATGAGAGGAAAGGAAAATTTCCGTGAACATCTTTGAAGACCAAAGCATCATCGCGCTGTTTTTTGACCGACAGGAAACCGCGCTGACCGCCGTCAAACAAAAATACGGACAGCTGTGCCTGTCCGTCGCGCGCCGCATCCTGCCTGATCCGCGGGACGCTGAGGAATGTGTCAACGACACCTGCCTGCGCGCGTGGAACACGATCCCGCCTGCCAGGCCGCAGTCGTTAAGCGCTTATCTGTGCGCGATCACGCGCAATCTGGCGCTGGACCGCCATGATTACAACCACGCTGCCAAACGCAGCACCGCGCTGACCGAAGCCTTTGAGGAGCTGGAGACCTGTCTGCCGGACGCGGGCAGTGCCGGGGATCCGAAGAACATGGAGAACCGGCAGGAGTTCGCGGACTTTCTCAACGGATTTTTGGTAAAGCTCAAGCCGGAGGCACGAATCTTCTTCGTGCGCCGGTACTGGTACGGCGAAAGCATCCGGGAGATCGCGCAGGCCTTTGCGGTCAGCGAGGAAAAAGTAAAATCCAGCCTGTTCCGCACCCGGAGAAGATTTGCGGAAGCTGTGCGAAAGGAGGGCATTTCGATATGAAACAGGAACGATTCGAGAAAGTCATGAAAAGCATCGATCCGCGTTTTTTGGAAGAGGCGCAGCAGCCTGCCGCAGGGAAGTCACGGATGCCGCAGCGGGGCGAAGCCGGAGCACCCGCGTCGAAACCGGCCGATGGACGCAGACGCCTGCTGCAGCGAGGCGGTGTGATCCTTGCCTGCCTTTGTCTGGTATTGGCCGGGACCCGATTCCTGACGCCGGCCGCGGATACCGCGCAGGCGGCGACGCGGGAAGAACTGGAATCCCTCGGCTATGTGATGGACCTGCCGGAAACCGCCGAAGATACCAGCTATTCTTTGGTGCGGAACGACAGCGGTGAAACCGCCATTGCACAGGCAGAGTTCACCGAGAAAGGGGAAACCTATCGCTATCGGATCCTGAAAGATACGGCCGAAACCGCGCTTTTTGAGGAAGCGGAAGCCGGGAAGAACACGCAGGCTGACGCGCAGACCTGGACGGGAGAATCCTACCGCATCACCGTTTCCGATGCCGCGGACCGTGTGCAGGTCAGCTGGTATTCGCCGCAGAGCGAGACCCAGTGGTGCCTTGCGACTTCCGGTAGCCGGCAGAACGCGGTCAATACTGCCTACAGCATCCTGCAGACGCTCGGCTTTGAGATCGGCAGCGCGCCGGAGGGGGCAGAGAACATCAGCTATGATATCGTGACCGTCAAGGCATTGCCGGACGCGCAGACGCCGGAAGCTGTGGACGGCAAGAGCGCCGCGCAGCTGACCTTTGATCTGGACGGCGTGCATTATGTCTACCGCATCGCGTCGCCGGACGGCGTACCGGACGAGATCCCGGATATTTCGGAAGCGGGCGCAGCTTACACAAAGCAGGATACAGACACCTCGATCGGCTGGTGCATCACGGCCGCGTACTGGAACGAAAACGCGGACGGCAAGATCCTCTGGTTCGATGTCGCGCCGGGCGTCACCTACAGCCTGACCATGGACCGCGCGGCCACCGGCAGCGCCCTGCACGCCATGGCAAACGTCCTGTACAGTCCGATGCAGGGAGATGACTGACAACAGACAAAATCAACCTGTAGAACAAGCAAAAATGTTTCAGAAAGAAAGCAATCCTTTTGCGCAGTAAAGCTTGACGCACCCTGGCAAAAATACTATAATATGGTTACTTAATGTGGTCAAAAAAGACAAAACTATGAAGAACATTAGGAGGGGAAAATGAAACAGAAAATTTTAGCTGTGCTCATGATCATAGCAGTTCTGCTATGCTTCATGCCGACCATGGCGTTTGCGGATCAAACGCCTGCAACTGATATTGAACCGGGTGCAAAAACTTTGGTTCAAGAGTCTGCTAATGACTTGAGCATTACGAAGAAAGTTGTCACCAATGATGACGGATCCTATGACTTAGTGCTGGAGGCTTTCGCTACCGGAACAAGCAGCCCTACCACCGTCAGCAAGCCGTTGGACATTGTACTGGTGCTGGATGTTTCCGGTTCTATGGATGATGACGAAACTACCCGCACTTATACAAAAGTGAGCAAGGCATATTCCTACGATTCAATTGGTGCTATAGACTGGTGGACTCACCAGACTTCGTACTATTATAAGGTTAATGACGAGTATTATCCAGTATATGCCGAGCATGACAGAAAATGGAACGCCCCGGATGAGTTTTATCTCTATTATTGGAATTGGACCGGCAACAATGGTGAATATATCGGTAAGATAGTTAATAGCTCAAAGGACACCATCTACGAGGGAGATTTGTATACAGTTGCCACCACTACTGCGAAAAAGCTGGAGTCCATGAAGGCTGCCGCAAAGAATTTTGTCGACAAAGTCGCGACTGAGGCTGTGACCAATAATGTGAATCACAAGATTGCCGTGGTGAAGTTTGCCGGTACGAAATCAGAAAAAGTGGGCAATGACTTCTATCGGGAAGGCTTGTTTAATAATTATAACTGCTCTCAAAAGCTTATCGAATTGACTAGTGTCACAGGCAATGGTGCTAGCAGTCTAAATAGTAAGATTGACGAATTGAGCGCTGCGGGTGCGACACGAGCAGACTTTGGCATGGAATTGGCAAATGATCTGCTGAAGAAATCCTCTGCGAACAGGCAGAAAGTTGTGGTGCTGTTTACGGACGGTGCACCAACTTCCACGAACAGTTTTGAAAAGGATGTCGCTAATAAGGCAATCTCCGAAGCCAAGACTATGAAGAGTGCTAACACGTTGATTTACACCGTTGGCATGATTGCGAATCCTTCGAAGAATGTGAAAAACTTTTTGGATTATACATCTTCCAATTATCCAGATGCGAGCAGCATGACAAATGCAGGCACTGTGAAAGCGGATAACTATTCTACCATTGTTACGGATGGTTCAAAGTTGAATGAGGTATTCCAGCAGATTGTCAACGAAGTAGTCAGCACCACTGCTAAGGCAGATGCAACTTCACTGCTGAAGGATACCTTGAGTGACTATTTCAAGTTCGAAGTGGACAATAACAATGCGTTGAAAACATGCAAGGTTCAAAAAGCCGAGCGCATAAGTGATAACACTTGGGGTGAGCCTAAGGATATTACCGATGCTAACATAGAAGTTACTCGGGATGGAAAAAACATTGCGGTTTCCGGTTTTAATTACATCAGTGAAGAAAATCTGGTGGTAAAAAAGGATGGAAAATGGCAAGGTAATAAATTGGTGCTGACGTTCTCCATTGAACCAGATCCTTCTGCCGAGTGGCGGACTGGTACGCATTACTATCCAACCAACGACACGGAAGAAAGTAAGGCGGGCATTTATGCTTCCAATAGCGGAATGTTAACCTTATCGGAATCTCCAACGCTTCCACTGATTGCTGCGAAGGTCACCTATCAGGTTACCGGAGATAGTCCTGCTACTTCAAGTGCAATTCCTGCAGAAAAAGTATATTTAGTTGGGACATCTGTCTCCGTTGCTGATGGTTTGACCACTACAGAAACCACAAAAGACGGCAAAACAGGCACATGGACTTTTAACGGTTGGGATAGATCCAGTAATTTTACCATGACAGCAGAGAATGTTACGATTACCGGCACATGGACTTTCACCAGTACAGATACAGGCACATACACCGTTACCTACAAGGATGGCATGAATGAAGAGTTCTTTGCGGATAAAGTCTATCCTGATCTGGAGAAGGGAACAACAACCCCTAAATACGATGAGAATGACAATGAACCAACCCATGCGGACTACATCTTCAAAGGATGGAAACCGGCAGTTGCCGATACAGTGACCGAGGACGCCACTTACATCGCACAGTGGGAATCCAAAAGTGAGCATTTGATTAAGGAAAACTTAAGGATAAAGGTTGAATGCGTTAAAGAAGGCAGCAATCACGAAACCAAGGAATATGACACATCGGTGGGTGGATATTCCGCTGTTACCAATCAGGACGAAGAAGGTAACTACACCAGTACCATCACTGTTGCAGCAAGCCAGTACATTGAACAGTACAATAAGGATATGCAGGTGAACCATCGGCTTGCCGCTGGAGAAACGGAAACCAAGACCATAGTAGTGAAGTTTAACAGGGCCTATGAGAACTTTGAAATAGCGAATGGTGAGTTTCCTGTTGTCTTCAAGGTCAATTGTGGCGATTCGGAACTGGATCCAACGTATTATACCGTGACCTACACGGACGGTGTGGAAGGAGAACAGGTCTTTGCTGATCAGGTCTACAACAATCTGAAATCTGGTGATTTGACACCTGCTTTCGATGGAACGCCAACGCGTGCGGGTTACACGTTCACCGGTTGGTATCCTGCGGTCGCAAAAACCGTAACCGGCAATGCCACTTACACCGCACAGTGGGAAAAGGTGATTATTCCACCAACTCCGACCCCAGATGTATATCCGCTGACGATCACCAAACAGGTTGTAGGTCTGGATACTGTTCCGGCTGACTATGCGGTTAACGTCACCATTACTAACAGATATGGAACCGTAGTTCGTACCGTAACGCTGAAAGCAAACGAAACCAAGACGATCTATCTGTCTTATGGTGAATATACGCTTACGGAAACTGCGCCTGCAGTTGAGGGTTACACGCAGTCCGGTCAGACATTCAGCAAAAACAATTTCACGCTGGCCTATGGCGGCGAGAATGTAACAATCACCAACACCTATACAAAGGATGCAGAAAAGCCGCCGGTTGATCCGAAGCCGACCGACCCGAAGCCGACCAATCCGGCAACACCGGCAGAACCGAACAAACCGGATGAAAATCCGAACAACGTTCCGAAGACCGGCGACGATATGCCGATTTCTCTGGCAATCTACGGAATCATTGCAGCAGGTGCGTTGCTTGGAATCCGCAAAGCGACAAAACGCGAAACAAAATAAAATAAGTCACTAAGACTTTTTACGAATGGAGAGTGAGCGATCACTCTCCATTCCCCGTTTTTGGGATATCCCAAAGATTCACAGCAAATATGGACGCAGTACATAAATTCAATAAAAATCAAAATTTATGTACTGTGGAGAAAGAGGAAAAATATGGTTGACAAGTATGGTGTTAAAGATGTAAAATGAATACAGTAAAATAAATACAAACAATCAAGAAAAAGTAACGATAAAAACGAGAAACTGAAAACAAAAGAAAGTGTGAACCCTATGCCAACAGCAACCCAAACCTTGAAGCAAGTATCGGTTTCCGATACGTCCCGTGCAGGCGAAAGCCCGCTGCGCACGCACAAAGATTCAACATTCCGTCTGCTTTTTTCCGAAAAAGCGCGTGCCATCGAACTCTACAACGCGGTCAGCGATGAGCATCTTCCGCCGGACACGGAACTGACCTATACGACCCTCGAAAATGCAGTCTATGTGGACCGCAAAAACGACCTCGGTTTTGTCATCAATGATCATCATCTGGTGCTTTCTGAGCAGCAGAGTACGATCAACTTTAACATGCCGCTGCGATGTCTCGGCTATGCCAGCCGCACGATTGAAGACCTGACTGGGACGGAGGGCATCTACGGCAAGCATCAGATCAAGTTTCCGGCGCCGGAGTTCTATACTTTTTACACCGGAACGGAAACCTGGGACAGCCGTCAGCTGCGTTTGTCGGAAAGTTTTCTTGCCGAGCCGAAAGAAAACTCTTTAGAACTGGTCGTAAATGTGATAAACTTGAATTATAGCAAACAAGATGAAATCCTGACAAAAAGTCCGACACTCCTCGGCTACAGCAAACTGCTGCACTATATCCGGCAGTACG